>JBQTGY010000050.1:0-95967 GCA_052390415.1 Pseudomarimonas sp. | reverse complement strand
CCCGCCCGCATCCCCCACTCCCCGCAACGCGCTGCCGGCGGCGTCGGCCTCGTCATTGAACGCAGGCGCCTTCCACACGAACTGGACGGCCTGCAGTGGTATTGCCAAGCCTGCAACCACCTGCTGTTCGATGAGCGTTTCACCCTGCGCAATATCGAGACCGACTTTCAAGCTGTGTTCGAGCGGTTCTATCGGTCGATCGAGCATCGGACCTGCGGGGAGTGTGGGCAGGTCGCTGAGGTGCCGGCGCGGTTTGCTTGAGCAACGTGCACACAGCGAACTTTCGAGCAGCTACGCAGGGCGGGTCTTGACCCGCCAATCGATCCAGCGACTCGCTGGACGGCGGGCCAAGACGCCAAGACCTGCCCTGTATCACCCTCGGGCCCATGCGTGACGAGCTTTATCCAAACAACCCGATCGAAGCCCCACCTGCGTAATCCTGCGTCACGTAATCCAGATCCACCTCTGGCAACTGCGCGGCCAAAACTTCTCTCGCCACTTGGCGATAGTCGGTGGTGATTTTCAGGTCGCCGCGATCCAGGTCGGTGTCGTTCAGTCCAGGCCAGTTGGCATAGACGCGGCCGCCGCGGACGCCGCCGCCCAATATCAACATGAGATTGCCGGTGCCGTGATCGGTGCCCAGCGATCCGTTCTCGAAGGCGCGGCGGCCGAACTCGCTCATGACCACGATGCTGGTGGTGTTGGCCAGCGCACCCAAGTCGCGGTGCATGGCGGCCAATCCTTTGCTCAACTGGTCGAGCAGCGGTGCAAGATAACCGGCTTCGCTGTCGTGATGATCCCAACCGCCGAGATCGAGGCCGGCCGTTCGGATGCCGATGTCGGCCTTCAGCAATTGCACCAGTTGTTTGAGGTTGTTGCCGAAGGTGGTGGCGGGGTAGAGCGCGGCGGGATCGCTGATGAACTGGCTGGGTTGCGCGGTCTTCAGCAGATCGATGGCCTCGACGGTTTGCATCGCGGCGACACCGATGTTTGAACTGCGGCTGTAGCCGTGCGCGATCGCATAGCGCGCAGCGATCTCGGCATTGCCATTCAGGTCAATGTCGAAGCCATCCACGCTGGTGATGCCGATGGCGGGCACGGCACCCGCGAAGGCGCGGGGTACCGCGTTGCCGACCGCCGTGCTGATGAAGGGATCGATGCCGGCACGCGGCAAGGTTTCGACCGCGCGACCCAACCAGCCACTGGTGGCGCCGGACTTGTTGTTGACGCCCCGCTCCATCAACTCCTGCGCATCGAAGTGCGAGCGCGAGCCATGGGTAGCGCCGCAGGCATGCACGATGGCGAGCTTGCCCTCGGAATACAGCGACTGAATTGGCAACATCGAAGGGTGCAATCCAAAAAACCCATCGAGATTCAACAAGCCGCCGCTTGCGGCATCTGGCCGTGGCACCGCGAGCCGCGGCCGCAGACGGTAATAGTTGGCGTCCGCCCACGGCGCAACCATATTGAGGCCGTCGGCACCACCGCGCAGGTAGACGGCGATGACCGTGCCGCCTCCTGTGGCCTTGCCGGCAAAACCCAGCGATACACCAGGAATCGCCAGCGCGCCGGCGGTGAGCAACGAATTGCGCAGAAATTCACGTCGATTGAGACTCATGGCCTTGCTCCTCGTCCGCTTTAGCGCAACTGGAAGGATTCGCCGCTCAACATCAACGCGGCGAGGGTGGCGGCGGTACTGTCGCGCGTGGCCGTGGTGAGCGGCTGGCGCCCGGTCACGGTCTGCGCGGTCTTGAACCACAGGCTGGCGGCACCACCAGAAAGCGGTCCGATGCCAACAATATCGGCGACCCGAACCACCAGTTGGTCCAGCGTATCGACGCCGCTCAACAGGGTTGACCAAGCCACTCGCCAACCCGCGCGTTGACCACCGCGGGTGATGTTGATGGCGTAGTTCCATCGTTTCAATGTGGCATCGGTGTTCAGCCAATAAGGCGCGCTGTCAGGGTAGCCATCGGGCGAAGGCCAGGTGAAGGCGCTGTGGCCCAAGGCCAACAAGGTCTCGGCCAGAACACGAAAGCCGTTGGTTTCCGCAGTCGCTTCCAACACGCGCAACAGCGAAAGCGTGAACTCCTGCGGGCGCTTGAACTTGGCGGCCGGCGCGCTGCGCACCGATGGATGCAGGAACAGGGCGCGCAGCATGCTCTTGATATCGCCATTGCTGCTGCTGAAAGCCTGCGCCACTGCGGTGATCAACTCGGCACTTGGCGTATCTGTCACGAAGCGACGAATCAGTCGGGTGGCGATGAAGCGCGCGGTGGACGGATGCGCGGCGAGCAGGTCGAGCACGGTCTCGCCATCCTGCAGGCCACCGCCGGCGGCAATGTCGACGCCCAGCACGAGCTTGCTGCCGTTGTCGTGATAGCTGGGCTGGAACATGAAGTCGCCGTTGACGCGGTTGAGCGTCCAACCGCTCAGACAGCGCGCCACGTCGATGACGTCGGATTCGGAAAATCCACCATCGACACCCAGCGTATGCAGTTCCATCAACTCCCGCGCGTAGTTCTCGTTGATGCTGCCGTTCAAACCATTTGAGGCGTTGTCGAGATAGATCAACATCGCCGGCGACTTGGCGCTGGCACCGATCAAGTCCCGAAAGCGACCGAAGGCATGCGTTCGCACGACGGCACGGTCGTCAAGCGCTTTCTCGACCACCAACTGGGCGCTGAAATTGAGCTGGATGTTGAGCACGTCGGACCAGAACCCGACCATGGACTCGAACAACTGGCGGCGGCTGTACAACGCACGCAACAGGTAATTGCCGGTGAACTCGCCGGCAATCTGACTGAAGTTGTTGTTGTTCAAGCGCGCCTGTGCATACAGCTGAGCGCGGTTCATCACCAGCGTCGTCAGGTTCTGAGCGACGTAGGTATCGACGGCCGAATCATCCAATGCCGCTGGATTGAGCTGTTCTTCCAGATAGGCCTCGTAGCCCAGCGCGGCCACCCGCGCGCGCTCGGCGCGACTGGCACCGGGCGCGATGCGATTGAGCAAGGTGAGCGTCTCGTTGGTTACGGCGGCTTTGCGGATAGCGGGAGCAGCCGGCTCCACATCGGGCCTGAATTCAATGGCGCTGAGGCTTTCCAACCCGTGCAAGTCAATCATTGCTGTTCTCCCTCGATGCCGCTGTAACGGATGCCGCTGTAACAGATGAATGGGTGCCCAAAACCTGGAGTGCGAGACGCGATTCCCGGTGTGGGTGAGCCTGAAGGTTCATGGTGGCGGGTTCTGCAGCAGGGCGAGCAATGCGGACTCGTCGCTGCTGGCGATCACCTGTTGTGCAAATTCGACCCGTTGCTCGGGGCTGCGAGCACGCATGTGACCCCACAACTGTTGACGATGATCCTGAGCAAGGCCACTGATGCGCTGCCGAAACTGCTGGCGCTCCGATTGTGAAAGCGCCTGCATCAGCTGCCGCCAAGGTTGCCGACCGTTGCTCGCATCAGCAAACGAAGCCCCTGCCAGAAACGCTCGCCGCTGCGCTGGTGACATCGCGCGGAAACGCTCCAGCAACGCCTGCCGCTGGGCGCGTGGAAGTCCGTCGAATCGTTCGCGCAGTTCACGTCGATGGCCGGCTTCGCGGCCACTCTGCGCAGCACGGTGTTCGATGAACAGCTTGCGCTCTTCCTCGCTCAAGCCTTGCCAGATCGCCAATCGGGTCGCCATCACTTCGCGGCGATCATTGGGCAATGCGATCCAGCGTTTGGCGCTGTCGAGCAAACGTTCGCGCTGGGCCACATCGAGGCCGTCCCACTCGGCGGCAAACGGCGCCAAGGCTTGTTGCTCAGGCGCGCTCAATGCGTCCCAAGACTGTGCATGCAAGGCGGACAACGGCAGCGCCAACAGCAGGCCAAAACAGGCGCGCAGACGCCACATGCGTCGATCAGCCGTGTTCGTCGGACAGCGCATCTTGGCTCTCGACCCACAAATAGAAGTCCATCGACTCCAGCACCTCAACCTGATCCGGGAAGGCCAGTGCGCTGAATGCGTCCATCGAAACGGGTGCCGGCGGGATCGCCGTGTCGGGGCTTTGCGGCCACAACATCAACGCGGCCAGACCCGCAAACGCGGCGCCGGCCACCCATGTGCGGGTCAGCGCCATGCGCCGCGCACCGACGTTTGTCAGTGCCTTCCGTCGGGCGCTGCGCAAGCGGTCCAAGGTCGGCGCGTCCAATTGCTCGGAGCGTGCGTCCAGAAGGGCCCACAGCGCGGTGTACTCGTTGCTGGCATCGGTACCTTCGATCTCTGGCGGTGTGAGCGGCGGCTTGGGTGATGACCACTCAGACCGGTTCGTATCCGGCCCATTGAGATCTGACCCATGGGAATCAGGCCCATTGAAATCAGGCGTGTTCATGCAATGCCTCCCGCAGCCGCGCCTGCGCACGCGAAAGATGCGTCTTGATGCTGCCTTCCGAGATTCCCAGGGCCAGCGCCGACTCGGCGACACTCAAGCCCTGCCATTCACGCAACAGAAATGTCTGCCGTTGCCGGGTCGGCAAGGCGGCCAAGGCGCGATTCATGGTCTGCATCAGGTCATTGCGAGCGTGGATGCTGTCCGGGCGTTCGGTCTCGGCCGCTGGCGCGTCAAACTCGACCTGCTGAGCTTCGTCCTGTCGCTTGGAATTTTTTCCCCAGGGCCACAGCGCGATCACCTTGTTGCGCACGCTGCGCCGGCGCTGCCAATCGATCAACGCATTGCTGACCACGCGGAAAAACAAGGGCGGCCAGTCGGCCGCGGGCTTGTCCGCATAACGATCCACGAATCGCAGCATGCAGTCCTGCAGCAGATCCAGCGCTTCTTCGCGCTGCCGAGTGCCAAGCTCCAACATGCACAAGGCGCGCCGCTCAACTGACTGCAAGAACGCGTCCAACTGCCGCTTGAGTGCGGCGGATTGCGCCGGCGCGGTTTCAGGCGGGCGGGTCATGGAAGAAAGCAGCGCCATCCAGACTTCGGGTAAGACCGGTGCATTGATATTGTTCATGACAGCCACTAACGCAGGCGAGGCCCGAGGGTTGACAGTATGCGACGCACTTCGCAGGCAAAGTTGGCCGAGTAGCCGCTCGGCGCCGTACCTCGATCAGCCGCCTGAGCCGATCAGCGCCTGGGCAGTCCACGTTGCGCCAGATAGCGCTGATACAGATCCAGGTAGGACGAACTCATGCGGGTATCCGAAAATCGGGCGGCGGTCGCACGCAGGCGATCAGGGTCGAACATCCGTTCGCCACGCTGCAACTCGGTGACCTTCTGTGCCAGGTCGCTTGCATCGGAATTGCGGAACAACAGTCCGTCGACCCCGGCCTCCATCAGTTCGGCATTGCAGGCGAGGTCACTGGCGATCACCGGTCGTCCCGCCGCCAGCGCTTCCTTGATCATGCCGTTTGAACCCTCGCCGTAGGTTGAAGGCACGACCACCGCATCGGCGTCGGCAAGGAAGGCCTCGGTGTCTTCGCGGAAACCATGGAATACCGCGCGATTGACCAAGCCCCGCTGCTCAAGATCACGCTTGAATGCGGGCAACAATTCACCATCGCCGACCAGATGCAACTGCAGTTTGCCGTCAACATCGTGCTTGGTGAGCTGGCAAAACGCCGCCAACAACACCTCGATGCCCTTCATCTTGTGAAAGGCACCCACGTACAGCAGCTTGAAATGCGGGTTGTCTGCCAATGGTCGCGTCGTCGGCGGTTGCTGAAAGCGCGCCAGGTCGATGCCGCTGTGCACGGTGTGCACGGGAGCCAGGCCCAGGCCGCGCAAGTAGCCGGAAATCTCCTCGCTGACGCCGACATGCAGATCAAGCGGCCGATATTTGAGGCGAACACTCATCGGTTTGATCGGAAACGATACCCGCCGCGTCTCGACACGCAGCGCGGCGCCGGCGAGTGGTCCGTACAACAGCGAAGCAGGCTCGTGAAAATGGACGATATTGGGTCGCGTCCGCTGCAACAGACGCACCACGGCTGCGCTTGCACTCAGGCGCGCCAGTGCATCCGGTCGAATCCGTGGCACGTGCAATGGCACGACTCCCGCAATGCCATCCTGCGCCGCCTTCTCGCGCAGCCTGCCGGCGCCATCGACCGCGAGCAGGCTGTCGATCCCGGCATTCAACAGATTGCGATGCAGCAGCAGGGCTTGCCGCTGGCCACCTCGAAAACCGGCGGCAAGGTCAAAGTGCAGAACTTTCATCGTCGGCTCGTCTGTCGGCGGCTCTTCATCCCCGGGTCTTCATCGGCGGATCTTCATCGGCGCAACAATGCGGGTCGCCACGAACGTATCCAGTGCCGGCTCTATCCAATGTGGGTGGAACTCAGCGTAAAGCTCGGCATTGCGTCGCTTCAGGTCGCTGCTGCCAAGACCAGCCAATCGCTGCGGCACGAAGTCGGCCACGTGCACCGCGGTATGCAGACCATCATGGTTGATGTCCCACACAGCCTTTGAAATCCACGGCGAAAAGATGCAGAAACTCGGCACATCCAGCGCGCGCGCCATGTTGACTGCGCCGCCTTCGTTACCGAACAGGCCATCGCACTCGGCAAGCACGGCAACGAACTCGCGCAATCCCTGCGGATACGCGTCCAGAGCGACGCGAAGGCGCGTTTTCTCGCCGCACAACGCAAACAAGGCTTCGACTTCAGCGCGCTGGTTCGGCAAACAATTGAACAGCAACTGCGCGTCGCTGCGGGCGACGATACGATCAAGCAACTGCGCCATGCCAGGCAGGGGATACGTCTTGCTCGAATCGCTGCCCAGCGCACTGACCATCAGCAGTGGGCGCGATGCTGAGATGCCGTGGGTTGCCAGAAAACCGCGCGCGGCATCACGCTCGGCAGCGCTCACATACAAGCGTGGACGATGCACCAAGGTGGCGGGGTCAAGCGGTCCAAGCAACGGTTGCAGCAGCTGCAATCGATGTTCGATCGCCAACGGCAAGCCGAAACTCGAACTCACGACTCGAGGAACGGTATCGGTGTAAAAACTGCGGCTGTACCACTTGCGATAGCTGATCGATCGTTTGGCGCGGCAATGGCGGACCAGCTGCAAACTTTCCCATTTCCCGTAGACATCGATCAGCACATCGAACTGAAGACTGCGCAAAACGTCTGCCACCGGTAGTTTCGCCCGCCAACGGCCGCGCGCCGGATAGGTATGTATTCGATCAATATGCGGATTGCCTTGCAGTACCGGAGCGGCTCCAGAGTGCACAACAAAATGCACCTCGGCGCCCGGCACGAAACGGCGCAGGTTCTCGCACAGGATGCTGCTGGTGAGCACGTCGCCCACCATTTTCTGTTGCATCACCAGCACTCGCATCGAGCGGTCACCGCCAACGCCCACAGCGGCGCGGCGACATTGTATAGCGTGCTCCGGGCGGGTCGGACAGCTGTCTCTTCGAAACACACCGCGGCGCCGACGGGCTGTGTGCGTGTGCAAGAATCCGCGCGGGCGGAGGGAGAGCACGCATGTGGATATGGATCGGAATCGGTGGCGTCGCCGCCTATGTGTTGGCACGCTCACGCGAGAAAAGTTGGGACTGGGAGGGCGAGTCGCGTGAGGCTGAGTTCTGCGGCAAGCCAGTGCCGCATATCGTCCACGAGACCAAGACCAAGGAAAGCGTTCGCCTGAAAGTAGGCGTGCGCATACCGGCAGATATCGAATTCCGCATCGCCCGCGAAGGCACGCTGTCGCGACTGTTGCGCCAAGCCAAGGTCGGACGCGAAGTCGAGACGGGTCTGGCCAATTTCGACGATACGTATGAGGTGCAAAGCGAAGACCCACGCATCGGCCAGTGGCTGCGTGAATCTGCGCCCGCTCGCACCCTCATCGGTCGTTTGTTCGGCAAGTCGGTCACCGAGCTGATCGCGCACGGTGGTCGTTTGTGGGTGGAAATGAGCCTACCTCGATCCGACACGATGCAAGCCTATGCCGTGACTCAGATCGCTTCATCCCTGCTGGAACTGCGTGCCACCGAACCGCCGGCACGCATCGGCAGTGGCAGGAACGGGGCGGCACTGTGGTCGCGGGCATGGCTACCGATGGTGTGGACCTATGGTTGGGCCACTGTTGCAATCGTCACGTATCTGGGATCTGCCTTTTTTCAATACCCGACCACGGTGGATTCCTTGCAATGGCGCGTGTTCGTCAGCGGGCTTGCGCTGCTGCTTTCACCGGTTGCCATTTGGCTGGCCGCGCGCTGGCTGCGCGACAGCATCATGGCGCGACTGGTGCTGGGTGAGTTCATCGTCATCGGGACGATAGGGTTCGTGTTCGGCGCAGGCGTGCTCGCGGAACGCGGAAACATCGAGATGGCGTGGTCTCCGATCCAGACCAGCCAAGTCGAAGTGACCGCGCGCACCAGCAAACGCTGGCGCCGGCATACCGAATATTTTCTCTTTCTGACGCCGTTCGTGCCCGGCGAGACTGAGCCCGCAAAAGTGAAAGTCGACACAACGCTGTATCAGACGCTGGGCACCGATCCAACGACGCAGGTAGTGGTGAAGTGGCGTGTCGGCGCCCTTGGACAGCCCATCGTCGTCGAAGCCCCAAGTTTGGTTCCCAAGCAATAGTGAAAATCCATGCATGTATGCGGTGCTTTTTTGCATCTGAAAAAGCAAAGCGCACTGTCGAGCCCTGCCCGCTCACCACGCTGCCCGTTTACAATCGATCATGCTGAAAATCGACACTCACGCCCACCTGCTGCCGCGCGACTGGCCGGATCTGGCGACCAAGTACGGCGACTCGCGCTTTCCGGTCATTCATCACACCGATGACGGCCGTCATCGTATTTACAAGGATGGCAAGTTTTTCCGCGAAATCTGGTCCAAGACCTGGGACCCGCAGGAACGGATCGACGACTACGCGCGTTTTGGCGTGCAGGTGCAGGTGATCAGCACCGTGCCCGTGATGTTCAGCTACTGGGCAAAACCGCATCACGCCCTGGAATTGCATCAGTCGCTCAACGATCACATGGCCGGCTTGTGTCGCGCCCATCCACGCCACTACGCGGGCATCGGCACGGTACCCATGCAATCGCCACGGTTGGCAGTGCAGGAGCTGGAGCGCTGCATCGATCAACTCGGCCTGCAAGGCGTGCAGATTGGCTCGCATATCGGCGAGTGGAATCTGGATGCGCCGGAACTGTTTCCCTTCTTTGAGGCCGCACAGGATCTGGGCGCCGCCGTTCTCGTCCATCCCTGGGACATGATGGGCAGCGAGAGCATGCCCAAGTATTGGCTGCCATGGTTGGTCGGCATGCCGGCCGAACAATCACGCGCGGCCTGTTGTTTGATCTTTGGTGGCGTGCTGGAGCGCCTGCCGCGCCTGCGCATTTGTCTCGCCCACGGAGGCGGCAGCTTTCCGTATTCGATTGGTCGCATCGAACACGGTTTCCGCATGCGCCCCGATCTGGTCGCCACCGACAACCCACGCAATCCACGCGATTATTTGCCGCAGTTGTTCTTCGACTCCTGGGTCGCCGACGACCGTGCGCTGCGCTACCTGTTGGACACGGTCGGCACCCAGCGCGTGATGCTTGGCACCGACTATCCCTTCCCGCTGGGCGAACAACAGCCCGGTGCTGGAATCGATGCGCTCAACCTGGATCCCACTGCACAGGCCCGCGTATTCCATGGCACCGCACTCGACTGGCTAGGCTTGGCGGCGACGCGCTTCAGCTGATGAACCGCGCATGGCGCGTGCGCTTCGAGCACCAGCGACAGCGGTTGCTCATTCTGCTCACGCGTGACACAAGCATGTGCGAGTAGGCGCCGAGCAAATTTGGATGACGCGTGACGAGCGCGGACAGGAGAACGAATGAAGACGGCAGATTCAGCGGTTCGGGTGCCACCTCGATGGACATGGATCCTTCTCCTGCTCTGCTCGGCGGCACCTTTGTTGGCATCGGCACAATCCACCCTGCCACCGCTGACCGATGCGGTGCAGACAGCGGCCGGTCAATTCCACACGTGTGCGCTGAGCAGCCAGGGCGCGGTCAAATGCTGGGGCAGCAACCGCTTCGGGCAACTGGGCAGCCGCGATGCCGCGCCCAATCAGCGTGAAACTCCGGTGTTGGTGGCGGGCTTGAGCTCGGGTGTGACTTCGATCAGCGCAGGGCAACTGCACACCTGTGCGGTGCTGGCATCAGGTGAAGTCCGCTGCTGGGGTGCCAATGACGGTGGTCAACTGGGTGATGGGACGTTTGAGTCGCGCCCACAGCCGGTGGCCGTGATGGAACTCGGCGGCGCCGCCATTATTGTCTCGGCAGGCGAGGAACACACCTGTGCCGTGATTGCTTCGGGCGGATTGCGTTGCTGGGGCCGCAATGGGTTCGGACAACTTGGCGACGGGGGCTTCACCGACCGCAATCGGCCGGCGCAGGTCGTCGGATTCGATGTCGGCGTCACGGCCATCGGCAGCGGCCACTATCACACCTGTGCAGTGCGCAATGGTGGCGCGTTCTGCTGGGGCAACAACGACAGTGGTCAGTTGGGCGACGGGCTGTTCGGAGGTCGTGCAACACCCGCAGCGGTCAGCGGCCTCAACGCTGGGGTGGAATCGGTCGTCAGCGGTCGCTTCCATGCTTGCGCCAGGAGTTCCGGTGGCGCCGTGCAATGCTGGGGATCCAATCGGGTCGGCCAATTGGGCAATGGCGGCACGCAAGACTCACGGGTTCCGGTTGCTGTGTCTGGCCTCACGAGTGGCGTGCGGCAAATCGCCGGCAATTTCGAGCACAGCTGTGCAGTGCGGACCACCGGCGCAGTGCTCTGCTGGGGCGACAATTTTTTCGGGCAAATGGGCGACGGCAGCGCAATCACCCGTCGCGTACCGACGCCGGTCAGTGGTCTGGGCAGCGGCATAGGTTCGATCAGTGCCGGATACCTGCACGGCTGCGCGACGGCGGTTGACCGCTCCAGCGTGCGCTGCTGGGGCAACAACTTTGACGGTCAACTGGGCAATGCGAGTTTCACCAATCGGCTGACACCGCGCGATGTAGTCGGGCTGACTGCGGGCGTCGAACGCATCGCGACTGGATTTCAACACAGCTGCGCATGGAGTGCCGCACAGGGCACGCGCTGCTGGGGCGACAACGCATTTGGTCAACTGGGCACTGGTAACACGCTGACGTCGGAAACACCGCTGGCCGTGCAACAACTGGCAACGGGTAATGGTGTGTTGGCGGGCGGCGTTTTTCATACCTGCTCATTGACTGCGGCGGGTGGTGTTCGTTGCTGGGGACAAAACACGCTGGGACAAGTCGGCGACGGCTCGTTTACTGATCGTAGTTTGCCAGTGGATGTCACCGGTCTTGGCAGTGGCGTCACCTCACTTGCGGCCGGCGGATTCCACACCTGCGCCAGTCTCGCCAATGGCGGCCTGCGGTGTTGGGGCAACAACGTGTCGGGGCAACTGGGCGTCGGCGTGACCGGCGACCTGGGAGTTCCTGTCGAAGTCACCGGACTGCCTGGTCCTGTCTCCGCGGTATCGGCAGGTGAAACCCACACCTGCGCCCTGACCAGTGCCGGCGCCGTGTTGTGCTGGGGTAACAACACGGTCGGTCAGCTTGGTGACGGGACTCTCGATTCACGTGGTACACCCACGCCGGTGGTGGGTCTTGGCAGCGGTGTTCGCGCGATCAGCATTTCCGGAAATTTCTCCTGTGCGCTGTTGCAATCAGGCGGTGTGCGCTGCTGGGGCGGCAACGAATCCGGCCAATTGGGTGATGGCAGCTTGGTGGCAAAGCGCACACCGACGCCGGTCACCGGATTGAGCGCGGGCATCGCCAGCATCGAAGCCGCGTGGTATCACACCTGCGCCACGACCAACGCCGGGGCGCTGTTGTGCTGGGGCCGCAACACCGAAGGCCAGTTGGGCGACAACTCCACCCGCCAGCGACTTATCCCCATTGCCGTACCCGGACTTTCCAGCGGCGTGCTCGCCAATTCCGGTGGCGGCGGACAGAACTGCGTGCTTCGGCAAGGCGGTGGACTACGCTGCTGGGGTGCCAACAATTTTGGACAGATCGGTGATGGCAGCAGCTGGGGCGTGCGCACACCCGTCGTGGTCGTGGTGGACGAAGTACGCCGCACGATCAGCAGTGTGACCCCAGCAAGCAACAATGCCAGTTCTTTGGCGGCCATCGATGACAGCGGCCGCTTCGTCGCATTCGTTTCACGGGCCAGCAACCTGGTCGCTGGCGACACCAATGGCGCTGCCGACATTTTTCGCCGTGACCGCAACACCGGAACCGTCGCTCGTGTGAGCGTCAGCAACACGGGCGCGGCGATCAGTTCGGATGCGAGTGAGCCGACGATTTCCGGCGATGGACTCTTGATAGCCTTCGTGACCGCCGATGCGGCGATGGGTGCTTTGCAGGGTGAATCCAAAGCCGCCCGTGATCTGCGCCAGAAGGCGACCGGCAATGGGCTATTCCTGCGCAATCTGCTGACCGGATCGACGATGCGCGTCGGCACCGCCCTGCCGACACCGACAGGCACCAGCCCCGAGATCGCGGCTGCAGGTGGCAGCATCGCCTGGACGCAAACCGTCACCGATCCGACGCAAGGAACGGTGGGACAAGCCAACATCTATCGCAGCGTGCTCACGCCAGTGGGCAATGGAGGCGTAGCAGTAACCACGCCACAGTGTTTGACCTGTCGCTCGTCATTCACTGGTGGGCTGGCAACCGGCCTGGTCGCCAACGGTAGCAGCCGCAATCCGAGCCTGTCCGACAATGGCCAATGGCTGGCCTGGGAGACGAACGCCAACAACATTGAACTGACGGGCACGGGCCGCAAGACCTCCCCCTGCCCTACGACCAGCGTTATCCTGCTGCGCAACTTGCTTACCGGACAGACTCAGGCCGCCAGCACGCCAGCGGCATCGGGAAGCTGTGGCAGCGGCGGACAATCATCGACGCAGCCCAGCGTTGCCGCCGATGGCGGCACAGTCGCTTTCGAGTCCAATCAGCCCCTGGTCGGTGGCGATATCAATGGTCTGCCGGATGTGTATGTGTGGGATGCACAGACGGGTGTGTCGCGAGTCAGCCTCGGTGAGAATGATGGCGAAACCAACGGCGCATCCAGCGCACCGAGTTTGTCGGCAGATGGCAGCAGCGTCGCGTTCATTTCGTCGGCCAGCAACCTCGACACGACATACGCCGACAACAACGATCTTCCCGATGTCCATGTCGCCCAGCTGGGCGTGACCGCGAACACGCGTGGTCGCATCGCGCGCTTGTCACTGTCGGATGCTGGCGGCGAGGCGGATCGCGAAAGTGCGTCACCGGCCTTGAGCGGTGATGGCAGCCAGCTGGCATTTGAGTCCGCATCGGGCAACCTCGCGCCCGGCGCAGTCAGCAATCAGACCGGCATTTTTGTTCGCCGCAGCCCGTTCGCGGCCGCGACGCAAGATCGTTCCGGTGTGTGGTGGCGGGCATCAGAAAGCGGTTGGGGTCTGGTGACAGCGGACCAGGGCAATGCGCTGGTCCTCGGCTGGTTCAGTTACGCGGCTGATGGCGAACCAACCTGGTACAGCGGCGCACTGCTGCCGCAACCAGATGGCAGCTATCGCGGCGAGATCTTCGGCAACACCGGCGTGCCGCTGGCACAAATCGCCGGACTCGCCACCGAAACGAACACCAAATTTGCCGATGCACGCTTGCAGTTTTCCGGCGACAACGGTCTGCAATTTGACTACCAGCTGGTCGCCGGTCCCAGTCAAAGCAAGACCATGCAGCGCTTTCCGTTCGGCAATCGTCGGGTCGTTTGCCGACCGGGCGAGGCCGCACAGCGGTTGGCGGCAAGCAACTTCACTGACATCTGGTGGGGCGGTTCGCAAACCTCGGGCTGGGGCCTGTTCATGACCCAGATTGACGCCCAGCTGTACCCAGTCTGGTTTACCTACGACACCGATCGCGAGGCCGTGTTCTACACCGGGGTCGCCGACAGGCAAGCCAACGGCAGTTTTTCCGGCAGTCTGTTTCGGTCTCGCAACGGTACGCCCTTGCTGCAAATCAACAATGCGCCCCCTTCAGCGGGTTCCGACCTCGTAGGCAGTGTGCAAATCATTCCCAGCAACGGAATCTCGGCTGATTTCCGGTACACCATCAACGGCGTCAGCCAAGCGAAGCGAATCGAGCGCTTCGAATTCGGCAGTACACCTCCGGTTTGTGAAAGCACTGGATCATGAGACCCGCAATGACTGAACTCGCCAGCGAAGCGTTTGCCCTCGCCGCCGATGCCGCCGATCCTTCGCGTGCATTGCGTGCCGAGTTTCTGATTCCGCGCCATGGCGATGCAGACATCGCTTACTTCTGTGGCAATTCGCTCGGCTTGCAGCCACGCGCTGTGGCAACGCTGTTGCGAGAAGAGCTTGAGGCCTGGGGCACGCACGCGGTTGAGGGACACTTTCGCGGCGAGCGGCCGTGGATGCACTACCACACGCTGGTGCGTGATGGCCTCGCCGAGGTGATGGGTGCAGAGCCCATTGAAGTCGTGGCGATGAACTCGCTTACCGCCAATCTGCATTTTCTGATGGCGAGTTTCTATCGCCCCGAAGCGGGACGCTCGGCCATCCTGATGGAAGCCGGCGCATTTCCTTCCGATCGCCATGCAGTGGAATCGCAGATTCGCTTCCACGGCTTTGATCCGACCACGGATCTGATCGAAATCGAAGCCGATGAACCTGCCGGCACGATATCAATGGCCGCCATTGAGCGCGCACTTGCACTACACGGCCAGCGCGTCGCCCTGCTGCTGTGGCCCGGCGTGCAGTATCGCACCGGACAAGCGTTTGATCTGGCAGAAATCGTTCGACTTGGCCGTGCGCAAGGCTGTGCGGTGGGCTTTGATCTGGCCCATGCGGCCGGCAACGTCGCCCTGCAACTGCACGACAGTGACGCCGATTTCGCCGTCTGGTGCCACTACAAGTATCTGAACTGCGGCCCCGGTGCGGTGGCTGGTGCGTTTGTGCATGCCAAACATGCACGCGCGGAGCTGCCGCGGCTGGCCGGTTGGTGGGGCCACGACCCCGCGACACGCTTTCAGATGGGGCCACAGTTTGTTCCCAGCGCGGGTGCCGACGGCTGGCAGCTGAGCAATCCGCCGGTGTTGGCCTTGGCCCCATTGATCGCATCCTTGAGCCTGTACCAGCGTGCCGGCATGTCGGCATTGCGCACCAAGTCCGTGCTATTGACCGGCTACTTGCAGTCGCTGATCCAGGCGCAACTCGATTCCGTACTGGAGATAGTCACTCCGCTCGATCCCACCCAACGTGGTTGCCAACTGTCGCTGCGAGTCCGTGGCGGACGTGCTCAAGGACGCGCATTGTTTGACTATCTGGCCAGCAACGGCGTACTCGGCGATTGGCGCGAACCCGACGTGATCCGCATCGCGCCGACCCCGCTGTACAACCGTCACACGGATGTCCTGCGCTTCGCGGACGTGGTCCGCCAGTTCGCTGCCATCCCGTCGAGCGAGGCACGCTGACATGCGTCCCCAACGCATCACCATCGCCGGTGCTGGACTCGCGGGCGCCTTGCTGGCCACCTTGTTGGCCAAACGCGGGATTGCCGTCGATGTATTCGAACGCCGCGCGGACCCGCGCATTGCCGGCTACGAAGGCGGCCGTTCAATCAACCTGGCTTTGGCGGAGCGCGGACGGCATGCGCTGGAGCAAGCGGATACGGCGGCCGCCGTCATGCAGCACGCAGTGATGATGCGCGGGCGCATGGTCCACGCCATCGATGGCCAGACTCAGTTGCAACGATATGGGCGCGACGACTCGGAAGTGATCTGGTCGATTCATCGCGGGCGCCTCAACCTCGACCTGCTCAACGCTGCACAAGCCGCCGGCGCGCGGCTACATTTTGGACAGCGTCTGCACACGGTCGATTTCGACACGGGCAGCTGTCGCTTGCAGCGCGAAAACGACGGCGTTTGGATCGATCATGCCTATGGCGCACTGGTCGGCGCCGACGGTGCCGGCTCGGCGATGCGCGCGGCGCTCGCTGGTCACGTCGACCTCAATGAGCGCTTTGAGCACCTGGGTCATGGTTACAAGGAACTGGAGATTCCGCCCAATGCGGATGGCAGCTATCGCATCGAGCCCAACGCGCTGCACATCTGGCCACGCGGCGGCTACATGTGCATCGCCTTGCCCAACAGTGCCGGCACCTTCACGGTCACTCTGTTCTTGCCCAATGATGGCGGCGAGTCAAACACTGCGGGGCCAAGTTTTGCGGACCTCACCAACGACGCTGAAGTGGCGGCATTCTTCGCCCGCGACTTCGCCGACGCAGTGCCCTTGATGCCCGAACTGCTGCACGACTTCAGTCACAACCCGCTGGGTCAGCTCGGAACCCTGCGACTGAGTCGCTGGCATCTGGACGGTCGTGCGGTGTTGCTTGGCGATGCGGCCCACGCGATGGTGCCGTTTCATGGTCAGGGCATGAATTGCGCATTTGAGGATTGCGTGGCGCTCGCCGAGGCGATCGACAAACACGCCGATCTCGCCGACGCCTTCGCCCACTTCGAGGCCGAACGGCGTCCCAATGCCGACGCCATCCAGACCATGGCTCTGGAAAACTACATCGAAATGCGCGACCGCGTTGACGATGCCGACTTCCTGCTGCAACGCCAGCTGGAGCGAGTGTTGGCCGAACGCCATCCGCAGCGTTTTGTGCCGCGTTACAGCATGGTCACCTTTCGCCGCACGCCTTACGCCGTGGCGCTGGCCCGCGGTGCGATTCAGCGTGCTTTGCTGGTTGAGGCAACTCGAGGCCATACGTGCGTGGAGACGATCGATCTGGAACTCGCCGACCAACGCGTGCGCGAAGCGCTGGCAGTACTGTCCTGAGCGCACCGCCAACCGATGTCATGGCTTGGGTCGCCGGCAAACGCTAATCTTTCGGCCATGGAACTGACCCTCGCTACGCCTGCCCTTTTGTTTCCGGCCATTTCTCTGTTGCTGTTGGCTTACACCAATCGATTTCTGGCGGTGGCATCGGTGATTCGGCAGCTGCATTCAATGATCAACGACGGTCATCCCGAATTTCTGGAGGAGGTCAGCAGCTTGCGCAAACGGGTCGATCTGATTCGGGCGATGCAAGGCATCGGAGTGCTCAGTCTGTTCGTCTGCGTGTTGTGCATGTTTCTGCTGTTTGCCGGTTGGGTGACCGCCGGCAAGTTTGCGTTCGGCACGGCGCTGGTTCTGCTGATGTGGTCGCTGGGTCTGTCGGTGCGCGAAATTCAACTCTCCGGAGAAGCGCTCAAGCTGCATTTGCGCGATCTTGAACGGCAGTGAACAGGGTTGGTGCAGGTGCATTCGCAGTTGCCGATTGTCGCCAGCGGCATCCCTTTGTAAGCTGCAAGCCAACTTGCAGGAGACATTCTGATGAAGATGAAACTCGTGGCATTGGCACTGACTTTGGCCGTGTCGGCGGCGGCCCAGGGAAATGTGATGGTGCAGTCGGATGCCGCTACCTTGGCCGAGCGTGCCGACGAGCGCGCGGCAACCATCACCGATGCCGAGAAATTCGTTGAGGAAATTGATCAGTCGCTGGTGTTGGCCATGGCCGGTGATTACGGCCGCATGAAGCGTGGCGACATCACCCGCATGAACAAGGCGCGCGATGTGATCGCCGAGTTGCTGGAAGGCCACAGCAATGCGCTGGAGCTGAAACCTGAGGAACGCATCGAGCTTTACAACGCACAGGAAGTGCTCACCGCGACCATTCGTAACGATGAGAAAGACCGCAAGGTGTGCAAGCTTGAAGCCGTCACAGGCTCCCGTTTGGGCAAGACCGAATGTATGACGGTTGCCGAACGCGAAGAGCGTGCACGGCGCGCGCGCTCGGGGCTGGAAGATCAGATCCGAACGGTTTGTTTGCCCGGAGAGGGCAAGTCCTGCTGAGCGAGTTGCAGAGAATCGTCGCCCGCCGGGCGGTGCACCAGCGCTGCCTGGCAGCGTGCGGAGGCCATCTCGTTGCAGATCACGGACCGCTGGCCCTACAGCTACCGCAGCGACCCCCAGGTGCCGGCGTTTGATGACCGCCACCCTGTCGCCTTCATGGATGGGAGTTGCGCGCTGTGTTGTTTTGGCGCGCGATTGATCGCGCGCCTGGATCGGGCCGGCGTGGTCCGCATCTGTCCGGTACAGACTTCGCTGGGCGGCGCGTTGCTGCGTCATTACGGGCTCGATCAACACGATCCGGACAGCTGGTTATTGCTGGATGCTGGCGTCGCGCGCGGTGGCTTCGACGCCATGGCGCACCTTGGCAAGCGCTGCGGTGGCTGGGGACATGGATTGCGGCTGCTGATGGGGTTGCCACGACCGCTGCGTGAGGCCCTTTACCAACGCATTGCGCGCAGCCGTTACCGCTTGTTTGGCCGCGCGGATCTGTGCGGACTGCCCGATGCCGGACTTCGCGCACGTCTGCTGCAATCCGCCGACGAATGAGGATCATCGTGGTCGGCGGCTACGGCGTGTTCGGCGAACGCGTGCTGAGACTGCTCGCGCGCGATGGACACACGCTGTGGGTGGCCGGTCGTGACGATGGACGCGTCGCTGCCGCGGCCGAAACGCTGGGTGCGCAGGCGTTACAGCTGGATCGGACAGGTGATCTGAGCGCCTTGGCGCAGATTGCGCCTGACGTGGTAGTCGATGCCGCAGGCCCGTTTCATGCCTACGGCGAGCAGCCGTATCGGTTGGTTGAAGCCTGCCTCGAAGCTGGCATCAACTACCTCGACCTGTGCGACGACAGCGACTTTTGCGCCGGCATTTCAGGTCTGGATGAACGCGCCAGGTCGCGCGGACTATTTGCGCTCTCCGGAGCCTCCAGCGTGCCCGCGATCTCGTCAGCAGCGGTAGTCGAGCTCGCCAAGGACATGGTTCACATCGAGGCGATCGACAGCGTCATCTTGCCGGGCAATCGCGCTCCGCGTGGGCACTCGGTGATCGCCAGTATTCTCGCCCAGTGCGGGTCAGAAGGCAGACTGTGGCAAGCCGGACGCTGGGTGCCGATGCGCGGATGGAGTCAGCCGCGTTCGTACTCCCTGGAAGTGGATGCGAAAAAGCGACGCCGCGGATGGCTGGTCAAGGTGCCCGACCTGATCCTGTTCCCAGCGCATTTTGTGGCACGCTCGGTGAGCTTCCGGGCTGGCCTCGAGTTGCCGGTGATGAATCACTTCCTGGCGGTGCTGTCCTGGCTGCGCTCGCGTTGGCGACTGCCGCTACGCGGCTGGGCGGTGTCCCTCGTCGAAAGCGTCGCCCGATGGTTGCTGCCGTTTGGCAGTGACCTTGGCGGCATGCAAGTTGAGGTAAGTGGTCACATGATGCGGGCCGGTCAGCTGACGGCGTGCCGCCGTCGCTGGACGCTGCTGGCAAGGAGCGGTGCCGGTCCTTGGGTGCCCGCCATCGCAGTGCGCGCGTTGTTGCGCGGACCACTGCCGGCCTCCGGCGCGCGACCGTGCATCGAGGAGGTGTCGCTGGCTCGAATTGAGTCTGCGATGGCCGATCTTGCCATCACCTTCCGCCGCGACGAAGCGCCCATTCTGCCCTTGATCGAGCAGCTTGCTGGGCTCGCTGTCGAGCAACTGCCTGCCTCGGTGCGCGCCAGCCACCTCGTGATCGGGGTGATGCGCCTGGTGGGCACGGCGAACATCGAACGGGGAACTAGCCTCTTGGCCCGAATGACCGCTGCGGTGTGTCGATTCCCGCCCGCAGGCAACCATGTCCCGCTCGAGGTCACCAAGCAACGCGACGAATCCGGCGAGACCTGGGAGCGCAACTTCGCCGGCCGACGGTTTTCTTCGCATCTGGCCCTCAATGGCCCACATATCAGCGAGCGCTTTGGCCCGCTTCTGTTTACGCTCGGCCTGTATGTGGCTGACGCCGCCCTGCATTTTCCCGTTCTTCGTGGCACGTGCTTCGGCATTCCGATTCCGTTGCGTTTGCTGCCAAAAAGTGTGGCTCGCGAGTTCGATATCGTGGGTCGATTTCATTTTGATGTGGCGTTGCACATGCCGATCAGCGGCGATCTGATCGTTCGCTATCGCGGCTCACTGGCCGAGCCACCAGCGCATTCAACCTGCCAGTGATGGTCGGGGACTGCACGATTGCGATTTCTGCTGGTAGGAAGATTCGCCGTCGCTCAGTTGGCTTGGCGGACACAGGATTTCGGTTCTGCGCCTAAGCTGTGCCAATGAGCCAACCCCCTCGCCGATTCACCCCAGCGGCCCGTGACCGCTCCAATGGCGCCACATCCATGGTTGCTTCCAACGGGCCCTTTCACCCGCGCAATCGGCATCAAGGCCGATACGATTTTCCCGCCTTGTTATCGGTATGCCCCGCACTTGCCAGCGCACTGATCAAGACGCCGGCCGGCGACAGCAGCATCGACTTCAGTCGGCCGCCATCGGTCCGGCTGTTGAATCAAGCGCTGATGAAGTTGCACTACGGCATCGCGCATTGGGAGTTTCCAGCCGGTTACCTGTGTCCGCCGATACCGGGTCGCGTCGACTATCTGCACGCGCTGGCCGACCTGCTGGCAGGCGGAAACGGCGGCCAGATTCCCCGCGGATCAGCCGTCCGGGTGCTGGATATCGGCGTTGGTGCGAGCTGCATTTATCCACTGCTGGGCCACCGCGAATACGGCTGGCAGTTTGCAGGCAGCGACATCGATCCCGCTGCGCTGGCTTCGGCATCGGCGATCATCGACAACAATCCGGGCTTGCACGAAGCCATCGAGCTGCGTCGGCAATTCAACCCATCGAAGGTATTTTCAGGCCTGCTGCGCAAAGACGATTTCTTCGATCTCAGCCTATGTAATCCGCCGTTTCACGCCTCAGCCGCCGAGGCCTGCGCCGGCAGCGAGCGCAAATGGCGACAACTGGGTAAGTCAGTGCCGGGCAAATCAGTGCCGGGGAAATCAGCGCCGGCAAGTGGTCAGCCGCTCTTGAACTTCGGCGGCAAGCCCAACGAGCTGTGGTGTCGCGGTGGGGAGCGTGGATTTCTCCGGCAAATGATTGCCGAGAGCGCGGAAGTCCCGTCACATGTGCTGTGGTTCAGCAGCCTGGTATCCAAGGCTGAACATCTTCCCGCCTTGCGCCAACAACTGCGATCCGTGGCGGCCGATGAGGTACGCATCGTGGCGATGGCTCAGGGCAACAAACAAAGTCGATTCATCGCCTGGACGTTTCAGGATGCAACGCAGCGGCAGCATTGGCGGCAACGCTGGCACTAGAATGCCTGCGCTTGGACAAGCGGGTGGTTATCTCGCGCACCCTCGCCGCCAAGTGCCGATCTCCCTTCCACTGCGCAACCTGGCGCGACCCGAAGAAGTGTCCATGAAACCCAAGATCCGCTGGTACCTCACCTTGCGCAAACACCCTTCGGCGCTGCTGCTGGCCGCGCAGTTGCTGAGCCTGTTGCTGTATCCGTTACTGGACAGCGCCCACAGCCAGCGGGTGTTGTTCAGCGCGTTCGCACTGGTCGTGGTACCACTTGCGGTCTGGGTGGTCGGGCAAAGCAAGGCGGCCAACTGGATTGCCTGGCTGCTGGCACTACCCGCCATCGTGTTGGCGACAACATCGGTGATCTTCTCCATTCCGCAGCTGATCATGTGGTCCGCCCTGCTGGAATCGGCGTTGTACTTCTACGCGGCCGGCAGCTTGATCTGGTACATGCTGGATGATCACCTGGTCACCAGTGACGAACTGTTTGCTGCGGCCGCGACGTTTACCTTGCTGGCTTGGGGCTTCGCTTATGCCTTCTTTGTTTGTCAGGAACTGATTCCAGGCAGTTTCACCGGCATGGTGGAACCGGAGCGACCGCGGCAGTGGTTGGAGCTGCTGTTCCTGAGTTTTGCGACGCTATCGGGCGTTGGCAACGGCGACATCATTCCACTGTCCTCGCAGGCACGAGTGATCGTGATGTTCGAGCAGTTCGCCGGCGTGGGCTACATCGCGACCGTGGTGTCACGCTTGATCGGACTGAGTACCGCACGCGTGCAATCGCGTTGATCCCCGCGTTGATCGCCGCATGTGCTGCTACCAGGGGATGTCGCTGCCATCCCAGGCGATGAAGCGACCGCTGTCGGCCGGCTGCAATCCAGCAACGATGGTGAGCAGGAAATCGGCTGACTGCTTGGGGGTGAACAGATGGTCTTTCGCCACCCGCGCATTGAAGGGTGCTGACAACGGCGTATCCACTGTCCCGGGATGCAACAGCACGCAGACCGCGCGTGGATTGATTCGCCGCAACTCGATCGCCAGCGTCCGAAACAGCTGATTCTGCGCGGCCTTGGCGGCGCGGTAGGCATACCAGCCACCCAGTCGATTGTCACCAATCGAGCCCACTCGCGCGGACAGCGAAGCGATCACGGTGGGCAGTCCATGTCGCACCATCGGCAGCAGGTGCTGCACCAGCAGAATGGGCGCAAAGGCATTCAATGCAAACGACTGCTCGAGGTTGGCGAGGCTGAGCTGGGCGAGCGATTTTTCAGGCAGCAGGGAAGGGCCATGCAGCACTCCCGCACAGTTCAACAACAAATGCACGCGCGGTGCGCAAGCGGCAACATGCGCGGCCAATGCGGCCACATCACTCGCCTGCGTGAGGTCAGCGTCGATACAAACCAAGCGTGAGCCGTGCACATCGCCCAATGCCTGCAATGCGGCAGAGCGGGAGCTGGAGCGGGATACCGCGATGACCTGCGCAACGTCAGCGATGGCCAACAACTGCTCAGTCATCGCCAAGCCGATGCCCTGGCTGGCGCCGGTGACCACCGCATTGGCGGGTACGTTGAGATCAGCAACTGGCATGCTCGGAGTCCCAGGCATCGAAACTGCCGAGTGTCGCTGGCGAGAGATCAGATTGGCGTCATGAAAAGGGCGTTGGGACGCTCAGCAGCCATGCGAATAGCAGCGCGGTACGCCGCACACCAACCGCGCGATTGCCCACAAGTTCGACTGTGTTTTTGGACCTCGAAGGTGACCGCGCCTGCTCGATTGGCGCGAACCATCTGCTGCTGAGACAGGCTTGCTCAAGCCAACGTTGAGTCGCGCGGTATCTGGATACTGAAATACACACCCTGGCCGGGTGCGCTATCGCACTCGATGGTGCCGCCCAGCCCCTGGGTGACCAGATTGAACACGATGTGCATGCCCAGACCGGAGCCGCCTTGGCCGCGGCGGGTGGTGTAGAACGGCTCGAAGATCCGCAATCGCGATTCTTCCGTCATGCCGCAGCCGTTGTCGGCGTAGGTCAGCAGCACATGCGTGGCTTTCAGTGACGCTTCAATGCGGATCTCACCCGGCTCATCCGGCGCAAAGGCATGCACCAGGGTATTCATGACCAGATTCGCCAACACTTGATAGATGGCACCGGGCAGGGTCACAAACCCGAGATCGGGAGGGCAGTCGACGATGATGCGATGGCGCGCGCGCTTCAGCGCGGGTCGCAGTGAAGTCAGGATCTCGTCGATGTATAACGCCAGCACGATGTGTCGACGGGCCTCGCTGCTTTGATCGACGGCCACCTGCTTGAAACTCTTGACCAACTTGTCCGCGCGCTGGAGGTTGCGCAGGATCAATTCGGAACTTTCGCGCGCGGTACTTTCGTAGGCATCCAGATCGGAACGCTTGAGTTCGCCCGATTCAAGTTGCCGACGCAGGCGCAGCGTTTCGCCTTGCAAATGCGAAGCAGCAGTGACACTGATACCCAAGGGCGTATTGATCGCGTGCGCCACACCCGCCACCAGGCCGCCCAGCGCCGCCATCTTTTCGGAATCGACCAACTGCCGCTGCGCCAGCTTCAGATCCGCCACCGTACCGTGCAAGGTTTCATTCGAGCGAGTCAGCGCCGCTGTACGCTCTTCGACCCGCTGCTCGAGCTCTCGGTTGAGCGTTTGCAGGCTGATCTCGCCGTTTTTCAGTTCGGTGACGTCACTCACCGTGCCGGCTACGCGCAAGGCGCGTGCATTGGTATCGCGTTCAACGATACGTCCACGCGAACGCAACCAGCGCCATTCACCCGCGGTATCCAGGACCCGATAGGTGACTTCGAAAACCTCGGTTTCTCCGCGCAGATGGCTGGTCAGCGCGAGTACCGGCAGGTTCCTGTCGTCGGGGTGGATGAAGCGCAGCAGGTCGGCCGCGCGCATGGAGTTTTCCTCGCGTGGTGCGGCCAGAAACGGCAATGGATTGATGCGTTTCATCGAATCATTGCGCAGGTCAAGATCCCACAGCTCATCGCCTGTGCCCCATAGCGCCAATTTGAGCCGTGCTTCGCTGTCACGCAGACGATCCGCCGCGCGCTCGCGTTCACGCCAGCGACTGCGCACCTGCCAGACAAAACCCAGCAGCAACAGGCTGCCAAGCACGCCGTAACCGATGCGTGCCAAGGGGTGTGCCGCCAGCGACGGATCCACCGTCAGCGCGATCACGGTCTCGGGGCCCACCAAGGTACCTACAGTGGCCTGCACGCGGAACTGGTAGCTGCCCGTCGGCAAATTGGTGTAGGCGGCAAACCGGCGCCGGGGCTCGCTGTATAACCAGTCCGTGTCCAATCCATCCAGGCGGTGGCGATAACGAAGACCCTCTGGGGCATTCAGGGCCAATGCCGAAAATTCAAAACTCACATCCTGTGCGGGATGGCGCAGGCGCAGGCTGCCATCGTGGCGAATGCGGTCCGCCAAACGCAGCGAATCCTGATCCAGATCGGTTGCCGCCAAACTGCGCGCACGCGTCAGCACCACGCGACCGGGTGGACGCCGCGCAGTCAGCTGCTCGGGGTCGAGAATGGTGACCCCGCGCAGGCCACCAAACGCCATGCTGCCGTTGGGCAGCCGCGCTTGGCTGCCAACAAAATAGCCGCCGGTCTGAGTCCCGTCGCGACTGCCGAAATTCTCGCTCTGCCAGCGCTCGGGATCGATCCGGCTGAGTCCGGCGGTGGTGCCTGCCCAGAGTTGACCGCGAGCATCCTCGAACATGCTGCCGACCGCATCCGAGCCCAAACCATCGGCGCGCGACAAACGCCGAAAAAGCGGCACGCCACCGACCATCCCCTCGACGCGATTGACCCCGCCGCCTTGCGTTCCCACCCATAGCTTGTGCCGACTGTCTTCGAACAAGACGGTCACTGCATTGCTGCTCAGCGAAGTGGGATCGCTCGGCCTAGCCTGCACACCATCGAAGCGACCACTCGCACGATCCAGCAGATTGATGCCACCCGGTCGCAAGGCCACCCAGAAATGGCCGCGGCTGTCCTCATAGACACTATTGATGTTGTCGCTGCTGATCGAATGTGGGTCGGCAGGGTCGTGGCGGTAGTGGACAAACTCCGTGCAACCGTCGCACAGCCGGTCCAGTCCAGAATCGAGCGTGCTGATCCACAACGTGTTTTCAGAATCCGCGTACAGACTGACCAGTTGATCATTGGCCAAGCTGCCGGGGTCATCCGGTTGGTGAATGAAGCGGTCAAAACTGCGGCCATCTGCGCGCATCCGATTCAGGCCACCACCGCGGGTGGCAATCCACAATCTGCCTTTGCGATCAAAGGCAAGGTGTTGGACAAAGTTGTGCGACAGGCTGCTGGGATCCTTGGGATCGTGCAGAAATCGCTCGACCACGCCGCGTCGCAGGTCAAACCTCACCAGCCCACCCGTACTGCCCTGCCCCAACCAGAGACTGCCATCGGCCGCAGCCAACAGCGCGGAGATGACGTCGGAGGGTATGGCTCCCGCTTGCGACGAGTCACTGCTGATCGACATGAATGACTCGGTCGCAGGATCAAGCAGCGCCAGTCCCTCGGTCCAGGTACCGAACCACAGCAGACCGCTGCGATCTTCGAACAAGGTGTGCAAACGTCCCGTCGGCAGTCCACCGATGCTCGTCGGGCGCGGGTGCCAATTGCGCAACTGGGTGCGGTCTGGAGACAGACGGGAAACACCGTTGTTGTTGGCAACCCACAAGCGGCCAGCGCGATCAATCAGCAGGCTGCGGGTGGCGTCGTCACCCAACCTGCGCCCTTCCTCGCCGCCGCGATGGATGCGCTCAATCAACTCGGACGTGGCGGAGTAATGAAACAAGCCGCGCTCGGTGCTGGCCAACCAGACGCTGTGGTCGGCGTCGTCGAGCAAGTCGTAGGCATCGATAGCGCGACCATCGGCATCGGCAAACGCAGCACCACACTCGCCCAAGCCCCTGCATCGCCAGGCGCCATTGCGAGCGGCAATCAAGAGGTCGCCTTGCTGGCTCACGCGCAGGCTGCGCACGGGGCCGGTTGCGCGGCCAATACCCAGCTCAAGCGCCTCCCACCCCGCACCTGTCTGACGTTGAATCAATCCACCCGCGCTGGCGACCAGCAATCCCACACGCGTGTCCCAAAGCAATGCTTCGATCTGCTCGAAAGACACGCGGTCGTCTTTGCCGAACTCGCGCACTGCCCGAGTGATTGACCCGTCGCGTGGGTCCCGCCGCGACAAGCCACCCGACTGCGTGCCTATCCACAACACTCCCTCCCCATCCACCGTCAACGCAGTGATGTGATTGTCGGAAAGGCCCGCCGCCGAACGCGTGTCGCGACGGAACACCTCGAACTCGTGGCCGTCATAACGACTGAGTCCATCTTGCGACCCTATCCACAGGAATCCATCGTGATCCTGCGCCATCGCGCGTACGGTCGGCTGCGCCAGGCCTGCCTCGATGCCGAGCGCAAAGAAGCGCACGCGCTCCACGCCAGGCCCGGTCTCTTCAGCAGCGAGGGCCGGCGACACCAACGAGGCTGCCACCAGCATGGCGAACGCAAGCGCGAGCCGCCATCGCGACGGCGCCCATTCGCAAGCCAAAGTGGTAAGAACCCGCATGCGTGAAGGCTACTCTCAGCCAACAATTCTGCCCACCGTAAACCGCAACCGTATTCGCCTGACCCGATTTCCGCCAAGCCGGTGAGGTGGCCGTTGAAACGGCGCACTGCGATAATCGCGGGCCTCGCCCCGCCAAAACTGGAACTGCAATGACTAACATCGTGATCGTCGGCGCCAAGCGCACAGCGATTGGTTCGTTTCTTGGTCAGTTCACTGGCGTTCCGACGCCCACCTTGGGCGCAACCGCCATTCGCGCTGCGGTTGCGCAAGCAGGACTCGATGCCGCCGACATCGACGAAGCCATCATGGGATGTGTGTTGCCTGCGGGACTCGGCCAAGCGCCCGCGCGTCAAGCCGTGCTTGGCGCGGGACTGCCGACGTCGGTCGCTTGCACCACCATCAACAAGGTTTGCGGCTCCGGCATGCGCGCCATCATGTTGGCCGCCGACATGATCAAGGCGGGCTCGGCCAAGGTCATCGTCGCCGGCGGCATGGAAAGCATGACCAACGCGCCACACTTGTTGAACGGTTCGCGTACCGGCCTGCGTTATGGCAATGCCGAGTTCATCGATCACATGGCCTGGGATGGCTTGACTGATCCCTACCAGAAGCAGTCGATGGGCGTGTTCGGCGAGATGTGTGTCGAGAAACTCGGCTTCACGCGTGATGGACAAGACGCGTTCGCCGCCGAGAGCGTGCGCCGTGCTTTGGCCGCGCAGGCCGATGGCAGCTTCAAGGATGAGATCGTCGCGGTGACCGTGGCCGGTCGCAAGGGTGACGTCCAGGTGGATTCCGACGAACAACCGGGCAAGTGCGATATCGGCAAGATTCCGGCGCTGCGGGCGGCATTCAGGAAAGATGGCACCATCACTGCCGCCAGCTCGTCCAGCATTTCCGATGGCGCCGCAGCAACCGTGTTGATGAGTGCCGACGATGCCAAGGCTCGCGGCATCACGCCCCTGGCAACCATCGTTGGTTACACCACCCATGCTCAAGCACCCGAGTGGTTCACCACGGCGCCGGTGGCTGCCATCGACAGCCTGTTGAAGCAGATCAATTGGTCGGTGGCTGATGTTGACCTGTTCGAAATCAACGAAGCATTTGCCTGTGTGGCGATGGCACCGATTCAGGAACTCGGCATTCCACACGAGAAAGTCAATGTATTCGGCGGTGCCTGTGCATTGGGGCATCCCATCGGCGCCAGCGGCGCGCGCCTGGTCGTTACCCTGCTCAACGCTTTGCGGCAGCGCGGCGGCAAACGCGGGATTGCCTCCCTCTGTATCGGAGGCGGCGAAGCCACGGCGATTGCAGTTGAGCTGGTCTGAGCGATACTAATGGGCGTTGCGTTTTTTGAACCGACGGTCATTTTTTACCTGCTGCATGACACTCTCAACCCCAAACGAGGTTTTTCCATCATGACTTTCAACAAGAACATTCTCGCTGCCGCTTTGGTCGCCGCTCTGGCTGCATGCTCGCCGCAGCAGCAAGCGCAGACCGAAGAGAAGGCCGCTGCCGCCACCGCTGAAGTGAAGGAAGCCGTCAGCGAAGCCGCCGACACGGCGTCTACCGCGACGGCTGATGCCGTGCAAGCTACCGGCGATGCCGCCGCAGCAGCGGTCGCAGACGGCAAGGAACTGGCGGCTGACGCCGTTGCAGAGGGCAAGGAAGTGGCGGCTGATGTGGTTGCCGAAGGCAAGGAAGTGGTCGCGGAAGGCAAGGCTATCGCCGCCGACGCCGCGGCTGCTGGCAAGGAAATGGCCGGAGACGCCAGCGAGAAAGTGAAGGAAACCGTCAACGCCGCCGGCGAGAAGATCGACGAAGCGGTCACGACCAAAGAAGAGAAAAAGGAAGGCGAAGGCTAAGCCCAAGCGTCAATCCCATGTTCCAGGACAAGGCGCGCTTCGGCGCGCTTTGTCTTTGTGGGTGACGCTTCTCCAGCGCACTCGACCCAGCAACATCAGAAAGCGGGTGCTAGCGTCGACTGAGGTCGTCGAGATATCGAGAAGACTTGCCGGTCATTGGCATCGCCGGCGTACCGACCATCCCGCCCGACCATTCCCCCAGCGTTCGCCGGAACAGCGATCCGCTTTGACTCAATGACAAGGAGATTTTCGACGATGAACCTGCCAGCCACCTTCCGCGCATTCCGCGTCCACAGCAAGGGGCGCGATGACTATCGCGCCGGCATGGAAGGCGTGTCGCTTGATGACCTGAGTGCCGGCGACGTTGTCATCAAGGCAGCGTATTCGTCGGTCAACTACAAGGATGCGTTGGCGGGTACGGGCCGCGGCAAGATCTTGCAGCGGTTTCCATTGATCGCAGGCATCGATGTCGCCGGACATGTCGTTGAGTCCAGCTCGGCTGCGTTCAGCGAGGGCGATGCGGTCCTCTGCACCGGCTGTGGATTGTCGGAGGATCGCGACGGCGGCTACAGCGAATATGTGCGGCTCGAATCGAAGTCGGTCATCCCCCTGCCAACGGGTCTGACCCTGCGTGAAGCGATGCTCATCGGCACCGCAGGCTTCACCGCGGCACTGTCGCTGTACCGCATGCAAGCCAACGGGCAGCAACCAGCGGCTGGTCCCATCGTGGTGACCGGAGCCACCGGTGGTGTCGGCATGTTGGCGATCGATGTATTGACCCGTGCCGGCTATGAGGCGCATGCCATCACCTCGAAGTTCGACCGCTTGGACGATCTGATTGCGCTGGGTGCGAGCCAGGTGATTTCCAGTCGCGATCTGCACTGGGGGCAACGTCCGCTGGAGCGAGCGACCTGGGCCGGCGCAATCGACAACGTCGGCGACGAAATGCTCGCCGGCTTGACCCGACATGTGGGGCTGTACGGGAACATCGCAAGCTGCGGCCTGGCAGGAGGTCACAATCTCGCCACCACCGTGATGCCTTTCATTCTGCGCGGCGTCAGCATTCTGGGCGTGTCGTCGACCAATACACCGCGCGCCATTCGCGAAAGCGTTTGGCAGCACCTCGCCACGGATTGGAAACCAGCGCATCTGGAGCGCATTTGCACGCGCACCGTGAGCTTGGATGGTGTCTCCGAGGTATTCGAAGGCATGCTGGCCGGCGGCTCATTTGGGCGCACTTTGGTAGAGATCTCGCCATCACCATCAAACTGAGTGATCGGCATTTCCCGCAACCGCTCCGGTACGGCTATCATTCAGCCTAACGCGCAAGAAGCGCCTACTGACCGAGGATCTCAATGGCACGCGTGCTGATTGTCGACGACTCCCCTTCGCAACTGATGGGCATGAAGCGCATCGTCGAGAAACTGGGGCATGAGACCTTCTCGGCAGAGGATGGTGCGCAAGGCGTGGAAGTGGCCAAGCGCGAAATTCCTGACCTCATCCTGATGGATGTGGTGATGCCCAACTTGAACGGCTTCCAGGCGACGCGCTCGATCTCCAAGGATCCCAGCACCGCACACATCCCGATCGTTCTGGTCACCACCAAGGATCAGGAGACCGACAAGGTCTGGGGCATGCGGCAAGGTGCCAAGGCCTATTTGACCAAGCCGGTCAACGAGGCCGCACTGATCAAGTTGGTGAAGGAACTGCTCGGCGGTTGATGCATTTCGCCCAGCAAGTTTGACCAACGAAGCCCGCATCGCTGCGGGCTTTGTCGTTTGTGGCTTTCAAACTCTGCCGCGAACGCGTACCCGCCGGCGCTGCGCCACGACTCGACTACAAACAAGCAAGCAGCCGAGCGAGTACACGCGCTGCGCGCACGCGGTCGCGTTGCTTGGTCGGATTCAGGAAGCCACGCTCGGCCCTACCCACTTTGAAGCTCCGCTGCTCTGAGTCATCCGCACTGCGGCCAGCAGAGCAGCCGAGCAAGCTCGGCTCTACAACCGCACAACCTTGGTACCCAGGCTATGGTGAGCTTGCTCCGCTGCCCCAGTGTTATCCCAAATCCCGACTGCGTAGATGGCTCAACGTCCGGCGCTGACTTGTGCTGCGGCCTCACTGTTGTCCACCGAGTCATTCAGAGGCACGAAGTCGGCGCGTGAGCGAATCCAGCTGCCGCCATTCGCGCCCGGGTAGAGCAAGTTGGTATCGACGCGCGCGCGCCGCGGACTCAGGAAATGGACCAGCAGATCGCCTGCCGGCTGCGCCTGCACGGGCATGGTCGCAGCGTCGCAATCGGGGCAGAAGCCGGTATAGCTGACCATGTCGATTTGCTGCGCACTTTCGCCGCCACCCGTGCCCAGCGCCCAGCGCAACACACCACTGGCGTCGTAGTAGTACAAACCCACCGCCGTCACATCGCCGCGTCGGGTGATGGTTGCTCCGTAGCCCGACTCAGCCGGTGGGAACCACAACCCGGTGACCTCGACCTCCGGCTCGGCGGCAGCAAACAAGGCCGCCACAATCGCCTCGCTGCCGTCGATGCCACGTGCATCAAAGCGCCAGCGCAAAGTCGCGCTGACGTCACTCGCAAAATCGATGGCTACGGTACCGACGCGTACGGGAGTCAACACCTCGCCCGTTGTTGGATGGCGCCGGCTCAACTGCAACTCGGCTTGCCAGCGCGGGCCAGTGAGCGGCGCAATCGCCTGGTATGCCGTCGGCTGGCCATTGTCCGCATAGGTGTACCAGGCCAACAACAATTGGTTGCCATTGGTTTGCAGGTCGAGCCCGTGGCCAGGTCGTGTGGGTTGCCAAATGCCTCGATAGGGGTTGATGCCGACTTCGACGGCGCCAACGTCGCAACGCGGTGCAGCGTTGGGCGTCATGGTTTGCGGACGGGGCGCGCCGCGTTGGTCGATGCTGGGGCAGTTGCCACCGAAATCGATAGCTTGCCCAACGGGTGCCTTCCATGTCGGATCAGTAAAGGGCGCCGGATCGGGCAGTTCAATCGATACTCCGCCGAGGTCGCCCTGCCCTGCACCAACGCAGCCACTTGCGTCATGCAGATTGAAGCCGCCACTCGTGATTGCTCCAACGCAATCCGGCTGAGCCGGCAACGGTGCTGCAGAACTTTGATTGTCCTGGAGTAATACGCCAGTGAATCGCAGCGAGCCCGTTCCTTCCACCTTGAAGCGCGCGTCGGCCGAACTGTTTCCGATTAGCGATGTCCAGATACCTTCGATGCTGCCTCCACCGCGCAGTACCGCGCTGGGAGAAGTCGCGCCAAGCACGCTGGTGGTCCTCAAAGAGTTGTTGCCGGCACCAGTAACCACCGGCGAATCCGACCATCGAACTACACTGGAACGCTCAACTAGCGTGTTGCCCGTGCCTGAAAAGGCGGCGGCAAATTGGCCTTCGACGTCGCGGATGACGCTGCGACTTACATTGAGTTGACCAAGGGTAGAAAACAGCGGGGCGGGCACTTCGCCTGCAAGGAGGGCGTCGGGAAACCCTGACATCACGATTGTGACTTGATCCAAAGTCAATCGCCCCTCGGGGCCAACTTCAAACAGTGTGCCCGGCCGCTCGCTCATCACAAATGTGACCGGGGAAGCGCGTTCATCTCCCAGTATTACAGTGCCACCGTTGCCAAACAGCGTCGCATTTTTCAACACGGGAATCGGCTGCATCCGCCCGGCTTCGAATGGTGCGTAATAGGTGGCACCTCCTCGCAAATTGATGTCGATCGGGGTGCTGTCCATCAAGGCGGCGGCGAATCCTTCGGCAAGGCCCATTGCTTTTGGATTCTGCAATGGAGCCGGGAACGCCACGCGGTAATCTGCCAAGTTCAGCGAACGCCGATCAGCGCGATCATTGTCGATAACACGATACGAGTGGCTGAGAAAATTCGACAGCCGCCCTCCTTCGATCAGGCCAAGCCGAAACTCAGCGTCGCGGTCGCCTTGATGGATCGCGTCTTCCTCAGCACCAAGCACGAGCTCGCGTTCACCTTGTTGACCATCCAGCCACACGGCTCGTCGCGGTGCATCATGAGACAGCTCCGAATTCGCTGGCAGCGAGCGGGTGAAATCCGGATCCTCCCCGATCACCTCAACGCGTCCAATGACGGGCGCATCAGGCTTGAGCCGAACGCGCACCAAATCTCCCTCACCGAGCACCGTTGGCAACACACCCAGGACTCGCGGTATCGGACCCGGCACGTGAACTTCGGCGGTGAATGCCAGACTGCTGTCGATGCCGCCACTGTCGGTGTCCACGTCACTACCGCTTATCGAGTTCCAGTCGCTCCACGCGCCGGCGCTCCAATCCGCCGGAGTCGCCGGATTGGCATCCAGGCCGAGCCTCACCATGTCGGTGGTCTCGACTTCGAGCCGAAACTCACCAGTTGCATTTGGTACGACAAAAGTGAACTCGAAAGCCTCAGACGTGCCCGGATAGCGGCCGCTGTCCAGCCATTGTCCTTGGCTCACATCAAGCAACGTGCGCACCCCGGCCTGGAGCAACCAGACGCGCGGCTGCAGTTCGATATCGACACCCGGCAAGCCACGGCCAGCATGGCCACCGGCACCGCCGTTGGCCAACAAACGCATCGGCTTGCTGAAGCCAAGCGTGGCAGTGATGGACTGGCCGACCGATATGCGTGAAAGGGAACGGGTTTGCAGGGTGCGGTTGATGCTGCCAGTGGCCGCAGGCAACCAGCGCGACTCATGCAACAGCGCGGCGCTGCTGTTGGCCGCATGCAAGCTCACCGATTGCAGATACGGCGGACCCGCCATGAAGTAAAACGCCACAACGTGCGATTGAGCCCACGCCTCGCGAACGCGTTTGGCTTGACTCTCGGGCAGGATGAACCCGCCGTGGCTTTCACCAGATCCGCCGTATTCTCTGGCTCCCAATTCGCCTGGCTCCAGTTCCAGGGTCCACGCCGGAACCAGCCACTCGTAAGCGAAATACTCGGCGTGAGTACCGATGCCACTGTTCGGCGGGTCCGGAATATCGGCGTAGAAGCGATCATTGGCAGAACCAGTCGCTGTGGGAACGGCCTGGTGGTGAGCACTGATCGCCTGGATCAATCTCTGCTGGATCTGATTCAAGCGTGCACGACCTGTGTTTGAAGACAAGAACACCCTCGAGTGCGAGTGCAGATCGATACCTAGGCGCATCCTGCTCACGGGACCCAGATCGGCAGCGTTCAGGATCGCCCGAGCTTCTGGCTCTGAGTGAGCTGAGCTGCCGCGGAAGACCAGATTGTTGGGATCGGTGAGGCGACCGCCTTGAGTGGTGGTGCCCCAGAACGGCGGGTGATTGCGGTTCAGATCGATACCGCGCAGGTGATCGTTGAACGTAGTCAGCACCTCATCGACGCCGCGCATGTTCTTGCGCCGCATGCGTCCATCGCGCGGCCAGTCATTGGGCACATCGGGATCCTGTCCCACCACGACCTGGGTCGGAAAGCGCTGGGTCTGCTGAAACCCGTCGATGTTCTGTACCGGGACGATCACCAACCGCGTGTTGTCCAGCAGGTAGCGCACCAAGCCGTCACTGGCGGCCGAGGTGGCCATGTGTTCAATCAGACCGACCGACACTTCAGGCACGGCCCATTCGCGGGCGTGGGTGGTGGCATTGATGAAAAACGCGGGCTTTGCGCGGCCCTCGACATCCGTTGAGCCTTCAGAGCTCACCACGTAAGCCCACATCGGCCGACCATTGAAGGTCGTGCCCACCTGATGCGCGGCGATGTCGGCTGACTCCAACGCCAGCGCCTGCAAACGCGCATTCAAGCTGTCGTAGGTGCGGAATCCTTCCACCGGCGTGAGTGATTGCACCGGGATCGGCACCCGATAGCCGAGCGGTCGCAGATTGGCACCCGTCTGCGTTTGTGTATAGGTCTGGATGACCTGCGCGCTGGCCGACGCGGCGATCAGCAGTCCCAAGCACGCGCTACGCAGCAACAGCATGCAAGCGCTCATCGCTGCAGCTCCGCACGTACGTTCGTGGGCAAGCGGGGATCGCGACCGAGGCGATCGAGAACAAGACGCGCCTGCGTCGATTCATCCAGTCGCAAGGCCAGCGCCAATGAGGTCAGGCGACGGGGGCTTGCCGTCGGATCGGCGGCCAACCTTTCGATGAGTGCAAGACGATCAGGTTGCGGTCGCTGCGCCAGCGCGGTTGCCGCCGAAGCACCCAGACGTTCGCTGTCGAGGCTTGCAATCAGATGCTCAAGGGCAGGCGATGACTGATCCGCCAATGCGGCCAACGCCAACAATGCCGCCGAAGCCAGCGCCGGTCGCGCACTCAGTTGAATGAGCCAGTCGCCGGCGTCAGCGGCAGACAATTGACTGACAGCGGGCAGCAAGGCCAACAAATCCTTGTCGTCACATTGGATCAGCGCAGCCGCAAACACACGCTTGTCACCGCTTCGCGCCGCTGTCGCCGCCCATACGTCGGACGCAAATGCTTCCGGTTGCAGCAACATGTCGGCTGACACTGCGTCGAGCTTGGCTTGCGCGAGATCCCCAATGGCTTCGACCAGCGCCGGTTGTGTCTTGGCCCTTGTGGTCGATAGCGCGCGGATAGCGTGATCGCCGCCCAGCGACAGTTCCCCGAGCCACGCCCGACGTTGGGCTCCGGCGTCCCACGCGCGCAGCGCAAATTGCGCCTTGCCCGCCACATCCAGCAGCGGTACAAACCAATCGGCAGCCGTTTCTTCATGGCGACGAAAGACCCGAATGGGAACGTGGGTCAGCTCAAACAGGACCGAGCGAGCCTGCGGCGAATCCTCTGCCGCTTGCAGTGTCGTCACCACGCGCGAAGCGGCTAGCTCAAATGCCAGTGGTTCGGACAACGTGGCCAATTCAGCCAACGCCGCCTTCGCGCCGCCCGCGCGCAGCGCGGAAATTGCCGCCTGCGCCTTGCCGGTTGCCAGTGGGTTGGACGCGGCGATGGCAGCGTCGTCAACAATTACGGCGTCGACCGGCAAATCCTGCGGCGCGCGCCCATGCGAGGGCTGCGCTGTCAGACTGAGCGACACTAGAATGAGCAACTTAACGGTTAGTCTGTTCATGGCCGAAGTATAGGACCGGGGCGGGGCGAGGGACGCCAGCAGTCTGGCCCCCCGTCCAGCGCTCGGCCATAGGCCATTGGCAATGATTGAGATTGGCGCGACATGCTGAAGCGGCGGGGCTCGTTCGCGGACTTGCTCGGCCGCCTTACCCTCAGCCACCACGATGTGCCTGACGTAAACCTTGTCCGAAAGAATTTCGCCAAATGAATATCACCAAGCGCCTGGGCTTTCTGTTCGCATTCGTGGTCCCCGCCTTGATGCCGGCGGCTGCGTTCATGGCAGGAGGCGATTGGCTACCCCGCGACGTGGCGGCATGGTCTCCGTTGGTATTTCTGTTCGTACTGCTGCCGCTGGCGGATTTTGCCTTGGGTCATGACTCGGTCAATCCGAATGCGGAGGAAGCCGCCACACTGGATCGCGATCTCTGGTTTCGCGGGTTGACGCTTGCTTGCGTGCCGATCCAACTGGGCTTGCTAGCTTGGTCCGCCCACTACTTCGTCAGCGCAGAGTGGGGTGTGCCGGGTCTGTTGGGTTGGGTGTTTTCGCAGGGGGTCGTCAGCAGCGTGCTCGCCATCAACGTGGCGCATGAACTGATCCACAAGGACAACCGCCTTGAGCAATGGGCGGGCGGCGTGTTGCTGACGTCGGTTGGCTATCACGGCTTCAAGATCGAACACATCCGTGGTCACCATGTGCATGTCTCCACGCCCGAAGACGCCTCCAGTGCGCGCTTTGACCAATCCTTGTGGCACTTCTTGCCGCGCGCGCTGCTGCGCAACTCACTCAACGCTTGGCGACTGGAATCCCAGCGCCTGCGCAAACAGGGGCTCAGCGCCCTGCATTGGCGCAACGAGTTGATCAGCTGGACTGCCTTTTGGCTGATTGGCATCGCGCTGTTTGCGTGGCTGCTCGGGCCGGCTGGCGCATTTTTCTTTGTGGCTCAGGGGTTGGTTGCTGCCATCAGCCTGGAAATCATCAATTACATCGAGCACTACGGGCTCGAACGCAAGAAGCTGCCCACCGGACGCTACGAACGGACCACTCATCTACATTCGTGGAACAGCGATTTTCGGCTGAGCAACCTGCTGTTGTTCCAGTTGCAACGGCACTCCGATCACCACGAAACACCGCGTCGTCGCTATCAGGCGCTGCTTCATCACGCGGACAGCCCGCAACTGCCGGGCGGTTATGCCTCGATGTTCATCCTCGCGATGTTTCCGCCGCTGTGGAAGCGGCTGATCAATCCGCGCGTTCTGCGCTTTCGAGAGAATGCGGCGTCGCCGGTTTGAGCTCGTCCTGAATGCCGCTCAGTCGCCGTCGTCGAAGAGACGGCCTAGCTTGGGTTGCGTGCCAAGCGCCGCATGAAAGCTGCCAACGAGCAAGCCCAGCAAGATTGCCGCAGTCAACCATGTGCGGTCGGCATACCAGGCCGACCAGTCCAAGGTGAGGGGAGTCACCTCCAACAGCAGAAAAACGTACATGGCGACGACTCCCGCCAGCAGGCCTGCGCGCAAAGTAGTCAGCAGATAGATGGCCGTGAATAGTGCCGACGCCAGCGACCATCGCTGTTCGATCCCGGTAAACGCGGCCATGCCCAGATATTGCGTGCAAGCAAGCATGGTCAGTGCCAACCAGCTGTTGCGCAATAGCCGATGAAATATCAACCAACCCAGCAAGGTGCCAAACGGCAGGATGACGGCCGCAAATGGACCCCACAAGGCAAAGTGCGCCAGATGGCGCAGTTCCGCCAAGCTGCTGAGTACGCGCCCCCGCGGTACGGCGGCGGGCCAACCCAGCCATTCTGGCAGCAGGATGTTGAGATGCAGCACCAGCGCCATGCCGATGCCGGCAAGCGCGCCGATCAGCGCGTTGCGGCCAACCAGTGGGTCTCGCCAGCGGCCTGCCACCAAGCGACTCCAGCCAACCAGGAGCTGGGGCCAACGACGTCGCGCGACGGGTTCCAGTGCGATGTAACAACTCCACACGATGCCGGTGTAAAGCAACGTTTGCGCCACCAAGTTGCTGATCAGCGAGGCCTCCTCGAACAGCAGTGGCACATGGTCGGCGCGCAACAGCAATGCGAGAAACGCGCTGGCAAACAGGAAAATGCTGACTCGCAACGCGCCAGACGAATCACTACGACCCAGCCGCAGATTGCGCCGCAGCATCACTGCAATCGCGACCCACATCAAAATGCTGCAGAACATCAGGGTCAACATCGCGCTGCGCAGGGTGGCTGACACAGGAACAATCGCGGTGGCGGCAACTGCCAACGGCGTCGACTTCATCGGGGTAGAGACAGGCTGTTGGGCAAACCAGACCACTGAGCCTGCGAACGACGCGGCCTCGATGTGCAGCGGAACACCTCCGCCGACCTCACCACGGCCAACCCATGCCACTCGATGATCCGCAGGGACCGAGGGCAACTCCTTCGGGGTCGTTGGCTGCAAGGTCTGCACATCGATATGCGCGGCAGCGAACACGGTGCTCCAATCGGGCCTGGCTGACTGCGCCGGCGGATTCAGTGGTGGCGGCGACGCCATGACTCGGAGGCCCAGCAGCCGACCCTGCTGGTCCAGCAGGACATCCGCCATGCCCGCCACCTTGAGAGCTGGATCGTCAAGGGTAATGCGCCCCGCTTCGGCGGGGCCAAATGAACGGATCTGCGTGCGCTCAGCCACCAACGGCTCAGGACTTTGGCGATACAGGAATTGCAGCGGACCCGGTGTAGCCTCGTTGAGGCTACCGCTGTCGTATGGCGACGCCGCATCAGCGGGCTGCAACGTGAAGTAACTCTCGTCGACCAGATAGCTGTAATGCCAGTCAACCGCCGGCGCATTGACACCGACGTCAGCCAGAATGGTGCGCGCTCGTTCTGCCAGAATCAGTGGCGAAGTCTGTGGTGAGACCCGGCCAATCAGCGTAGTGTCCGCGGCCAACCAGGCGAGCAACCACAGCCCCACCAAGGCCACTAACAAGAGTCCCCAACCGACGCCTACTCTGACCGTTCCAACGGTGCCAGCAGCAGCAACCATGGCGGGCGATGGGGTCTCTCCCGCGGCCATCGCGGCTTGCAGGGGGTCGCCGCCCGGCAAACCAGCCATGACTGCCAACGCGGAAGCGGGCCTGGCCTGGGGATCACGCTGCAAGCAGCGTTGAATGGCCTGTTGCAGGCCCAGCGGAACATCTGCCCATCCGTTGCTCACTGCGGGTGTCGACGAATCAGCGGCTCGGCCTGGTTGACCACGTTGGCCAGTGCAAATCTCTTGCAGAACCAAACCTAGTGCATAGAGATCACTGCGCACCGAGGCTGGATGCCCTTCTGCCAACTCAGGGGCCATGTAGGCTGGCGTGCCCGCTCGGAGTTCGGCGTCAATGCTGTCGGCAAGCGCAGCAATGCCGAAATCGGCGATGCGGGCGCGTCCCTTGCCGTCGATCATCACATTGGCCGGCTTCAAGTCGCGGTGGATGACCCCCTTGTCATGTGCTGCAGCCAGACCGGCGCAGAGGTCGCGCGTTATCTCCATGGCCTTGTCAGCCGGCAGGCGGCCAATGCGTGCCAGCAAGGCAGAGAGATCTTCGCCGTCGACATACTCCATCGACAAACAGAAGTGGCCATCGATCTCCACCAGGTCATGCAGACGGCAGACATTGGGATGCGAGACCTGCCGACCGATGCGCACTTCGGCGATGAAACGTTCGCGCATCTCGCTGTCGGCAACGAACGCTGCCGGCAAGAACTTGAGCGCGACCGTTTGGCCAAGACGCAGGTCGTCGGCGCGATACACCTCGCCCATGCCTCCGCGACCGAGCAAGGCGACCAACCGATAGCGACCGGCAAGTACCGTGCCGGGAATGAAGTGCCCGTCTCGAACGTTGTCGCGGGCCGCAGGTGGAGCAGGCAGGGTTCGCGACGGAGACGCGCTGGTTGCGCCGCTTTGGGCTTCAGTGGCCCCTGCTGTGGGCGGTTGCTCGAAGGGCGTGCGCGGCATCTGCGAACCGGCTCCGATGTAGCGACGACAGGATCAGCGTTCGCCGCGCGCAGACAGAGCTCTGTTCGCGCTCAAACCGGCCGATGACTCAGTAGCTACACTGGAAATAGACGATGTCATTCTGATTCTGCGCGACCGCTTGCCCCAAGCTGATCGTGCCCGCCTTGCGCAGGTGAATCTCGTCGCGATGCAAACGCAACTCGTCGTCCTCGCCCAACTTCACGTAGGTGGCGTTGGTGCTGCGATCAGACAGGACAAAAAAGCCCTTCTTGAACTCGATCAAGGAATGGTTGCGACTGACCCATTCCGTCTCGACCACCAAGGTATTGGTGGCATCGCGACCCATGGAATAGGGTTCGGAATTTTCGTTCAATTCCACCACCAGACCACGGAAACGCAGCGTCAGTTTGACGTTGGTTGTACCGCCATCGTCAATGCGGATGGCGCGTTGAACGGTCGTGATGTTGGAAGTATCTTCCTGCCAGATGACGTCGACGATCTCGATCGGCAGCAGCTTGCCGCTGACCCGCGCGCGCCCCAGGCTGCGGCTGCGGATGTTGCCGGCATTGGTGAGCGCCTTCAGCGTGCTGGCGGTAGTGACGATCTGCTCGCGCTTGGCCAACGAGGCCATGCGTGCGGCCGTATTGACCGAGTCACCGTAGACGTCGCCGTCTTCTTCCAGCGCGTCGCCGTGATGCAAGCCGATGCGAATGCCGAGATTGTCGCGCACAAACGCCAAGTCGTGCGCAACCCGCTTCTGCATGTCACAGGCACCGAGCACGCCCTGCATGGCTCCGGGAAAGGAGCACATGATCTCGTCGCCGATGGTCTTGATCACCCGCCCACCGTGGCGCGCCGCGACTTCGGACAGAGCGCCGAGTACGGCGGAAATGATTCGACGGGCCTCGACATCACCACGCTGCTCGAAGAGCTTGGTGCTGCCACTGACATCCGCGAACAAGGTGGTGAGCTGCTTGGTGTTGCTCATGGGTTAGCGTGAAAGATGTTCCGATTCAGTGCTTTTCTCCCGCTCCGATGTTCGAGGCGGGCTGGGGTGTAGTCAGGCGCACACTTCAATTTACTGTCGGACATGACGGCCAGACCGTTCTTGATGCAAACGCAACCGGTCGCCATGGCCGTTAGATAATAGGGAATCCGACGGCTGCCGTCACCACGAACCTCGCCGTGGTGATCTCAAGATGAGTTATCGCAGGGCTTCGGCTGCCGCTACGATATCGTTTTCCGCAGGCAATACCAGCAATGCTGCGCCGGCAAGAGGTGTGAATGTGTCAACACCTACCACCCGACCGCTTGCCACCCGCCCCAGACCTGCCTCGGCTAGCGCCGCATAAATGCCTTCACCAACGCCTGCTGCGCGCCGACCTTCATCAACAATCAAGATGCGTCGCGCCAATTTCGCCTGTTCAGCGATATAGGCATCGTTGAGCGGCACCAGCCAACGCAGATCGACCACGCTGACACTGAACCCCAGACGCTGCTCGATTTCGCGCGCAGCGCGCAAGCTCATCGGCACGCCATTGCCATACGTGAAGATCACCAAGTCCTGACCATCGCCGGTGGCGGGTGAGTACAGCCTGCCCTCGCCTAGCGTCATCGCCTCGCCCGGCGCGGGATAGCGGGTCAACCAGCCGCCATCGCCGGGCTCATGCAGATCCTTGGTCATGTACAGCGCAATCGGCTCCAGAAACGTGCACACGCGGCCGTCGACCTGCGCCAGTGCAGCCAAGGTGCGCAACATGTTCACCGCATCGTCGCCACGCGACGGGCAACCCACGATCAAGCCCGGAATGTCACGCAGCGCAGTGATCGAATTGTCGTTGTGAAAGTGCCCACCAAAACCTTTCTGATAGCCCAGCGACGCGATGCGCATCAGCATCGGATTCCGATACTGACCATTCGAGAAAAACTGTAGCGAAGCGGCCTCACCACGAATCTGGTCGCAGGCATTGTGAAAGTAGGCGAGATACTGGATTTCCGGAATCGGCAACATGCCCAGATTCGCGAAGCCCTGCGCCAAGCCCAGAATCATGGTTTCGTCGAGCAAGGTGTTGAACACGCGTCGGCCGGAAAAAGTCTTGAACAGTCCGCGAGTGACCGTATATACGCCACCTTTTTGCGCCACATCTTCGCCAAACAGCAATGCCTGCGGATACTTGACCAGCAACTCGTGCAGTGCCTGATTGATCTGGATCGCCAAGTGCCGCGGTGGCAGGGACTCGGGCAATTTGTCCTCGCCACCAAAGGCTTCAATACGAGCCTTTGGGTCAGCGATACGTTGCGCCTCCGCTTGCACTTCTGCAGGCGAATACGGCGCCAGCGGACGAATGACGTCCGCCAAGGTCGTCAGCTTGGGGGTTTGATCGGCGCGCTCCGCCGCTGCAAAACAGCGGCGGCGGATTGACTCGTAGAACTCGATCAAGGTCGCTGGCGTGAACAGACCTGCCTGCAGCGCGATTTCAGCCGAGCGCAATAATGGATCACTGGCTTCGACGGCCATCAATTCTTCGATGGCCCGCCACTCAATCTCGAAATCGGTGCCGGCGTGACCCATGATGCGGGTGGTGCGCAGATGCAGAAAGGTCGGCCGCCGCGTGGTACGACAATGTTCGACGGCGGCTTGAACCTGTGCGTAGCCCGCTGCGATGTCGAGACCATCGGCACTGAAATAATCGAGATCGCGACGCGCCGAAAAGCTCTGACCGATCCATCCCGAAGGCGTCTTGACCGAAATGCCGATGCCATTGTCTTCGCAGACGAACAGGACCGGTGCTGGCAGCTTCTGATACGCCGTCCACGCCGCCGTGTTGAAAGCCGTTTGCGCGGTGGCGTGATTGGCGCTGGCATCGCCGAACGAACAAATGGCGATGCTGTCGGCAGGAATCGGCAGTGCGTGGCCGATGCGACGTGCTTGTTCGATGCCGATCGCGGTGCCCAGCGCCTTCGGCAAATGCGAGGCGATGGTTGATGTCTGCGGCAGCACCCACAACGGTTTGCTGCCCCAGACCTTGTGGCGACCGCCGGAAATCGGATCTTCGCTGCTGGCCGCAAACGACAAGGCCGAATCCATCACCGGATCCATCCCCGGCAGCTTGCGGAAGCGCTCGGCCATGAAACCACCCGAGCGGTAATGCAGAAACGCAGGATCGGTGTGGCGGGCCAACCGCGCCACCATCGCATTGCCCTCGTGACCGGAGCTGCCGATGGTGTAGAAAACCTTGTTCTGCACGCGCAGGACCCGCGCCATCAAATCCAGATGGCGGCTGATCAGCTGCGACTCGAACAGCTCGAGGAAATCGGCCACGCTGCAGTGGCTGCCGGCCAAGACGGGCGCTGAGTCCGCCGGACGCGGCGCGGCCTTGCCCGCCCACCCGCCAACGAACTCCAGAAAATTCTGATCGCAGACTTTGGCGCGATTGATGTCTTTTTGACGCGGATGAATGGCAGCAGCGGCGGTCATGCGGGCGAATCACTCGTTGTAATGGTTAAGGTTGCGCAGCCAAGGAAGAACTCACGCCAAGTTGATGCTTACTACACGCTCGTCATCCCCGCGTAGGCGGGGATCCAGTGCCACTGGATTCCCGCCTGCGCGGGAACGACGATTCGTGTTGATTGACACCGAGCTCGCGCCATTGCCGTCAAACCACTCCCTTGCGACGGTTCTCGCGCCAGACTTCGCGTGTCTGTCCCCACGAATGCACGTGCAAGGTTTCGAACGGCGCAGGCAAACGTACCGCACCGCGATTGCTGGACCCCAGGCGATGCGCCAGCACTTGCGAAGGCCGGTTGTCCGGGTCGATGGTATGAATCACATCGGTCCAGCCCAGGGTGTCGAAAGACCAGTCAATGCTTGCTATCGCTGCCTCGCGGGCAAATCCCTGGCCCCAGGCCGTGCGAATCAAACCCCAACCCACTTCAGTGCCCGGCCAGCCATCGGGTTGCCACGGCCCAACGCGCCCAATCCAGCGGCCGCTGGCCTTTTCGATCACCGAGAACATGGCGAAGCCTGTCAGTTGCCAGGAGCCGGCCATCGCCATGAATCCGCGCCACACGGCCGCGCGCGGTTGCGGGCCGCCGATGTAACGAGCGGCCTCTGGATCGGCCATGAACTCAACCCATGGTTCAAAGTCCACCAATGCCGGCGGGCGCAGGATCAGTCGCTCGGTCTCGATCCGCAACGATTCAATCATTGAAGTGTCCAGCGGACGCCCCTGCACGGGGCGACAAATCGAAATGACGCAGCAATCAGAACGCGTTGATACCGGTCAACTGCTTGCCGATCACCAGTTGATGGACAGTTTCGGTGCCTTCGTAGGTGATCACCGACTCCAGATTCAGGGCGTGCCGAATCGGGCAATACTCAGTGGTGATTCCGGCACCACCCAACACGTCGCGTGCTTCGCGCGCAATATCCAGAGCCATCCGGCAGTTGTTCCACTTCGCCAGGCTGACTTGGGATGGCTGCATCTTGCCGGCGTCTTTCAAGCGCCCAAGCTGCAGGCACAACATCTGCGCCAAGGTGATACGGCGCGACATTTCCGCCAGCTTGAGCTGCACGATCTGGGTGGCCGCGATGGGCTTGCCAAACAGGACGCGCGATTTCGAGTACTCGATCGCCTCGTGCAAACAAGCAATGGCCGCACCGATCGGTCCCCAGGTGATGCCGTAGCGCGCCTGCGTCAAGCAACCCAGCGGACCCTTGAGGCCGATCACGTTGGGCAGCCGCGCGCTGTCAGGCACGCGCACATTGTCGAAGAACAGTCCCGACGTCACCGAAGCACGCAGGCTCATCTTGTGCTTCACCACTTGGGCGGTGAATCCCGGCGTATCGGTGGGCACGATGAAGCCCTGGATGCCGGCTTCGGTCTGCGCCCACACAATGGCGATCTTGGCCACATTGCCATTGGTGATCCACATCTTGGCGCCGTTGATCAGCCAATCGCCGCCGTCGCGGCGCGCATGGGTCTTCATGTTGGCCGGATCGGAACCACCGTGCGGCTCGGTCAATCCGAAGCAGCCGATCACTTCGCCAGCGGCCATCGGTGGCAACCACTGTTGGCGCTGCTCTTCCGATCCGTAGGCATAGATCGGGTACATGCACAGCGAGCTCTGCACGGACACGAAACTGCGGATGCCCGAATCGCCACGCTCCAACTCCTGGCAGATCAAACCGTAGGAAACCGCGTTCAAGCCCGCGCAGCCGTATTCTTCGGGCAGCGAAGAACCCAGCAGTCCCATCGCCGCGATTTCCGGAATCAACTCGCTCGGAAATCGGCCTTCGTCAAAACAGTTGCCGATGATCGGCAGTACGCGTTCATCGGTGAATCGAGCTACCGAATCCTGCACTGCGCGCTCTTCATCGGTGAGCATTCCGCGCACGTCGTACAGGTCATAGGGATTAAGCGAGGACATGCAGGCTCCGGCAACAAGGTTGGAAATGTTAGCTCGCCATTCTATCGGGGCCAGAAGCAGGGGTCACGTGAAACAAGGCGCGCAGGGATGAGTCGGCCGCGCAAGCGTATCGCCGCAGGCCACGCCCAGCTAACAGATTCAGCTAAAATTCGCGCCCCTTCCCGCTGACCCAACGACATGCAACTCCCTTTGGTGCGCGCAATCATTACTGGTGGAGCCTCAGGGCTTGGCTTGGCCGTCGCTAGGCATCTGGTTGCACAAGGCGCACGTGTGGCGCTGTTTGATGTGGACGCCAGCAAAGCCGCCTCCGCTTTGGAAGAACTCGGTTCCGCCGCAAGTTTTCACCTGACCGACGTCGCTGATGAAGCCGGCGTGCAGCAAAGCGTCATTGCGGCCAAATCGGCGATGGGCGGCTTGAACGTTGCCATCAGTTGCGCGGGAATCCTCGGTGCCGGCCGCGCGCTCGGCAAGGACGGTGCAATGCCGCTGGCACGCTTTGAGACGACAGTGCGGGTCAACCTGATCGGCAGCTTCAACGTGGCCAAGGCCGCGGCAGAGCAGATGCAAAGCAATGCGCCGGGCGAAGACGAGGAACGCGGCGTCATCATCAATACCGCATCGATTGCTGCCTTTGAAGGCCAGATCGGGCAAGCCGCCTACTCCGCTTCGAAAGGCGGCGTGGTCGCAATGACCTTGCCGTTGGCGCGGGAATTTGCTCGTATCGGCGTGCGCGTGGTCACCATCGCGCCAGGCGTGTTTCACACGCCGATGGTCGATGGCATGCCCGCCGCCGTTTACGAATCACTTTGCGCGCAAGTGCCCTACCCGTCGCGCCTTGGCAAACCGGAAGAATTTGCCGACGCCGTAGCCTTCGTCTTGCAGAATCGCTACGTCAATGGCGAAACCCTGCGCATCGATGGGGCGGTGCGCTTGCAGCCCAAATAGGGTTGCCTGACGCTTCCCGATATTTCAGGACCCACGAGCGCGAGACAGCATCTCTTGCGCCACGCGAGTTTCAGCACCCACTTTCAATTCAGCTCGGCCCCAACCCATGAAAGCCTCAGACATCAAGAAAGGCAACGTTGTCGAATACAACGGCACTGTCTACCAAGTGCGCGACATCGAGCGTAGTTCGCCCACCGCGCGCGGCGGCAATGTGACCTTCCGCTTCACCATGTACAGCGTGCCCGGTGGGGTCAAATTCGACCTCAGCCAGCGCGCTGACGATGAACTCAAGGAGATCGAACTCAACCGCCGCGCGGCCACGTTCTCCTACATGGATGGCGAGCTGTTCGTGTTCATGGACAACGAGGACTACACCCAATACCTGCTCGACCCGGCGGCCATTGGGGATGCCTCCGGCTACATCACCGAAGGCCTGGCCGGTTGCTTCGTGCAAGTCATCGACGACGCTGCGGTCGGTTTGCAATTGCCCGCCAGCGTGGAGCTGCAGGTGGTCGACACCGCACCCGAATTGAAAGGTGCGACTGCCACCAAGCGACCCAAGCCGGCGCGTCTGAATACCGGCATCGAGATCCAGGTTCCCGAATACATCACCATCGGTGAGCGCATTCTGGTCAGCACGCTGACAGGCGAGTTTGCGGGTCGCGCGTAGGCGCTGACGGTGGCTGCATCGGAAGGTGCCGCCGCGGCGGCACCTCTGCCCATTGCGCTATCGCCGGGGCTGATTGGCGGTCCGACGAGGTTTCTCTAAGGTTTCGCTGACCCACCCAAACGCCACATCGCAAACGCACCCAACAGGGCCGCGAGCAAGATCAGTACCTGCGTTGACGCAAGGGGGATGCCAATCACGGGTACGACGCCGAACTGGGTCGATTCCGAGTACAGCAGAGCGCCGGATGGCGACCTGGAAAGGTAGGTCAGGGTGTAGCTGCCTGCTGGCAACGCGCCCAACGCAAAATTGACGTCCATCGGGGGCGGCGGGACGCCGATGACGCAGGGCTCAGGCGCGACGAGAGTCAGGGTGACATTGTTGCCAGTCACTGCGACGGTCGCCGGCTGGATTGGACGCTGGCAAAAGCTGAGCGTCAGGCGGGCGACAACGCTTTGACCCGCGATGGCCGGGTTCGGAACTACCCGCAAGTTGGGAAAGACACCCGCGTCGGCGGCGACGAGGAACGGCACCGTCTCGATCGTGGTCACGTTGCTGTTCCGGTTCCGCAAGCTATAGCGAAGGCTATAGCTCCCCTGGCCGAAAGCACCAAGTGGAACGTCGACATCGGGTGGTGGTGGTGGGGTGCCGATGCAGGGCCCGGAATCGAAGCTCCGACTGACTGTGACGACCGTGCCCAGCACGCTCACGCTGGGCGCATCGAAGTTGCCCTCACTGCACAGTTCAAGGAACCGCGCCACGACCGGCTGTCCTGCTGTAGTGGAACTCGGCACGACGCGCAGATTGTGCGGCGTGGGCAGCCCTTGGGCTGACGCAATGCTTGCGAGCGAAAGCAGGATTGCGAACAGTGCGACGCGAATGCGTGTCATGGATAACCCTCTGGATTTGGGAATGTTTCAAAACCACCGCCTCCATGCCTCAGCAGCGGGCACTACCACTGACAAGGCGTCATATCGGTTGCAAGTGCGACACGCCCCCCGCCGATGTGGTTTTGACGCTCGTCGTACAGCCCGCCCGTCGATGGGCCGCCTTACACTGCCAGCCCTCAGGTCTGAATTGGTGAATTCGCATGCTCAATACTGGAGGAGTAGCAGACGACCCGTTGCGAACGCCGACGGGCGAGCTGTTTGCGTTGGTGTACGACGACCTGCGGCGCATTGCGCGCCGCCAGCTTGGCCCGGGCGACACGCTCAACCCGACCGCATTGGTGCACGAGTTGTATCTGCGCATGGCCGAGGGTGCCAGTCCGCGTTTTGGCGACCCTCGCCAGTTTTTCGTTTATGCGGCGCGCGCGATGCGTCATCTGCTGGTCGACCATGCGCGGCACCGGCTGCGCGACAAGTCGGGCGGCCGCGCTCTTCACGTCGATCTGGACTCGATCAACCACGCGTCCGTGGATGTCCGTGAAGCGCTCGAGCTCGACAACGCCCTGCGCTGCCTCGAACAGGAAGATGCGCGCGCGGCCCAAGTGGTCGAGCTGCACTACTTTGGTGGCGTTGCGCTCGAGCGTATCGCCGAGTTGCTCGGGGTGGTGCGGCGCACGGTCGATCGCGACCTTGCGTTTGCGCGCGCGTACTTGAGGACGCAAGGCTGAGCAGCGTCGTGGTGGCTGCGCGTTGTCGCCATTGCCTCGGTGACGACGCCTAGCGTGCAGACCCCTAGTCTCCAATAACGATGACCGACCTACGACTGCTCTACGACGCAATGACAGGCGTGCCAGCACCCGATGTCGAAGCTTGGCTCGACGAGCATTGCCCGGACCCGCAGTTGCGTGCTCGCTTGTTGGCGATGGTGGCGGAAGGAAACTCCGCCACCGACTTGCTGGCCCGGCCTGCAGGCGAGCGGATCGCCGCGCTGGCAGCCGATGTCGATGCAGACACCGCTGTGCAATGGGTCGGGCGCAGCATCGGCGCGTTTCGCCTGCGCCGGCTCATTGGCCAAGGCGGAATGGCGGCCGTTTTTCTGGCCGAGCGCGAAGCGGCCGATTTCGATCAGCAGGTCGCGGTCAAGTTGCTCAAACGCGGACTGTTCTCCGACCTGGAACAACAACTGTTCCGCCGCGAACGCCAGGCGCTGGCGACCTTGTCGCATCCCAACATCGCGCGCCTGTTCGATGGCGGTATCGCCGACGATGGCATGCCGTTTCTGGCCATGGAATACGTCGACGGCGTGACCTTGACGCAGTACTGCCGCGAGCACCAGACCGCCCTGCGCGACCGTCTGTTGCTGCTGGTAAAGGTCTGCCGCGCGGTTGAGGCGGCGCATCGGGCGTTGATCGTGCATCGCGACATCAAGCCCTCCAACATCCTCGTGGGGGCGGATGGTGAGCCCAAGTTGCTCGACTTCGGCATCGCCAAGTTACTCGACGAAGACGAGCATGCCACGCGTTCGCGACTGGTGCCGTTGACACCCGAATACGCCGCGCCGGAGCAATTTGCCGGCGGCCCGATCACGACGGCGACCGACGTCTACGCGCTGGGTGTACTTCTGCACGAACTGCTGCTGGGTGAGCGGCCGACGGAGACCTTGCGTCGGCCGTCACAGCGTGCTGGCGACTTGCCGTCGAACTCGCAGACGTTGCCGGTCGCGGCCTTGACTCTGCAGCGGCAACTGCGCGGCGATCTGGACAACATCATCCTGCAAGCGCTGGAGGTTGAGCCCGCGCGGCGCTATCCGTCGGCTGGTGCGCTTGCAGACGACCTGGATCGGCATCTGCAAGGCGAGCCAGTCAGCGCACATCCGCCTTCGAAGTGGTATCGCACCCGCAAGTTTGTCAACCGTCACCGCGGCAGCGTCGCGCTCACGGCGCTGCTGCTGTCAAGCCTGTTGTTGGCGTTGACGTCGGCATTGCTGGAGTCGCGCCGCGCGCGCGCGGCGACCGAGCGTGCCGACGCCGTGCGCGACTTCATTGTGTCGGTGTTTCAGTCAGCCAAGCCTGGTGGACCAAGAGTGGCACCGCCCACCGTCGTCGAAGTGGTGGAACGGGCGATCACCCAGATCCAGTCGACACCCGCCATGCATCCCCAGGTGCGCGCGGAGTTGCTGATGGAGCTCGGCACCGTGCTGGTGGGTCAGGGGCGTACCGAGCCCGGCGTCGCCTTGCTGCGCGACACCGCGGAGCGCGCGCAGCGCGACCTTGGGCAAGACTCCGAGCAGGCGGCCTTGGCGCAACTGGCGCTGGCCACCGCGCTGGTCGAGACCGAAGGTCACGCCGAGGCACGTGAGTTGCTCGACGCGCTGCGCGCTGCAGGTCCGCGCGACAACCGGGATTTCCTGCCGCTGGTGCTGATGCGTTCGTCCTACTTGAGCATGCTGCGCCGGGAGAAGGAGCGCGGTCTGAGCGAGACCGAAGACGCATTGAACGAATGTGGGAACGCGTGTTCGCTGCGCGCCGAGTTGCAGGTGCGCTCCATGGCATCCCAGGCGTGGGCGCAGTTTGATCAGGACGCGCGCGCGCTGGATGAACTCGAAACACTGATTCCGCGTCTACGGGCCCATTTCGGTGAGCGCCACGCCGAGGTCATGTACGCGCTGGCCTACCGCGCGCGCGCCGCGCGGCACCTGAGCCAGTTCGACCGGGCCGAGGTAGCCGCGCAGGAAACGATAGCGATCGCCGATTCCGTATTTCCGCCCGCCCATTCGCGCCGCGCGATCATGCGCAACGAACTGGTCGAAGTGCAGCTAGCCATGCGCCGCTACGCCGAAGCCGAAGCACTGGCGCGAGAGATCGCGGAAACGCTCCGCAGCACGCTGGGTCCTGAACATCCACGGCTCGCCTACATGTTGCACTCGATCAGCTTCGTGTCCGCGCAACAGGGCAAGTTCGACGCCGCGATCCACGCGCTGGAGGAAGCAACCCGCGTGCTCGACCAACTGCCGTCGCCACCGCCACGACTCGCTGCGGTGTTCAACCGCGACCTGGCGTTCGCGTACGGACAACGCGGCGACCTGCAACGTGCCCGAGAGGGACTGGGCGCAGCAATTGTCGACTTCGGCGCCTTGACTCCCCCGGACCACACCGAGATCGCCGTCGCCCTGTCCCGCCTCGGCTTGCTGGAGTTCGAAGCCGGCCATCTCGAAGCCGCCGCGGATGCCTATGCCAGCGCACTTGCCTTGTACGAACAAGCGCTGGTCGACGTGCATCGGCAGTCACGACTGCTGCCACTGACCGGGCGCGCGCGCATTCACGCCGTGCGCGGCGAGTGGACACAGGCGCGCAACGATCTACAGGCCGGCCTCGCGGAACGCGTAGCGACCCCGTATCCCGACGAGGCGGTGGTGGAGGCGCACTACGCGCTGGCGTGGGTGGAGTGGCGACTCGGCGAGCCGGAACGCGCCCGCTCTGAAGCTGCGCTGGGTGCGCAGGAGCTGGCGCGCATTCCTGACATTGCACCGCGCTATCGGCAATTTGCCGACGAGGTGACGGCAATGCTGGCGGGATCGCCGACGCGTTGACGTGGCTCGTCATTTCCGCATGCTTTTGGCGGGAATCCAGTGACTGAGATGTGCTGTTCATGGGAACAAGGAGCGAAAGGCGCTGGCTCCTCGCCTTGGCGCACTCCTGTCAGGGGAAGTTGTCGATCCATCGATTGGCTGGCGAAGCGCGATCGCAGGTGCTTGGCTCTAAATCTCGTCGCCCCGGCGTAGGCGGTCTCCCAGTGCCTCGCGGCATTCAAGTCACTGGGTTCCCGCCTTCGCGGGAACGACGCTTCGTTGTTCGGCTTCGCAAGCATGGCGCTCGATTTCCCCGGACAGCAGTGCGCCTTCGCGGGAACGACGCATCGTTGTTCGGCTTTGCAAGCAGCCTCCACGAAAGACGGGGCGGGGCAGTTGCGATCACTGGTGACGCAACCATTTGTCGAACAGTCTCGGCTCGGGTCGCCATGTCGCATTTCTTGCTCGGACAGCGCCTGCTGGAACATCCCACCCGGCCGCGCCCACATGTCGAAGACCCAAGCCCAACCCATCGCCTGCATCGCATTACTGCTGAGTGCGTTGACCACGACCAGCGCCCAGGCCGCCACGCGTACCTGGCCCGGCGCGTCACCCTGCAATGGCACCCTGCAAGCATGTTTCAACGCGAGCGCGTCGGGCGATACGGTCTTGCTGGCTACCGACAGTGCCATCGACGAATCCTTGAACATCGGCCGCGCGGTCAACTTGATTGCAGCAGAGGGATTCAGCCCGCGCTTTGCTGCCGGCCGCTCGCTGTTCTTTCTGTTATCCGAACCCGATTTGTGGTCGCTGCGCGTGAGTGGCATCACCATCGACGACGGTGAATTGTTCGCGCAGGTGCTGGACGACGGCAGCGTTGTCTTTGAAGACATCGTCGCCACCCGCAGCCAGGGCGTCGCCCCGATCCGCGTGACCTTGCAGACATCCCTTTCGGGCGCGTACGCCGCCAGCGTCGACATCCGCAATTGCACGGCGCGCCTGGGCGCGAACACCAATTTCGGCATCACCCTCAGCGCCGCCGAGGGAGCGGCGATGACTGCGCGCATCGCCGACAACCGCATCGAACCTGTCGGCGTGCCTGCCCCGCGGCCCGCCAACACCTTGGGCCCCTCAGGCATCGTGGTGGACGCCGTGAGCAGCCTGGCCAGCAGTATCGACATCGTTCGCAACCAGGTTCGAACAGCGTCCGCCAGCACCGATCCAGCGGCGCGACTTGCCAATGGCATCGCGCTGTATGTGGCGGACGCAGGCGCCTCGGTCGCCGCGCGAGTGGCCGATAACGTGATGGTGTTGCGACCCGGCTCGTCGTTCCGCAATGCGGGGGTGTCGCTGCTGTTCGAAGGCGGCAACACCGATGCGCGCGTACTCGGCAATACCGTCATCGGCGGGCAGACCGGCATGCGCGTGCAGCGCTTCGGCAGCGTCGCGGCTTTGGGCGGGCGCATCGACAACAATCTGTTCGCTTACGCGGACAGCGGCGTGGTCTTCGAGCCGCCTGAGTTCGAAAGCGGGGTGGGCAACGACCACAACGCCGTGTTCGGCGTTGCCGCCAACGAGTTCACTCCCGGCCCGAACACCTTCACGCTTGATCCCGGCATTGTCTCGATGACACGGCCACGACTGCACGCGATTTCACCGCTGCGTGGCAATGGATCCATTCCCCGGCGCAGCGCCGCCGGACCCGGCACGATGTCGCCGCTGCCCGCGCTCGATGCCGACGGACTGCGCCGAGTCAAACAAGCGCGTATCGACGTTGGCGCCTTCGAGTTTGGCGATGACAGCCTGCGACACAACGCAACTGTGACGGCGAACAGCAGCACGATCAATGACGAAGTGCTCAACGTGATGAACGCTCACCTCCTGCAGTTCACCCGCAGCGGTGGACGCAGTGCTGCCGCCAGCAGCCCCAGCCTGAGGCCACTTTCGCAGCGCTATCTGACCTCCACTCTGCGTTGGGAAGTAGTGGCCGATGATGGCCAGAACTTCGATGTCGGCGCGGGCTTCCACGTGTTCGTTCCGAGTGTCGGCGATGGCCGCGCGATGCATGTCGCCACGGCCGGCAACACCACCGGTGCGCTGACAGCGCTCGATCCGCCCTTGGCCTCACTACCGTCCGATACCGTCTTTCTGGTCACGCCTACGCGCGATGTAGGCGGCGCAGGCGTCGCCAACCCGCATCCCGTGGCGAGCACATTCCAGTTCGACAGGTGGTATCTCATCAACTTGAACAGCGCGCCGATTCCAGCCGGAGCGCGATTCACGATCTACGCGCAAGCGCCGAGTGCGAATGCCTTTGTACATATTTCCGGCCCCGGAAATCAGCCCAACAGCATCGTCACCGAGATCGACCACCCCGTGCTCAACGGCAACCACTGCGCCGCACCGCATGTGTCGGCGAGTGCCAACGGGGGCATCAATGCCAATCCGATCAGTGTCCGCTACGACCCGACTCGCGCCCGCTGGTTCATCCGCAATGAGAATGGTGCCGTGATGTCGGCGGGCATCGCCTTCAATGTCGTCGTCGATGCAGAAGCCGCCGAAGCGGACTGCAGCGCGATCTTCGGCGACGGATTCGGGGTCGCGATACCACCACCGCAATAGTCCGGCTCTGTGCATACGTATGGCATCCCAGCACGGCCTCTGATGGCGGCAAGATGCACGAGTCCTGTTCTGGAGTCGCGCCATGTTCATCTGCCGCTGTTGCGCCGTGTTGCTGGCTTTTGTCGGTGCGGCTGTCCATGCCGAACCCGTCGCGCGGGTCGATTCACCGGGCCAGGTGCTGAGCGTCGTGCTATCCATCGACGATGGTCGGCTCGACTATCAGGTGCTGCGCTTCGGCGAGCCGGTCATCGCGCCATCCAGAATGGGATTCATGCTGCGTGGCGCGGGTCGATTTGAGCGCAACCTCGCTCTGGTAAAGCAACAAACCAGCGACTTCGACGAGACCTGGGAGCAACCTTGGGGCGAGTCACGCTTCGTGCGCAATCACTACCGCGAACTGCGCGCCACGATCTCCGAAACCATCCATGGCAAGCGCAGTTTTGAAGTGATCTTCCGGGTCTTCGATGATGGCGTCGGCTTCCGCTACGCCTTCACCAGGCAAGCCGGGATGGACGAGTTGATCATTGACGACGAACTGACCGAGTTTGTCGTCGCCAGCCCCGCCACCGCCTGGTGGATTCCTGCCGGTGAATGGAACCGCTACGAATACTTGTACAACCGCACGCCGCTGTCCGAGGTAAGTCAGGCGCATACGCCGATGACTGTGCGCACACACAACGGTTTGCACATCGCCTTCCACGAGGCAGCGCTGGTCGACTACAGCAGCATGTGGCTGCGACGGGCAGAGGGTCAGCGGTTTCGTGCGCAATTGTCTCCTGCGGCCGAGGGCTGGAAGGTGCGCCGTGCGACGCCATTCGTGACGCCGTGGCGCACGATGCAAATTGCAGACAGCGCGGCCGGCCTGTATCAATCCAACCTCATCCTGAATCTCAATGAGCCCAACGCGTTGGGCGATGTCAGCTGGTTCACGCCGGCCAAGTACATCGGCATCTGGTGGTCCTTGCATCTTGAAACCGAGTCGTGGGCGACGGGTGCCAAACACGGTGCCAACACCGCGAACGGCAAGCGTTATATCGACTTTGCCGCCAAGCATGGCTTTCGTGGCGTGTTGGCGGAAGGTTGGAACCCGGGCTGGGATGGACAGTGGTTTGGAAATGGCTGGGATTTCGATTTCACCAAGGCAACGGCCGATTTCGATATCGAGGAACTGGCCGCGTACGGCAAGAAGATGGGTGTGCATCTTGTCGGCCATCACGAGACCGGGTGTGCGGTCAGTCACTACGAGCGCCAGCTCGAACCCGCGTTCGCGCTGTACGAAAAACTCGGCATCGATGTCGTCAAGACCGGCTACGTCTGTGACGCCGGCGGTATCGAGCGACAAGACTCACCTGACGCGCCGGTGCTGCGCGAATGGCACGACGGCCAGTGGAATTCGCGCCATCACTTGAAGGTCGTCAAAGAGGCGGCCAAGCGCCGCATCGCGGTCAATCCGCACGAGCCAATCAAGGACACCGGACTGCGTCGCACCTACCCCAACTGGGTTAGCCGCGAGGCCGCGCGCGGCATGGAATACAACGCCTGGGGCAATCCCAAAAATCCGCCGGAGCACGAGGTCAATCTGGTATTCACCCGCATGTTGTCCGGGCCGATGGACTACACACCCGGCGTGCTGAGCTTGCTCGGCCGCGGCAATACGCCCATCCCGTCCACCCTCGCCCGCCAGTTGGCGCTGTACGTGACCATCTACAGTCCCATTCAAATGGCCGCCGACCTGCCGGAGCACTACGAGCAGCATATGGATGCCTTCCAGTTCATCAAGGAGGTGCCGGCCGACTGGTCAGAGACGCGCGTCCTCAATGGTGAAGTCGGCGACTTCGTCACCATCGCGCGCAAGGATCGCAACAGTGATGCCTGGTACCTGGGCAGCATCACGGATGACAACGGTCGTCTGCTGGCAGTGCCGTTGAGCTTTCTGGACGCCGGCAAAATCTATCGCGCCGAGATCTATCGCGACGGCGATGACGCGCATTTTCAGAAGGCACCGTTCGAGATCGCCATCGAGACTCGCGAGGTCAGCAATTCCGACACGCTGACGTTGCGCCTGGCTGCGGGTGGTGGTGAAGCGATTCGGTTTGTTCCGCTCAGAGGCAAAGCGCAATAGGCAAGCGCTTTGCCTAGTTGCGCTTGCCGGTCACGTGCGCCGCTCTACTCTAAGCGCCTTTCAACCAAAGGCGCGTGATCTCACAAGCTACCCGCGAGTTCGATCAAATCGCGAAGCTCGCTGCGCTCGACCGGAACACTCGCGCCGCTGTGAGCGTCGAACAAATCAATCAGTTGCAGGTAGGTGAAATCGGCGAGGTCAGCGTTGCCGCGAAGTTTCTCGGCAAAGCCAACGACCGCAGCGGCAAAACCAAGACGATCACTCGGAATCGGACGCACTTCACCGCGCAGCAGACGCTGTTCAATCAGCCGACTGTTGTCCTCGTCGGGACGCTTGTAACGCAGGCGCAGACTGGCAAGCAGTTGCTGCGGGCTTGCGTTCGGGCTCAGCTCCAGCTCGTACAGCGCGGTGACATCGTGGCCGGCACCAATCTCGCCCGCATCGACGCGGTCGTTGGCAAAATCTTCGCGATTCAGCAGGCGGTTCTCGTAGCCAAGCAATCGGTAGCGGCTCACTTGCAGCGGATTGAACTCGACCTGGATCTTCACGTCCTTGGCGATGGTCAGCAGGGTGCCGCCCATCTCCTTCACCAACACCTTGCGCGCTTCCAGTTCGTCGTCAATGTAGGCGTAGTGGCCGTTGCCAATGTCGGCCAATTGCTCGGCAACTTCCTCGTTGTAGCCCATGGCACCAAAGCCAAGCGTGGTGAGTGCAGTGCCACCGGCACGCTGAGTGGCGACCAGTTCTTTCAGGGCTACGATCGAGGTCGTGCCAACGTTGAAGTCACCGTCGCTGGCGAGGATCACGCGGTTGATACCGCCCGGGATGCGCGACTCGGCCGCCACTCGATACGCCAAGTCAATTCCAGCACCACCATTGGTCGAGCCACCGGCTTGCAGCGCATCCAGCGCCGCAAAGATCGCACCCCGGTTGTCACCTGCGGTGCTTGGCAGCACCAAGCCGGCGCTGCCTGCATAGGCGACAATGGCGACGCGGTCCTGCGGCCGCAAATTCTCTACCAATGCGCGAAAGCCCGTGCGCAGCAGCGCCAACTTGTCCGCCGATTGCATCGAACCTGAGGTGTCGATCAAGAACACGAGGTTGGCAGCAGGCAAGTCACTGACATCCACCTCAATGCCCTTCAGCCCGACCAGCAGCAACTGGCGTTGCGAACTCCAAGGAACCGGTGCGATCTCGGTCGTTATCGAAAAAGGCGTATCGATCCCACTCGGCGGCGTATAGCCGTAATCAAAATAGTTGAGAAATTCCTCGCTACGCACCACCCGCGCAGTTGGCAGTGCTCCGTCGCGCAGCAACCGCCGCACCAGCGAATAGCTGCCGGTATCCACATCGATGGAGAAGGTCGACGTGGGAGCTGTTAGCGCCTGCAACCATGGATTGGATTGCAGCGGCGCGCGCGCAGTTTCGGAACCCAACTCGGACTGGCTCCTGCTTCGCAGCCGTGCGAACCGCGTATCGGAATCGAGATCAGCTACGGCATATGCGGTTCCGCTTACGGTGACGCCATTCATCACCTCAATGGCGAGCGGATCTGGCGCTTGCGCCATGGTCCGAACAGGTCGCTCCAAGTTCGCAGAGGTGTAGCGGCCGTCAGTTACCTCCTCACGCACGGTTCTTTTCTGCGAGCACGCTGACACCACACATGCCGCTGCCACCATCACGCCCCACGCTAGTGATTTCATGTCGTTCCTTCGTTCGGAGCGCAAATGAGACGGCGGCGTGAAGGAATGCGAGGTTAATGGCCACATCTCTCAGCCTCACCCGTTCATCGAGGGTTGATAGCGCGGATGGAAGGACCTCTCAACTCCCCATCCGGTGCGCGCTTGAGGGCGTCAACGGCTAGCATCGTCGCTGGTGCTTTGTTCGGACCCGCCATGGCAATTTCCACGACTTTCCAAACCCACGCGGTGGCCAATCAGGTGCCGCCGCTGGTCGATTACGACGCCTACGCGACTGATCTGGCGCTGATCGAAGCCATCGTGTGCGAGGGCGCAGCGTGGGCGCAGGCCGCACTCGGAGACTATGGTCGACTTGTCGGTGGTGAACTGAGCGCACTGGGTTTCGAAGCCAACCGCCACAAGCCGGTGCTGCGCACGCATGACCGTTTCGGCCATCGCATCGACGAGGTGGATTTCCATCCGGCTTATCACGGGTTGTTGCGTGCGGCAGTAAGCGCGGGTGTGCATGGTTTCGCTTGGCGCCATCCGCAACCTGGCGCGCACGTTGCACGGGCGGCGTTGTCTTACTTGCATCACCAGGCCGAAGCGGGCACCAGTTGCCCGCTGACGATGACCTATGCCGCCGTGCCGGTACTGCAACGGACGGAATCGATACGCGAGCGCTGGTCGGCGAAAGCGATCTCGACCGAATACGACGGCCGCCATGTGCCAGCGGTGCAGAAAGGCGGGGTCACGCTTGGCATGGGCATGACCGAAAAGCAGGGTGGCTCGGACGTGCGCGCCAACACCACGGTCGCGCATGCGCTGGGCGGCGACGAGTACGAACTGGTCGGGCACAAGTGGTTTTTCTCGGCACCGATGTCCGATGCCTTTCTGGTGTTGGCGCAAGCGCCTGCCGGCTTGAGTTGTTTTCTGTTGCCACGCTTTCGGCCTGACGGCTCTCGCAATGCAATGAATCTGATGCGGCTCAAGGACAAACTCGGCAATTGGTCGAATGCATCCAGTGAGGTCGAGTTCTGTGGGGCGTGGGCACAGCGCATCGGCGATGAGGGTCGCGGCGTTTCGACCATCCTCGAAATGGTGGCATTGACTCGGCTCGACTGCATGCTTGGCTCGGCAGCGGAAATGCGCCGCGCGCTGGTCGAGGCGATCCATCACACCCGCCATCGGCAGGCCTTCGGCAAGCGGCTGGTGGATCAAGCGTTGATGCGCAATGTGCTGGCCGACCTCGCGCTTGAATCGGAAGCCGCCACTGCATTCGCGATGCGGGTGGCGCGCGCGGTTGATGCGTCACCGCATGATCCGCAGGAAGCCGCATTTGCGCGCATGACCACTGCGGTCGGAAAGTACTGGATCTGCAAGCGCGCACCCGCCTTCGTCAACGAAGCACAGGAATGCCTGGGCGGCGCGGGATATGTCGAGGAGTCGATCCTGCCGCGCTTGTATCGCGAAGCACCACTGAACTCGATCTGGGAGGGCTGCGGCAACATCCAATGTCTGGATGTATTGCGAGCACTCAGACGCGAGCCTGCATCACGCGAGGCCGTGCTCGCGGAACTGACAGCAACTGCCCACCTCGACAGCGCGCTGGGACGGGAAGTGGAGGCGCTGAAGTACGTGCTCACGGACCCGCAGGACATCGAAGCCAGCGCGCGCTACGTGGTCGAACGTCTCGCACTCGCATTGCAGGCCGCCGTGCTGCTGCGCGCGGGCAATGAGGTGGTCGCGCAGGCTTTCTGCCGATCACGACTGGATAGTCGACATGGCCTGGCGTTTGGCACGCTCCCGGCCGATATGCCATTCACGACCCTGATCGACCGTGCCTGGCCGACATGACGTCGATCCAGTGAGGGCATGTGCGCGCAATCGAGCAAGACGCCGCTCACGTCACGCCGTCGGCAATTCCGGCGGGGCTGCGCGCTTGCCGGCTATCACCATGGCGATGCCGCCAAGTACGGCTAGCGCCGACAGCAGCAGCCTCAGACTGGTTGCCTCGCCAAGCAAGACCACGCCGCCCAACGCCGCGATCACCGGCACACTGAGCTGTACATTCGCAGCAGTGATGGCGCGCAGGTGCGGAAGCACGCGATACCAGATCGCATAACCGATCGCTGAGGTGACTGCGCCAGAGACAAGCGCATAACCAACCCCCAACCCGTCGAGGGTCACGTCATTGAGCAAAACGACGCTCAAAACACAGGCAAGCACCGCCGCCCGCAGGAAATTGCCGGCGTTGACCCGGATCGGATCACCTGGGCCACGTCCGCGCAAAGTGTAAACGCCCCATGCGACGCCCGCGCACAGCATCAACAGTGCGCCGCTCAGCGACGGCCGGGTCAGTCCGGGAATCAGCAACAGCAGGACGCCGCCCAAGGCCAGGCCAAGTCCCACCCACTGACGCCCCTGTAGACGCTCACCGGTAAGCAGCCCGAAGCCGATCATGCACGCCTGCACGGCGGCAAACAGCAGCAACGCGCCAGTTGCGGCCGACACGCTGACGTAGGCAAACGAGAACCCGGCCGCATACACGAACAGAGCCAAGGCCGAGAGCCAGTTTCCGCTGCCTGCGGACCGTGTGCGTTGCATGCGAGCAAGCAACAGCAGCGTCAGCGCACCCGCAAGCAGCCTCAGCGTTGTGAAGCTGGCGGGATCGATGCGTGTATGCAGCAGCGCCGCGCGGCACAGCAATGAATTGCCAGCAAACGCCAGCACCGACAGCAAGGTCAAATAACCCAATTGGAGAGCGGAAATCGGGTGGATGGTGAATTCACTTGCTTCGTTCGAAGCGCGCGACGTTAGTGGTGTGCTTCGCAATGATTGGCCCTTTAGCACGGCGTCACTCGCAAATACTCACCAGCCGCAGAAGCAGCGTCGCAGGAGCGACGCCCTCCGAAGGGCAATCTCGGAATGTCACCAATGGACGTGATCGGCTGGAGGGCCGCGCTCCCGCGCGGCTGCTCCTGGCTCGCCGTGTTCGTCGGGTTTTTGCATAGAACCAACAATTGCGAAGCACCACACTAACGAAAGACCACGGTGCGATGACCATTCAACAGCACCCGATGCTCGACATGACGGCGCACGGCGCGAGCGAGCACTTGCGACTCGATGTCGCTACCCATGCGAACCAGTTCGCGCGGCGACATGGCGTGATCCACTCGCGCCACGTCCTGCTCGATGATCGGCCCTTCGTCGAGGTCGGGCGTCACGTAGTGGGCGGTGGCACCGATCAGCTTGACCCCACGTGCGTGTGCTTGATGGTAAGGCTTGGCCCCTTTGAAGCTGGGCAGAAAGCTGTGATGGATGTTGATCGCGCGGCCGCACAGCGCCGCACATAGTTCGGGCGACAAAATCTGCATGTAGCGCGCCAGCACCACCAGATCGACGCGCTCGCGACTCACCAATTCCAGCAGTCGCTGTTCCTGCTCGACACGCGTCTCCGTAGACACCGGCAGGTAGATGAACGGCACCGCATGTGACTCCGCCAACGAACTCAGGTCGGTGTGGTTGCTGGCAACCGCTGCCACCTCGACCATCAACTGGCGGCTGCTGACCCGGAACAACAGGTCATTCAAACAATGTCCCTGCTTGCTGACCAGCACCAGCAGCCGCGCGCGCCGCTGGCCATCGTGGAGCTGCCAGTCCATGCCGAATTCGCGACCCAAGCCATCAAATTGATCGCGCAGCTGTCGCCCGACTCGGTGGTCATGGGCAGCAAAGTGAATGCGCAGAAAAAAGCGCCCGGTTTCGTCATCGCCAAACTGCTGCGCATCAAGGATGTTGCAACCCGCTTCGAACAGCAGCGCGCTGACCCGATAGACGATGCCGGGTCGATCCGGGCAGACAACGGTGAGAATGAAATCAGCGGGCGCGTGCACGGCGGACTTCTCGAAGAAGGAAGGCGAAGATTGTCACGGTCTGGGCGCAAACAAAAACGCCAATGGCACGTGCAGACGCGCGCTCCACGCCTGCTCGCTGTGCTCCGCACCCGCGTACACCCGACTCACCGCGTTTGCGTCGGTGTAACCCTTGTTCGCCAGGATCGCATCCGCTCGTTTCTGCCAAGGCGCGTATTGCGCGTCGAGGGTCGCCGTGCCGTGGTCAAAGTACAGACGATGACTGGCCGGAGATGGAAGATTCTCGGTCGTGTAAGCGAGGATGGCTTCAGGCAAGGCGGGGTCGTCAAAAATGAAGCCACCCGGCCAGTGCGTCGACAAACACGCAGCGGCTCCAAATACCTGTGGGTACTCCGAGAATGCGTACAGCGAGATCAGGCCACCCATGCTGGAGCCCATGATCGTCGTGGCAGCGGGACTGGGATCCACCGCAAACCGTTGATCGATGGCCGGCTTCAATTCTTCCACCAGAAAACGCAAGTAACGATCCGAATACACAGGTGCGGAAAGAAACGGTTGATCGCCACGTTTGCCCGCGAGGTGTCGCGCTTGTGCCTTCGCATCGAGCCGTTCAAACGCGCGCTGCGGCAGATATTCGGCCGCCCTCGCCGCGCCCCCGTTCCATATTCCAACGACGATGAAAGGCCGCAGCTTGCCGGCGGCCTGCAGCTCGCCGGCGACTTCATCGACCCGCCACTCCTGATGATTCCAGGTGGTTTGCGCGTCGAACAACATCTGTCCGTCGTGCATGTACAGCACCGCATAGGGTGCCGCCTCGGGATAATCGGCGGGCAACCAGACGTCGACATGTCGAGCCGGCACATGAACTGACGCGAAGTTGGCAAGTCGCTCGATACGCCCGCTGGTGACCTGCGGAAGCGCGGTGTCCTTGGCTGACGCGCCTGCTGCGCTGATCGATACGGCCAGCAACCAAACCAGTGCGATTGATTTACTCATGCATGCCGCCTCACTGCGGTTGTGGAGCAAACCTCATCCATCGCCAAGCGACAGTTCCATGTTTACGATCATGCATCCGCGTTGGTGCACCATTCGATCTGCATGTTCAATCCGTCGCCCTCCGTCACTACCATCGCACTCGGCGACGGCCAACTGTGCCATGTCTTCGATGACGCACTGCGCGATCCGCAGCACTTGATCGAGCTGGCGGTGGCCCGTCGTGGCGAATTCCGAAGCTCCGGTCACAACGCGTTTCCCGGTCCAGAGCTGCGCATGTCGGACGACTTCAGCGCTGGTTTGGAGGCGTTTTTCGCGCTGCATGTTCGGCGCGCGTTGGGCGGTCGCCGAACCTTGCGAGCCTACAGTCGACTTTCTTTGGTGACCTTGTTGCCACAGCAATTGTCGCCGGCGCAATCGATCTGTCATCGCGACCGGATGCAGATCGAAGCTGGCCAAAACGTGGCCGCCTGCGTGCTTTACCTGTTCCGCGACCCCGCACTCGGTGGCACCGCCTTCTATCGTCCGCTTCGCAGCGAATTTGATACCGCGCGGCTGCTGCATGACTCGGGACGATTGCATGCTGAAACCATGGCGGCGAAGTACGGGCTGGCGCGCGGCTACCAGACCACGTCGTCGGTCTGGTTCGAAAAGATTGCCAGCGTACCCGCCCGCTTCAATCGCCTGATTTTCTACAACGGCATGCAGTTTCACAGCGGCGATATCACCGCGCCGGAGCGCCTGACCGATGATCCACGCACGGGCCGGCTGACCTTGAATGGCTTCTTCACTTGTCGGCAGTCGGCGACCTGACCGCTGCATCGCTCGCAGTGTCCAAGGCTTCCGGCAAGCGCACCAGCAGGTCATCCATCACCAGCGGATCGTTGGCACCGTCGCCGCCCGCCATGGAGTGACCATCACCCTGCTTGCTCAGCCGTCGATAGCCGCTGTCATAGTCCCAGGTGGTCACGTAGATACTCGCGCCAGCCAGCGATGTGGCGTTGCCCAACGCGCTGGCGGGAATCAGAAAGCTGACGCGATGACGGTCTTTGTCGACAGCGATTTGAGCGCCGGGTGAATGGGTCTTGCCATCGGCAGTCTCGCTTGCACCCACAGCGGTAAACATGGCGTTGCTCCAGCCGTGCGCGCGGAGTCGATAGTGCCACCGCAAATTGGCAGGCATCTTCGCGTTTTGCAGCGGCAGCGCGGCAACGCCGTTCGTGGCACCCGGCAGACTGATGAAAATGCTGAACGCGACATGGTCAAAGTCATTCGCCGGATTCCAGATCTGGGTCACCCGATGCATGTCGAGTTCCAGCCGCATTGACGCCCCGGCAACGAAGGCGCGCGCGCCGCGCAGATCCATTTGCCGGTGTTCGCCCCAACTGGGATCACTCGGGTAACGATAGCGACCACGCGGCCCGGCGTCATCGCCAGACGGATCACTCACCTCGGCTTGCAGCGTCCATCGTGGAGCCGCGCGAAATGCCACTGCCTCGGACGCTGCGCCTGACGCCGGCGACCACGCAACCAGGTGATGCTCGACGCTGCTGTCGAGCAGGCTGTTGATGTCGATTGCAGCACTGTAGGTTCCTGCGGCGTCCGCCGATACGGCAGTGGCGGTCGCCAACTGTCCATCCACGACCAGTTTCAGCTGGGCGCCGGGCGAGGCCTCACCGTTGACTTGCAAACGACCGTCGGCAGACCGCTGTACTCGAATCGTCGCTGGGCTGGAACTGGCCGCCGCTTGCGTGGCAACAACCCTTGCTGGGTCATCGAGCGCCCACACCAGACCGCTGCGCGCTGGCAGTTCCAGGGTAAGCTTGCCACGTGCATCCGCCGCCAGCGGCAGCGAGGCAGAGTTGAGCACCAGCCCGTTGACGGTGGTTTCATGGATTGAAAACAGCCTGCGCAACGCTTGTCCGGGCAGCAAGCCCGCATCCACGTTATCCAGCAAGATGGGCGCCTCGGCGCTGTTGAACATGACCAGCAGACTGGCCTCGCCGCTCGCATCCATTCGATAGACCAGCGCACCCGGACCCGCAGCGGAGTCACGCAAGATCGTCGGCACGCCGCGCGACAATGCCGGATGCGCGCGTCGCAATCGCGTCACTTTGGCCAGGTACGCATACAACGCAGACCGCGCATCAAAATGGTCACGGTCCCCGGCGCCGAAGCCAGCGGCGAACATCGCTTGCCGCGGCTGCGTGAACCCCTGCTCGGTGCCGTAGTAGATGGTCGGAATGCCTGGCAAGGTCATCAACAGCAACAAAGCCTGTCGCAATCCGGACTCGCTTCCAGCGGCCAGGAAACGATCCACGTCGTGGTTGTCGACAAAGGTCGGCATGCGATGCGGATCGCGATGCACCGTCATGACCCGGCGAATGCGATCAGCCAACTCTGAGGTCGGACGTCCACGCGCAAAAACCTCGTTCAAGCTGCCGTACAGAGGAAAGTTGATCATGCCAGGCAGCAGGGGGCGGCCGTCCGGCTCGGTGGCATAACGCTCGATCTTGCGCATCTGTACCTCTTCGCCCGGTCGATCCATGCCAAAGCCTTCGCCGAAGACGTGAAACGCCTGGCGACCCGTGGCCTTGGCCACGCGCATCACGCCGGGTGCTTCCGCGTCGTCCGAATCGAGGAAGTCGCCCAGCATTTCCGGGGGCACGTAATACGCTGTGTCGAGGCGAAACGCGTCCACGCCGACTTCGCGAATCCAATGGCCGTAGCTGTCGCGCAGCGCTTTGCGAACCAGCGGACTCTCGGTGTTCAGATCATCGAGATTGGCAAGCTGAAAATTGCGCTCCTGCTCGAGCTGGCTGTAGTCGACGATGTTCGGCGTCCAGTGGTAGATCGCCGCTTCGAGATCCTCCCGGCGGCGCGGGTTGTTCAAAGAGAACGGCCACTGACTGGGCGCGCGCACCGGCGTGCTGCTTCGGTTGCGTCGGTAGTTGTGATTGGGCCGCTTGGCATCCCACTCACCGTCGTAGGTGAAAAAATTGCCGGTGTGATTGAGCACGATGTCCTGGACCAGGTACATCCCGCGTCCATGCAGCGCCCGCGACAACTGCTGGTAGTCGGCCAAGTTGCCGAAGTGAGCGTCGACCGCTTTGAAATTCTCGGCCCAGTAGCCGTGATAGCCGCCGTAGCCGACATCGCCATCCCACCATTGATGCGCCACCGGCGGCGTAATCCACACAGCAGTCGCACCCAGGCCTTGGATGTAGTCGAGCTGCTGGGTGATCCCCACCAGATCGCCGCCGCTATAACGTCGGCGATCCTCGGGATCGAACTCATTGCCGCCCTGATCGTTGTTGCTTGAATCGCCATCGGCGAAGCGATCAATCATCAGGAAATAGATGATCTGGTCACGCCAATCGGGAGAAGCGACGTGCAAACCTGCATCGTCCTTCGATGCGCTCGGTGGCGCCGCGCTTGCCAGCGCGGAAGCGACGGCAAGCGTCACGGCGCCCAAGCATCGGCCAGACCATGTTGGTGCAACGCGTCCAGGCTGCGGCATCGTGATCGGTCCTTCTTGTGTGCGGTGGTGGGTCGAATTCAGTGCCAACAAGGCACCCCGAGCGGCGTTGACATGCGGTACCGGAGGTCCGTCGTCGACCGACGTGCAGACGCTGATTGACGCTAACTATTTCACCCGGAAGCCCCTTTCTGGACAGTCGTTTGCCGTAACCGCAGATGAATACGTATGCAGCATCCGCACCTTCGCGGAGGCTACCGCTACCATCCTCAAACGTTGCGAAGGCGTTAAAAAGCGTCCGCACGCGGTACGGTTTTTTGAGCAGGTTTGGGGCAACCCGCACCGGCGTCGAGCAACCGAAATTGAGAGCACTTATCCAGTGGGAGGGGCAGATGTTGAATCTGAATCGAAACATGCTGAGCGTGGCGCTGGCTTCAGCGCTGATGGCGATGTCAGCGGGGGTCTACGCGCAGGACGCCGACGCCGAACTGACCCAAGAAGAAAAAGAAGCCAAGGAAAAGGCCAAGGAACTTGACGGTGTCGTCGTCACCGGCATTCGCGCCGGTATCGAGAACGCCATCGATTCCAAACGCGACTCCACGTCCATCGTCGAGGCCATTTCTTCGGAAGACATCGGCAAACTGCCAGACACCAGCATCGCCGATTCCATCGCGCGCCTGCCAGGTCTGACCGCGCAGCGTGATCGTGGTCGCGCCCAGGAAATCAACATCCGCGGCTTTGCCGGCGATTTCTCGACGACGACATTGAATGGTCGCGAGCAGGTCAGCCTCGGCAATAATCGCGGCGTCGAATTTGACCAATATCCGTCCGAGTTGGTCAGTCAAGTCATTGTCTACAAGACGCCGGATTCCAGCTTGATGGGTCAAGGCCTGTCCGGCACCGTCGATCTGCAAACCGTGCGTCCGCTCAACTTCCCCGGTCGCGCGATCGCCGTCAATGCGCGTGGCGACCAGCACCGATTGGAAGACGAGAAAGAGGAAGGCAGCCGTTACAGCCTGTCCTACGTCGACCAGTTCGCCGACAACACCGTTGGCATTGCGCTGGGCTACGCCCGTCTCAACAATCCTTCCCAAGGCCATCAGTTCGAAGCCTGGGGCTATGACAACGGAGTGTTGGGCGGCGGCAAGTTGTACGACTTCGCGAACGACAACACGCGCGACGGCTTCATGGGCGCGCTCGAGTTCCGCCCCAACGATACCTACTCGTCCGTCGTCGACATTTATTACTCGACCTTTGACAAGGAAGAGTTCAAGCGCGGCATGGAATTCGGGCTGGTGTTTGGTCCACCGGGTCAACCGGTGACTCGCACCATCAACCCAGCGACCGGCACCGCCACGGCAGCGACATTCAACAATTTCGACCCGGTCATCCGCAACGATTTCAACGGCGCTCAGGACCGGCTGGTCGCACTGGGCTGGAATCAGGAATGGGAGTTCACGGAAAACTGGAAGGTTTCCACGGACGTCAGCTATTCCGATGCATCACGCGATGAGCGCATTCTGGAAACTTACGCTGGACTCGCTGGCAATGCCCGTGACAGCGTCGCCATCCAGTTCAACCCGGAAGGTTATTTCGACTTCGATTTTGGCTTGGACTACGCCGATCCGTCGATCCTGCGGCTGACCGATCCGGGTGGCTGGGGTCAGGATGGTTATTTGAAGGACTTCGAAGTCGAAGACACCTTGACTGCCGCGCGGGTGGACCTGGAGCGCTCGTTCGAAGCGGGTGCGATCAGCTCGGTGGAGTTTGGTTTCAATTACACCGACCGCGAAAAGAGCCGCGGCTCGAACGAATCCTTCCTGTGTCTGGCAGCGTGCCGTGATGGCACCGAACTTGCCATGCCAACCGGCTTCGCTAACGACTCCAGCTTCAATTTCGCGGGTCTGGCCGGTATTTTCGGATACGACGCACGTAGCGCGTTGAACACGCTGTACAACCTGCCGCCCAACTTCAACGCCGACATTACCAACAAGAACTGGACGGTTGACGAGGCACTGGCAACGCTCTACGTCAAGGTCAACATCGATACCGAGGTCGGTCCAGTGCCGGTGCGTGGCAACGTCGGCGTGCAAGCGATCAACGTCGATCAGAGTTCAGATGGCTTCGCCACTTACGAAGGCAATCCGGTTGGCGACCCGATTTCTGGCGGTGACACGTACCGCACGTACTTGCCCAGCTTGAACCTGATCTTCTCGCTGCCATCCGATCAGGTGATGCGCCTGGGTCTTGGACGGCAGATGGCACGCCCGCGCATGGACGAATTGCGCGCGAGCCAAGGCTACGGCATCAATCGCCAGGGCCGACCAGAACTGTCGCAACTGCCTGATGGCCCCGTGTTCTCCGGCGGCGGTGGTAATCCCACGCTGAAGCCCTGGATCGCCAACGCCTTGGACGTGTCCTACGAGAAATACTTCGGCGGCAAGGGGTATTTCTCGGCGGCATGGTTCTACAAAGACCTGCGCACCTACATCTACAGTCAGGACATCCTGTTCGACTTCGCAGGTTTGGTGATTCCGCCAGGCACGCCTCCGGAGTTCATTCCTACCTCGACCTTGGGCGTGGTGAATGCCCCGGCCAACGGCGAAGGCGGCACGTTGAAGGGCTTCGAATACGCCTTGTCGGTACCGTTCGGCATGTGGTGGGAGCCACTGGAAGGCTTTGGATTGCAAGCCAGCTACACGGACAGCAGCACCAGCATCCAGCCCGGTGGGCCGGAGACCGCTGGCCCGTTGCCGGGTTTCTCCAAGTACACCTCCAACGCCACCATTTACTACGAGCGCTTTGGCTTTTCGGTTCGTGCCAGTCGCCGCTCACGCTCGGAGTTCCTGGGTGAGGTACAAGGCTTTGGCGGTGATCGCACGCGCATCTTCTTTGAAGGTGAGTCGGTGCAAGATCTGCAACTTGGCTACCAGATCCAGAATGGCGCCTTGAAGAACATGTCCTTCCTGTTGCAAGTCAGCAACCTGGGTGACGAGCCGTTCCGCTCCAATTTCGACGGCATCGAAGATCGTCCGCGGCAGTACTTCGAATACGGCCGCAACTACTTGTTCGGTGTGAACTACCGCTTCTAACCAAGGTCTCTCCAACAGCGCAAGCAATAGCGCGCCGTCGCTCTCCCAACCCCGCCGGGTCACCCCGGCGGGTTTTTTTTGCCCGCGATTTCTGGATCGTTTCGCGGCGACTGCAATTGCGAGATGCCCTGCAAACATCGATCATGCCGACGGCCTGTGAAAGCGCAGGTTTCCACATCACGCACGGCTGCGATCTATCGCGTCATCAGGGGAACCCCATGCAACAGTGGTACTACGCGGTCGACGGTCAACAGCTGGGTCCAGTCTCCGGCGAGCAGATGGTCGAACTTCACGCCCATGGCACGATCGACGCCAGCAGCCTGGTGTGGCGAGATGGTTTGGGCGATTGGCAGCCACTCTCCATGCATATGCAAAGCCTGGGTATCGGCAAACCGGTAGCGGCAAAACCGGCCGCACCACCACCGGCACCGCGTGCTGAGCCAGCGGCGGCCGCCAGCACGCCGTACGCGCCACCTCGCGCCGCAGCGCCGGAGTTCAGCCAGTCCGAATTGCAGGCGCGCAGCGAGTATGTGATTCACGCCGGATTCTTGCGCCGCTGGGCAGCGCTGATTCTCGACAGCATCATTCTCGGTATCGCCCTGATGGCGGTGATGATGATCATCGCCATCCCGCTGGGGTTGTTCTCATTCAACAGCGGTGGCGATGAATTTGTGGCGGCCGCACAGGGCATCTATTACCTGCTGTATTTCATCGCTGCCCCGCTCTACTACGCGGGGCAGGAAAGCTCGGCGGCGCAAGCCACCTTGGGCAAACGGGTGATTGGCATCAAGGTCTGCGATCTGGAAGGTCGGCCGTTGAGCTTCATGCACGCATTGGGCCGTTGGGCCGCTGCGGCGCTGAGCTACCTGACCATGTACATCGGCTTTTTCATGGCCGCATTCACCGAAAAGAAGCAAGCCCTGCACGACCTCATCGCCAGTACCTACGTGGTGGATCGTTGGGCATTCACCGACCAACCCGATAAGCAGAAAACCGGTCCAACCGGCTGCCTGGTCATCGCGCTGGTTTTGTTGCTGCCCGCCATCGCTGTACTCGGCATTCTGGCCGCCATTGCCGTCCCGGCCTATCAGGACTACACCATCCGCGCTCGCATCTCTGAAACGCTGTACGTCGCCTCATCGGCGAAAGTCGGCGTCAGCGAGTATGTGGCCGCCAATGAGCGTTGCCCCAGCGATTGGACTGATCTCGCGATGGATGCGCCGGCCAGTCAGTACGCGTCCCTGTTCAGCTTGGCAGAAACCGGTTCCGGCCTGTGCCAGATCGAGATCACCATGGGACCTATCGAAGGCAACTACGCCATCGCCAACCAGCACATCTGGCTGCAGCGGGAACTGGATGACAGCTGGACCTGCAGCTCGGATATCGCATCGAAGAATTTGCCGACGAATTGTCGGTAGTCCCCACCAATCCTTCCAAGAGAGCCCGACATGCACCGCATCATTCAATGCTTGGTTGGTTTCGTCATGGCATTCGCACTATCAATGGTTGCGCATGCCCAAGTCGGCATCACTTACGAAGAAGGTCCGGTGACTGCTGTCACCTACTTGAAGATCGAGTATGGCCACTTCGACGAATACATTGACTGGCTCAATTCAACCTGGAAGCCGCTCAATGAAGCGAAAAAGAAGGCGGGGCTGATCGTCGACTACAAGGTTTACAGCGCACGTCCAAGGAAGCCAGAGGAACCCAACGTGATTTTCATGATCACGTACCCAAACATGGCCAGCTTTGATCGAAGGGTCGAAGAGGATGCCATTGCCGTAGAGATCATCGGCAGTGCAAAAGATCAGAACAAGGCAAGAGTCGAACGCAGCGCCTACAGGAAGAATCTTGGCACCGAGCTGATACGAGAAATCGTCCTGAAGTGAAAGGCTGCCTGCCTCATCGCGGCACGGGTGCGACAGGCGCACAGCCCAAGACGCGGGCCTTGGCACAGGCCGGAAAACAATTCTCGCGTTTGATCGGTAAAGCAGCGCCGCGGGAGCGGCGCCTTCCAACGGCGGTGCTCGCAGCCTTGCAGGCTTTTTGGAGGGTCGCGCTCCCGCGCGACTGATTGGGCAGTCTGCCTTCGTCTGCATACCAGCGAAAACGATTCCATCCTGCCTGCACATTCTTTGGCTTCACTCGCAGCTGGTGAACACCAGTCGCAAGCGTCATGTTTTCCGTGCGGACAAGCCAACAGCCGCTGCATCGGACCATCCCCAATGGCCACCAGCCTTTGCCGCAAATTGTTGCTTGGCTTGGCGCGGGCTTTGCTCGACACTCATTGTGGTCAGCCCAACAGGCCTCGCTCTTGCGCCCAAAATCGCCGACCACTCCCGCTTTGTGGCTCGCGATATGCGCCGCCGCACTCAGCCCCACCGCCCTCGCCCAACACTTCACCAGCAGCAACCTGCAACTGCTGCATGGTTTTGAGTTTGATGACCGTTACACCGGTGCCAATACCGGCAGCGGCAGCCTCACCACGGCCAGTTTCGAGAACTTTGCGGCGCGTTCGTGGGGTGACAGTTTTTTCTTCATTGATCTGAACCACGGCCGATTGGTGGACTTTGTTGGCGCGCGGCGCAGTCGTTCGAATTTGCTGTACGCCGAATGGCAGCCGCGCTTCAGCCTGAATCGTTGGCGTGAACAGGCCACCAACGGCGGCCTGATTCGCGATGTGCTGATTGCCACCCAAGTCAACGCCAGCGATGATGGCTTTCGCGCCACCCTGATTGGCGTCGGTGTCGACTTCAACCTTCCCGGTTTCAATGTCTTCGGCACCAATCTGTACTGGCGCAACGACAACTTCAACGATGCCACCGCCCAGCTCACCACGTTCTGGAGCGCCAATCTGGGTGCTGCCGAATCGGCGTGGTCAACCGAAGGTTTCATCGACATCGCAGGCACCGACAATGTCGGCACCGACGTGATCTTCCAACCTCGCCTCTTGCACGATGTCGGTCGTCTCACTGGCGCGACCGGCCAGTGGTTTGCGGGTATCGAGTGGTACTACCACCACAATGACGCGCTTGCCACCAGCGCGCCGCAACTGATGCTGAAGTGGGTGTTGCCATGAGCGTGCGCTTCGGCCGCAGCCTGCGTGGACGCTTCTTGTGGCTGGTGGTCGCGGTGTTCGTGGGCGTGGGAGCCGTTGCCGCATTCGGCTTCTTCCGCGTCGCTGATCGCATCATCGAGAGCTTGGGCGCCGGGTATGCCACCCAATACGCCAGCCAATCGCGCGGCAAGATTCTTGCCCGCGTGCAGCGCGAGTTGGTGCTCGCGCAAAAGTTGGTGGACTCGCCCTTGTTGCGGCGCTGGGCGGTGGCGGAATCCGATCCCGAGCTGACCGCCTTGTCACTGGCTGAACTGGAGAGCTACCGCAAGCTGTTTGCGGATCACAGCTACTTTTTCGTGATCGACGCCAGCCAGAACTACTATTTCAATGACGCCGACAATCAGTTCGCCGGCAAGGAACTGCGCTATCGCATGGACTCGGCCGATCCGACCATGGCCTGGTATTTCGACACCATGCGCGAAGTCGAAACGTTCGCGCTGCACGTCGACAACAATCCGCAGCTTGGCGTCACCAAACTCTGGATCAACGCCATCGTGCGTGGCGAGGACGGCAAGAAGGTGGGTTTGGGTGGCAGCGGCCTCGACTTGTCGGTGTTCCTGCAAGAAATCGTCCGCACCACCGATGCCGGCGTCGAGACCTGGCTGGTGGATGGTGAAGGCTTTCTGCAAGGTCATCCAGACCGCGCGCTGATGCAGGCCAACGCCGAGATTCGCGACGAATCTGCGCGCAAATCGGTCTTCGAATTGCTCGATATCGAGGCAGAGCGTGATGAATTGCGGGCCTTGCTCGCCGACATGGCCAAGGCCGACACGTCGGCCGACGCGCGTTTGAGCCTGACCATTGGCGGCCACCAGCGCCTCGCCGCCATCAGTTATCTACCCGAGATTCATTGGGCAACGATCGTGGTGGTCGATCCGTTTGAAGTGGTTCGTCTTGAAACCTTCATTCCGATTCTGATCCTGCTCGGTGCCGCGCTGTTGGCAACCATCCTGCTGGTGTCGTGGCTGCTCAACCGATTGGTGCTGGCACGTTTGGCGCGGTTGACCGACCACACCGGTGAAGTTGCCAAGGGCCGTTATGACGTGCAGCTAAGCGTCGACCGGGATGACGAAATCGGTCAATTGACCACCTCGTTCAATCACATGACCGCCACCATCGGCGATCACACCCAGAATCTCGAATCCAAGGTCGCCAGCCGCACGCACGACCTGCAGTTGAGTAACGATTTGCTGGAGGCGTCCAACAAGAAGGTCATGGACAGCATCGAGTACGCAAGGCTGATTCAAGCCTCTCTGCTCGCTTCGCCCGCCGAGATGGCGCGTTTGTTCGCCGACAGCACGGTACTTTGGCTGCCACGTGATGTAGTCGGCGGCGATTTCTACACGCTGTATGCCGATGGCGAAGACGGTTTCCTGTTGGCCGTGGGTGACTGCACTGGCCATGGTGTGCCGGGCGCGTTCATGACCATGGCGGCGAAGGCCTTGCTGGATCGAGCGGTGGCGACACTTGGCATGCAGGATCCGGCGGCCTTGCTGGATGAAGTGAATCGAGGCCTGCACGCACTGTTGCACAGTGGCGACTACGCCAGCAGCAGCAATGGGCTGGATCTGGGCCTGTTGCACGTCGCCAATGGACGACATTCGGCGACGTTTGCCGGGGCCAAGCAGTCACTTTGGATGCTGCGTCCGGACGCTGAGATCGAGATCATCAAGGGTGATCGCCGCAGCATCGGCTACCGCCGCAGCGCCGCCGGCACGCACTTTGCCAATCACGTGCTGACCCTCACACCCGGCTTGCGCCTGTATCTATTTACCGATGGCCTGCTCGATCAGAACGGCGGTGAACGCGCCATCGCCCTGGGTACCAAAGCACTCAGCGCGCTGTTGCAGAGCTGGCGCGAGCAAGCCTTGGCGGCGCAAGGCGACTTGCTCAGGCAGGCACTGATTCAATATCGCGGCGCGCTGCCACAACGCGATGACATCGCCCTGGTGGGCATACGCCTCGACAATCCGGCACACTTTTTGTCTCAACCACCGGCGCGGAGCGATTCATGAACTTGTTTGCCTTGAAGGAGCAGCTGCGCGAAGCCGGCATCCTGATCAGTTTCAGCGGCTCGTTCAGTCACAGCATCATCGAGGAACTGGGCACCGCGGTTAAGAAGTACCTGGAGAGTTCCGAGAGTCAGAAGAGCGCGATGATGGACGTGTTTTCGGTCTACATCGAAGCGGCGCAGAACGTCCGCAATTACCACGAGCGCTGGGATCAGAGCGGCCAGAGTGATACCGATTCGAGCATTGTCGTGATCGCGAAAAACGACTCCCGCTATCGCATTTATGCGGGCAATGCGGTGGCAGCAGCAGACGTCGCGCCACTCGCGGCTCGTCTGGATCACCTCGCATCGCTCGACAAGGCGGGATTGAAACTCGCCTACAAGACGCAATTGCGCGTCGAACGCGGACCGGATGATCGCGGCGCGGGTTTGGGCTTGATCGAGATCGCCCGCCGCGCCAGCGCCCCACTCGAATACACCTTCACGCCGCTGCCCGATGGGCGTTCCTATTTCAGCCTGAGTGTCGAGATCTAAGCATGGCCATCGAACGACTTCAGCTGGCTGCCACGGCGTCCACGCCCGCGGTGGACTTCGACCCGGACAGCGGCGTGCTTGCGCTTTCCGGCGAGTCCTACCCGGAAAACGCGTTTGAATATTTCCGCCCACTGCTGGCGTGGGTATCCGCCTGTGTGCGCGAATCCAGCACGCCGATGGTGGCGCAGATCGCCTTGAGTTATCTCAATACCAGCAGCATCAAGAGCGTGATGGACATGCTCGACATTCTCGAAGCCGGGCACCGGCAGGGCCGGGTCGTGTCGGTGCGCTGGAGTTACGCACAAAGCAACGACCGTGCGCTGGAGATGATCGAGGAGTTCAAGGAAGAGGTCACCCTGCCCTTCTTCATCGTCGCCGTGAATGATTAAACGCTGACGATGGACGCTGAAGCACGCTTGCTCGAGCTGGGCGGTCAGCCGCAGGTTGATTGCGACGCGGTCATGGCACTGTGCCGCGAATTGATCGCCGATCAACAGCGTTTGCATCAACGGCTGGAACGCATCAGTCGCATCTCCGACCGCTATCAAGCCGACCTGCGACAGACCAACAAGGAATTGGAAAGCGCCAACAGCCGCCTGACCGAAGCGCTGAGCCAAGTGCGCACGCTGGGCGGCTTCATCCCCATCTGTTCACGCTGCAAACGCGTGCGCGACGACGGCGGATTCTGGGACGATGTGGAGGGTTATCTCAGCAAAAATTCCGATGTGGTGCTGAGCAGCGGCTGCTGCCCCACCTGCGCCGCCGCCAGTGGTTCTGGCGATCCGATCGCGATCACGACCGCCGAAGGTGAAGACGAGGCCGAACACGCACGTTTGGCTGCCATTCTTGCCAACAGTGCATGGACTGAGCATCCCTTGCGTGCCGAGTACGCGCGCTTGAGTCGTGACACCCAAAAGCTTGGCCGCCGCTTGCACAAGATTTCCCGCATCAGCGATGGCTTTCAGTCGCAGATGAAGGAACTCAATCTCGCCTTGGGCCGCGCCTCACGCACCGATCCGCTGACTGGTTTGGCCAATCGACGCGCCTTGCTGGAGCGCCTGGAAAACGAGTCCACACAGGCCAGCAGCGGCCATGGGTTCGCGGTGGCGATGATCGACGTGGATCATTTCAAGCGTATCAACGACTCGTTCGGACACGCCGCCGGCGACGCCGTATTGCGTGCCTTGGCCACCATGTTGATGGCGGAAGTGGGCGCGCACGGCTTGGTCGGTCGTTGGGGCGGCGAGGAGTTTTTGCTGGTGCTGCCGCTTTCCGATTCACTCTTGATCGCCGACCTGTGCGAGCAGATCCGCGCCGGCGCCGAAGCCTTGGCCGTCGATCACAACAATTTGCAGATTCGCGTCACCCTGAGCATAGGCAGCGCCCGCCACGAACGCGTGCTGTCCTTCGAGGACACCATCCGCGATGCCGACCGAGCCTTGTACGCGGCCAAATCCTGCGGCCGCAATCGGGTGGTGGCGGTGGAGAATTTGTAGCGCAGGAAGGAGGGCCGCGCTCCCGCGCGGCCGCTTTGGCTCTGACGAATCTTGGCTTGACTGACCTTGCAAAAGCAGTGCCGCAGGAGCGGCGCCCTCCTCAAAGCAGCGCTGCATCCGGGCTACGTGCTGCTCTCCAGCAAAGTAATCGCGATTCGGCTCACTTCCACCCATACCGCAGCTGCACCCGCAGCCCCAGATAGGGATCATCCTCAATCCCTCCGCTCGAACTTCGCCGCACGACGAGCGGCACGTAAAGCCACTCGGCGCCGATACTCCAATGCGCATTCAATGAACGCTGAGTGCCCACGGCCAGATAGGGCAGCACGGAGCGGCTGAGCACGCGCGAGCGATCACGCACGGTGAAGACCAGGGCATCGACTTGCACCTCTGGCTCACTGCGCAGCATTCCCGCAGTGACGTGCCACGCCCACGGATCGCCCTGTGTCGCGGCGGTCAAGTCGAGTCCGTAGTAGTTGAGTGAGATGCGGTCGCTCGACGGCGCAACACAACCGAACGGGTTCGCGGTCGCATCAAACGGCCCAGCCAACTCCGCAGGACAGGTGATGTCGCCGTCGACCCGCCCATGTTGGCCAACCACACGCGCCGACAGCGACCACGTGTCTGCATCGACCAATTTCTTGCCTACCGCCACTGCGATCAAGTCGCTGGCCTTGGTGCCGTTGATCCGGATGGGTGGCGTGAATCCCAGCTCGGCCACCCAGCCAGCGGGCAGTCCAATCCAGGCGCGGACCCGACCGAACGCGGGCAGCTTGTTCAGGTCTTCAGCCTTTTCACCGCCAAATCCCACCTGTTGCTGCGCCCTCGACAGGTGCGGCACTTCAGACAACTCGAGCGCGGCCCGCCATTCACCCGTGCGCAATTCGGGTAGCGCTCCGAACGCGCTCATCAGGGTGCTGGAAATCGCAAAATTCATCGCCCAGGCTTCGGGGCGATCCGAACCGACCTGTTCGCGGTCACTGATCACGGCCTGTGCCGATGCGGGCAACGGCATCGAGCAGGCACCAGCGAATACCAGCAAAGTCAGCGTTCGCAAAATAATTCAGCCATCTTGTGCACCGATTGCAGTCTACTGCGTGTCATGGGGTGAGGCCCGGTGTGGCCATCGCAAGGACGACATCGGCTGCATCGCCGTGAATCGTCTTATGCTTGCATTGGATCGCAGCTTGGAGAGACTCACCATGCGTTTACTGAATGTTGCCGCCGGCTGTCTGCTGTTGGCACTGCACACCACCGCCACCGCGGCGACCCACCAGGTGAGCGTCATCAGCTTTCGCTACGAGCCCGCTGAACTGACGATTCAACCCGGCGACACCGTGGTCTGGCGGAACACCGGCGGCGTGCACAACGTGGTCGCCGACGACAACAGCTTCACCAATGGCGATGTGAGCAGCGCCGCGTGGACCTATTCACGCACTTTCACCACGGCCGGCCAGATCGGCTACTACTGCGCCCCGCACGGCGGACCCGGTGGCATCGGCATGGCGGGGCGAATCACCGTGGCGGGCACCACGCCTTCGATTCCGATCAACCCCGGCATCAATGGCACCTGGTTTGACCCCAACCGGCCCGGCCAGGGATTCGTGCTCGACGTGGTGCCAACCATCAACAGCCTGATCGTCGGCTGGTTCACCTGGAGTGCGACGGAAGCGGGCCGACATGACTGGATATCAGCCATCGGTCCCATCGCCGCCAACGGCGAAAGCGCAACCGTCGATCTGCAACGCAGCACCGGTGGCTTGTTCAACAGCGCCACCCCGCCGGTGGTGACCACCAGCATCGGCAGCGCCACGTTTCGCTTCAGCGACTGCGGCAACGGCACCTTGACGTTTCAACGCAACGACATCAACCAGTCCGGGACGATATCAATCAGACGCGTCGCGCCTGCGCCAAGCAGTTGCGTCAATCCAACTGCCGCTGCGGAATAGGGCTGAGCGAATAGCGTCTCTCCCGCAATCTTTCCGAATCGTCATTCCCGCCCAGGCGGGAATCCAGAATCGCGGTTACCAGATGGCCCTCAACGAGACCACTGGATCCCCGCTTTACTCGCGCTGCGCGTGTTCGCTCGCTGCGCTCACAGTCGCGGGGATGACGATGTTGAGCCAAACGATATTGTGGCTCTGATCAATCAACGTCAGCGCCGTAGCGCAATTCAACCCGTGGCTGCTTCCAGCGACCCGCCGCTTTTGGGGTGAAATGCAGCACGCCGTGCTCGGCATCCCATTCGAAGGGATTGCCGGTCCAGGGATTCAGCAAAGCGCTAGCTTGAGCTTGCACATGCTCAGGCATCGCTGCTGCCTCGATGCCCGCTTGCCTGGCCTTGAGTTTGATCAGCAGCAGTCGCCGCAAGGCCTCGCGATCATGTTCGCGCTTGCCCCAGTCATAGGCGGGTATCGCGATACCGGCCAGGATGCGACCGACAAAGTTGTACGCCAGCTGCGGCAGCAGCGCGCCAACGTCTTCAAGCTGCGGAAAACTGTCGGCGATCACTGCGCCGGCCTCCTTGCTCACCGCGTCAAGATCCGCCGGCGATGCCTCCAATACGCGCTGCATCTGCTCGCGATGCATGGCATGCAGATTGAGCGTCGCCTGCGGCGCATAAGCCAGCTCCCCCGACAGCATCGTCAAACAGCCATCAGTCGCCTTTCCCGCAAAACACTTGCTCAGTGTACCGGGCACCCCCGGCAGGGCTTCCTGCATCCCGCGCGCGAAGGTTCGGAAGTCGTTGTGCATGGCCAACGACCAATCGACTTCGGCGACGGGCCTTGCCAGCAACTTTTCCATCTGGTTGGATTGCGCTTCAATCTGCTTCTTGTTCGCCCTATCCAGCCATGCATCAGCGATCAGATAGGCCTGCTCGATCTGGTTGCCCGAGACAAGGATGGTCCACACATCCTGTGGGGGAATACGCACGCGTCGCCAGAACTCGACGCTGATGGCGAGCCTCTGCAGCGGATGCGAACCCCCAGGGTCAAGCGCCAAAGCCGCTCCTTCGGCAAGCTCCAGCGCAATCAGATTGGCGTGCAACTGCGCCACCGTGGTGTCCGCGTAGATGGATTCGCCTTCGGGCGGATACAGCACTTGCCACTCCGGCAAAGCCAACGCTGCTTCGAAGCGTTGCAGGCGCAGGGCGTTTGCCTCGCGCAGGCGCAGCAGCAAGGCACGATGTTCGCTCGCCCATTGCAGGCAGTTCTGCTCGCGCGGCAGGCACAGCTCGGCGACGCCGTCCTGAACTGGATCGGGATTGACCGCGGGAACGCTATCGACGAACAGTGCTTTCTCAGCCGCAGTCGCCTCTGGTGTCGGCAGTTGCGAGATTCGGGCCACAACGGCATCCACCCGCCGACGAGCCAGTGCGATGGGGTCGTCGTCGGCTGCCGCACCTGCGCCTGCCAACATCAACCAGGCATTGTCCGCATCCGCTACCGGCCGCGCCTGAGAGGCGTCAAAACGCAGTGCCGCGGGAGTCGGCGACTCGTCAATCGCGTTCCAGATGAGGAACGCGATGACTGGCGACGCCAACACCGCGAAAAGTACCAAGGCTGCACGCAGCAATCGACGCCAGAGCGGCTTCTGCGGCCGACGAGCCGGGGCTGCGCGGGTTGCGTGAGTCGCCATGGCGATACTCCTTGTTCAGCGGGTTCGGCGTGTTCGCGCGAACAGCATGCCGCCAGCAAGCCCGCAAATTCGCCATGCTCATGCTGAGCACGGCGCGCATGCAAGTCGAGCAGATCGGACCAACAGCAGGTCGCTGCGAACTCACTCAGCGAACACTGAAGTCCGACTGGTTGTCAGGCCAATGGGTCAGCGCCGTAAGCGTTCGGACCCTCGTCGCCCTTGACGAAGCCGTTCATATACAAGGCATACAGCCCCACCACCGGGATGAAGGCGATCAGCATCCACCAGCCGGGCTTGCCCACATCGTGCCAACGCTTGATCGGCAGCGCGAATGCCGGCACCAGGCACGCCAGACTCAACAGCAGCGCCAATATCGCGCCAATCATGCCCAGATCCGGCGACATCGCCGCGGCGCCCAGCACCAGCAACTGCGCAACCAGCAACACGCCCAGAAGCCCCAAGGTCGCCAACCACCACGTCTTGCGCCCGATGCGACCTTCAAACGAGAAAAACAATGCTTTCATTGCCCGCTCCCTTCAATGACGAGGCCAGGCTGGCCTCGCTTGAGAGTATGAACGGAATGTGAGGGCAAGCGGGGCCAAATGGCCGCAGGCAGTTCGATTAACGAACGTAACTCGCGCCGTTGATATCGATGCATGACCCCGTGGCGCTGGCGCAGGCACCGCTGGCAAGAAACGCGCACATGGCCGCAATCTCGCTGGGCTCGGCCATGCGCCCGATCGGAATCTCCGAACGCGCGGCAGCCAAACCGGCTGCATTGTTGGGCGCCATGCGCGTATTGATCCAGCCAGGTGCCAAGGCAAAGGCCAGCACGCCATCCTTGCCGTGCGCTCGCGCAATGGTCTTGGTCAGCGCCAGCAGCGCGCCCTTGGAAGCGGCGTAAGCGGTGTGCTCACCATCGTCGCCACGATAACCGGCGCGACTGGCGATATTGATGAGGCTGCCGCCGCCGCTCGCCGCAAACGCCTTCACCGCCGACCGACACACATCGGCCACCGCCAGCAGATTGACTTGCAACGTGCGCGCCCAACTGGCGTGCCAGTCGTCGTCACTGCTGCCCAGCGGGCTGGCCAGGTAAATCCCGGCGTTGTTGATCACCACGTCGAGCTTGCCATCCGCGATCTGCAATGCCTGATCGAACAAGCGGGTTCCGGTGCCCCGATCAGCCAAATCAGCCAACACAACGCCCAGCGCGCGATCACCGATGGCAGACGCCGCCTCGCGCGCTGCCTCCGGATTGGAGTTGGCATGCAACACCACCAACGCACCTTGGCGCGCAAATTCATGCGCACAGGCCAGTCCCACGCCATGGCTGGCACCAGTGATCAGCACGCGCTTGTTGGTCAGGGTCATTGGGGGCAATTCGTTGTGAGTTGCAATGCTCAGGGAGTCGGCTTGCGCCGAAAAGAGAGAACGGACAGGTTCCGCTGGTGCTCAGATGCTCATGGCTGACAAATAGTTGGAGAAAGCGCGATCTCGGTAGGTTGCACCTGAGCAGCCGCGGAAGCAGGCGCACCAGAATAGATGCTCATGCTCCGCCGCGACATGTCGAGTTTGCACTTGGTCTCCCACTTGCCGGCAGTCCATTGCGACAGGCTGTAGGAAAAATCCTACCCCGCAAGCCGGCATCGTCCGATAGCGCGCGCCCACGTCCGACCGCAACCTTGCGCTGCACACCGGCAGCAGTTGCCCTCGTGATTGGACCGTGTCCCGCCGGCGGCGGCGCGAGCCGGTATTGGTTGTGCCGGTGGGCGACCCTTTTTGCTGGAGCTTCACATGATCGTTAGTTGGTACGTCGTGCCCCAAGGGGATCGCTTCACGGTTCTGCGCGGGGCGAAGCCGCACGGCACGCACGACACCCGGCAGCGCGCCATCGACGGCGCTGTATTCATGGCAAGGATCGAGGCCGACAAACAAGGCTACATTGGCGAAGTATTTGTGGAGGATCCATTCGGCCGGATGGTGCAACAGTTGGTGATAGGCCCACGCGAGGCAAACGAACTGCCGGCGCCGCAAGGTCCAAATGTCCGCCACGTCGGTCTGGATCGTGTGCTGGTATCGGCCTGACTGTCGCCACCGCTGAGACTGGACCCGATCACGCTCGCCGCCATGCCTACCTACGACGCCGCATTGAACTGGAACCGCGAGCACCCGATCGGCTCGCGCGTCATCGTCACGCTGGTCAACGGCCAGACGGCCGAGGATCACACTGCAAGCGGTGCGGTGCAGTGGGGATCGATAGCGCTGGTGACGCTGAAAGAGCGGCCGGGCATGTGGGTAACGAGCATGCTGACTGCGGTATCGGCACCGCAGACGGTCGGATAAAGCGCAACGCAACCACCGCACTCGCCGCAAGCCTATGGCTTTTCCTTCACGGGCCAAACGGCAACCGAGCGGAACCGAGCGGAACCGAGCGGCCACCAAACGGCAACAGGTATGGTGCCCAGAACGGGAATCGAACCCGTACAGCCTTGCGGCCGAGGGATTTTAAGTCCCTTGCGTCTACCAATTTCGCCATCCGGGCGGCGGGCGCAAGAATAACCGGATCAGGTGGCCAAGTAACTTCCGGTGAGGCGGCGCTGATCAAACTTCGCGCGCTGTCGAGGAGAGATCGTGGGGCAAGCTGAAGCAGCAGATTATGCTTGGCGCATTCAGCGGTCGCCGAGCAACGTGCGCTATGCAAAATCAACGGGGTCCGGTTCCCAACCAACGCGTGGTGCGGGCATTCGAGCTTTACGCGCGTGGCAGCGGGGTGTTTGCCGTGATCGTCGGCATTCTGGTGCTGGTCGGTTGGTGGATGAACTTCGAGCCGCTGACCACCTTGGTGCCTGGCCTCGGCAGCATGAAAGCGAACACCGCAATCGGGTTGATTCTGGCAGGTACGGCGCTCGTGTTTTTCCGTGCGCGTGCCAATTCCACTCCAGCAATTTCCAACCCAACAACTTCCAAACCAGCAATTTCCAAATTAGCCATCACGCTGATTTGCTCGAGTCTGTTGGTGGTGCTCGGTGGCGCAGAGCTGCTGCAGTATCTCGCCGGTTTCGATCTGGGTATCGACACATTTCTGTTCGCGGACCCAAAGACGGCGGCGATGGGTCTGCCCGCCGGGCGCATGTCCGAGCTCACGGCAGCGGCGCTGCTGTTGCTTGGCATGCTTGGGCTAGCCATCGTTTTTGGCCACTCAGCTGCTCTCAGCCAGCTGTTGGCGATCACCGTGCTGGCTTTGGCCCTGTTCGCGCTCGGTGTCACCGGTTACAGCCTGGGTGCGAACAAGGTCGAGTGGCTGAGCAATCCCACCGCCATCCACACAGGTTTCAGTTTGCTGCTCTTGGCCTTGGGATGGCTGGCTGCACGACCCGAGGCGGGCATGATGCGGGTGGTCTCCTCGGATAGTCTCGGCGGTGTGCTGGCGCGGCGCGCGTTGCTGCCTTCCTTGCTCATTCCCAGTTTGCTGAGCTTTCTCGCAGAATTGGCGCAGTCGCGAGAATGGCTGTCCACGGGCAACACGATCGTCTTGCTCGCGGTGGCTTCGGGTTGTGCTGTGGCCGCCCTGGTCTGGTGGGCAAGCGACTTGCTGGACAAGGTCGAACGCCAACGTCGCTTGAATCATGAGCTACAGGATTCGGCTGAGAGCGACGTGCTCACCGGGCTTGGCAATCGCCGTCTGTTTGATCGCAAACTGACCGAACTGATGCGCAGCCGGCGCGAATCCGAGTCAAATTTCAGTCTGCTGATGCTCGACATTGACCGCTTCAAACAATTCAACGACAACTTCGGCCACCTGGCTGGCGATGAGGCGCTGCGTACCACTGGTCGCTTGTTGCAGCATGCGCTGCGTCCTGGTGACATTGCCGCCCGCTATGGCGGCGAAGAGTTTGCGGTGTTGTTGCCGGGCATCGACGTCGAACGCGCCCGACGGGTGGCCGAGCGCATCTGCAACGACTTCCGCGCGCACACCTGGGCGCATCGGCCGGTGACGGTGAGCATCGGCGCTACCGACGCCCACCCCAACGATTCCGAGCAACAGCTTGTCGGTCGCGCTGACGCGGCACTTTACGCCGCGAAGCAAGGCGGTCGAGATCGGGTGGAGTGGCGGGTTCGGACCCACTCGATCGCAGCCGCTGCTGAACTCCCAGCGAGCGGTTCCCCGCGCTGATCTCCGGCCACCGAGCTGGCCGTGCGCCTGCTCAGCCGCTCGGCACCAACACGATCTTGCCTTCGCGCTCTCCCACCGCGGCGGCGGCCACCGCTTCGCGTATGCGCTCGATCGGAAACGTGGCGGCGATGCGGCAATGCAGGGTGCCCTTGGCGATCAAGCTGGCCACTTCGCCCACTACTTCCGCGCGTTGCTGGGCAGTGGCTTCCTTGTACCAGCGCGACAACCAGAAGCCGCGAAGGCTGACGTCGCGAAATATGAAGGAGGCGGGTGAAATCTGGCAGGCCTCGCCGCTCATCATTCCGTAGTTCACCAGCACACCGCGTTGGGTCAAGCAGGACGCGAGCCGATCCGTGGCGCCACCACCGACGGCGTCGATACCCAGTCGAATTGTTGCTCCGCCGGTCGCCTCGCTCACGCGTTTGGCCAGCTTGTCGCCGTCCACCAGCACCACGTCGCCGCCCAGCTCACGCACGGCTTCCACGGCGCTTTCTCGCCGCACGATGTTGACCGTGCGCAAGCCGCGCATTTTCGCGATCTGCACCAGATACGCGCCGACGCCGGAGTTGGCGACGTTCTGGATCACCCACTCGCCCGCCTGCAGATCAACGAACTCGCGCAACATCAACAGCGCGGTAGGTGGGTTGACGGTCATCATCGCCAGCTGCAGCGGATCGGCGTCGTTCGGCAATGGCATCAGACGTGCGGCAGCGACCACGACGTGCGTGCTCCAGGTGCCACAGCCCACCGGCAGCAATACGGTCTGGCCGGGTGCGGGTCCACGCGTGTCAGGCCCAAGCTCGAGCACGCGCCCCACGCCCTCGTTGCCGCCGACGGCAGGCAGCGGCGGCAGAATGCCATACTGCCCGGTCAGCGTGAGTACGTCGGATGGATTGATCGGTGCGGCCAGTACCTCGACCAAAGCCTCGCCTGCGGCCAACGGCGGCACACTGAATTCAACCGCATCGATCACGTCCTGCGGGATGGGACCGCGTTGCGCGTATTGAGCACGTTTCATGGCAAATCCTGTGAGTGGTTGTCTGTTGCACAGTATGGTTGATCTCGATCAATTCCAAATCTGCGCAAACGCTTACATTGGATGCACCACCGCCTGCGGGAGCGTGACATGTTTGATTCGGCCGATCTCGACCACCGCATGGACAAGTCCCAGTACCGGCGGGAGGAGCCGCTGCTGCGACGCGCCCTGCTGGATGCGCAGTACGCGCTGGCCAGCCGACCGGACTTCCCGGTCCTGATCATCATCGGCGGTGTCGATGGCGCCGGCAAAGGCGAGACCGTCAATCTGTTGAATGAATGGATGGACCCGCGCCACATCCACACCCACGCGTTTGCGGAGCCTTCGAGCGAAGAGGCCGAGCGGCCGCCGATGTGGCGCTATTGGCGTGTATTGCCGCCGAAGGGCAATGTCGGCATCTTCTTCGGTTCCTGGTACACCTCACCGTTACTGCGGCGGGTGCTGGGCGAGGACACGCAGGACGCGCTGGACAGCCACGTCGCCGCCATCCTGCGTCACGAGCGCATGTTGGTCGACGAAGGCGTGCTGCTGATCAAATTCTGGTTTCATCTTTCCAAGGATCAGCAGCGCAAGCGACTCAAGGCCTTGGAAAGCGATCACACGACACGCTGGCGGGTGACGCCAGAAGAGTGGCAGCGCTTCCGCAAGTACGACCGGTTCCGCCGGGTCTCGGCCGATGTCGTGCGCCAGACCAGCACCGCCGGCGCGCCGTGGATCGTGGTACCTGGCGCGGACCATCGCTACCGCAGCATCACGGTCGGCAAGGTGCTGTTGAATGCGCTGCAAGCGCGGCTGGCGCACGTACCCGAAGCGCGCACCGAGGCAGCACCGCCACTGCCGCAGTTGGAAAACGTTCGCCTGCTGCGGGATCTTGACCTCACCAGGAAGCTGAGCAAGCGTCGTTACGAGTCTCGTCTGGAAAAGCTGCAGGGCGATCTCAACCAACTCTCGCGGGCCAAGCGCTTTCGTGAGCGTGCGCTGGCGGTGGTGTTTGAGGGCAGCGACGCCGCCGGCAAAGGTTCGACCATCCGCCGCGTGACCGCCGCGCTCGACGCGCGTTTTTTCCGCGTGATCCCGATTGCGGCTCCCACTGAAGAAGAACGCGCCCAACCCTACCTGTGGCGCTTCTGGCGCCACCTGCCACGGCATGGCCGCATCACGCTGTTTGATCGCTCCTGGTACGGCCGGGTGCTGGTCGAACGCGTCGAAGGATTCTGCTCACAACCGGATTGGATGCGCGCCTATTCCGAGATCAACGACTTCGAAGACCAGATTGCTGCCAGCGGCACCGTGTTGGCGAAATTCTGGCTGCACATCAGTGCCGACGAACAGTTGCGGCGCTTCAAGGAGCGTGAAGAGATCGCGCACAAACAATTCAAGATCACTGCCGATGACTGGCGCAACCGCGAGCGTCGCGATGCGTATGAAGCAGCCGTGGCCGACATGGTCGACCGCACCTCCAGCCGTTTGGCGCCGTGGACTCTGGTCGAAGCCGAAGACAAGAATTACGGCCGCATCAAGGTGTTGCAGACTTTGGTCGATCAGTTGGATGCTGCGTTGTGACTATCTGGTGCAGTCGACCGGGGGCATTCAACGACTGCAGCGCCTGATTGAAGGGAGGTTTGCCGACATGGGTCACCCGGTCTCACTCAATACCCCGTCCGGTCGCATCACCGGTTGGCGCGCCGAGCCGCCGAATCCACCCAAGGCGCTGTTGCTGGTGATCCAGGAGATCTTCGGCGTCAATCCGCACATTCGCCACGTGGTCGAACGTTTTGCCGCACATGGCTACATCGCGGTGGCACCCGCGTTCTTCGATCACTTCGGCTATCACATCGAGCCGCCATATGACGACGATGGCGTCGCCCAAGGCCGCGAATTGGTTGACAGGCTGGGGTTCGAGCGAGTGCTTGGCGACCTGGCTGGCATCCAGGAGGACCTCCGCGGCGACTACAAGATGGGAGTGGTCGGATACTGCTGGGGTGGCACCGTGGCGTATCTGGCCAACGCGCGACTGGCCCTGCCCGCGGTCAGTTACTACGGCGCACGCACCTTCGAACTGTTGCCACAACGCCTGTTGGCACCCATGGAATTCCACTTCGGCGAATTGGACCCGCTGATCCCGCCCGAACACGTGGCGGCACATCGCGACGCGCATCCGAATGCGGCCATCTACACCTATCCGGCAGGGCATGGCTTCAACTGCGACGAGCGACCCGGCTATCACGCCGAAAGCGCGGCCATCGCCATCGACCGCACGCTCCATTTTTTCTCGCGCGTACTGCAAATTTGATCGAAGTCAGGTCGTCCCCCTCCTCGGACCCGGCGCACGCTTGAATTCGAGCGTCCACCTGGAGAAGGACATGACCACCAAGATCGCATCGATGCTTGTCGCGACAGATTTTTCTGCACCGGCCCAGCTCGCCGTTGAAAGTGCAGCCCGTCTGGCGGAAGAGCAAGGCGCTCGGCTCGACCTGTGCAACGCGGTGCCCATGCCGCAACCCATGCCGATCTGGGGCGACATGATCATCCCGTTGCAATGACACTCAAAACTCCAATCCCAAGGCAGGCATCGCTATGATGCAAAACGGGCTGCTCGAAGCGCCGTCAATCTGCCTTGGCAGACGACCGCTCTTTTCGCCGTAGACCAGCAACAGCCTCGTCCGAAGAACTCGCTCGCCCTCACCCACCGCGAGACCCTAGACCGTGCCTCAAGCCTCCAGCTCGCAGATTGCCCTCCTCGAAACGCGTCAGCATCTGATTGACTACCTCAACGCCTACGCCGACGGTGAGGCCAACCGGGTGAACTCGTTTCGCAGGATTGATGCGACTCGGGCCCGCGAAAGTTTGGGTGAAGGCGGTGAGCAAGCGTTTGTTTTGGCCAGCGAATTGGACGCGCCCCTGATACAGCTGGCACAGATCGAAGCGACCAGCGAGGCCCTGCAGTTGGTCCCGGCAGTGTCGGCACGCCGCTTGCGCGCCGTGCCGCTGATCAGTCTACGTGGCTGTGTGGCCGTGGCTATCGAGACCTCAGCCGACACGTCCACCATCGGAGCGCTTGACTTCGTCTCCCGTCAACGCGTTGTGCCGGTGCTGTCCACCAGCACTGCGGTCAGCGCGGCAATCGCGCGCTTTTACGACAATGCCGAGGACTCGGAGGTCGCGCGGCAGTTGGGCATCGACCCGAGCGGCGCCAGCGGCGGCACTTCGCAGCACGAGATGGAACGCATGGCCCGCGAAGTGCCCGTGGTCAAGTTGATCCACGGCATCATCGCGCAAGCGGTATACCGCCGGGCCTCCGACATCCACTTTCGTCCGGGGGCCAAACAGTTCGATCTGCTCTATCGAATCGATGACGACATGGTTCCGGTGCGTGGCTTCATGCGCATGCTGGCAGCCCCGCTGGTGAGTCGGATCAAGGTGCTGGCAGCCATGAACCTGGCCGAGCATCGCAAGCCACAGGATGGTCGCTGCACGTTTGTGCTTGACGATGGCACCAGCGTCGACCTGCGCATTTCGATCCTGCCGTCAGTATTTGGCGAGAGTGTGGTGGTGCGCCTGCTGGACACACGCGAGAGCCTGAAAACACTTGACGAAATCGGACTCACCGCGATCAACCGCGAGCGCATCGATGACCTGATGAACCGTTCGCACGGCATGTTTCTGACCACCGGACCGACCGGCTGCGGAAAGTCGACCACGCTGTCCGCGATGCTGCTGGAAATGCGCCGGCAACGGATCAACATCCTGACCATTGAAGACCCCGTCGAGTTCCGCATCGAAGGCGTGCAGCAGATGCAGGTGAACCGGGCTGCTGGCTTCACCTTCGCCAGCGCCTTGCGCAACTTTCTGCGGCACGATCCCGACACCATCATGGTGGGCGAGATACGCGACAAGGAAACCGCCGACATCGCCATCGAGAGTGCGCTCACCGGCCACCTCCTGCTGTCCACCCTGCACACCAATACCGCGGCCAGCACAGTGACCCGATTGCTCGATCTCGGCGTCGAAGCATTTCTGTTGCGAGCCAGCCTGCTGGCGGTAATGGCGCAACGGCTGGTGCGCCTGACCTGCGAGCACTGCAAGACGCCTGAGGTGGTCGCCGCGCATGTCCGCGACCTGCTCGGCGTGGCGCCCGACGAGAACTTCCACAGCGGCCGCGGTTGCAGCCAATGCGGCGGCCGCGGCGTATTTCGCCGCAGCGCCGTTTACGAATTGCTGATCGTCACCCCTGCCCTGCGCAGATTGATTGTTGCCGGCGCGGAAGCCGACCGCATCCACGAACAGGCGCTCGCCGACGGCATGGTATCCATCACCCAAGCCGCACTGACCATGGCCCGCAGCGGGCGCATCTCATTGCAGGAGGCATACCGGGTGCGTGCTGAGTAAAGCCAGCAGCACACCAGGATGCAGCGGAGACGAGTCCAAGCGATGGACTCGCCAATCCGGAGAGCCCGCCTATCGACAACCCGTCGCTTCAAAGCCGCTGCAGAACAGCAAGTTGTCGACCTGGCCGCGCAATTCCCCGTCGGGAAACTCTTGTGACTGCACCTCGAAGTACCACCTGCGGGCTTTCAGGTCCGCCACTTCCTGCGCGGTGATCGGGTATTCCTGAGTGATGAACTGGTCGTTGGCGGTGCTGGACACACGCAGCGGGAAGTCAGTCAGAGCGGCACCGTTGGCACCACGCGGGGCAGGTCCGCGCAAGCGCACGCCGGTGCTGACGCCCGGCGCACCTTCTCCGGTCAGACCGTTGTAGGCGAGCGTGACCACGACGCTGTCTTCGGTGCCAGCAAGAGTGACGGTGCCGAAGCCGGTGGCAGCGGAGATGACGTTGTCGCCGACAACTTGCTGGGGCTGGAGGTAGGCCTCGAACACTCGATCCGGCCGGATCTGGCCCCGCACCTCACCGCTGCCATGATTGACGGAGTGGATGTTGAAATACCACAGGCCGTTTTTGAGCTGCGCAACCTGAGCGGCGTTGACGGCAAACTGCAAGGGTCCCAGTTCACCCGAGGTGCTGCCGCTGTTGCCAAGGTCAAAGATCACCCCGGCATTGACGCCGGGAAGCGCCGGACCATGAATGTGGCTCATGGTATTGGCACTGCTCAGGCCCGAGAACGACAGGCGCACGGTGATCTGGGTCTGAGCAGCATTGAGCACGACGCTGCCGCGCGCCGAGGCCGTGGTGTTCACCGGTGGCACTTCCTGCGCACCGGTCAGATCAGCGGTATGCCCGGCCTCGCGATTGATTGCGGCCAGCACCATGGTTGGCGCGAACTCGAAATTCGCGTGGTGGATGTCACCGAATCCCGCAACTTCAACCGGCGAGGTGCGTGGGTCTCTGATGCCCGCCACCTGCAGACCGTCGACCGGGAAAAAATCCACGCCGATGCCGCCAAGATCAGGGCTGCCGCCGTCGAGCAGCTGCATCACGCCGGGCAATGGCTGAGTGGAGACGGTGTCGCGACCACCGCCGGTTTCCAGTTCCAATTGCTCGACCCGCAGCCCATCGACGTCGAATAGCGTTGGCAAGTTGCGACGGATACGCACGCAGGCACTGCCGCCGCAGTTCAGCGGCGCGATGGTGAAGTTTTCGGCGACACCGGCAGCCAGCACGCGGCTGATGTCGTTGCCTTCGCCACCATCGTTGAAGTCGCTGCCATCACCGGGATTCCAGATCATGAGGTCGTCGCCCCCTTCGCCGAGCACCTGGTCGGCGCCGAGGAATCCGACCAGCGTGTCATTGCCCGGTCCGCCACGCAGGCTGTCGTTGCCCGCACTGCCGGTGATGGTGTCGAGTCCGTCACCGCCTTGCAGCTCGAGGCTGATCAGCCCGGCTGGCAAGGCAACGGCATTGATGATGTCGTCACCGCCATTGCCGTTGACCTCAAGCACCTCGGCATTGTCGATGTCGATGGTGAAGGGGCCGACGAAGCGCAAATCAAAGCCCGCTGCCGCCGCACCACTCATGGTGAAGGTGTTGGCACCATTGCTGCCGTTGACCACGACACGATCATTGCCCAGCCCGCCGTCATTGGTATCCGAGCCATCGCCCGGGTTCCAGATCATCCGGTCATCGCCGGCGCTGCCGACGATCGTGTCAGTTCCCGTGCCGCCGGTAATCTCCAGCGCGATCAGGCCGGCAGGCAAGCCGCTCGCGTTGATGCTGTCGTCGCCGCCGCGGCCGTTGATTTCCAACACCTCGGCAGCGCGGATATCGATGGTGAACGGACCGACAAAGCGTAGCGCGAAGCCTGGCGCCGCCGCGTTGTTCACGGTGAAGGTGTTGGCGGTGTCGCTGCCGTTGACCACCACGCGGTCGGTGCCGAGGCCGCCATCATTGCTGTCGGAACCATCGCCCGGATTCCAGATCATGCGGTCAACGCCAGCGCTGCCGACGATCGTGTCAGTTCCCGTGCCGCCGGTAATCTCCAGCGCGATCAGGCCGGCAGGCAAGCCGCTCGCGTTGATGCTGTCGTCGCCGCCGCGGCCGTTGATCTCCAGCACCTCGGCGCGAACGATGTCGATGGTGAAGGGCCCGACGAAGCGCAGATCGAAACCGGACGCCGCACCAGCCGTGCCGACAGTGAAGGTGTTGGCGGTGTCGCTGCCGTTGACCACCACGCGGTCGGTGCCGAGCCCGCCGTCATTGCTGTCGGAGCCATCGCCCGGGTTCCAGACCAGTTCGTCGGCGGCAAACGAGCCGAGCAAGGTGTCGGCACCCGGGCCGCCGACGAGGACGCTTCCCAGCATGCCGACGAAGTCGGCCGGCAGCGCGCCCGACAGGTCGATCATGTTGGCGCCCGGCCCACCCGTGGCCTGCACCTGCACCACCGCGGCGCAGGCCACAGGCCCGGCAACGGGTGTGCCATTGAGTCGAACATTGCCGGCGGCGCAATCGACCACCAGGGGATCGGCGGCGTCGCTGGAGACGGCCAGCGTTCCTGCAGTGAAGTCCACGCTGGTAGCCGCATGCAGCTGCGGCGCGCCTAGCAACAAGACCGCCATCGAGGCGCAGAGTGCGCCACGCAACAGCAACGATTTCATGGGGTGCTCCTTCAATTTGTGGCGGGGTCTCCAAGCGATGGCTCGGAGGTTTTACGACCGGCACAGTTGAACCGATTGGATTTGCGCCGTCCCCTGTCATGGGACGGGTGCGGACACCCCACAAAGTGAGTGATGCGAGCCCCAAGCGCCTGATCTGCCGCGCTTCTGATGCTGCTGCGCGCGTCTGGTCGAAACATGAGCTGCGGCACCCCCACTTTAGTCAGTGGTGGCCCCCCTCTTCCCGCAGTTCCAGAGACGTGTGGCGGGCTGCAATCTGCCGCTCACCTCAACGACTCGTGCCAGCCCATGGACATCCGCTGCATCGCCAAGGTGATTCTGTTGACCGGTGCCTTGCTTGCCACACCATCGGTCTCCCCTGCCCACTCCCAGGTGCAGGCATCGGTCGGGATCGGCTGCTCGGGCACCGTGCTGCTTTCCAACGCCAACGCCCCCGGCACAGACTCGCTGCGCTCGGACGTACTCGACGTGTGCGCGGGCGGCATGATTTCCTTCGACAAGAGTTTCGTTATCAATCGGGACAGCGAGATCGCGAGCGACTCGATGTTTTCCATCGATGGCAGCAGCCGCTGGCAGGACGCCTCGATTGCCGGCGACAACGAGGCGCGGATCCGTCGAGGGCAGCCGTTGCGACGGAAATGACGTTGTGCGAGGTGGTGAGGCAATGCAGGTGCCGGAAGTACAGCTGGGCGACGGCAGCTTCCGAGGCAACGTCGACAGCACCAACGATGACGCGAGCGGGAAGCGCGCAACAGGCGGCTGTCCGATATCCTCGGCCATCGCACCCTTCGCGACGCCGCGCATGAATGACCCGTCCAGCAACGCGCCGGACTCGCCGCACGAACTGCTGCGGCACTTCGTCGAGGAAATGAGCGGCGAGCTGCAGCTGGAACCACTGCTGACGCGGATCGTGGAATACGCCTGTCGACTGATCGGCGCCGACGACGGCACCATCGGGTTGCACGACTGGCGCCGTGGCGTGATCCGCACCGCCGCCGTCTATCACATGCCAACACGCGAACTGGGCTCGGAGATGGGTCCCGGCGTTGGACTGGCCGGCAAGGTACTGGAGACCGGCCAACCGCTGATGGCGCGCTATGGCGATATCGCCAGCATCACCCTGCCCGAACTTGCCGACAACCAGGTCATCGGCATGCCGATTCACTGGAAGGACGAACTGATCGGTTTCTTCGGCATCGGCGTGGCACCGCCGAAGCGGCTGGCGGAGGGCGCGCTGCAGACACTGGAAGTGTTTGCCCGCCACGCCGGCATCGCCATCGAAAACGCTCGCCGTTACGAACGCGCACGGCGGCGCACGATTCGCTTCGAGCTGATCGCGCGGGTGGCGCAAATCATCAATGCCGGTGCCGATCTGATGCCGATGCTGCAGCAGACGGCAGATGCCATCCACGACGTGCTGGAGTTTCCCAACGTCGACATTCCGTTGCTCGATCCTAACGATCCCGGCGTGCTGGTGGTGGAGATCCGCGGCGGCGGCTACAAGAAAAGGATCAAGGGCGTTGATCGACTGCCGATCGGCGATGGCGTGATGGGTGCAGCAGTGCGTCAGCGCCGGGCGCAGCGCATCGACAATGTGCACGCCGACCCACGCTACATCAGCCCACCGACCACCGAAGGCGCAAGAGCAGAGCTGGCGGTGCCAATCCTCGCTGCTGGCGAAGTGCTTGGCGTGGTCAACGTGGAGGGCGAGCAGCCCTTTGACGAACTCGATCAGCGCACCCTCGAGATCATCGCCGACCACCTTGGCATCGCCATCCAGCACGCGCGTCTGCACGAGCAGAACCGCCAGGCTGCGGTATGGCAGGAACGCATGCGCCTGCGCCGCGAGCTGCACGACTCGGTGACCCAGATCCTGTCCAGCATCAGCCTGCTCGCACAGGCGCTGCCCTCGGCCTGGCGCAAGAGCCCGGAGGAAGGCGAGCGCCGTGCGCAGCGTCTGGCCGAACTGGCGCAGACCGCATTCGCGGAAATGCGCGCACTTCTGCGCGAACTGCAGCCACCCGAGAGCAGCAACTCGCACATCTCTCTGCAAGGCAGAAGTTTCCTCGGCCTGGAACGTCTTCGCGACGGCGGACTGAGCGCCGCCTTGCCCAGGCTGCTCGACGCGATGATCCCCGAGACACTCGCCCGCCGATATCGTTTTGATCGCTACCTGCCGCAACAGCTGGCGCATGAAGAAGCGCTGTATCGAGTCTGCCAGGAAGCCATATCCAACGTGATCAGGCATTCCGGTGCGCAGCGGGTCACCGTTGACGCCTACGTCGATCCTGCCCACGCCTGGCTGCTGGTGCGCGACGACGGCGGCGGCCTGCCGGCGCCCTTGCAGGGCGGCATCGGCCTGAAGAGCATGCGCGAACGACTCGCGAAGCTGGGCGGGGATCTTTCGCTGCAACCGGCACAGCCGAACGGCCTTGAAGTCATCGCGCGGCTGCCGCGTCGGGACCGGAATCTGGAGAACAAATGAACGAAACACCCCTGCGGCTGATGCTGATCGACGATCACGCCGTGGTGCGCGAAGGGCTGCGTGCAGTCCTCGAGGATGGCAACGGTTTCACCGTCGTTGCCGAGGCCGACTGCGGCAGCGATGCACTGCGTCAGCTCGAAGCCGCTGCTCCGGACGTGATCCTGATCGATCTGGTCATGCCGGGACTGTCCGCCGCCGAAACCATCCGCCGCATCAAGCAGCTCGCTCCCTCCTGCAACGTGGTGGTCTTCACCAGTTTTGCCGAAGACGAGATGCTGCGCGACACCCTGCAAGCCGGCGCGATCGGCTACCTGCTGAAAGACGCCTCACGCCACGACCTGGTCAGCGCCGTGCGTTCGGTAGCGCACGGCCAGCCCTGGCTGCACGAGGCGATGCAGCGCCAGGTGGTCGAACTGCTGCGCCGGCCGCCAGCCACCGATCCCTTCGCCACCCTCACCCCGCGCGAACGCAGCGTGCTGGATCTGATCGGCGCCGGACTGAGCAACCGCCGCATTGCCGCCCGACTCAGCCTCACCGAAGGCACGGTCAAGGGCTACGTCAGCGCGGTGCTGGACAAGCTGGGCGTCGACGACCGCACCCAGGCAGCGTTGTACTTCAACCGACATGCGCTGCGGGCGCAACCACCGCATCCTTGATCGTCACCTGGTCTGGGCAATCACCCCAGGCTCACGAGACTGCCGCGGCGGTCGGTGCCCGCCCCTCGTAGGCCGTGGCGCGCTGCGCGGCGATGCGGGTCAGCAAGCCAAAACATCCCTGATCTTTATGTTTCAAGTCGCGTAGTTGATGTATGCGACGCGGCCATAAGCTGATCAGTCCAGACAACACGCGGTTGAGTGTGTTTTCGCGTACTGATTAGCCTCGATCCTCAGTTGGAGACTTGGCGAAGGTGGCTCTGGCTCGTCATTCCCGCGTGCTCTTGGCGGGAATCCAGTGACTGGCTCCTGAGCTTCAGCGGTCAAGGAGCAAAAGGGTCTAGCCCGGACATTTCAGGAGGGGGCGCGAGTGATCACGTTCGGCGGCTTCGCCGCTACGCGGGGCTGTTGCCCCGAGCGGATGTGCGGCCAGCGCAAGGCGCGCCGAGTAGGAATGGTGGGCCCATTGCGGCGAGGCGCAACGCAGCGATGGCCGCAAAGACCAAGTGAGCATCGTGCCAGCGGGAAAACGCAGCGAACACTTTGTCATTTTGAGATTCATCACTTTTGACGAGGCG
>JBQTGY010000049.1:0-56302 GCA_052390415.1 Pseudomarimonas sp. | reverse complement strand
TGGGTCAATTCAAAACAAGCGGCGACTGCGTCGGCGCAGTTTCGGCGGTGTCAGCCACCAGTGCTTCATCCGACGGAAGCGAGCGTTTGTCGAGAAATGCTGCCAAGCACGCATTGGTTGCCGCCGTGGCATCGAAAGGCGTGCCATGGCGTGAGCCGCGCACCACCGCCAGACTGGCGCGCAAGCGCTGCGACCACATGCGTTTCTCGGCCAATGGCGTGTAGTCGAACTCACCGGCAATCATCAAAGTGGGCACTCGCAGCGCCTCGACCCGTTCTGCAGCGCACCAGTCGGCCAGCGCTCGTGCCGTCGCCAGATACGGCCGTACAGGATTGGCACCAACGACAGTCGCCACGCGGGAGCGCATCGGCGCCTGATGCGGCAAGGGAAACAACCTTGCCGCGACCATCCTGGCGGCGCGCGGCAATCCGAGCGTGCGTACCAGACCCATCTGCGCATACAACTCCAACCACTTTTTCCAATGGTCAACGCGATAGCTGGGCAGGCTATTGATCAGCACCAAACGGTCAATCTGGGTCGGTCGTTGCAGTGCCATCTCCAGCGCGACCGCCCCACCCAAGGAGAATCCGACCACGTGGGGCTTCGCCGCATCGATCGCATCCAGCAATTGCCACAAGGCGTCCGCCATCGCAGCGATGCTGAAACCCGAACGCGGCGGATCGCTCTGTCCTGAGCCTGGCAAGTCCGGCAGGATCAAACGATAGCCGTCAACCAAGGGTGGCACTTGAAACGCCCAATCGGCGCCACTCGAGCCCAGTCCATGAATGAGGACAAGAACCTGCCCCTGCCCCAAATCGCGCCAGAACAGGCGGCTCCCGGCAACAGCAAGGAAGGGCATTGGAGCGAATTCCATTCTTGGGGGCGCGCATGCTAACCCACGTGGCGAACCAGGCCCAATCCACAAACAAGGCGGCGTCGGCACTGCCGCAGAAAGCACGCGCCTTGAACTATCGTCGGATTGGCCACAGACTCGAGGGCTAGCCACTCTCTTCCTCAGGAGCACAGCCCATGTCCGACCTTCGTAGTGCAACAGCCGGCCACGCAGTCACCGAGCAACTCAATCGAACCGTACGCCAGGCTTACACCTTGCTTGCCATCGTCATGGCGATCGCCGCGACCGGCGCCGGCATTGGCCTCTACATGGGACTGCCATGGGGCATCGGCATGTGGATCGGCTTCATGGTGGTATTCATCGGCGGACCGATGCTGATCAGCGCCAACCGCAATAGCCAGTCGAGCATTGGCTTGACCATGGCGTGGGCGGGTCTGGTCGGCTTCCTGCTGAGCCCGATGGTCAACGCCTACCTGTCGATGCCAGGTGGCTCAAGCATCGTGCTCAACGCGCTGGCTACGACCGCCGTGTTGTTCTTTACCTTGTCCGCCTATGCGCTGACGACCAAGAAAGACTTCAGCTTCATGGCAGGCTTTTTGTTTGTCGGCCTGATCGTGGTGCTGCTCGCCATCGTCGCCAACATATTCCTGCAGATTCCGGCGCTTTCGCTGACGATTTCTGCGGTGGCCGTGTTGTTGATGTGCGGCATGATCCTGTTCGACACCAGTCGCTTGATCAATGGCGGCGAAAGCAACCCGGTGATGATCGTTATCGCGCTGTTCGCCGACATCGTTGTTCTGTTCAGTCACTTGCTGAGCCTGTTCAGCTTCTTCGGTGGCGACGACTGAGTCGCGACGCAACTTCCAACGAAAAAGGCCCGCAATGCGGGCCTTTTTCTTGAGTCTCACAGCATCCAGTGGTTCATTCCAACGTGAACCACTGTACTTCGACGCGACGATTCTGCTCGCTGTCCTTGCCCGTCGGTTCTTCCCAACCACGGCCGACCAGCTCGATGCGATCCGGGGTTATGCCGGGGTGCCGTTGCAACAGTGCTTCCCGCACGCCCTGTGCACGCTGCCGGGACAACTCCATGGCTTTCAGGGCCATCTGCCTAACCAAGGCTTCACCACCCTGCTGGCGAAACTCCTCCACCTTGGTGTCATCGACGTGGCCGCGCAGCAGCACGATGGAGCCGGGGCTCACTTGCAGGAAGCCCTTGATCGTATCCAGATAGCCAATGTTTTCGGTGGCCGCGGGGTCGAGCTGAGCGGAGTTCGGTTGGTAGAAAAAGCGGATGTCCTTGCTCAACAAGGCGTCGCCTTCCAGCGATACCGCGCCGCCGGTGCGGATCGGGGCGATCGCCACCGTCTGGGTGGCAAACGGTGCTTGCGAGGCCATCGCCTTCAAGGGACTGAGATCAACCCAGCGCGCCGGATCCGCCGGATTCTTGATCAGATTGCCGTATGCCAACACGGATGACTGGTAGATCCCTTGAAACGAGCCAGCGGCGTCAATGGTGCCCTCAAAGAAAGCGACGTTCTCGGGCACATTGGACAAGTGCACTTTGGCCAACTCGTCAAGCGTTTCATCCACTTCCCATTTCAGCGCGCCGGCAATCATCGGGGCGTGGCCAGCGGGGTCATCGCGAACCAGTCGGTTGCCCTCCATCAAGCCATGCACCAAGCCTTGCAATATCTTTGGATTGGCTTGCGCGAATCCTTTGTTGACGATCAACAAGTCGGCAACGATCAACAGGTTGCGGTTCGAAACAAGTGCCTTGGCGCGGCCATTGCTCGCTTCGACCACCTCTTCGGTACGCGGCGACCAGCCAACGCAGCCATTCAGCCGCGGCGATTTGCTGGACAACTCGTGTTGATAGGCATCGCAGGCAATGAACGCGTCCTCGTAGAACACCAGGCCCAACTCATTGGGTCCGACCTTGCCATCCAGGTCACGCAGCGCCTTGACGGGCACACCGGCTTCCGACGCGAGATATCGAATGAAAAACTCCGCTTCGTTGAATTGCGACGAAGCGATGACCTTGCCCTTGAGCTGATTGATATTGGCGATGCCGGCGTCCACCACCACCATGTCGGCGCCGCGTGAGAATCCAATCTGCGCCGGCACCACGATTTCGAACTGACGACCCACGACGGCAAGCACGTCTGCGGTGGTCACCGATGCCGCAATGCGACCATTGTTGAGCTTGGACCAGCCCTCCTCTTCCGAGAGGGTCAAGCGCACCTGGAATCCGTATTGTTTGGCGAACAACGAATCCGGGTTGGGCGCCAAGCCGCCGTTGGCAACGATCAGGCCTGCGTAACCGGCGTACTCGCTGATGTCGACATCGATCACGCCATTCTTCGGCACATACGGCGCGGCGGCATCGAGTTGGGGCTGCCCGGTGACGGGTTCAATGGGCTCCGGCGCTTCACCTTCCGGCGCGTCCACATTCGCCGTTGACGTGGTTTCGTCCTTCACGGTAGCGCTTTGAACGTCGCTGTCGCCACTCTTGCCGCCCATGTCCTGCATGACTAGCCAGCCGCCCAGTCCGAGCAACCCGACGACCAGGAGGAAGGTGATGAACTTGCCTGCCGCGTTGCCGCGTTGGCGAGCGTGTTTGCATGAATGGCTCATGGCGAACTCCGATCTTGGAATGGCATGGTGGAAAAATGCGACTTCGTTTCGATGCTATTCAATTGCTTTCGCTGATGCGTCCGCGCTGCCTCGCTGGAACCGGCGGCGGCCCTTTCAGAACGCTTTGCGGCAGTTGATGTGACGTACTCAAATCCAGGCTGCTGAGCAAGTCGCGCTGACTGTTGAGCCAATGGTTGGCCTCGTTGAACGATGCCGCCAGCGCGTCCAAAGAGGACCCAATCTGTTCGTCATCCGTGACCAACAAGGCCTGCTCACGAATCAGCGCGATCTGTTGATCGATACGCTCAAGTTCGGCTTGCACGTATTCCAAGCGACGACCGGCGCTGCTGTGCGCTTCCTGACGTTGGTCGATAACTGCTTTTTGTTGTTCCAGAGAGCGCCGCAACTCGGGACTGACCTCCGTTTTTTCCAGGCGCGCAACGATCTGCGCTTCCTGCGCTTCGAGTTTGGCGTGCTCGGCGGTGGCGGTGGCGACCACACCCGCGATGGCTTGCCGCGCGACCAGCAGGCGCAGATGCAACCAGACCAGTTGTTCAAGACTTTCGACGTGGGTTTGCAGCATCGGCGAGCTGCCCAAGGTCGCAAAGATCTCCCGTGAGCGCGCTTCGATGTGGCGCTGGCGTTGCTGCTGCCCGGCGTCCAACTGATTGAGAAACCCTGCATAGCGTTGGTCCACCGGGTTGGTCTTCACACCCTCGGCATCGACCGCCGCGCGGAAACGCTTGTTGCTGCTTAAGCCCGCGAGATAGGCCATTTCCACGCCAATTCCCAGTGCCCAGAAGCCCGGACTCAGAAACACACCCATCAGCGCAAACGCCGCAATGCCAAAAAAGTTGGGCGGGATCGGCATGCCGAATGGTCGCGCGACAAACGCCTTCCACCAATAACGCGGCTCGCTCATGGGGACAGGGAAAGACTCAGCGATGCTTCACCCGAGGCAGGGTCACCCAACGGCCGCAAAATGGGTGGCACAAACGCCATATCAGTGGCCTCGCGAATGGCGATGCGCATCTGGAACTCGAGAACGTCGCGCGGCACGGGTGCCTGGTAGCCCTCCAGACACGCGGACAAGGCGGCCAGAGGATCGAGTTTGGCAGTGCGATGCATTCGATAGACCTTCACCGCCAGCGCTTCTGCGGCACCCGGCGTGAGCAGGATCGGCAGCGCCAGTGTCTCCATCGCCGCCAGGTCACAGGCCATTTCGAAGCGCTTGAACATGGCGGAGAGCAGCGCCGCACTCTCGGCCACCGTAGTGGTGGGTAGTAGCGGAATCTTGACGTCGATGCGACCGGGGCGCTTCAAATCGACCTCGATCAAATCCGGCCGCGACGACGCCAGTATCCACATCACCCGACCGCGATTGTCGGCATTGGACATTTCCTGCGCGATCATCGAATAGATGCGCCCTGACAGGCCGGAATCGCCGCTGCCGGAGTCACGTTTGCCCAGGGTCTGATCGGCCTCGTCGATGAATACGATGCAACGGCCCAAAGCGCGAATCAGGCGGAATATCTTCTCCAGATTGCCTTCGCTGGAGCCGACCCAGCGGTCACGGAAGTTCTTCAGCTTGATCACGGGCACGCCCGCTTCGCCGGCCAGACATTCGACCAGAAAGGTCTTGCCCGTGCCAACCGGCCCGCAAAATATGTAACCCATCGGCAAGGCGCGCAAATCAGACGCGTTCCACAGCGCAATGTCTTGCCGCAGCCAGGCTTTCAGTGCCGCTTGTGCGTGATAGTTCTCCAGCGTGCGTTTGGATTCGATGAACTCGATCAAGCCGCCGGCATCGGTTTCGACCAGTTGTTTCTTGGCCTTTACCCAATCGGCCGCACCCAGCGGCCTTTTCTCGTGTGCGTTGATTCGAACCAAACTTCCCAATGCACTGATGCTGACGCCGCTCAAGGCATCGGCGGCCGCTTCGTCGCCGCTTTCCGCGTTGAAGGCAGCCGGATAATCCAGCCGCAACTGCGCCAAGGCCTTCCTGAGCACGCCGGCGTCAGGCAGCGGCACGCGCACCCGCGCCACGCGCGGGTTGAAGGCAATTTGCGGATGCAGGTCGTTGAGATTGTCAGCGATCAGAAAACTGGCGAAGGCGAGGTCGGTAAACGGTGGCTCGCTGGCCCAATCGCGAATCAGACTGGCCAAACTCGCGATCTCGATATCGCCGGCCCGACCACCCGGCAACAACTGATCTGCACCGCGCACAATGATGGCGACGTGCTCCATGTCCACCCGTCCCAACGCCGTCAGGTTGGCGCGATAACGCAGGTAACGACTGACGCATTCCACAGCCGCCCGCGGGTCACGTGGCCACGGTCCCATTTCTTTGGCCGCAGGCCAGGTCGCGAAGCGCTCGCCACCGCGAATCAGTCCCAGCCCATTGCCGGGATCATAAGAAAACAGCAGGTCGAAGCTGCCCAATAATTGGGCATCCAAATAACGACCCAAACCGACCAGTCGACCCGCCAGCGGAAACCGGTCCGCCACATTGCCGTACAGAATGAACTGCCCGTGTGCGCCGCTCTCGTAGCCCAGCGCGAGTTCAGCGATCCAGTCGGGAGCGTCGGCGGCGATCGGCATCGGTGTTCCTACTGCGAAGCAGAGTCGGCTTGGCGCTCACCGCCCATGCTGCGTGAGGCCGGCGCAGCCGCCACTTCAGGCTCGCCTAGGCTGATGCCTTCGGCGGCTGCAAAATCGGCCAGGGCTTGGTCGGCCAAAGCGGTCTGCTCGGCTTCCTTGATATTCACTTCACTCATGTCCATCGAGTCGCGGGCGACGCGGGCGCGACCGGCTGCCTTGTTGCGCTCTTCTTCGACCATCTCGTGCAGGCGATTCAGGCTGTCGCCCGAGCCGCCGATGCTGCCGATCATGCCCGAGGCCATTTCGGTCATTTCGGCCATGGCGTTCTTCATCTTCATGTCGTTGAGCGCGCCCTTCAGGCTCTCGATTTTTGAGCGCGCGGCGTTGACGGCGACATCGCGGGCCTTCAGCAGATTCTTGTAGGTTTCATCGGCCTGATCCATCTGCCGACGGTTTTCCTCCAGATCGCGACTGATGCTCTGCAGACGCAAGGCGTTCTGCGCGGCCGCTGACTTGTTGCCCGCGCGCAGATGCGCGGTCGTGCGGGCGCGCAGCTCCTTTTCTTCGCCTTCCAACTTGCGGACCTGCCCGATCAAACGTTCGGCGAGTCCGGCATGCGCGGCCAATCCTTGATTGAAGCTGGAAATCTGCTTGCGCAGGTTCTCTTGCTCAAGCTCAAGCAAGGCCTCGGGATTGCGCTTCTCCATGCCCTTGATGAAAAGCGACATGAAGCCCTTCACCAGATTTGCCAGTCGCTGAAACATGTCGTCTCCTATCAAGTCATTTGAGTCAGTTCGAAATTCTCGGCGGATCCGCTGCTTCTGCGGGTCACGCACCTGCGCTTTGCGCCGCTCAGCTTACGCAGCCCAGCGCGCCGAATCCATTGCGCGAGCATGGCAAGCGACGCCTCTGGACGACTGACGTGACAGCCTTGCCTGTGCGGCCGGGTCGCTGCGCATGCGACGATTCCACGATGCAAGAATCAATCAGCCATCGCGCCATTGTCATTGGCGGCGGACCGGCGGGCCTGATGGCCGCCGAAGCACTTCGCAGCCAGCGCATTGAGGTCGACCTTTTCGATAGCAAGGGTTCGGTAGGCCGCAAGTTTTTGATCGCCGGCAAAGGCGGCTTGAATCTCACCCACAGCGAACCTTTCGAGCGCTTCGTCAGTCGTTTTGGGGCGCGTTCGCAGAACGTCGAGGACTGGTTGCGCGATTTTGATCCCGAGGCGTTACGGCAGTGGGCGCGAGAGCTGGGAGTAGCGACCTTTGTGGGTAGTTCCGGGCGGGTATTCCCTTCCGATCTCAAGGCCGCGCCATTGTTGCGCGGTTGGCTGCGCCGGTTGCGCGCGTCCGGCGTTCGCCTGCACGTGCAACATCGTTGCACGGGGTGGAGCGACGACGGCGCCCTGCGCTTCGAGACCGCTGAGGGGGAATCGCTGCAGCGCGCCGATGCGGTGGTGTTGGCCCTGGGTGGCGGTAGTTGGGCCAAACTCGGCTCGGATGGCCTCTGGGTAGATTGGCTTGGCCGCCAGGGCATAGAAATCGCACCGCTGCTACCCGCCAATTGCGGCTTCGAGGCGCGCTGGAGCGCGCTTCTGATCGAGCGCTATGCTGGTCAACCGCTCAAACCCGTGCGCGTGAGTTTTGTTGATCACGCTGGCAAGGCACACAGCCAGCGCGGCGAGCTGATCGTCACTGCGCATGGCCTGGAAGGTAGCCTCATGTATGCGCTGTCTGCGCCGCTGCGCGAGACCATCGCTGCCCGCGGAACCGTGGTGATCGAGTTCGATCTGGATCCCGAGCGCTCGCTGGATACACTGACCCAGGCGCTGTCGAAACCGCGCGGAAAACACTCCATGAGCGAACACCTACGCCGCTGCGGCGGAATCGATGGCGTGCGCGCCGCACTCCTGCATGAGTCGGCAGGTCGCGTGCTGCCCACGGATCCCGGCGGGTTGGCGCGGTTGATCAAACGTGTTGTTGTCACCTTGCACGCCACGCGACCGCTGGACGAGGCAATCAGCAGTGCCGGCGGCGTACGTTTTGAGGCCCTCGATCGGGCTCTGATGGTGACGGCAATGCCCGGCGTGTTTTGTTGCGGCGAAATGCTCGACTGGGAAGCACCTACGGGCGGCTATTTGCTGACCGCATCGATGGCCAGCGGTCGCATTGCCGGACTCGGCGCCGCCGCCTGGTTGCGGGCCAAGATGATCGCATGACCGTTCACTGCAGCTACTTCGAGGCGCAACGGTGTCGCTCGTGCAGCGACATCGAACAGCCATACAACGACCAATTGTTGCGCAAGCAGGCCGACCTAAAAAAGCATCTGGACGGTTGGCCGGATCTGCATTGGTTGCCACCTGTCGCCAGCGCCGAGACAGGCTTTCGCAGCAAAGCCAAGATGGCGGTCGGCGGCAGCATCGAATCGCCCACGTTGGGACTGGTGGATGCCGCCGGCAGGGCGGAAGACCTCGCCGCCTGCCTGCTCTATCCGGCCACGATATCGACGGCATTCGCGCCGATCAAACACTTCATCAGTGCCGCGCGGATTGCGCCCTACGACATTGTCGGTCGCCGCGGAGAACTGAAGTTCGTGCTGTTGACGGTGGCCGAACACTCCGGCGAACTGATGCTTCGTTTTGTGCTGCGCTCGCGTGAAGCGCTGGGACGCATCCAGGCCACGCTTCCGAGATTGCGGGAAAGTTTGCCACTGCTACGGGTCGTCTCGGTCAACTTGCAGCCACTGCCCGCAGCCATTGTCGAAGGCGATGAGGAGATCGCACTCAGCGAGCAGCAACATCTGCGCATCGAACTCAATGGCCTGCCATTCTTCCTGCGCCCACGCGGCTTTTTTCAGACCAACCAAACCGTGGCGGCAGCCTTGTATCGACAAGCGCGCGATTGGGTGGTTGCTTGCGCGCCGACACGTGTATGGGATCTGTTTTGCGGTGTCGGCGGATTCGCTGCCCACTGCGCCGACGGTAGTCGCGAGGTGCATGGCGTCGAACTCTCCGAGGAAGCGATCGAAGGTGCGCGCCTGGGAGCCGAAGAACGCCGCCTGCCGAGGCTGACCTTTGAGATCTTGGACGCGGCGGCGCAATTGCGATTTCCGGGACGCGGTTGTCCAGACTTGGTGATCGTCAATCCACCACGCCGCGGCATTGGCGAGGCGCTTGCCCACGCGCTCGAACACAGCGCGGTCGAGTGGCTGATCTACTCCAGCTGCAATCCATCGACGCTAGCGACCGATTTGCGAAGGATGCCTGCCTTCCGGCCACAGCAGGCCCGTCTGTTGGACATGTTTCCCCACACCAGCCATAGCGAGACTCTGGTGCTGCTCAGGCGGCAGCGGAATCCCCCCATTCAGCACCCGGCTGGCTAAAGCCGCGCGGGGAAAGTAGGCTTTGTCATCCTTTCGTCTTGGCATTGCATTGGAAAATACTCAATGACCAACGAACGCCGACGGGGCGATGAAGCACGCAGTGCGCTCAAGCGCCAACTCAACGAAGACCAGCGCATCACGCTGGCCGAAATCGAGCGCTATGGCTGGGAACTCAAGTTCATCCGGCATCCACCGTTTGCGCCTGCGGTGGCGGTGGCGCAAGACAGCGAGAAGAAGAAGTTTGTGGTGATCGAACCCACGGGTCGGATCAACGACCAACCAACTTTCAAGATTCGACCCTGAGAATTCGAATCACTTTGGGTTCGCCGATATCGTCAATCAGCGGCGCTTTTCCATGGTGATCATGAATGCATCCGCGACGCCTTTTGCCAGGCGTCGCGGTGCCTTGTTTCATGCGTATACGATCACACCACGCCTTGCGCAATCATCGCGTCGGCGACTTTGACGAAGCCACCAATGTTGGCGCCCTTCACGTAGTCGACGTACTTGTCGCCGGTGCCCGCCACGCCGCCATAACGCACGCAGCGGTCATGGATGTTGCCCATGATGTCGCGCAGCAGCTTCTGCAGCTCCTCTTCCTTCCAGGTGATGCGCGCGGAGTTCTGGCTCATTTCCAGACCGGACACACCGACACCACCCGCATTCGCGGCCTTGCCTGGCGCAAACATGATTCGCGCTTCCTGGAACAGATGCACTGCGTCCAGCTCAGTCGGCATGTTGGCGCCTTCCGCAACGGCAATCACGCCATTCGCGATCATGGTCTTGGCGTCATCTGCGCTGACTTCGTTCTGGGTCGCGCACGGGAAAGCCAAGGTGCCGGGGATGACCCACGGCCGCGCCTGGTTGCCGTGATACTGCGCACCAAACTTGGTGGCGTATTCCTCGATGCGACCGCGGCGCTTGTTCTTCAGCTCCTTGACGAACTCGAGCTTCTCCTGGGTGATGCCATCCTTGTCGTAGATGAAACCGTCGGAGTCGCTCAAGGTCACTGGCTTGGCGCCCAGGTGCAGCAGCTTCTCGACCGCATGCTGAGCGACGTTGCCGGAGCCGGAAACGATGGCAATGTGGCCATCCGGCGTCTTGCCAACGTGCTTCAGCATGTCCTGCATGAAATACACCGCGCCATAACCGGTGGCTTCGGTGCGAATCGGGCTGCCGCCGTATTCCAGGCCTTTGCCGGTCAGCACACCGACGTAACGATTGGTGATGCGTTTGTACATGCCGAACATGTAGCCGATCTCGCGTCCGCCGACGCCGATGTCGCCGGCCGGCACGTCGACGTCCTCACCCACATGCCGATACAGCTCGGTCATGAAACTCTGGCAGAAGCGCATGATCTCGGCGTCGGACTTGCCTTTCGGATTGAAATTGGAGCCGCCCTTGCCGCCGCCCATCGGCAGGCCGGTCAACGCATTCTTGAAGGTCTGTTCAAACGCCAGGAACTTCAGGATTCCCTGATTCACCGACGGGTGAAAACGAATCCCGCCCTTGTAGGGGCCGATGGCATTGTTGTTCTGGATGCGATAACCGCGATTGACGCGGACATGGCCGGCATCGTCCTGCCAGCACACGCGAAACGAGACCACGCGGTCTGGCTCGGCCATGCGCTCAAGAATCTGGTGATCGTGGTACTTCATGTTGTCGCGCACGTGGTCCAACACCGACGCCGCAACTTCCTTCACTGCCTGGATAAATTCCGGTTGACCCGGATTGCGCTTGTCGACCCCATCGACAAACTCTTCAAGTGACGGTACCTGTTCACGCCCCATAGCACGCTCCCCTGGTCAGATCGCTGACTCGCCCATTGCGAGGCTGCCAACGATACTCCGGTTGGCGAGGAATTTTGATGTCTTGGGGACCACAGAGCGGCGAAATCTGCACTTGTTTGCCGCCACCAGCTGACTCCAGCACCAACCGCCGAAGACGGCTCGAATCAGCCGTTGGAGAGTGTCACTTTGTTTCGCCCGGTGCGCTTGGATTCGTACAACGCGGCATCGGCACGCGAGTACAACACGTCCGCACTGACATCCGAGCCCAGCGAGGCAATGGCGACGCCAACACTTACCGTGACCGGAATGCGTTGGTCGCCCTCCTCGATCACCATGGCCGCCAACGCTTCGCGCAAGACTTCAGCGACTTTTGCGCCTTCTTCCATTCCACTGTCGGGCAGCAATACCGCAAATTCTTCACCACCGATGCGGCCGACCAGATCTGAGGTTCGCACGCGATCCACCATCAATTTCGAAACCGCGATCAATACACGATCTCCAATGGGATGACCCCACTTGTCATTGATCAGCTTGAAGTGGTCGACGTCGATTACCAGCAAGGCAACGCTGCGACCGCGTTGCGCGCCGGCAAACTCTCGCTCCATCGCGGCACGGAAAAATCGGCGGTTGGCGAGCCCGGTCATGGTGTCGCGGGTGGCCTGATCGTGCAGTGCAGCCACCAATGCGTTTTCCGGACTGCGCGGCCCCAGCATTTTCAACATGATGTCGCCGACCGTGAGAATGTCGCCTTCCAGCAACGGCATCGATTCCACTTTCATGCCATTCACGCGGGTGGGGTTGGTCGCGCCCAGATCGGTGACCCAATAACCACCGCGTTTGCGCCAGACGCGACAGTGGTTGCGCGACACGGAAGGTTCCGCAATACGTATGTCGACGCCGGTATCTCGACCAATGGTCGCGAACTCGCCAAGCTCGAAGCGCGAGCCAATGCCCGTGCCGGACACGACTACCAGACACCACGGCCGAAGTTCGGTCTGCAATGAAGGTGGCGCGACGCGAACGGTACGGTCAGCGGGTACGTCTCTGCTCACTGCGATCCTTGGTTCGATCTGGCTCGTGCGCCGAGCCAGATGCTCGGGTCGATTCTGGGTCACAGATTATTGCAAACACTGCGTTGAGGCGACAGCTTTCGGTGGCAGCCCCACGATATCCCCATATGACGAGGCGTGCTGGGCTCAGCCGGCCCCAGTTTCGCTACCATTCGGTCGCGACCGCAGTCACCACAAGCGCGTCCCTCACAACCCAACCCTCGGTCAGACCTGAACATTCAGATGCTACCCACCTATCCCGTTCGATTGATTGCCGCCGCGTCGTCACCTCGATGCGACTCTGTCGCCGCCGTTGCGGCAACGCTGAAAGGGATTGCGCGTTGAATACCAAGCCCAGTCTGCGCTTTCTGCAGGTCGACGTTTTCACCGCACGCGCAGGTGGCGGCAATCCGCTGGGCGTGGTGATTGGGGCCCACGACTGGAGCAGCGCGCGAATGCAGGCATTTGCGGCCTGGACGCAATTGGTCGAGACGACCTTTCTGCTACCCCCGCCCTCGGCGACCACTGACTATCAACTGCGGATTTTCACTCCATTTCGCGAAATCGCTTTTGCCGGCCACCCAAGTATCGGCAGCGCACATGCGGCCTTGGAGGCGGGAATCGCATCGGCGTGTGCCGGCCAGCTGCAGCAGGCGTGTCTGGCCGGCGAGATTGCTCTGCGCGTGGAGGGCGATGGTCCGCAGCGCCGAATCTTCGTGCAAACTCCAGCGGCCGATACAGTGACTGCCGCGCCTGTTGATTGGGCCGCACTGGCAACGCTGATGCGGGGCTTGGACTTGGGTCAACTGCCACCCGCACTAGTCGCAGGTGGACGACGATGGTGGCTGGCTGAACTTGCCGATGAAACCAGCCTGCGCGCATGGCAACCCGATCATGCGGCGATAGCCAGGCTCGCCAATGCCAGTGACAGCCTCGGTCTGTGTGTGTTTGCGCGCAGCACCAGCGCAGATTTCGAATTGGTGGTGCGGGCGTTTCCCTGCGGCGTCGGCATCAACGAGGATCCAGCCTCGGGTGCAGCCAATGGCTTGATCGCCGCGTTTTTGCGCATGCGCGAGCCAGACGGCGCCTTGGCGCAAGGCTATCGCGTCAGCCAAGGTCGCGAATTGGGGCGTGATGCGATGATCGAGGTCCGCTACGACGCATCAGGCCGCAGCTGGATCGGCGGGCAGACGCAAACCGTGATCGACGGACGCCTGAATTTTCCTCTGCCGCCAGACCCCGCAGCCTTCTAGTCGCATGCAAGACAACACGCCCCTTGCGAATTTGCGTGGCAGTTGCCAATGCGGCGCTGTACGGCTGCGGGCCGAGTTACCCAGCCTGTGGTTGGCGCACTGCCATTGTTCGCAGTGTCGCAAGGCGCATGGAGCTGGCTTCGTGACGTGGATCGGGTTTGCCGCGGAACGCTGTCGGATCGACGACGCAGCACTCGTCTTGACCTGGTATGCCTCCTCGGCCGCAGCCGAACGCGGCTTTTGCGAGCGTTGCGGCAGCATGCTGTTTTTCCGCTCTCAGCAGTGGCCGGGAGAGCTGCACATTGCCGTCGGCGTGTTGGACGATGCGCCGGACCGTGCGGCGCAGGCCCATGTCTTCTGGCGTAACCGAGTCGAATGGTCCGGGGTCGATCTCCACGACGGCCTGCCGCGCAAAGATTGAGTCTTCATGCCACGCATCCTCGTCTTTCAGCACGTCGCCGCCGAACCCTTGGGCACCTTGGATCGGCTGATTCGCGCGCGCGGCCATCGCATTCGCTTCGTCAATTTTGAGCGCCATCCCGACGCCGAACCCGATATTGCTCGTTACCGCGGCCTGATCGTGTTGGGCGGGCCGATGAACGTCGATCAACAAACCGAGCGTCCCCATCTGCGCACCGAGTTGCTCGTGATCGAGCAAGCCTTGAAGTTGGGCAAACCGGTGCTCGGCATTTGTCTGGGCGCCCAGTTGCTCGCGCACGCACTCGGTGCGCCGGTGCGCCGACATTCACAACAGGAGATCGGCTGGTATCCGCTTGAATTGACCGAACATGGCCACGTCGATCCGGTGATCTCGCCGCTGAAACCGGCGAGCCCGGTATTCCAATGGCATGGCTGCACGTTTGACCTGCCCGCCGGAGCCACTCACCTGGCGCGCACGTCAAGCTGTGAGCAGCAAGCGTTTCGCTATGGCGAGAACGCCTACGGATTGCAGTTTCATCTGGAGATGGATGCACCGCTGATCGAGCGCTGGTTGAGTGCGCCCAGTTATGCCGAGGAATTGGCCAGTGCTGGACTCCCACAGAACGCTGACTCGATACGTGGCGCCACTGCCGCCCAACTGGCGGTCATGCAACCGCGCGCCGAGGCGGTATTCAATCGCTTTCTGGATTTGATTGGTCGACCAGCGCGCAAGCTGGTGCTGCCGTCGCGGTAGCAGAGTCGTGCTCGCCGTCGACCGCCTCGCCTGAGTGAACCTCGATCAATGTGGACCGAGCTTTTCGCGCACTATCGATCGTTCATTGGCCAACACTGCGGGATTCCCGTTGCCTGGCTCGACAATCCAGGCGGGTAGTCGCTGGCAGCCAAGCCGATCACATGCTTGACTTGACCATCGCCAACGCGTCGAATCGAGCGATGAATTCGGAAACCACGATGGCTCAGTTGAGCAGCCACGTTTGCCCAGCCCTCGATGCCCGCACGATCCCGCTGCGATGACCACCGGCATCGACAAGAAATCGGCTCAGCCAATCGCTCCTGCACGGCAGTTCAGTGACGTGATTGCGCCTATGGACGGCGCAGACTTTCTCACCCACTGGTGGGGAATGAAGCTGTTGCATCTCCGTGGTCCGGAGGGCCGTTTCGCGAATCTGCTGCCGTGGGCCGCTCTCACCACGTTGCTTGAAACCCAGCGATTTCCCCAGGATAGCCTGCGCTTGGTGCAGGGCGGCAAGCCTCTTGAAGTAGAGCGCTTTGCGCAGCGTTGCTCGGGTGCCGAGCCCTTGGTGCTCAAGTCTGCGGCTTTAAGCCGCTGCCTTGCTGACGGCGCCACCTTGGTGATGGACCACGTGCAAGAACGAGTGCCGGCCCTGCGGCAACTCGCTGACGCGGTGGGTAACGACCTGCGCGCGAACACGACCATCAATCTGTATGCGAGCTTCGGAGCGCAAGAAGGCTTCGGCTTGCATTGGGACGGGCAGGAAAACTTCATCCTGCAGATCGCTGGACGCAAACACTGGAAGGTGTATCGCCCGACCCGTGTCAACCCGCTCAAGGGCGAAATCAACGCAGCCCCGTCGCCGAGCGGCGAACCCGACTGGGAGGGCGTGATCGAAGATGGTGACATGCTGTATTTGCCACGTGGCTGGTGGCATATCGCGAGGCCATTGGATGGGCCCAGCTTGCACCTCACGCTTACCGTGGAACCGCCGCTCGGTGCACACCTGTTGGAGTGGTTGGTTGCGGAGTTGCGCGAGCACCCTGTGGCACGCATGAACCTGCCCCTTTGGGCTTCGGCACGTGAGCAAGCCGACTACGTTGAAGACCTGTTGGCCGCGGTCGGCAACATCAGCCGCGATACGTTGGTGCCACGCTTTCTGGCGGCGCAGGATGCCTCCACCATCATCAGTCCGCGCCTGCCACTTCCTCTGGCGGCGTCTGCCCGACCGCCAACCCTGCACGCAGCCTCGCGACTGCGGCTGGCGGTGGGTCGCGGCCTGGCGATCAGCACTCTGGATGATCCGGCCCACGTTGCCGTCTGGGCGGGCGATCGCCATTGGCGCAGCCCAACCGAGATCGCACCGGCACTACTCGCCTTGCGGGCCGCGGCTACATCCAGGCTCGCCGATCTGGATGCGCTTTTGACGGTTCCCGGTTCGGCCAAGTCGTTACGCGTATTCCTGGGCGTCTTGATCTTGGCTGGCATCGTCGACGTCGAGTAAGGCAGCGGGTGGGTGAGCCGCACGGCGCGCTATCCTGCGCCGCGGCCATATCAGCCAATCGACACCCGCGCTTGCTCCCACCCTCCGTTCAACCCTGAAAAAGCACTCGCATGACCACCACAAACAATCCGCGCTTGGCCGTTATCGGCCTCGGCTATGTTGGCCTGCCTTTGGCCTGCGAGTTTGGCAAGCACCTGGACACCCTGGGATTCGACATTCACGCCGAGCGAGTGGCCGAACTGCAACGTGGCAACGACCACACCGGCGAAGTAAACGCCAGCGAGCTGTCCGAATCCTGCCACTTGCGTTTCAGCAGCGCAGTCGCCGACTTGGTTGACCGCTCGGTTTACATCGTTGCAGTGCCCACTCCCATTGACGAGCACAAGCGGCCAGACTTCGGTCCACTGATCAGCGCGAGTCGAGTGATCGGCAACGTTCTTGCGGTCGGAGACCTGGTGATCTATGAATCGACGGTATATCCCGGAGCCACGGAAGAAATCTGCGTGCCGGAACTCGAGCGTGTTTCCGGCCTTCGATTCAACATCGACTTCACCGTCGGCTACAGCCCGGAGCGGATCAATCCGGGTGACCGCGAGCGCCGGCTCACCAACATTCCGAAGATCACTTCGGGTTCAACACCCGCCGCAGCCGACGTAGTTGATGCCTTGTACCGCCGAATTATCACTGCCGGCACCCACAAGGCGCCCAGTCTGAAGGTCGCTGAAGCCGCAAAGGTAATCGAAAACACCCAGCGCGACGCCAACATTGCCCTGATCAACGAGTTCGCCCTGATTTTTCGGCGGTTGGGAATCGACACTCAGGACGTTTTGGCGGCCGCCGGCACCAAATGGAACTTCCTGCCATTTCGCCCGGGTCTGGTGGGCGGACACTGCATCGGCGTCGACCCTTATTATCTGATCCAGAAAGCACAATCGACGGGCTACTACCCGGACATTCTGCTTGCCTGCCGACGTATCAACGATGCCATGGGGCACCATGTCGCGGCGGAAGTGGTGAAGCTTCTCATCAGCAAGGACCACGCCGTCAAGGGCAGTCGCATCCTGGTACTTGGCCTTGCGTTCAAGGAAAACTGCCCGGACTTGCGCAATACGCGGGTGGTCGATCTGGTCCGCGAATTCGAAAGTTTCGGAGCACGCGTCGATGTGCACGATCCTTGGGTTGATCAGCAAGAAGCAAGTCACGAATACGGCCTGGATCTGCTGCCGGAGCTGCCCGACCTGACCAACTACCAAGCCATCGTTCTCGCGGTGGCACACCGCGAGTACCTTGCCTTGGGCACAGCACTTCGCCGCGGCGCTGCTCCACGCACAGTCATTTACGACATCAAAGGGGTTCTGCCGCGCGAGGATGTCGACGGGCGACTGTGAGGCGGTTGCCGTCAGCCGCCGCTGTCAGCGAACAAGGCTCGATGTTCCGCCTGCATTGACGCCAGCGCATCGGGATCGAGCCGCAGTCGCGGCTGAATCCGATAGTTCACGTGATCGCGGAACCAGGGCCGACAGTAAACGATGTAAAGAATCGGCCGCGGCAGGCTGGAGTGATTGGCTGAGCCGCCGTGCACCAGCCGATAGTCCATCAACAGCCCATCTCCCGCCTTGAGGCGCGGCCAGACAGCCTCATCGATGGCGTAGTCGTTTTGCGCGCGCCGCTGGCGATGGCTCCCCGGCCAGACCAAGGTGGTGCCGATGACAGGATCGACATCCACCAAGGGCACTACCAAGGTGATGGCGTAGGGCGGCAAAATCGGGTCCAGACCGCTGCCGGGAAACAATTCGATTGCAAAGTCGCGATGCACATGTTGGGCGGCCGCGCCAGGTAGCGACAGCACCACACCGACGCTGCCAATCACGCATTCGGTGGTCAGCAGCGAACGCATCAAGTCCAACACTACGGGCGGAGCAAACGCAGCGGGATCGGCGAATGGACCAACCAGATCGGTGGTGATCATGTAACGACGATCACCGACCCGAAGCGCGTCGGGATGGGCTTGCTCGGCCAGATAGCGCGCGTAAGTCGCAAAAAAACTGGCACGCAATTGTTCCACTGTCTCGCTGGCCACCAAGCTCGGCAGTACCAGCGTGCCAAGGCGAAGAAAGTCCGCAATCCCACCCGTCAGTTCGACATTGGTTCCGGCTGCGGCTGCGAGTGCGACTGAGTCGATTGGTTCATTCATGGTCGGTGAGAGTTGGATCGGAGAGCCGCGCCTCATCCTCCGGCGTCGTCCGGTGGAGCGCAATATCCAAACGGTGAGTCCCCCATAATTGCAACCTCGTCGTTCCTTTCGGCGTCTGTCATGTCACCGAGAATCGGTGCCTTTCCATAAGATCAACGCGTGCATGGGCCGGATTCTCTACTTCAGTCACGACATCGCGACGCCTCGCGGTGGAATCGGCATTCAGTACGAGCACGTCAGTGTTCTGCGTCGGAACGGATTCGACGCTTACGTCGTGCATGCCGCCCCGAATTTTCGTTATCCGTTCGGCGCAGCCGAAGTCCCTGTGCTCGATTCGGCTGCGGGTCTGGAGTACGCACCTGACGACGTACTGGTCATCCCGGAGGATCACCCGACAGCCCTGCTGGCCTGCCGGGACGCCACCTGCAGCAAGGTGCTGTTTTGCCAGAATCACTATTACGTGTTTCACGGGCTGGCGCCGGGAGCGGCGTGGAAGGACTACGGGTTCTCGTCGTACCTGTGTTTGTCCGACCCGATACGGCAAGCGCTGAAGGACTGGTTCGGCGTCGACGCTAACGTCATTCGGCCATGCATTGATCCGATTTTCTTCGGTGCCAAGACTCCCCGCGCAGATTCTCTGGTCACGCTCGCCGGCATGCCGCGCAAGGGACGCGACACGCTGCGGCTCGTGCAGGGCTTGCTGGCAACAAACGGCTGGGCGAAAACCGCGGGGGTTACGTGGCTATTGATCGACGGCATGCGCCGAGAACAGGTCGCGGCGGCACTACGTCTCTCGCACATTTTCGTGTCGACGGGTCAGTTCGAGGGTTTGGGATTGCCGCCGCTCGAAGCGATGGCCGCTCGCTGTCTGGTGGTGGGGTTTGCCGCTGGCGGCGGCCTCGACTATGCAACACCCGGCAACGGCGTCTGGGTGCCGGATGAGGATCCGTGGGCATTGGCGACTGCGCTCAAGCAGACGGTCGCCGCCCTCAAAGATCCACAATCGCGGCCCGAGCTTTTCGCCAAAATCGATGCCGGTCATGCGACCGCGCGCAAATACGGCCGCGAGCGGTTCGAGCGAGACCTCCTCGCCTTCTGGTCGGCCCGGCAATAGGGACAGCAAAGACTCAGCGCGCCACGTTCGATGAGCATAATCGAGCGCGACCTATCCATGTGGTCGGCGAAGACGGCACCGCAGCGCACCAGACAAGGTCACGATTTGATCGCCGACCGCCGACCGCCGACCGCGAAATAAACCGGTCAGGCTGCAACCTGTGCCAATCCCGCCTGCTCTAGTTCTCCCACGATGCGAATCAAGTCGCCTTCCAGTTGCTCGGGGGCGACGTCGTACATTGCCAACAGCGTCGCATGCGCGTGGCTGAGGCTTCCATCTGCATTCAGCGACCGCCACAGCTGGACACCGACCGAATCCAGACCAAAGTATTGCTCGCTTTTCAGGTCGAGCAGAACTGCCTCGCCCTCTACCTCTTGGACAAGAACTTCGTCCGACAACTTGATGTGACTTTGCAGCGTGATCATGGGTATCGGTCCATTGTTTGCAGATGGTGGCCACATGGGCCTTGGTCAGAGGTGTTGCGGTCGGCTTCGCCGAGTCAGCGTGATTCAGGAAGATGCGCTGGCAGATTCAACTCCCGCTGCAGGCGCCAAGGCGGGCGCATTTTCCCACAGCCTTGCGTAGGTGCCTCCCAATTTTCGCAATTCGTCATGGCTGCCTGATTCGATCACGCGACCTGCGTCCATCACGTGCACCTGATCGGCGGCAGCAGCAGTCGTCAGACGATGGGTAATCAAAACCACCGTGCGACCCGCCGCGCTGCTTCGCAGCCGCTCCAGCCACAGGCGCTCGGTCCATGGATCCATGGCGCTGGTGGGTTCATCCAACACCAGCACCGGCGCATCACGGGCGAATGCGCGGGCCATTGCCAGCCGTTGCCACTCGCCACCGCTCAGGTCAGTACCGCCGGGAAACCACACCGCAAGCCGCGTTTGCAATCCATCGGGAAGGCTGGCCACCAGCGACTCGGCACAGGCCGCGCGAACCGCGGCATCAATCGCCACGTGATTGTCTGGGTCGAGCGGCAAAATGTTCTCCGCCAGGCTGCCGCTGAACTGCATCGGGTCCTGAAACAACACGCTGGTCATTCGCCGCACAGCATCGACCGGCAACTGTCGCGCATCGACTCCGTCGATATATACGGTGCCGGTGTCCGGCTCGTAGTAGCGACAGAGCAGCTTCACGAGGGTACTTTTGCCAGCGCCATTGGCACCAAGAACGGCATTGATGCCCGCCGGCAGAATCGCCAGATCCAGACCGTTGAGCGCGGGGCCGCGACATCCGGGATACCGAAAATGGACCCCTTCGAAGCGAATCACGGGTGCTTGATCCCGCTGGCGTTCGCCACTCGACCTACCCGCGCTTGCTATCTGCAACGCTGGATCCGCAGGCAGACCGAGAAAGTCAAAGAAATCACTCAAGAACAGTGCGCCCACATAGACTTGGCTCAAGCTGGCGACGGCGCTGCGAGCGAGCGCCGAGCCTTGCAGAAACGCCTGATAACACAAGGCCACATCGCCCAATGTGCCCTGCCCTGCGCTTGCGCGCATCAGCATCCAGAGCACACCACCCGCCGCCACCATCAGGCCAAGGCTCAGCAACAGCAGCTGACTAAAGGATTCATTGCGAAGCAAGCGAAGTCGCCCAGCGGCAATGCGTTGCCGAACCTCGACGAAAGCTTTCTGAAAATGCGTCGAGAGTCCGAACGAGCGCATTTCTGCCGCCGGGGCGCGATCGGTCAACAGCCAGTCAAAGTAAGCGGCGTGCCGCTCCTCGACCGTTCGCGTGATCGCAAATCGGTGCTCGCGCAACGCATGCAACAAGGAACTGACCATCGCCGGGGCCATGGAAAGCACCAGCAGCAGAGGCAGCCAAATCGAGTAGCTGGCAAGAATCGCGGTTACGCCCACCAAGGCGATACCGGCCCGTCCGATTTCAGTGAGCCCCTCGATGATTTGCAGCGGCCGCTGTGCCGACGCATCACGTGCCCGATGCAAGCGATCAAAGAACTCGGGTTGCTCGAAAAAGCCCATCGCCACGCGGGCCGACTGGGCGTGGACCAAGCCCCGCACATGCAGGGCGACCCGCTCGCCCTGACCGGCACGCAACCAGGCTGACCAGGCAGCGAGCACTTCCGTAACGATCAGCAAGCTTGCGATGGCGACCGCCAGCCACGCCGCACGCTGCCAATTCGCCGGATTGCTGTCCGACAACGCAGCGGCCACCGCATCCACGGTTGGCTTGGTCAAGGCCAACAACCCCACTGGCAGCAAGCCCGAAAGCAAAGTGACCGCGATCAAAAGTGCGGTCTCTCGCGGCGCCGCCGTCATCAGTAGCGAGAGTGCTCGCGGCAGGCTGGAGAAAATCTGCACGACGTTGCCAGCGCGCTCACGCAGGCGCAGCGAGGCCATCATGAATCGGAGCAATGCCGCCTGGCGAGATCGCGGACCAGTTCCATCGCATCGCCCGCCGCGCGAAACTCACCCGGAAATGCGGCCAGGACTTCATTGGCAATTGCACCCACCGTTCGCGAGCCATTGAGCTGATCCAGGACGAAACGCGCCAGCCGTGTCTTGCCATTGGGCACTGGCACGTAGGAAGGCGCCAATCTGCGCATTTCGGCGGCTGAGAGAACCAAAGCATCGAAGGTGGACTGCTTGAAGCGAAGCCGGGGTGTTGTGCTCCCCGCAGCGAACACCTCGGTGCTCCACCGAGTGACATAGTCTCCACTGACGAAATTCAACGCCAGGTTGACGACTAGTCGATCACCAGCGGCACCGATCACTGGCCGCTCAAGCGGTAACCACGCGCGGCCATACACCTGTCGCGGCTGATCGGGTGCGGTCGAATAGCGGATGCCTTCGCTCACTTCGGCTTCAAACCACACCTCTAACCCGTTCACCACTTCGCCTTCGGGCAACTCAAACTCCGCGCTGCCGACGACGTTGGGTGACTCGACCGTGGTGTACTCGATGCAGGCCCACTCGCGCCCAGCCCCCAGACTGATCGTGGTTTGCTCATCAGCGCCCTCGCGACAGTTGATGGCGTACTTGCGCGCCGAATCAAGCTTGAGACCGAAGTCGTTCTCGTCCCACGGCCGCGTCAGCCGCTCGTACTGTTTGTCGTCACGCGACAGGCCTACAAACAAGCGGTCGCGCAACGGCAGTTGAACCCCGCCGGGCCGCAACAGACGTCTACGGGCATCGCGGATGGAGCCGATATGGTGGGACAGCAGCGGAAGTTGACCACGCAAGTCCGAAATCAGCACATCCGCAGGCGTGGGCAGGCTCACTTCAGTCGACATCTTGCGCAGGAACACGATGCGATCCGCAAACCCGTTCTCCATCGCCAGTTGTCGGCCAATTTCGATCGACGGGTCCGTTTCAATCGCATAAACCCGCGACGCACCGAGCTGGCAGGCCAGCATGGTGGTGATGCCGGGACCACTGCCAATTTCCACGACGACCGCGCCGGGCTTGATGTGTCGGCGCATCGCTTCGCGGTAGGCATTCATCCGCACCTTGTCTTCCACCATGCGGCCGTAGTCGACCACGCTGTAGCCGCTGCTCATGAATTCCGTTTCTCCGTGATTTCCAAAAGACCAGTCGATCAAATCTTGCCGAGGCGGCAGGCTATAGCAGGTGTTGGCGCTTGTGTAGCCATTCACCGAGTGCGCAAAGCTCGATCCGTTGCAGAAGATCCAGTTCGCTGTGATAGGAAGCATCGCAATGATGGACGAGTGCCGACTCGGCAACTATCCCCGTCAACAGTTCACGATGCTGTCGCAAACGCAGGTGGACCGGTGTCGGGTCAGCATCAACCAACGTGCGGGTGAGTTGAAAGCCCAGGTGCTCTTTTCCACGTCGCCAGCGCAGCGCGTCTGGCAACACACCCGCCATCGCACGTCGCAAACTGATCTTTGGCCAGCCACCCGCAATCTTCTGCTCGCTGGGCAAGCCGAGGCAGAACTCCACCACCCGCGTATCCAGAAAGGGATGGCTGGGCAGCACGCCGAATGGGCTGGCGGCACGAAAATAGCGCTCGATACCGGTGGTAGGACTGCGCAGATCGAACGCTCCCAACTCAACGCCGACCTGCCGATAGTGAGTGACGCGGTCCTGCACGTTCACCCGCTCTGCAAATGCGGGATCAATGGGGTAATCACGAACGTGCCCTGCGAATAAGTCGGTCGTGCTTGCGACCCGACGAGCGCCCAACAGCCTTCGCCGTATCGCACCCAAAGGCGGCCGATACGCGTCGCGGCAGGCGAGAACAAATTGCCAGGGCGCAAATTCGCTCGTTTTCCAGTAGCGAATTCCACCAGCGACATTTGCCCACGCGGCGAGCAATTTCCCTTGTCGCAGCTGCTTGGCAATGAGATCGGCATCCAGAAAAAGCGAGTCGGCATCGATGCCATCCATCACCGCCGCCACTTCCGATTGTGCAGCGCGCAGGTATACCCAGCGCAACAAACTGCTGTGAACGTCGAATGGTTCGTCACCGGCCCACAACTGACTCAACAAAGTCGCTTGGTGATCGGTTGTGATCGCATCGACATCCAGGTAAATGGGAGCGATTCCGCCCATTTCACTCGCCGCTCGCGCGGCCGCAGTCTCGGCGCAAGCGTGGTCAACACCGCGAATGACCGACAGCGTGGGTAACCGCAACTCGGAAGGATCAGCAGCGCAGGCGGCCACGCCAACGACGCTACTGGAATCAAGCCCACCACTCAGCATCGAACCCGTGCGCCCGCCAGCCTCACCGCGGCGATCACGCACGGCGCAAGTCAAGATCGCACGGAGGGCAGCGGCGACATCGCCATCCGTCCGCAAAGACCGATCCGGCACTGGCTTTGGCGTCCAATAGCGCCCTGCGCTTACGTCTGCGCCGCGAATACATACCCAACTGCCCGGCGGCACCCGCCGGATCTGCCGGTAAAAGCTGGCTTCAAGATCGATCCATTGCAGGTAATCGATCAAGGCATCAGCGATCCGGCCTGTATCGATTCGCACCAGGCCGGGAAAGCGCGAGGCGATCGCCTCGGCCGCGAACGCGGCAGCACTGATGTTTACATCGGCGAGGTAACAAAGTGGCACTTCGCCCATACGATCGCGGATGAGCAGCAAACTGCCAGAAGCGTGATCGGCGAGCGCAAATGCACGAATGCCTCCCGGTCGCTCTATGCACGCTACCCATCCCGGAGCACTGAAGATTGCCGCTTGACCCTGCGCGCTCGGCAGTTCTCCACCGCTTGCGCACCTCAGCTGAACTGCGGAAGCCGCGTCCAGGCTCGCGTCACCATCCAGTTGCCGAAGCCAATACAAAGCAGCCCGAGGATCTGCCATGGCAGTCTCGATAATGGGCAAGTGCTCGGTGACCAACGCCTGGCGTTGAGCCCGACTGGCGGGCTTCCAGCGCAAGTGCTGAGCATCAATCAGTGCAAGTTGGCGCGTGTGCGTCACGGCTAGGATTTCAAGGCAATGCGGCGGACGAATCCATTACAGTCTTCCGGCACCCACGATGGGTAGACGCGGCACCTCGCAGCCGCTCAAGCAAGCCCTCAACAAGAAGTGCAGAGCCGGGCTACAAAGTTCCACGTTTTTTGAGCGTCTAGGTCGCAGCCCGCAGCATTGCGCCGATGCGTGGGTAGCTTTCCACGAATGTGCAAGCCTGGTACCGAGATCCCAATCGAGTGTCTAGCCACCGCCTCTCAAGGCGATGTCGATAGATGGATGGCTTCCTGATCCCGTGGCCCAAATCGGTCGGCAACGCCGGATGCTCACGCGCCGAGGCGGCGCTCAGCCGAGGTCCGATCAGGCTCCATGACGTCACCGCTGCTGCGAACCAGTGACGCACCTAAGACGGCAGGTGGTGAATCCAAGAGCGCCAAGCGCTCATCCAGCAAAAAACGATTTGCGGTCGTCGGGTGCAGCACTGCACGCCGACGGCCCAACGCAACCTTCTCCGATGATCAGGCTGTCAGCACTTGTTCTGCATCATCAAACCTGTGCCGTTGCACTTCGCATTCTCGGGAACTGCACCCGAGCCACCGGCAGTGAAGTCTGCAATCACGCCATACACCGTCAATTTGGGTGCGGCGTAAGCTCGACGCGAGTTCTTGCCCTCGACCTCTGAGGCATTCGCGCTCTCAAACACATTCTTCATGGAATTCCCCTGTGAGTCCCGACGGAAACGATACCTGATGGACTGCGGCGCTTGCAATGTTAAGTGTTTGCTAAATGAGTAATCTCAGAAGAATTTCGGCAGACCCAGAGGGATTGATTCAGCAGCAAGGCTGGTTTCAGCGGGAAATTGTAAGAATGTATGAAAATTTGTGTCGGCAAAGCTGACTCCGCGTACAAGAATGCAGCCTCCCGAACTACCGGAAAGTCAGCGTTGGACTACGAGATTTTTAGACGAGCAACCTCTGCATTGCTGGCCCGTCAACACGCGCTGCGTGAGGAAACTCGAACACTCCAGACTCTGTCGGAAGCGAGCCTATCCAGGGGAGAACTCGAACGCCTTGGTGAGCGCTTGCGGAGGCAGCTGGACACCGATGGTCGAAACGCCTCTCACTGGCATGCACTCGGTAACGTTGAGCAGCAACTTGGCTGCGATGACGCTGCTTTGGCGGCTTGGACCCAGGCCCTGCGGCAAGCGGGCGACGATGTTGACCGAATGGTGCGTATTGGCGGGGCGATTGCCCGCGCCGGCGGAAATCCCGCAGCAATCGCCGAGTCTGTTTGGCCGGACGCCGGAAACAAGGCAGCGGAAGCGACCTCGCCCACTCGCTGGACTGAGCTGAGCAAATCCACCTGGATCGGGCTGCTGAGCGGTGATTTCTCAGCCGCACTTCCCGAACTCCGCCGTGCCTATCGGCACAGCAATGGCAATCAGCGCCATGCAGAAGCTTTGATTGCGGCCCTGGAAGCCGCCGGCGAGAACAGTGAAGCCGCGTGTCTACGCGCCCGTGGATGGTTGATTCAAGGCAAGGTCGATCAGGCTCTACAGACGCTGGAAGCCGAGGCGGCGCATGGCCGGCTCTGCCAACCTTTTCTCGGCGACCATCTGCATGCTCTTAGACGTGCTGGTCGGCATGGCCAGTTGGTGGAGTTTGCCGAAGCAGCCGGTGACGCGCTGATTGCCAGCGACTACGAAGAATGGGCGTCAAGCCTGCTCGATCGCGGTGAGCTGGATGCCGCTCGCGACGTGCTGAAGAGCGCTGCGACTCGCCTGCACGACGCGCGCCTGCGAGCCAAACATCGTCTGCTGCTCCCCGCAGTGTGTGCGAGCAAACAGGACGTTGAGCGAGCATTGCAATTGCTGGCCTCTGGCATCGCGGACCTGGATGAAGAAACGGCAGGCGCCAACCTGGCTGCGTCTGGAACGTATGCCGTCGACTGCCCGGAACCGCTGTTCCACCTTGGTTACCACGCCGACGATGTTGCAAGCGTGTTGAAGGATTTCGGCCGGATAGCGAGCCGCTTCGGTCAGTCCGCCACTTCAATTGCGCAAGAACAACGCGCGTCATCTGGCCCAAGTTCGCGCGAGCATCGAATTCGCGTCGGTTACGCAAGCAGTCACCTGAATTTCCATACCGTATCGCGTTACTTCGCAGGCTGGTTGCAGCACGCTGATCGGAAGCACTTCGAGGTTCAGCTGTTTCCATTGGACAGCGAGCCCGACTGGATGACCGACTACCTGTCCCGCCACGTCGATGTCATGCACCCGCGTATGGCCACGGATACCGAAGCAAGCATGCAAATTCGTCAGGCCGGACTCGATGTACTTGTCTATCTCGACGTGGGTATGGAATCCCTCAGCATTCAACTTGCTGCCCAGCGACTCGCGGCCGTGCAATGTGTCGCCTGGGGGCATCCTCTGACGACCGGTATTGCCAATGTCGATTACTTTATTTCGGCAGATGGTATGGACACTGTCAGTGATGCCGTTCAATACAGTGAACGTTTGCTTTTGTTGCCTGGCATCGGGGCATGCATCCCCGCAGCGCGCCCTCCGACGCTGCGACCGTCGCGCGCTCAATTCGGACTCTCGACAAGCGACGTGGTGATGCTGTCACCGCAGTCCCTGTTCAAATATCGGCCCAGTGATGACTGGGCTTTTGCGGCCGTGGTGGAGCGTGTTCCAGACGCCGTGCTGGTCTTCTTCGAGGGTGAGTATCCCGCCTGGACCACCACCTTCATCGCGCGCCTACGACGGGAATTCTCGACCGCAGACGTCGATTTCGATGCGCATGTGCGCGTTCTGCCGCGGCAAACATTTGACACGTTTCTCGGCATCAACCTCTTCAGCGATGTCTGTCTCGACAGCTGGGGCTGGTCGGGCGGCATGACCAGTCTCGACGCCTTGGCTTGTGGTTTGCCGCTGGTGACATTGGCAGGAAGCACCCTACGTGGTCGGCAAAGCGCGGCGATGTTGAATCAACTTGGCGTTACCGAAACCATCGCGCGGGATCCGATGGAGTTCGTGCAAATCGCAACGCGGCTTGGCACCGATCTCGATTGGCGAAACCGTGTTCGCAGTCGCATCCAGGCCAATCACCACTGCTTGTTTGGTGATCGCGCGGGGCTAGTGGGGCTGGAGGCCTTTTACCGCTGGGTGGTGGGAACACCACAGAGCGGCGACGAGCAACGCTTCAAGCTGGGCCCTGCTGTCGCTTGAGACAATCCAGCAGTGCCGCTGCGTGTTGGTAATCGCGTCGATAACAAAGCTCGACGGGACGACTCAGTGCGCAAACGCGTGCCATGTCCCGCAAGCGAATGGACTCGACTGCCGCCAATCCCGGATGCAACGAAAAGCTTTGGCCCATGAGTCGAATCAGCGCCGCCGCCGGCGACAACACGTGGGTCCGCGGGACGTCACTGTCAGCCGGCGCATTCTCGCCCAACAGAACGAGAGCTCCCAAACGCGCCGAAGCTGAATGACATCGAGAGTCAAGCAAACGAAAAACGTGCTTGCTGGAGTAGTCAGCCATCGGCGCGACGGATCGAACATGACGGACCGGCACCAATGCCGTGGAGTCTTCCCACAATCTCAGGCTGGGGTAGCCCGGATGCACGAACAAGTCATCTGGGGCGACTTCAATTCGAACCACGTCGTCGGCCAACAACGGGCAGCCCTGCGCGGCCAGCATTGCCGCAAGAGTGGATTTGCCAACACCTGAAGCGGCGACGAAACAGACTGCGCGTTCTCCGATCAACACCGCGCTGGCATGCAGCAGCAAAAGACCGCGATGTGCCAGTACGCGCGGAAGCACTTGATCGAGCAGCAGATGCTCCCGCGTCGTGCCATCACCGCTCGGCTCGACCCAAACATCCAGCTGAGCTTGCCGACCACCAAGCTCAGCCTCGAATGCATCCGGATGCAACACCAGATAATCCTGCCCCGACTGGCGCAGCTCGGCGGCTCCACTACTGGGGTCGGCAACCACAGCAAGCGGAGCCTTTGACCACGTGGTCCGCGTGCTCAACCGCCGCCTGATCAAGCGCAGATGCAAGGCGGGCACCAGCGACGTCGGATCCATCTCCGGCAATAACGACAACTCGATGTCGCTGGCGATACACAGACCGGCGTAGCGATAATGGCGAGTAGTCAGCGAGGAACTCCTTGTCCTGTGAAATGCGCGTCCGTTAAGAGCATTCTACTGCGCGACCGCCAAACCGGAATTTTCTCCGCGTCCCGCATTTTCAGATGCTGCACACGGCATGCAGTTGTGGCGAAGGCTTTCGCAGTCACAGCGGCGTGTTGACACGCTTTCGCAGACGGCAAGGCCGCGTCGGTTTGCAGCCTGGCTGCCGTTGATGGGATTGTTCGCCCGAGCCCGGCGCTACCCGCTGCGCGAATTGGCGGTCATGGCCGGCTTCGCGATCTTGCTGCCGTCAACCGACCTGTTGTTGCGTGCTGTGGGCTTCAAGCGCGTAATGCGACTGGTGATGTCGACCCGCATCCAGCGGCCAGCGACAGAGGCAGACTTGGCAACCGCACGACGGCTGGCGGCCTTGGCGCGCGCCGTCGGTTCGCACTCGCTTTGGCAGACAGCGTGTCTGCCCCAATCCTTGCTGGTCGTCGGCTGGCTGCGACGACGCGGCTTGAACGCACACCTGCACATCGGCGTACTGAAGCCGTTGAACCAAACGCCGGCGCATGCTTGGGTTGAAGTCGACGGCATTCGCCTCGACCCCGATGCCGACCGACATCAAGCCTTCGCGCCAGATTCTCGGTCCGCCTCAATGGCGCTGCCACCGAGCGTGGGTACTTCCGATTCAATTGCTCCTGCAAGCAACCGAGCTGGGCACCTGTTTGCGCGTTTGATCGTGTTGGCCGGCTTTGTTTCCGTGTTGGCGGGATTGGCGCCGTGGGCCATGCGCAGCGGTTTGTATGCTCAAACTGCGCTGGTCGACACACCGCCAGCGATCGAGGCGGATTCGTCAACTCCAAACCGAGCCGCTGGAGACTTGCAGGTCGGCGGCTTGGACGACCTGAGCAACCCTTCTGAATCCAGCGCCGGCAGCTGTCCGGGGCCAGATTCGTTTCCGCGTCCGGAAGCGCTCGAAGTCCTGTTCGCCTTCGAGGCGTTCGGAGTGCCCTATCTCGCAGTCAAGTACGCGACAGATTTGATATGGCTGGGCTTGCTGGGTGTCGCCCTGTTCAACTACCGAAGTGCACGCCGATGGGGCTTGTTCACGGCCGTGTATGTGGGCCTGCTGGTGCTGTTCAGTGGCTCGGCGCTGAGCGCAGTGCTGCATGGACGCTGGTTGGAACTGTTTTCCGGTGCACGCGCCGTGTTCGCTTGGCTACTGGCAGGGATCGCAGGCCGCTTCGCCACCGCTCGCGCGCTTCGGTTGACCAGCTTCACCTGCATCGGTGTGCTGCTGGCGCAGAGCGTCGCTGCGCCTTTCGAGCTATCCGCAGAAGTCGGTTTTTACGCCGCGAATCTGTTCGGCCGCGAACTGCCTCGCCTGGTGGGCACATTCGAGTTCCCGGTGGCGCTGAGTGCGTTTGCGGTGACCACCTGGGCGATGGCGCTGTGCTGGGCGCGTCTCGGTCGGCGCACCTTGCTGTTGTTGGCGGTGCTGGTGACCTTGGTCTTGCTGTGCAGCGGATCGGCGACCGGCTGGGTGGCGTTCGCTGCCACCATGGTGGCGGCAGCGTTCGGTCAGTTTGCTCGCAAAACGCGAATACGCCTGTTGGCCTTGGCCCTACCCGCGGCCTTGGCGCTCTGGTTCGCGCTGCCATCGCTCACCGGACGCAGCGATGTGCACGATTCGCTGTGGGGCCGGCTGCACCCCGCCACGGCATTTTCCGAGGCGCATCTGAGCCCCCTCGATGTGGCATTTGGCTACCGCTTCGGAGCCGGAGTTCAGGGTCACCAGACCATCAGCGCGTTGACGGGAACACTGGCCCCACCGTTCTTTCGACCGCCCACCGATTCCACGCCGGTGGTGATTTTCTGGCAGGTCGGTGTTTTGGGGGTGGTGCTGATATACGCCTTGCTGTTGCTGGCGCTTTATCGAGACATCGAGTCGCGCCCGGTGGGCGTCGCACTTCTGGTTTCCAGTCTCGCCTTGAGTATCTCCGAGTTGTTCCCGCTCAGCATTGCGCTGGGACTCTGGTTGGCGCGGGCCGGATCGCTGCACATCGAATCGATGCATGCAGATCGAAGCCGAACCTGAGACTTTCACTCGGCGGGTGGCGTGCTCACCAATAGCTGCGCTTGCCAACGCTGCAGCGCCTGTTGACGTCTCCCCTCTGTTTCCAGCCACTCGCGACCGCGGGCTCCCATGGTCACGGCCAATGGGCGATCATCGGCTAAACGGCAAACTGCCTCGCTGGCAGCTTCGACGTCTCCCACCGCCGCGGCCAAACCAGCGCCGGTGTCCCGAAGACGCGTGGCCACCTCGCCTTCCGGGTCACCGATGAACAGGGCGGGTCGACCCGCTGCCAGGATTCCGTACAGCTTGCTCGGCAGAATGGTGCCCTCCAGCGCGGACTGCAGGCTAAGCCAATGCAAATCAGGCAGCGTCAGGCTGTGCGCCAGCGCATCGCGTGACTGGTAGGGCCTGACTTCGATAGAGGACAAGCCACGATCGGCGGCGGCAGCGGCAAAGGCATGCTGACCGACGCCGCCTCCGATCAACAGAAATCGTATGTCAGTGCGATCACGCAGCCGGGTCGCCACTTCGAGCATGGTCTGCCAGTCATGCGCCCTGCCCAGATTGCCCGAATAACCGACGACAAACTTGCCGGCCAAATCCCATTCACTACGCAGCGGATTGGCGCTTGCACTCAGCGGGCAAATGGCTTCGTCGTCGGCCCAGTTTTCGATCACCCGGATGCGTTCGCGAGGCACGCCGAGAGACTCGACACGATTGCTCATGCCTGCGGATATGACCACGATGCCTGTGGCGCGACGCAGCGCGCGATCACGCCACCATCGCAAGGGTACCGCGACCCAGCGACGCACCACGCGACCCAGCAAGACCTCGGCGACTTCCGGAAACAAGTCTTGCAGCCAATGCATACAACGCGCACCGCGCCAAGCTGCCAAGGGTGCCAACAACGCACCAAGCAACGGCGGGTCGGTCATCAGCACGACCGTGTCACTCGACCTGACGTGCTTGCGCATGACTCGCGCCGCTCCGAACAAGTAGCTCGCGTAGTCGAGCAAGCGGCCGCTCAGGGAATTACGTCCGAACCGGGAGCCATCCACCCTGACGATGTCTATACCGCGAACATGCTCGTTTGCAGGCAAGTCGGAGCTGGCATCGTCGTAGCGTTGCCGACTGCCGACCAAAGTGACTGCACTGCCCTGCCCGGCCAGATGCCAAGCGAGATCGGTGAGCAGCTGGCTGGTCGCCGAGTGATCGGGATACACGTAGCGATTGAAGAAGAAGGTGCGCGGCATCAGGCCGAGACCTACGGTGCGATCTTCAATCACGTGTGGCCGCGCGCCGCGTTATGCAGGTACCAGTCGTAGGTCGAGCGAATGCCGTCCGTCAATCCGATCCGGGCCGACCATCCCAAGGCATGCACGCGGGAGACATCCAGCAGCTTGCGCGGCGTTCCGTCGGGCTTGCTGGGGTCCGTCTTGATCTCGCCTTGGTAGCCAACTACCGAGGCAATCTGCTGCGCCAATTCGAAGATGGTCTCATCCTTGCCAACGCCGACATTGACGATCGCGTCGCTGCTGTAGGTGCGTGTCAAGAACACAGCGGCTTCAGCCAGATCGTCGACGTGCAGAAATTCGCGTCTTGGCGTACCACTGCCCCAGATGGTCACCGACGGATCGGCCTGCATCTTGGCTTCGTGAAAACGTCGAATAAGCGCTGGCAGCACATGCGAATTCTGCGCATCGAAATTGTCGCCGGGCCCATAAAGATTGGTGGGCATGAGCGAGATGGCGTCAAAGCCATACTGCTGGCGGTAGGCCTGACACATCTTGATGCCCGCGATCTTGGCGACGGCATACCACTCATTGGTCGACTCGAGCGGTCCGGTCAGCAGTGCGTCTTCGCGCATCGGCTGCGCCGCCAAGCGTGGATAGATGCAAGATGAACCCAGAAAGCACAGCTTGCGCACGCCGCTTTGCCAGGCCGCATGCACCACGTTGGTCTGGATCGCCAGGTTGTCGCGGATGAACGGCGCTGGGTAGGCGCTGTTGGCAAGAATCCCGCCTACTTTGGCAGCCGCCAGAAACACGACCTCCGGTCGCTCGGCCTCGAACCAAGACTCGACCTGTGCCTGTGAAGTCAGGTCCAAGTCGGCACGGTCGGCGAGCAACAACTGGGTGGCCCCTTCAGCCAACAATCGTCTGACGATTGCAGAACCCACCATGCCACGATGACCGGCGACGAAAATGCGTGCAGACATGTCCATTCTGCGTTACTCGCTGTGAGCGTAGGTTCGGAAACCCGCGTCTTTGACCATCGCATCGCGGCGTGCGATCTGCAGATCTTCCACCACCATTTCCCGCACCAGTTCCGCAAACGGCGTGGTCGCCGACCAGCCCAACTTCTGCTTGGCCTTGCTGGCGTCGCCGAGCAAGGTTTCCACTTCCGCCGGACGGAAGTAGCGCGGGTCGACGGCGACAATGCGCTGACCCACTGGCACCTGTGCGTCGCCGGTAACGGCCACGACCTTGCCCACTTCCTCGCCTGCGTGGCCTTCCCAGCCAATCTGAATCCCCAACTCGGCGGCGGCGCGGGTGACGAAGTCACGCACCGAGAATTGCTCTCCGGTAGCGATCACGAAATCCTCGGCGACATCCTGTTGCAGCATCAACCACTGCGCCTCGACGTAATCACGTGCGTGACCCCAGTCTCGGCGTGCATCCAGATTGCCCAGGTACAGGCAGTCCTGCAGACCCAGCGATATGCGCGCCAAGGCGCGGGTGATCTTGCGGGTCACAAAGGTTTCACCGCGCAGTGGCGACTCGTGGTTGAACAGGATGCCATTGCAGGCGAACAGGCCGTAGGCTTCGCGGTAATTGACCACGATCCAATACGCGTACAACTTCGCCACCCCATACGGTGATCGAGGGTAAAACGGCGTGGTTTCCTTCTGCGGCGTCTCCTGCACCTTGCCGTACAGCTCGGACGTGGACGCCTGATAAAAGCGGGTCTTGGACTGCAGACCAAGGATCCGGATCGCTTCGAGCAATCGCAAGGTGCCCAAGGCATCGGAATTGGCGGTGTATTCCGGTGTCTCGAACGACACCTGCACGTGACTCTGCGCGCCGAGGTTGTAGACCTCGTCCGGCTGTACCAATTGCAGAATCCGGATCAGATTGGTGGCATCGGTGAGATCGCCATAGTGCAGCACCAGTCGACGATCATCGACGTGCGGGTCTTGATACAAGTGATCGATGCGGTCGGTATTGAACGACGATGCCCGGCGCTTGATGCCGTGCACTTCGTAGCCTTTGGCCAGCAACAACTCGGCCAGATAGGCTCCGTCTTGACCCGTGATGCCGGTAATCAGTGCGCGCTTCATATCGTGCTTGCAGCCCTGTAGATGGATAACGAATGTGAACCGTCAATATGCCGATTCATCAGTGAGTTCGGCCGACGACGTTGTGCAGGCGCTGCCAGGCGATACGCCAAGGCCGCGTCAGGAAGTACAGCCAGTGCAGACCGTTTGGAAGTGGCCATGCATTGACGTCATTGCTGGAAGGCGTCCAGCGCAGGCGCGAAAATCGCCTTCGGTAGCGCTCACTGAACTGCCATTCATAACTGAAATCAGGCTCACTCTTTGCGCCTTCCAGTTGCGTGGGCAATTCGGATGGACTGGGATCCAGACTTGCATCAAGCGCAGCCATGCAGTCGGCAAAAAACAAGGACGTCGGCGCCGCCGCTGAGCCATCAACCGCCACGGCTAGCAGATCGTCGCGTAGCCGCAGCGCTTGCTCCAGGGTTTTTGTCAGCGCGAGATCAGACGCCTTGCGAAGGACCAAATCCAGGTCGATCAGCGGGCTTGCACTCAGCGCCTCCAGGTCGGCACACCAATGCAAGGATGACCAGCGATGACGGGCGTGGTGGTAACAGACGTAGACCAGCAAGTCGGCTGGATCGAGAGTTCGCCAAGGGTAATGGCTGTCTTTGGTGATGCTGGCTGCGCGCAAGATCTCCGCAGGGGAAAAAATGCAGCCGGTCGAATCCAGCGTCTTGTGTAGTTCAATTTGCGCGCCTTGTGGCGAGCGCAATTCCAAAGCGCCGTGGTAGCGACAAAACGCACGCAGATCGCGAACCTTGAAGTCCTGCCAGTCGGCGTTGCTCACCTCGAACCCGAGATCGAGCAGGGCTTGCCCCGCCTCAGCGATGCGGTCGGCGGCCACCAGCACATCGATGTCGCGATATTGGCGCTGGGCGGGGTCGCCATAGTAGGTCTGCGCCAGCGCTGCACCTTTGAAGAACGCATGCTCGATGCCACGAGGCACAAAGATCTGCTCGACCAGCATTTGCTGCAGGCGCACCAGTTGCAACGACACCATCGCGTTCTTGCGTTGAAGGTCGCGCAGTTGCTGCTGCACGGAATCGGGGATGCAAGCGGCCCCGGATCTGGCCAGATGGCGGGCAAGCAAAGGCACAATGTAATTCGCCTCGGCGGCAGCCAGAACGGCCGACCAATCCAGCGGTTGCGCCAACAAGTCTTGAAGAGCGTTTGCGGCCTGTTCATTCAGATCAGGCCGCGCGCACACGACCAGCAGCCGAGCTTCGTTGGACAACTTCATGCTCACCCGCAACCCGCCGCCTTCACCGCTGATCGCTTGATCGAGCGATACGCTCGGCCGCATTCAAGCCAATGAAGCTGTGATACATCGCGAACATTCGGCAGTAGGTGAAACCCGCTCGACCATCGAGTGCACCACCTCGAATGACAAAGGCATACAAGAACGCAAGCAGGCCACGGCATGGCGCGTAATAGGACAGACGCTTGAGCGCACGCCTGCGCAACGTGGGGTCGCCGCTCAAGAGTTCAGTCAGGCGCAGTGGCTGCTGCCGAGCACGCAGCAGCTCTTCGGCTTCGGCCTTGGCGTAGCGCAGGTGACGCGCCAACCAATCATTGACGCCTTTTGAAAAATTGTAGTGGTCAAGCGGGTGGCTCAAGGTGCCCACCTGCTCGGCTGGCTGGACTTCACGCTGGCCATGACCGAAGTCGACAAATCGAAGTGCATCAGCGCGCCCAAAGCGCACCTGGTAGCTGGGGTACATGCCGGCACGGCGCAACCAGCGCCCCATGAAAATGATGCGCGACGCGACTCGCCAAACGGGTTTCTCTTCCGTGTTGCGGGAGACCAATTGCTCAAGCTCGATGCGCAACTCGGTCGTCACCACTTCATCTGCGTCCAGATGCAGAACCCAACCGTTGCGCAGTTGCCCGTGATCCATGGCGTAGTTGCGCTGGCCTGCAAAGCTATCGAAAGCGCGAGCCTGCACCCGCGCGCCCGCGGCCTTTGCAATTTCGCAGGTCGCATCGGTGGTGCCTGAATCCAACACCAGAATGTCGTCCGCCCAGGCCACGCTGGCCAAACAGCGCGGCAGGTTGGCTGCCTCATTCAGTGTGAGTACGACGACCGAAATCACCCTTCAGTGACTCCGCGAAGTTCGCGATGTTTGATGAAGACCGCGGGATTTCCAGCCACGATCGTCCATGCGGGGACATCCTTCACGCAAACCGCCGCCGCGCCCACCACGGCGCCCTCTCCGACGCTGACGCCGGGACCGACGAAGGCATCGGCACACACCCACACTTGCCCACCGATGGTGATTGGCAAACGCAACAGCGGCAGCGCCGGATCGCGGAAGTCGTGCGTGCCGGCGCACAGGTGCGCGCGATGCGAGACCGTCGCTCGCGCACCAATGCGGACGGGACCCAGGTTGTAGATCAGCACGTCCTCTCCGACCGCCGCATGATCATCGATTTGCAGATTCCAGGGGATGGCGACACGCACGCTGGGATAGATGTGCACGTGCCTGCCCACCGCCGCGCCGAATCGCCGCAACAGCCAGCGCCGCCAACCAAAGCAGATCCGCGGGCTGTAACGAAACAGCGGCCACGCCCACGCCCACAGCATTCGTCCGACATATTCTCGTGACGTGTATGGGCGCGCCGCACGGGCGGCTTCGATGTCGAGTTTCATCGCGCCGCCGCCGTGATATCGAGCCAGTCGAGCATGGGTTGGCTGACTCGCTTCCAGCGAAAGCGCTCGACGTTGCTCAGTGCAGCCATCGACGCCTGTTGCCATTGAACGTCGTCGGTGAGCAAGTGCGCCAACGCATCAGCGGCGGCGTCAATGTCCCCGGCCGCCACGATCCGTCCACCGGGGCCTGCGACCTCCGGCGGCGCACACGCATCGGCAACCACACTGGGTGTACCGAACGCCTGCGCTTCAACGGCAGGAATGCCAAAAGACTCGCAGCGACTCAGCAGACAGAACACGCGTGCGCGACGATAGTGCTGCATCAGTTCGTCGTTGCTGACCGGACCGGTGATGGTCACGAACGGTGTGAGCTGCAGGCGCTGCATGCGCCCTTCAATCTGCGTTCGGTAGCCGGCGTCGGCCCACGGCCCGACCAGCGCGAGCCGCGCCGCAAGGCCGCGACCATGCAAGGCCGCCAAAGCATCGACCACGTCCTCGATGGCTTTATGCGGCGTCATCACCGAAACCGTGACGATTTCAAGTTCGCGTGCCCCGAATGCGGGCACCTCACCTGCGGCTTCGAACATGGCGTCGTCGACGCCAACGTACGTGGTTGCGCCATGACGGGGTTTGCAGCCCGCGTTGCTTGCGTAGCTTCGCGCCATGAAATCGGACAGATAGAAAACTGCCGCGGCACCTTGTTGAGCGGATCGATAGCCCTTCCGCTGCATCGCCGCCTTCAAGCGATCACGTAGCCCAAAATGAAACTGCGGAAAAAAACACCAGGGATTCTGCGCCCACACCCATTGCGGCACGCCTGCGCGCGGCACCAAAGCGCCGGAGGTCGAAATCAGCGCGTCGACCCGCAACCGCCGCAATTCTCTGCGCATGTGCGCCGACTCCCACAGAAGCCGGCCAAACCAATGGGTGCCCACCTTCTCGCATTCCACCCACTCCACGTTCGCCCCCAAGTCGCAGCGAATATCACGGTTGCCCGCGTGATGCAGCACCACGAATTGATCGCGGCCGGGTTGATGCTGGGCAAGATTGCGCAAGTGTCCCAACAGCACCCGCCGTCCAGAGAAGTTGGTGATCGGGAGCGCGTTGATGGCGAAGCGCAATTCGACTCTACCGACGAGTTGAAGGCGAATCTTGATCGACGAAAAACCCATTCACTGCAAATCCAACCAGGGAATACCGATTTTCACGCAGGTAGACAACAACCGGCGAGGTGCCTGCACTTTCGATCATAAAATCATGAATCTCAATAACGATGACCCTTGGGCGAAATCGCGAGAGGCTCAATGACCGCAACACATCAAAATCGTGACCTTCCAATCTCGCACTGGCTTTTTTAAACATTTATTGCCGCAACTTAGCCCGAAACTTCCCACAGGCGTCGGGCATCCTTTCAATACTAAAATTGACCGCTTCTTCTACACATATGCTCAAAACCAGCTAAGTTTGATTACGGCGAGCAAATATCTTGTGAACTGGCCGCTTTAAAATCGGAACAATCGCCTTATTGAAGTTTCTAGGATCAGCCATCCGACCAGTCTTCCAACGCAAAAAACTCTTTCCGGTTTGTCGTTGCTCAGTAACCATTTCAGAAATCTGGCTGGCGATCCAATCAAATACAGTCGACACACCGAAGTTAGCAAGCCATGCAGCTCTTGCAGCGAGTCCCATCGATGGAGCTTGCTGCTCAAGCGACCGGAGTCGGGAAAGAATGGATTCCACCTCTGACTCTCCGGCAAAAATGGCAAATGAACTCCAGTTCGGTCCAAGTGGGGGCACCCAATTATCAGAAATAATTACTGGAGTCCGACCCGCACGCATGACTTCAAACAAACGAATGCTCGAACAACCAAGCCCACGGGGGCACAGTACGAATTGCGAGGAAGAGATTGACTGTAGAAACTGTCGTCGGTATTCCTGGTTGGTGAATGAGTGCCCAGTATTGAGCGCGTTCAAATCCGGGGCGGTGTCGCGAATCACACAATGCTCACCCGCCAGCATTAAGAGCTTTTTCCTCACTTTGTGGGTCTCAGATGATCCGAAAAATGACGCAACCTGTTTCCTCTCATCGGCTTCTGTAATCAAGTCAAGATCAGTTTGACGCGTGACAGCTAAGTAAGGACCGGAGCGCGCAAAAGCAGAGTTGAAATTGTATCGCTGCAAAGACGTATATATTCCCGGGCGATACGGAAATCCGTTGTCTCTGGTAGAGTATCTGAAGATAGGCAGTTTAAAACCCGTCAGCGGGACCGCGGTTTCGCTTGTCGCGCTGCCCTGGTCGATCTCAAGAATCACTTCAGCCTGACCGGGGTCCTCCACCAATGAGTGTCGACCAAACTTGTCCATTGCCGCCGCCGATTGCAACAACGCAAGCTGATCGCGATGCGCCTGTACCGAACCTAGGGAGTGGGCAAATATTTTCAAGGGATTTATCGCACGCCGACTTCAGAATGGATCAAAGCTCAAAACAAAGAACAAGGCTCATCGCCCACTCAGTCAAACGAGGATCATCAGATCCCTGTCGCTTGATCCAGCCACTTGCTGCCCGTTTGGGCAGCTACCATTATGCGAATTACATCTCGCAAGCTGAACTCCGCTGCCCACCCGATTCGAGTTTGCGCGCGTGACGGATCACCAACGCTGTGGGCGATGTCGGAGGGTCGGCGCAGGCCGGCATCGATGTCGACGTGTGCCCGCCAATCCAGATCAAGATGAGCGAACACATCCGCCACAAACTGGCTCAGTGAATGCGCCTTGCCAGTGGCGATCACCAGATCTTCTGGCTCGGGCTGCTGCAGCATTCGCCACATCGCATCGACGTATTCAGGCGCCCAACCCCAATCGCGTTGAATGTCGAGATTGCCGAGCTGGAGTCTCTCGCCACTGCCGGCCGAGATCCGACACGCCGCGGCCACAACCTTGCGGGTGACGAACCTGGCGGGTCGCAACGGCGATTCGTGGTTGAACAGAATGCCGGTGCATGCGTACAGACCATACGCCTCGCGATAGTTCGCAACGGCCCAGTGAGCGCTGGCTTTGGCCACCGCATACGGACTGCGTGGCTTAAATGCGGCGTGCTCGTTGGCGGGCTTGTCGATTTCGCCAAAACACTCTCCCGAGCCGGCGTTATAGAAGCGCGCTGACGAGCCCAGAAAGCGCAGCGCTTCGAGCAGGTTGAGCGTGCCGTGTGCGATGCTCTCCAGCGTTTCCACAGGTTGCTCAAACGAAAGCCCCACCGAACTTTGTCCGGCTAGGGAATAGACCTCGTGGGGTTCAACCCGCTTCAGCACTTGCAGCACGCTGCGAAAATCAGTAGTGACCGCTGACAACAACTCGACGCGCCCGGCAATTCCAACCCGCTCCAGATTGGTAAACGATGCCATCTGCGCGTCGCGAGACGTGCCGAAAACGGCGTAGCCCTTGGCCAGCAGAAGCCGGGCGAGCAAGGCGCCATCCTGACCTGACACGCCGAGTATCAATGCGCGTTTCATTGCTGAGTAGTCGCTGTTTTGGGCGGTTGCACAACCCGCTGATAAATGGCCTGCATCTCTTCGGCGAGGCGCTGAGCGGTAAATGCCTTGGCTCGGGTACGTCCGGCCGAGCGTGCCGCGGCGTGCGCGGCAGGTGATTGCAACAGCCGGTCCGCTGCAGCGACCCAACTCGATACATCCGCAGGCGCGGGTAAGTCAGCACCATCACCCACCAACTCAGGCAGCGAACCCGCCGCTGAGGCAATCGCCGGCAAATCAAAGGCCATCGCCTCCAGCACCGGCCAACCGTAGCCTTCATACAGGGAGGGAAACAGCATCAAAGACGCCTTCTGGTACCAATCCGCCACTGTTGCGTCATCACAGTCGCCCACCCACTGCACGCGATCTGCCAGCTTCAGCTCAGCGGCCAACGCAACAAGGTCCGTCGTTGGGGGCGGACCGATCATCACCAGCCGCAAGGCAAAGCGCGCATCCAATGCCGCGAAGATTCGCAGCACCTGCGGGCGATTCTTGTAAAAGGCATTGCTGCCAACGTGCAGAACTGTGCCGGAGTCAACTGCGCTCTCGGCCTTTGCGGAAGGATCGGGTAAATGTCGAAGCAACGAGTGCCGCAGCGGCAATGGCACAACCGCACAACGGCTTACAGGAATTGAAAAGTGCTGAGCAAGGTCGCGCTGGGTGGCCGTGCTATCGCAAGCAACCGCCGCTGCCGCGCGTGTCGCGACCCGATTGGCTCGCCAGAGCAGGCGTGCTGCCAGCCCCATGGATGGAGCTTCAGGAAACCAACCCTCGGACTGCAAATGCGGAATGATGTCGTGCGCGGTAATCACCACTGGCTGGTGGCCCAAAGCCAATCCGACGTAGGCGCGACTGCCATCCAGGATATGCCAGACATCCACTGGAGAACTCCGTAACCGCCACGCCCTCCGCGCCATCGCGACGCTGTCCTGTCGCCTCGCCCAACCGCTCCGACCGGGTACCGAAGAGACGTTGAACATCTCAACTTGCAGAGCGTTGGCATGCCGGATCAAGGCTTGCTTCAGGGTGTCGGCGTATTCACGCATGCTGCCCGGTTGTTCGGGACGCGAAGTGTCGATCAGACCGATTCGCAACCTTGACACCGTCACTGCAGACGCGCTGCCAAACCAGAGTCGCGACCATCAAGCACGTTCGGCGCGGGCCTCGCAAATCTCGACGTATACATGTCCGGGTTCAGTCGGCCTGTTGACAGTACTAATCCGATCATGACGCCCAGAAACGATGCGATGAACGGGTCAGCGAGAATCTGTCCCGATACTGTCAGCGAAGCGACGTTGGCAACGAAGAACGCGAGCAAGCCAGTTGAATAGGGCGCGAGTGCACTTCGCGTGCGCAGCGCTTCTCGAGCGATTCGCCAGCAGGTGACCACGATGCCGAACATGACCAACATCAGCCCGAAGGTACCGGGAATACCCAATTCGGCTACCACGCGACTGGAGCCGCTCTCCTGCCAGTTGCGTGGCCTCTCGACTTTTAGGTGGTGCGAGCCTGGCGTCGCTGTGCCAAGTCCAGTTCCGAGGAAGCCATTCTGGCGAACCGTTTCAATGAAGGCTGCGACGCCATGCTCTTCCAGCGAGTCCAGCGACTCACCTGCGGTTTCCTTGTAATAGCGAATTGCAGTTATTTCCTCAGAAAGTCGATCCGACAAGCCGATCAGCGCAATCACGGGAAACGAAATAAGTAGCACGAGCGAAAGCGTTCTACCCGGCTTGCGAATCTGCCATTGCATCCAGCCGAACACCAGCAAGAATACCGGCAACATGAATACCATCTTCCGCCTTCCGCACATCAGCAAGGCGCCGATGGCAAAGATGCTCATTCCAATCCAAAGCCAACGTGAGCGATCTGCGGTACCGATGGCCAGAATCATCGACAAACAAGCCACCGCCGCCGCGTGCCATCCCATCACGTCGCCGCTGCGGTAAAAGCCCGCGATAAACGTCACTGCATAACCATGCTGGTGGCGAATCCATTGGAAACCAAGCGCCTTGTCGCTCAGAATTTTCCAGTCTTCGAACAGGCCCATGAACTCGAGATAACCACCCACCAACACAACGCCATGGATCGCGCAGTACACGATCATGAATGAGCGCACATCGATGCCGCGGCGGGCAAAGTGGAAGCCACAGATGATCGCCAGAAAAATGATCGAATAGGACAAGGCGCCGAGCAGGGTGAGCATCCACGAGCCTTGTCCATACGTCGCCGACACCACCGCTGCGGGAATGCACAGGATGGCGAACAAGATTAGTGGCTTGGATATTCGCGGGCATCGGCGGGCAAAGTCCGGCCACCAGCTGCGCGTCGCCACTCTTGAGCCGATCACTGCCGCGAGGAACACCGGAGCCGTCATCAACGCCAGGTAACCTGGGGTTCCGGGCACAATTTTCCGCAACGGATCCTGCACGGCAGCAAATGCGATCACAGCGAGCAGACCGAGTCGCCAGTTGAGGAAGCCGACCACGGTCAAAACCGCGGTGAGCATTCCGATGATCAGAAGGGTCATGTTTGCAATTCTTCGACAGCCGACCTCGCCAACCCCGCCGTTGGCCTGACGATCAAGCTCAATTCAGGCCGATGGGTTGTGGCGATGCAGGATACAGGACCGCACTCGTCCTTCCCGAAACAATTGGTCCTCACCGCCTCACTACCGAAAGTGTCCGAAGTACGCCGTCGACCACGCCCTCGAAATTGAATCCGCTTTCTACGTGACGTCTCGCTGCGCTCCCCATCTCTGCGGCGCGGCCTACATTGGCCGCAAATTCCTGCATGCGCGCCGCCAAGGCACTGACGTCTCTGCACGGATAAATTTGCCCGGTGGTACCCGCGATCACCAGATCAAAGGCGCAGCCGACCTGATCACTGACGATTGCCGGCAAGCCACAGGCCATGGCCTCATTGACCACCAGACCCCAGGTCTCGCCAGCGTCCGACGGCAACACCAGACAATCACTCGCGGCGTATGCCAGCGCCATTTGCGATTGATTCAAGAACCCGGCAAATCGGATCGGCAGTCCGGCGGCGGCTTGCTCGAGCTGAGACCGTAGCGGCCCATCGCCCACCATCAGCAATTGAACTGCAGGTCCGTTGGACGCCAGCAACTTTCCGATGGCCTCGATGGCGTCCGCGGGATGCTTCTTGTCCACAAACTTGCCCGAGAACAGGAACGTTTTCGCTTTGGGATCAAGCCCAAACCGGTTGCGAAGCTCAGCCAGCTGAGTACTTTTTCGAACCTGATCCGCCACCACGGCGAATCGGTTGTTGTCGACGCAGTAGGGTGTGTTGAAGATCAGCGCTTTTGATACCCCTAATGATTCGTAGTAGCGGCGATTTTGTTGACCGATCGCCAAAAACGCAGAGTACTGCGACAGCAAAACGCGATGCCCTAGGCGCTTCAACCAGTTCCGCTGCCGCAGACCATTCGCCTCGCCGCGTACGATGCAGGGGATACGCAACCGCCGGCAGGCGATCAGCGCCTGAACTGCCGTCTTGCTGCCCCAACCATTCACGATCACCGCATCGAACTGGCCACCGCGAAGCCCTGCATACACCCCCGGCGTGTCGCAGCCAGACCAGGTCGTGAGACCCGGCTGGGCCGACACGTTCTCTAACACCGTGTATTGATAGCCGTCCAGCAGTGGCGTATCCCAGTCAAATGCCACACCGAACTCTCGGCCTTGTTCTTGGCTGCTTGGCAACATCGCAAAATAAACATGCAGATCAATGTTGTCGCGATCTCCGAGCATGCGCAGCCATGGCACCTGATACTGGATCGGGTGAGTGGTCACCATCGCAAGTCTGATTTTTCTGGCCAGGCTCAATGAGTCACGGCCAGACATGGGCGGCTCCGCAGCAAGCATGGGCAATCATCCACAGCGTTGCACATCAACGAAGTTCCGGGACCAACAGACGGCCCCTCGCATCAGCAGGTAGCAGCGAAGTCTCAATCAAACGTGGACCGGCGCTATGCAGTTTTACCGCCATCACGTACCCACGCACTTCGGCTAGGAGCGTGAGCGGGATCCACCACGGCTTGAACAGGTGGTGGCGCGTACGAACTGCGCGAAGAGGGCGCAGGAAGAGCTGCTTGCGCCAGCCTTCCGGTCGATTCATCAGCAAGCAGTAATAAGCACCCACGCTGTGCCGGGCACTGATGGTTCGCAAGTGGTCGCCGTGCGCTCGGGTGCCGCCTGTACTCGCCCGCAGGTGGCGCAAGCTGGCCAGAGGTTCAAAGCGAATCAGCCCATGCAGGCGGGTGAACCGCTGACTGAACTCCGCTTCATAGCGAAATGCTGCGCCCACAAAGTTTTCATCGAAGCCGCCGGCCTCGATCGCAAGGATTCGGTTCACAGAGAAATTGCAGCCAATGAACTCGCTCACCCAAGCGCCCTCTGTGCTGTTAAAGCGAAAGCTTTCACCGACACGCAAGACCTCTGCAATTTCTCCGGGCTGCAGGACCTGCCCGACCACGAGCGGTGAAAGGCGCTGTGCCTCAGCGTGCCGTGCAGCCAGGTTTGGCGTGGGCACGACGTCATCATCAACAAACAGCACCACCTCACCCTTGGCTTGCAGCAGACCATGGTTCATGGCGCCGATGACCGATGGTTCCGGCAGCCGAATCCAACGAATGCTGCCCGCAGCGTCGAGCTTGGATAGATGCGCTGAGGTCGCCGCAGCGTGGGTAGGCGTCTGATCAACCAACAGAATTTCGCGCACCGGAGGCTCAAGCGCCAACAAGCCTTCCAACGTGTCCAGCAGGACCTGTTCCCTTTGGTAGGTTGGAATGACCACTGAAATATCCGAGGCCTGGACTGTGGGCCGCAGACGTTGTTTTGACCCCGGCGGGCGGACTTTGGGTTCAATGTTCGGCGTCGGCCCAGCGCTTTGGGTGTTCGCCATCAATGGCGCCACAGCTGTTGCATTCGACAACAGGTTTGGTCCACCGCGGTGCAATCGACCCGCCAAACGCATTCCGCGAAATTCGGCCAGCAAGGTTGCCGGAATGCGCCAGGGATGACCGAAGTGATAGCGAGTTCGAATTGCGCGCAAGGGACGCAGCGCAAATTGCAGTTTCCAGCGCGGCGGACGCGTCCGCAGCAAACAATAGTAGGCACCGACACTATGGGATGGACCCAAGGTGCGGAGGTGGTGGCCGTGCGAGCGAGTGCCACCTGTCGCTACCTGCAAGTGGTGGATGACGGCCGCGGGTTCGTACTGGATTGCACCAAATCGGGCGACGAAACGATGCGCAAACTCAGCCTCGAATCGATAGGCGGCACCCACAAAGTTCTGATCGAAGCCACCGAGAGCGAGTGCAATGTCTCGCTTGATCGAGAAGTTTCCACCCATGAATTCCGCGATGGTCGCCGGGTCATCGCTGTTGAATCGGAAGGCGTCACCTTCCGATAACCGGCATGGTCGTTCGCCCGGCTGCAACACCATTCCAGCGACCAGCTTGGCTTCCCTCTGCCTTGATCGGTGGGCCTCGATGAGATTGGAGTCTGGGACAATGTCGTCATCCAGAAACAGTACGAACTCTGACCGCGCTTCGAGCAAACCAACATTCATCGCGTTTGGGATGCTGGGGGTAGGCAACCGCAACCACCGCACTTGCACGCATTCCGAAAACTTAGCAAGTGCGGTTTCGATCCCCGGAGGGTGCTGCGGGGTCTGATCCACCAAGATCAGCTCGTCGTCGGGCTGAAGCAGCGGCAGCAGCAAACCGAGACTTTCCACCACAACTGCTCCGCGCTGGAAGCTCGGAATGACCACACTGCAGCAGGGCGCACTCATGACTATCCCCGCATCGCCTGGATACGACTGTAGTATTTGATCGCAGAGGCAGCACAGGCACCCCAACTCATTTGCTGCATGGTCTGCGCCGCTGCACGACCCAACTGCTGTGAGCGCCCAACATCCGCGCAAGCAGCCAAGATATCCGCGGCCATCTTCTCTACATCGCCGATCCTGACGATGCTGCCATTGACCCCGTCCTGAACATGATCCTTAAGCGCCCCGGCCGCACTGGTAACCAACACCAATCCACGCGCCATTGCCTCGGTGCAAGCCTTGGCGGCACCTTCATAGATTGAATGGGCGACAAACACCCCGTGACTGTCCAGCAGCTTGAGCAGATCCTGCTGTGCCGCCCAGTCCTGCATCGATACACGAACACGAAATTGCGGCCGGAATAGGCCGAGCGCTTCCGGATGATGCGTGCGACTGCACAACCAAGTGAAGGACAGCTCCGGATTGCCGTTCAGCGCAGCTTCCACTGCAGCCACCATCAAGGGTGCCCCTTTGATGACCGAGTGCTGGCCGACATGCAAGAGACGCTGAAGCCGGTGGTCAGTCAGTGGTGGTCGCGGTGCTGCAATGAATTCATCTGGGACACCATGCGGGATCACTACAATTCTCTGCGGATCGGCCCCGTGCTGATCAATCAGGAAATCGCGAATTTCCTGAGCGGGCACGATCATTCCGTCGGCATGACGCACGACCAGATCGATGTGTCGATGCAATGCTCGCTGCAGCACAGAACTGAACACCGACCGTGGAAATCGGCTAACACGGCCGCCGATCTTGGGCTGCCAGTACGCCAACGCAGCGTCGGCCATGTTTTCAAGTCCATGACTGCGATTGATAAGAATTGCGCGCCTGCGTCGACGTTGATTGTCGCGGGCCGCCATCCACGCATGTGGCTGACTTAGTTGAATCACGTCGTATTCAGTCTGCGAAGCCCTTTGTTGAACGCATCGCTGATAGGCGCGAGGCAATTCCAGAAGATAGTGAAGATTCCAGTGACGGATTCGATGTGGCAAGTCGTCGTACCAAATCGTGTCGACTTCATGTCCGAGTTGGCGCAGCGCGGCGTTCGTGGCGAACACGGTGCCAGCCGCGCCAGAGTTGGGATCCGGCGGCGCGTCCGCACCGACCAGAATTCGCATTCGCGTCTCAGTCATGTTGTTTCGATCACTTTCCAGTTTTGCAACCACTCAGCTACCTTCATCGCCAATTTCCTTGCTGGCAGCCCTGGAATGCAAAGGGCGCCTGAAAAAACTCTGTGCCAACCTGACCCACGCTCGCCAATGCCAAGGACGGCCAACGATCACCTGCCAGAGGTGCGCGCGCGCGCGCGGGTCACCATTGCTCACCAACTGCGACGCGATCAAGTAGTGAATTTCCAGGCTCCCTCTCGCGCGCTGATCGCCATGAGCAACCTTGGCCATGCGAATTTCATCCGCAAGCGCTTGAGCGCGAGAGAGGTTCCCCTGCTCGGAACGTGAGGCTAGGCGATCTGCGCGACAGGCGTGCGCGAGTCTCGCGAACTCCGACTGCTGCGCGCGGCGACTTCCCGATATGCTCTGCGGATCCTTGCGATGTCGATAGCGCACCGCATCCAGGTATCCAATCCAGCTCAACTCGCCCATCCGCAGCCAAAGGTCCGAGTCTTGAGAGTAGAGAAACTGACTGCGGTAACCACCGGCGCGGTCATACACCGATCGGCGAAACATCACGCTACCGTGAGCCGGCGGGCCTTGCCTGCTCAGCAATAGTCCTTGTGTCGCGATCTCGGGATCGGCTGGCCGCGCAACCACCAGCAAGAACTCATCCCGAGGTCCAACATACTCTGTGGCGCAGGATACGAAACCAATTTTCGGATTGGCTTCGAGCAAGGCCACTTGCTCTTCAATTCGTCGCGGAAACGACCAGTCGTCAGCGTCCTGCCGCGCAATGTACTCGGCCTTTGCCTCGCCGCAGGCTCTGATCAATGCGCAGGTCAGCCCAGCATTCGCTTGCCGGATGACGCGCAATCTTGAGTCCTCGACGGCAATTCGGTCGAGCAGTTCACAACTACCATCTCGACTACCGTCATCAACAACGATCAACTCGATGGATTTCAGCGACTGATCGAGAATACTTCTCACCGCAGCTTCAACACGACTCACTTCGTTGTAAACGCTCATGACGACAGACACTTGAGGCAACGAATTCATGCGCGGGGGCTTGCCCTTGGGGTTAGATGCAGTGCAGTTTTCAATCCACGTTTTGCGGCAACAATCAGCGAGTCGTTGACCTGATTGGGCTGAGGTTCCCGCTGCACTCGCTCGAACGCTGACGCAAATGTGCTGGGAAGACTGGTGTCGAGCACGACGCACAAACTCGCAACTGCGGCCGGCAAGCGCGCCACCAGTCGCTGGTCAATCAATACGTGGCAGCCCGCGCTCAGCGCGTCGATGATCGTTGTCTTGCAGCCGTAACCAAGTGGGGTGATCAAGGCCAAGACTTTCGTACCGCAGAGCAAGTCCCAAGGTTCGGCGACTTCGCCAACCTCACGCAACGGGGCCAGATCCGCGCAAACACTCCGACCACGATGCACGCCGGCGGATATCTCGAAACTCCAATCGCCTGCGAGCCCAAGTCGGGTTACCTCCCGCGCAAATTTCACCAAGCCATCGCGCTGCGATAGACCAATACGATCACGCCCCCCTGCCAGGCATGCCATTGCGTTACGGCGATTTGCCCAAGCAGCCGGCTTCACTGCAGATCGCAGTGCCGGCCATGGACAGTGATAGGGCACATCAACGAGATGTGCCCTGCCAGGAAGGAACCGCTGGTAACGGCGACGGTCCCATTCGCTGATACACCAAAGGCTGTCGCTCATCCAACGGCTGTGGGCTTCCCGCTGCCAGTTTCTCGCCGCTCCGTACCAGCCTTTCAAGTTATGCGTCGTTGGAAGCAGCCCGGGCGCATATCGGTGCAGGTGCTGCAGTGCTTCCGCATTGTGAGCACGTGTGTGAATGCGGATGTGCGGGAAGGCCTTGCGAATTTCCGAGATCAAGGTCGACCAATAGCTGTAGTGGATCAGCAGATCCGAAACACCCTCCGAACAAACCAGAGTGACCTCGCGAACGCTGCCAACAGTCAGAGGGACCTCGAGCACTTCAACGCCCAAGGTCGGCAACAAAGCATTTATGCCCTGAATGTCTTTCCAGTTACCTGCGGCATATTGGCCCTCTATGTCGGCGGCGAAGACGCAGGCAAGCCGCCGGCGACGCATCTCAGCGACTTCCCGCACTAACGCTCGATGAAGTCAGGGATGACTCCAATGGCGCTTTTTCCAGAACCTTGCTTCTTGACGGTAGCAATCGATCACGTACGCGCAGGAATGGTCTCTCAATCAACTTCGACAACAAGACTCCCAGCAAAATTGAGCCACCAAGATAGATTGCCCGGTCTGTCCACAGCACAGTCGCAACGGAAAACTCTTCCAACATCAAGCCAAGCAATCGTTGACGCACGGTCTCGAAGCCAGGAATTCCAAACAGCACAGAATGGCCAAGGTAGATGGTGTAGGAGTAGATGCCCATCCAGGCAACCGCTCTCACACCAAGGCGAGCGAATCCGCGAGCACCGAGGCCACAATCCGGGTGTTTTGCGGCAGCCAGCACCAGAACTGAAAAGCTCATCCACAGCAAAGTGAAAGCGACGGACTCAAACCAAGGCGACTCGCCCTGGGGCCACAAGGTCGGCCATATCAAGGCGGCAACACTGGCGGCGAGCACAACGAACCAGCGCGAAAACTGCCACTGCTGGATGGCGCTGCGGTAGCGGAACAAAAACGCGCAGGCCACACCGGCCATCAAACTATCGGCACGCATATGACTTTGGTAATAGGCGCGGGCTCCTTGCGAAAGGTAGTCGGGAAAGCACTCCATCACGCGCAACCCAAGAGCGATCAGCCAGACCGCGGCCGCAAGCGGCAGAACGATCGAGAATACCCGCGCGCCTGCCCAGCCTCGCTTCGCTCCGCGCCACGCTGCCCAACCCAAAACCAAGGCCAACGCGGCATAGAAATGTTCTTCTACTGCCAGGCTCCAACTATGTGACCACCGCTCACAGGCCAGATAGTTCTGCAAGAAAACGGCATTACAGACAGCATGGGAGGCCAACTCACCTGCGCGGTCTGCATCACCCTTCCAAAGTTCGGCTGCAATTCGTGCCAATGTCATGCCGCCATAGGCTACGAAGTAGGCGGGCCAGATCTTGAATCCCCGACGCAGAAAAAAATGCCAAGGTCGAAAGCTGCCGTGCCTCTCGTACTCGGTGAAAATCAAACCGGCGATCAGGAATCCGGAGAGGACAAAGAACAAGTCGACCCCGATATGACCGATGCTTGTTAGCCACAACACCGTCGACTCGCCCCAACCCTCCAGACTGAGTTGAGTCGGCGGCAGGTGACGAACCAACACGAGCAGAATCGCCACACCGCGCAAGATATCGAGCGAGTACATGCGCTTGCCGATGGTGGCAATACTCTGATTCACAAATTGCGGTGGACCGCTTGCTCGTGCTGATGGCGTTGCGGCTTCAGTCATGTCATTTCGCCACGCGAAACGCGCGATACGACCACGAACTTGTGGTGCAACACGTTAACGAGATTGCCGTGTTGCTTCCATTTTTGTGGGGTTCTCGGCGACGGGAGATAAAATCCGGGTTGGCGGCTAGTTGCATCATCAGCAGCTATTGCGAGCAAACCTGCACGAAGGCAATCGATGCCCGTGGGCCAACTGAATCATTCATGCCGATCCGGCCGGGGGCTGGGATCTGCCCCGCTTCGATTGCGAAACCAGCGGCCTTCATGACCAACAATCTCGGTTAGTGCCCTCATCGTGGAGCGTGGCGGAACGCCTCCAGACACTGGGTTGGCCTTGGGTATCCACGAGTGTCTGCGCAGGTTCTTCGCCAGCAAGCGACGCATTTGCCAGTATCGCGTGTGGTGACGCAGCCAAGAGCCCATTCCGGATGGAAGCTGGTAACGTTTTGCAGCGTACTCAAGCGCCACCTCGGAACAGTCATAGTTGAGCGAACTTGCGAATTCAACAAGCTCGGGAAGTGCGAAAATCTCTCGCCACGCATTGCCCAACGGCCGTTCCTCGAGTGCGCGCTTCCAGCCAGAATTTCGTGGCTGCGGATTGTTCGACGCAGACTCGCTCGGCTCGCACTCAATGAGCGTTGCGATGTGATCCAAAAATGCTGAGCTTTCAAACACGTCTCGACGCGCATCCAAATCCAGATGCGTCACAACACCCGCATTCAGCGAGTTGAATTCGACTGCCGCCGCCGAGCGTTCCAGCCAGTTGTAAGCAATCCTTGCAAACGCCCCCAACTTGTCCCATCGAGCCTTTACGGAGGCGTATTGAACTGCGCCATCAAAAGGCGTGAGCACCCAATGACTGGGATCACTGCTGGCGTCGGCAATCGCGGTCCAATTGGTTGTCCAAGACCCAATGTAGGAAGCCGCAGACGCATTGAGCGGGTGACGGTGAACGTGCATGGTGCGAAGCTGCGAACCGCACACGGCGAGCAAAACGGGGGCCAGATGACTGGTTGTCGATCCAGTGATCACCACCGGCATCGACTCTGATAGCAAACGAATCCGAGCAATCCAATTACCGATGTCGGGCTCAGCCAACGCTGCTTCGATGCGTTCCGGCTCATGACAGCGGAAGTAGCGTCGAATCCAGGCGGATCGCCCATGCAAGTCTTCATGCAGAACGTGGACGCGGCCAGCGTAGGACTGCTTCAGTACGTTGTGAATGTAAGTGGTTCCGGATCGCCCCACCCCCAAGTTCAGAAGAATTGGAAAGCTCAAGAGGGAATGACTTCAGGCTTGGGAGCGCACCAAAGCGGACTTTGGTCACTTTGCACCGAGCCAAGCGCCAGCTGTTGCGAAAAATACACTGGCCGTTTACGGCGACCAGACGGCCCAGCATGCGGATCAACCCGCTCGCCGCCGACAGCCAAACACTCAGCCATCCGTCTGTTCCGCCCGCAGGCCATGCGCTTCCAGCCACGCAGCGGGAACGCGACCGAATCGTCGTTGCATCTCCAGGACAACCGGTCGAAAACGCTGCTCAAGAAAGTCTGCAAGCGGCTGAGGGATCTCGCGAGGTCGTCCCACTCCCACCCGACTGGCGATGAGCGCGGAGGACTCAAACGGAGCTTCGGCGAGGCCGACAAATTGTCGGAAACGATGGAGAAACTGCTCTGGCTGTTCTGAAATGTCCTCGCTGTATGCCCACATGAAACGTTCGCCAAAGGCGGCCGACCATCGATCAATGATCGGCACATAGTCACTGCGCGACAAGCAATGGGAAGAAGCAAAGAATTCGTCAATATTCGCCAGCAGCGCTTGCCCGCCAGCAACGGATCCCGACTTCGCCATATCCATTCGGACGTGCGACCAACAGCGTGCGACTGGCTCGCGCACTAGCAGCACTGCTCGCAGCCGCGGGAAGACGCGCGCAAGGCGGGCGACGGGTTCATCACCCAACAAGCAGTATTCCGGCGTGATTTCGCCACATACCTTGCCTTCAGCGGGCGCGAACAATGATCGGTACCAGACATCGTCACGCACGCCGAAAAAGTACCGCCACGTCCAGCGCGCTTGCGCGACATCCATGTAACGGATGGTTGCCTTGATCCGATTGCGAAGTTCGTTGCGCCAATGCCTGCCACCTGCCAGTGGAGTTCGCATTCGCGCCCATGCACCGGTCGGAAAGTTCGACTCCCGACGATCAAAGTAATGCAACTCTTTCACTGGTGGTAGCCAGATATCAGGGCAGCTGCGCAACACCCGATCCAGCCAGCTCGTTCCTGCTTTCTGGGCGCCGATGCCAATGAATGTCGGGACGCGCGGAGCAGTGCTCATGCGAGATTACGCTCAGTCATGTAGCCGCCCCGCTCCAGGATTCAACATTGCACGCACGGATTCCGACCAACGGACCGCTCGCTCCCAGCCGAGGAGGCGCACAGCGATCCCAAACAGGCGCATGCCGTACGGTCGCTGGTGGGTGGAAACCATCTCGTTCGCCATGGTCAAGGCGGAATGCGCCTCAGCCTGCATACCCCGACTTCCGCACATACGCGCCAGCCAAAACAATTTTCGCGAGAACTCCTGCAGGTAAGACCAGTCGCAAAGTTTGTGCTGCCGCATCAGCAGCCAGATAGCTGCGTGGCTTTGAACGAGGTCAGCGAGAATGTTGGCCGTGTACCCCGAATTCATGCCACTGGCGCGGCTCTTTCCATGATCACGCACCGTCGCGACGTGGGCATCAACGTGCACAGGCCGAACGCCGAGGATGCCGGCGCGAAGATCATGTTCCCAATCCTCGTTGTTGCGAAGCTCTAGCCAAGGACCGATCTCATCACATACCGAACGCCGCCAGAGTGGCGAATTGGTATCCCATCCACGGCTGAGCAAGAAGTCGGGAAAAATCTGCGCAATCGACTCGGCAGTTCGCGCCCACAGACGAGAGTCACCCGTCTCAAGCTGCACGCGATGCGTGGTGCCATACGCGACACCGGCATGCGGATTGAGGCGCAGCGCCTGCACCTGCAGTTCAAACTTCCGCGGTTCCAGTAGATCGTCGGAATCCAGGTACTGGATGAACTCTCCGCGTGCAAGTTGCAAGCCCAGATTGCGGGCCGCTCCGGGACCTGAATTCTCCTGGTGCACGCTTCTGATGTTGGGTTGGTGAGCTGCCTTCAATTTCGCGATGGCCTCAGCCGTATCGTCTGTCGAACCATCATCAACGATGATAACTTCGACGGGTTGATACGTCTGTTCGAGCACCGACTTCACGGCCTCTCGCAGCATCGCGGCGCGACAAAAAACCGGAACGACGGCTGAAACAAGGCCGGTGATCATCCTGTACTCAGGCCGCTCGCCGCTCGCAAATTGGACTACTCCAATCCGATCGAAAGGTTCGCATTGGGACATGTCGACGCGGCCATCGCGCAGTCCGGCCAAGGACATAGCGTCTCTCAAGACAAGTCAACGCAATCCCTCGACAGCAAGACAAATACAAACCGATCCAATCATGAGCAACCCACAAAACTAACCAGGGCGCGATTCCTTTCCCGCCTTAAAGTACCCCAACAGCCGCGCAAACTTCCGCACGGCGCGGACCGGCAAGCGAGCAGCGCGCGAAACCTCTCCATCGTACTGAGCACGTTTGGCTGGACGTATGCTGTAAAACACAAGCGGCTCGTCGATGTATTTGCAACTGGTGTGTTCGAGCATTCGTCTCCACAACCCCCCATCTTCTTGACCGATGGGCACGCTCATGAACCCTCCAACCTTCCAGAAAAGACTGGCGTCACAGAGGACACTGGAAGTAATAATAAAGTTGTGAGCGCAGATCAGTTCGCGGTCGAACGTCGTAGGGAGCATTCCATTCCAGTTAGGATCGCGCTTCTGAAAAAAGCTCTCCACAAACTTTGCATACATTCCAAGGTGGTAACGCTGATAACTCTGATCAGAACTAAACGGTGCCTCACCAGCAAACGCATCGGTCGAGCACATTCCGCAGGCGTTCTTCTCTATCTCCTCAAGCTGCCGTTCAATTTTATTGGGAAACCATTCATCGTCATCATCCAAAAAAGCAAGGTGCTGGCCACCGGCAACCTTCGCGCCAACATTCCGGACCAGGCCTGGACAGGGAAACCCAAGCTCCAAAATGGTAGATCGCCGCCGCCTTATCCAAGTAACACCACGCGGCGGAGTCCTTTTGTAAGCCTCTTGGGTTGACGCATCATCCACAACGATTACCTCAACCGGGACCGTCTGAGCGAGTGCACTATCCACCGCTTTCATCAGCAGGTCGTGTCTATTGTGCGTGGGGATAATCACGGACACTTTCGGTTTTGAATAATTCAAGACTGCGGCTCCTAGCGTATTTAATCTCGCACACCATCGTAAATGCACTCGCCGGCTCGATCAGAAGGTGGCTGTCGACCGCGCAGCTCCGCGAGCTTGCGCCGCAGACTTCGAATCACCCCATCAGTCTTTCGAGGCACCAAGGGCCGAGGCAAATATGGAGCCTGAGCCTCATGGAGCCGGCGCTCAAGCGCGGCCAAATCATCACTATGCATTCTTCGTCTATGAACCCAAACTTTCTGCCCAACGACATCGATGGGGGAAGTTGAGTTGCAATAGATTCGATGATCGGAATAGTGAATATTTCCAAAATGCTTCAACATCAGTGCGGTTAAGAGCGCCTGATCATGGCGGTCCCAAGCATCTTCGGGAATCATGTTCTCTTCGACGCAAGCGATATTTAAAGCTTCTGTGAGCATCTCGATACACCTGCCATCCTTTCTAAATCCATGAACACCAGAAGCTATACTGGCAGCGCCATCAATCCGCTCCTGGGGAATGCCGATCGCCCTACTTTTAGTAGAGGAAAGCGTGGGTCGCAATGGCCAGTGATTTGTCGGTACAAAGTACCCGAAGCCATCAATCAGCTGCAGTACTTCATCCATCGGTCGAAGTATGCACACTCCTGCATCCAGCCAGAGATAGTTGGTTGTTGGGACATCCAGAAAGCACCAAAGCTTCCATGTGAAATATTTTCTCCAGTGCGGGCAGAATTGAGGCACTCGTCGTACTGCCACGCCTGCCTCAGACAACTTCTGCAGGCAGCCTTCAGAGACACCTAGATCATAAACCAGCAATCCCGGACTATCTGGCCAATTACAGCGCAACGAACCAGCGAGTGCCAGGACAGAACTCT
>JBQTGY010000048.1:0-17783 GCA_052390415.1 Pseudomarimonas sp. | reverse complement strand
GATGGCCGGATGCGGATTCGCCTTCAGCGCATATAACCGCTGATCGATGGCAGCAATCGCGCTCAGCTCACGTGCCCGTTGGCGCACGCTGGGCAGGTGGTAGACATACTGCGGTGTGCACGTTTGCGCTCGCTCGATGAGGTCACTGCGTTGCGCGACCCACCAACCTTCAGTGGCCGCCACCTTCGGTGCGTGCAGTTGCGCCAAGGTCGGCCCAAACACACTGGTTTCGGCAACCGGCATCGCCATCGACTGCACCAACAATTCGTGCAGCTGCGGCAGCAATCCATCGGCCAAGGCTTCATCGACCACAAAGGTCAGATTGAGGTCATTGGAACTCTGCGAAATCAGATGCACACGCTCGCGACCGAACGTGGCCAGCACACCGGACAAACGATGCAACAAGGAGCGCATGCCACGACCGACGAAGGTCACCGCGGCGCAGGGTGCGATCACCTTGACCCGGCACACGGCCGCCAGATCCGCACACAACGCGTCGAGCACGTTCGAGTTGACCAGATTTTCGCTGGGGTCGAGCGACACGGTGACATTGGTTTCCGACGAGCCGATCAAGTCCACGGATAGTCCGTGATTCTTGAAGGTCACGAACACGTCGGCCAGAAAACCGACCTGCTGCCACATGCCGATGGATTCCATCGACACCAGCACGATGCCGCGACGCGAGCTGATGGCCTTGACGCCCAGCACCGGCGCGGCCGTCGCATCGATGACCGTACCCGCCATCTGCGGATGTTCGGTATCGCGAATCCACAGCGGCACACCCGCCAATCGGCAAGGCTGAATGCAGCGTGGATGCAGCACCTTGGCGCCGGTAGTGGCAATTTCTTGCGCCTCCTCGTAATCGAGTCGCGTCAGCAGGCGCGCCTGTTTCACCGCGCGCGGATTGGCGCTGAACATGCCGGGCACATCGGTCCAGATTTCAACTCTTCGCGCGCCCAGCAAGGCACCGAAATAGGCCGCCGACGTGTCCGAACCACCACGACCAAGAATCGCGGTCGCCCCCGCGCCATCGGCGGCCATGAAGCCTTGCGTGATCAACACCTCGCCCTGTTCAGCGAAGCGCTGGCGCCACGAGCTATCGGATTCAATCGCGCAGGACGCTGACAAGCGCTGTGCCCAGCGCGTCTGATTGGGCAGCGGTAAAGCACGCAACCACTGGCGAGCATCACATAGCGCGATTGGCAAGCCGTTGGCGCTGAGATAGGCCTGACCCAATTGACTTGAGAGGCGTTCGCCCAACCCCAATACCTCAGCTTCCCAAGCAAGTGCCGCGTCGCAATCGCTTACCAGCGCAGCGCGCGGGTCCTCGGCCAATGCGGCCAGTTCGTCAAGCAGCCCGCCGATGTTGGTCGGCGGATCCAGCCCCAAACCCAGCGCGAACTCGCGATGCCGTTGGGCAATGGTTTGCGCACGATTGGCTCGCGAGTAAGCATCCGCACGCGAATCAGCCAAGGCTTGCAGAGCGTTGGTCGTGCCCGACAGTGCAGACACCACCACCAGCACGCGCGCACCTTCGGCACGGCGTTCGCGAATGCGTTCGCCGATCGCATCCCAGCGGCTACGCTGCGACACACTGGTGCCACCAAATTTCAACACGATCCAGTCCGCAGGCGGGCGGATCGGGTTTACAGAGCTCATGCCGGGGGTTTCCAATCGGGGCCGCGTCGGGCGGCTTCTCGTTGCAGTGCAGCATGACAAAAGGCCTGCGCCTTAGCCAGCGTCAGCGGTTCATCTGCGGCATGATGATTTGCTCTGAGCAGTGATGTTTTTCCATGTCCAAGCCCGCCAGTTCCAGCGTCGCCTTCAAACAGGTTGACGTGTTCACCCACCGTGCCTTCAAGGGCAATCCCGTTGCCGTGATTCTGGATGCCAACGGGCTGGATGCACACCGCATGCAACAGATCGCTACCTGGACCAACCTGTCGGAGACGACATTCGTGTTGCCACCGACCGTGGCCACTGCCAATTATCGCCTGCGCATCTTCACGCCCCGACAGGAGTTGCCTTTCGCCGGCCACCCCAGTGTGGGCACTGCGCATGCGTTGGTGGAAGCGGGTCTGGTCAATGCGGATGCGACTGAGTGGGTGCAGGAATGTGCGGCAGGTCTGTTGCCGCTGCGCATGGGGGTGGGCGGCGACAATCAGCAACTGATTTTTGTGCGCTCACCCGACGCGCGTTGGCTGCCGCTGATTGATTCCGATCACAGGTATTTGACCGCTGCTTTGGGTGCTGCTCCCTTGCAGAACCCGGCACCGCAGATGCTGGACAACGGGCCGCAGTGGTGGCTGGCAGAATTCGCGGACGCGGCGACGGTGCGTGAACTCACGCCAGACTTCCATCAACTGGCCGCGCTTACGCTCGCCCGCGGCGCGGTCGGTGTGGCTGCTTTCGCGCGTTGCGCGCATCCCGACCATCAGCTGGTGGTGCGCTGCTTCTGTCCCGCCGACGGCATCAATGAAGACCCCGTCACCGGCAGCGCCAACGCCTGTATTGCGGCGTGGCTTGCCGGACAAGGTCGCCTGCCGGCAGCCAACTATCAAGTCAGTCAGGGCCGCGAAATGGGTCGCGACGGCAAGTTGCATTTGCAGGTAGCGGACGATGGTGTGTGGGTGGGTGGTAGTTCGGTGACCGTGATCGACGGACGCATCGCGCTGCTGTAGTTCTGCCCGATTCCCGGTCGCTCTCCGGGAAGGTGAGCACGCAAGAGCGGCCACGCAGGAGCGCGACCCTCCAACAAAACAAGGCATCAGCGGCCGCGCGGGAGCGCGGCCTACCGACAAAGCAGAGCCGCGGAATCCGGTGTGAGGCACCTGCTCTGGAGGGCGCGCTGCTCCTGCGGCGCTGCTTCGCTTCTCAGCTCCAGGATGAACACATATCAGCTGGCACCCTCTGGGTCGGCGGTTAGAATGCCGCCGTGGCCAAACCTTCCCGCACCGCCCCGTTATTCGAAGCTCCGCAAGCGCTGAAGCCGCTGGCCGAACGCATGCGGCCGCGTCGTTTGCAGGAGATGGTGGGCCAGCATCGGCTGTTGGCAAGCGATTCGGCATTACGGCGAGCGGTCGACTCCGGCCCTATCCACCCGCGGGTTCTGTGGGGGCCACCGGGGTGCGGCAAGACCACGCTGGCCTTGCTGCTCGCGCACTACGCCAAGGCCGAGTTTCGCGCGCTGTCTGCGGTGATGTCGGGCCTGGCCGACATTCGCGAGTTGCTCGCTGACGCCGAACGACGCTTCTCTGCTGGCACGCAGACCGTGCTGTTCGTCGACGAAGTACATCGATTCAACAAGACTCAGCAGGACGCGTTTCTGCCTTTCATTGAACGCGGCAGCATCATCTTTGTCGGCGCGACCACCGAGAACCCCAGTTTCGAACTGAACTCTGCGCTGTTGTCACGCTGCCGCGTGCACGTGCTGGAAGCGGTGGCGGTCGAGGACATCACTGCTGCGTTGAAGACTGCACTGGCCGATCACGAGCGAGGCATCGCAGACCTGAAGGTGCAAGTCGACCAAGATTCGCTGCAGCTGATCGCGCAAGCCGCCGATGGCGATGTGCGCCGCGCGCTTACCCTGCTGGAAATTGCCGCCGAACTTGCGCACGGCGAAGCCGGCATCGTGACGGCGAACACCTTGCAGCAGGTATTGGCCGATCGCACTCGCCGCTTTGACAAGGGCGGCGAGCAGTTTTACGACCAGATTTCGGCCTTGCACAAGTGTGTGCGCAGCAGCAATCCCGATGCCGCGCTCTACTGGTTCTGCCGCATGCTCGATGGCGGCTGCGATCCGATCTATCTGGCCCGCCGCCTGACCCGGATGGCGGTCGAAGACATAGGCCTCGCCGATCCGCGCGCCTTGCAAATGGCCACCGACGCCTGGGATGCCTTTGATCGTCTGGGCAGCCCCGAAGGCGAGTTGGCGCTGGCGCAGGTGGTGATTTACCTCGCCAGCACCGCGAAGTCGAACGCTGCCTACGTCGCCTACAAAGCCGCACAGGCCGAGGTGCGCGCGTCTGGCACCACTGACGTTCCCCTGCACCTGCGCAATGCACCCACCCGTCTGATGAAACAACTCGGCTACGGCGATGGCTACCAGTACGACCACGATGCCGAGGATGGCATCGCCCTCGGTCAGACCGGATTTCCCGATGCATTGGGCGAGCGGATCTATTACCAGCCAGTGAACCGAGGGCTGGAGATCAAGCTCGGCGAAAAACTTGACGCCGTACGCAGTGCACGCGCCACTGCGATCACATCTGCGCGCGGCAAGCCTCAGGCCAAACCTTGAGCGCGCCGTGGTGGCAGCAGCTGAGCGTGGTGATGGCCGGTGGCGCACTCGGTGCTGCGCTGCGCTTCTGGCTTGGCGGTGCGCTGCTGAAACAATTGGGAAACGGACTTCCCTGGGGAACGTTGGCCGCCAATCTGATCGGTGCGTTTGCGGTCGGCTTTATCGCTGTGTGGCTACACGGCCGAGACGGTGCAGCCGTCCTCTGGCGAGCCTTCCTGATCGTCGGCTTTCTCGGCGGCCTCACCACCTATTCCGCGCTGATGCTGGAGATGCTCCTGTTTGTACGCAGTCAGAGAACCGGACCAGCGATCACCTACCTCGCCGCGACCTTGGTGTTCGGAGTGCTTCTGGTCTGGCTCGGGGCCGAATGTGCCGAACGCTTGCGGGGCGGTCGGTGAATCGATAGGCAGGGAAAAGTGGGCTGGGCTCAAGCTTCCGGCGCGGATTTGCCTCGAGTTTGTTCGTTCAGCACATTGAGTATCAGCCAATCAATTAAAATCCACCTTGGTCGAACTCAGAGGCATGCGCATGCAGATGCGTTTTGGGCTGCGTGCGCTTTCGTTGTTTGCGATGTTGGCGTTCGGCACGGCGTGGGCCGAGGATGCCGCGCTGACGGCGGCTGGATTCGATCACGTTCGCGCGCGCAAGACCGAGGCCTACCGGGCGGTGCTTGCCGACTTTGACGCAAGCATTCAGACGTCGCCGACAGACGCTGCACTGGTGGTGGCGCGCTGCGCCTTCATCCAGAAATTCACCGACGAATATGGCGAGTGGATCGAATCCGCGCCCGATGATTTCGAGGCCTGCATCAAGGCGCTTGATGCGGACTGGCCCAAGGAACCGCAGGTGCAGCTGTTTGCCCTTCAGCCAAAGTGGGGCGCAGACGCCATAAGCACGGCCGATAGCCTGCTTGCCGAAGCGGACGCGTGGCCAGAGCCGTTGCGGCGACAGCTATTCACCAAGGCATCCGAACTCCACGAGTTTGAGGGTCTGGAAGGACGCGCCGGTGAATTGGCGTTGCATGCCGCCCGGCTCGGCGAATCTTCGCGCGTCGCAGCCGCGGTCGAGCATCTGATTTCGAAGCAGCAGTTCGCCGAGGCGGCGGCGCTGCTGCAGGGCACGCCACCCGCGACTGACGCTTGGCAGGCGGGCGTAAGGGTAGCAGTGGCCTTGCGGTTGCCCGACACGCAGGCGGCGAAGGTGGAACTCCTGCGGCATGTCGGCGATGCAGCCAGCGTGGACGCTTCAATCGCGGCCAAGGCCCATTTGCGGGCAGGCGACATGGATGCAGCCAGCAAAGTGCTCGAGGGCGAGACGGACGAAACCGATGAACTGAAAGAGATCAGGTTCGATTTGGCACGTGCCGCCGGCGATACGAATACCGCAGTCGCGCAGATCGACATGACGGATGCCGAGAACCTGCTCGCCAACTTGCAGCGGTTCGCGATCATGCTGTCGACCACCCCGGCAAGTCTGGCATCGCCTCCGATGTTGATCGGTGCCGGTGTCACCCTGTTGATCCTGGCCGTGCTATCGCTGCTGCCAGGCATCGTATTGATGCCGGCGCACTACCGCGGATTGGCACGTCGCGCCCACGGAAAGCCCACCACGCCACTGTTCGACTCCATCGGCTTGCGGCAAGCCTGGTTCGCGATGTCAGTCATGCTTTGCGTGCCGCTGCTGGTGGCTGCCGCCCTTGAACCGTTCTCGCTAGCGGCGCTACTCGATGGCGAGAGCGTGCCTGACGGCAGCCGACTGTTCCGCGTGATGACCTGGGGAACGGCCATCGCCTTGCTATGCCTGATTCCAGCGATGCGCTCGCTGGGGCAGCGCCATTTGCTCGGTGATCGGATCGCGTTGCGCGGCAGTTGGCGAGTGCCGCTAGCGTGGTGCGGCCTGTTCCTCATCGGCCTCGCGCTCGCTGCCTTGAACGCCGACAGCGGCGGCAATCCAACCGTGCAAACGAAAATGATCAAAGCGATGGCCACCGGCGGCATCGACAGCTATGGCGTTGCGATAACGCTGCTGACGATGGCGCTATTGGTCCCGATTTTCGAGGAGCTCGTGTTTCGCGGATTGCTGCTTGGCGGCCTGACCCAGCACATCAGCTTCGGCTGGGCAAACCTGATTCAAGCAACGTTGTTTGCCTCCATTCACGACGACTTGCCGCGCTTCCCTTTTTATCTGGCGATGGGTTTGGTCGCCGGATGGCTGGTGAAGAAATACCGCGCGCTCGGCCCGGCAATTGCGTTGCACGTGCTGAACAATGGCATGGCGGTAATGCTCAAAGTGATGCAATAGGCATCCAATGACCCTCGCGAGCCTTACCGTCGAGGCAACGCAAGTGGAGCGCTGAAAGCGGAAAAGTCCGTGCTGGCGGAACCAACGGAAACCCGGTGCCGCAGAGATCTGACCTTGAGTCAGCGCTATTCGTCCTTGCAGGTTTATTTGCTGCATGCCCGGCGCACAACGCTTGCAGACGCCGTCACGTTGCCACCGTCAACCGCGTCGAAGGCCGCATGATGGCGAACCACGCATTCCACGAATGGGTCTGCAGGCAGGCCGGGAGGCCAACGATGAGCGGGCTGTGTCCACACCATGGCAAGGCACTTCGACCGCAGCGGGTCAGCAGTGGTCGACAGATCGAGAGCTGCCCGCAGTGTCAGGGGCTCTGGTTGCTTCCAGCGACGGTTGCATCGCTGGTCGGACACGTCCTGCACCCGGCAGCGGTCGCGGCGCTGCCGCCGGCACGGCCATTCGCGGTGTTGCCATGTCCGGTGGATGGCTCAGGCATGCGCGCGCTGCGCAGTCATGGTGTCGAGATCGACCTCTGCGCGCGTTGTCGTGGCGTCTGGCTGGATGCGGGTGAGCTTGAGCAGCTGCTGGCCTTGAACCCGCCGCAGGAGGAATCCGGTGCCGAAGACGCGCTCGAAGGTGCGCTCGATGTCGCCCTTGAGTTCGGCGATCTCACGCATGGGCGCGGCCACACCGGCAAAATGTCGGCGGGCCGATCCAGCGACGCTGCCACGTCCGATTCTGGCCTGTCCTTGGTCGAGATTGAATCGACTGGCGATAGCCGCATGCTGCTGGAGCAAGCAGACCCGACTCCGCTGCTCGAAGCAAGCGGTGGCATGCTCGACAGCGCTGGCGAAGCCATCGGCGCAGTGTTCGAGTTTGTCGGCGACGCGCTGTCGGGGCTGTAGCAGCCACCGTGACGCGCGGAAATGAGATGCATGCGAACCGCGTTGCCGTCCAGTTTCTCAACGGTGTGGATGACCACCAGCAGGCTGACGTTTTCCGCCCGAAACCAGCAGCACCCGCTCTTCATGCGCGCTGAACCTCATCGTGCGGGCTCGTCGCCAAGGGATCTCACCACACGGTGCTGGTCAGTTCGAAGTCGATGCCGAGCTTGATCCGATTGCGCACGGCTTGGGGCGCGTCCCAGCTGAGATGAAAGACGGACGGCTTGGCCATTGCGCACGCCGCTGGCAGCGTCCGGCGCGTGGCCTCCTACTTGAGCAGCAAGCCCTCGATCACGCCGACGAAGGTGCAAACGAGCACCGATCACGCGACGAATGGCTTGCAGAACTGCCTCTTGTTCCGAGTTTCATTGCGAGCGCCACCCGCGGCCCGGATAATTCCGGGCCGCGTTGTTTTTGGAGCTTGTGATGCTCGATCCCACCTTGTTGCGTGCGCAATTGGTCGATACCGCTGAACTGTTGAAGGCGAGTCGCAACTTCGATCTGGATGTCGACGCGCTCAATGAGCTGGAGTCCAAGCGCAAGCAGATTCAGGCACGCACACAAGAGTTGCAGAACTTGCGCAACACGCGCTCCAAGGCCATCGGCATCGCCAAGAGCAAGGGTGAGGACGGGCTGCAGCTGATGGCTGAAGTGGTCGCGATCGCGGATGAACTGGCAGCTTCGGAGGTACAGCTGCAATCGGTTCGCGAGCAATTGGAAGAGATCGCCCAACGCATTCCCAATTTGCCGCAAAGCGTGGTGCCGCTTGGCACCTCCGAGGAACAAAACCTTGAGATCAGTCGCTGGGGCGTACCTCGCACGTTTGATTTTGAGGTGCTCGATCACGTCGAACTCGGCGCGCGTCTGGGCGGCCTGGACTTTGATGCTGGCAGCAAATTGTCGGGCAGCCGCTTCACCGTTCTGAGTGGCCAAGTGGCTGCCCTGCATCGGGCGCTGGCGCAGTTCATGCTTGATCTGCACACGCGCGAACACGGCTATCGTGAATGCAACGTTCCGCTGATCGTCAATGCGGAGAGCATGCTCGGCACCGGGCAACTGCCCAAGTTCGAGGAAGATCTGTTTGCCACCGAAGTCGGCGAGCAGAAGCGTTATCTGATTCCCACCGCCGAAGTGCCGCTGACCAATCTGGTCCGCGACAGCATCGTTGATGAGGCCAGGCTGCCGTTGAAATTCACCGCGCATTCCTTGTGTTTTCGCGCCGAAGCGGGCAGCCACGGGCGTGATACCCGAGGCATGATTCGTCAACATCAATTCGAAAAAGTGGAGCTGGTGGCGATCTGCCGGCCCGCCGAGAGCGACGCCCTGCATGAGGCGATGACTCGACATGCCGAGATCGTTCTGGAACGCCTTGAACTGCCGTATCGCCGGCTGCTGTTGTGCAGCGGCGACATGGGTTTCACCGCCAGCAAGACGTTTGACCTGGAAGTTTGGTTGCCTGGACAGAACAGCTATCGCGAGATCAGTTCGGTGTCCAACTGCGAGTCCTTTCAGGCGCGTCGGATGCAGGCCAGATGGCGGAATCCGGAGACTGGAAAGCCGGAGCCGTTGCATACCCTGAATGGCTCGGGTGTTGCGGTGGGGCGTGCCCTGATTGCAGTGTTGGAGAACTATCAGCAGGCGGATGGTTCGGTCAGTGTTCCCGCGGTGCTGCAGCCGTATTTGGGTGGGCTGCAGCAGTTGGGGTAGCGAGGTAGGGTGCGTCTTGACGCACCGGCTTCGGTTCACGCCAAGTGCTGGTGCGTCAAGACGCACCCTATGCCATGTTTGTAGGACCGAGAAGCCGGCCTTCCCAACCCTCCACTTCACCTCGACAGTCAACCCACACGCCTATACTTCGACGCAGCCAATCAGCGTCGGAGTCGGACATGCGGGATGCTTTCATTGGGGCAAACGGCACCGCCAAGCGCCGACTGTTCCCGACCCTGTTGATCGTGCTCTTGAGCGTTTTGGCCGCTTGCAGCGCGCCCACTCCACCCGCACCGCCGCCGGTCACAACCGTCGAGGAAAACAAAGCCGACCAGCCATTCGGATTGATCAACGCCGTCGGCGAAGCGTACGAAGGACGCGCTTCATTGTTGCTGCGATTCAATCGCGCGCTGGCTTCCGCGCAACCGTTTGACACGCGCATTGCAGTCAAAGACGCCAAGGGTGCCGTCCAGTCCGGCGCGTGGGTGCTGGAAGGCGATGGCAGCGAGCTGCGGTTCCCTTATTTGCAGGCCGATCAGACCTACAGCGTGAGCCTGTCGGCTGAACTGGAAGCGGCGGATGGTTCGACCCTTGGCAAAGTCACCGAAGCCTCAGCGTATTCGGGCAATCTGCCGCCACTGCTTGGCTTTGCCAGTCAAGGCAGTGTGCTGCCATCGCGTGGCAGTGATGGTTTACCCATCGTGGCGGTGAATGCTTCGGAGGCTGACGTCGAATTCTTCCGCGTCAAACCCTCGTCCTACTCAGAATTTTTCAAGCGTTGGCAACGCAATGGTCAGCGCAGTTATTGGGAGCTAGGTGATATCAGCCGGATGGCAGAGCCGGTCTACGCCAACCGTTTTGCGCTGAGCGATCAACCGAACGAGCGCGTGGTTTCGCTGTTGCCGATTCATGGCATCGACGAACTACGGCCGCCGGGTTTGTATCTGGCCACAATGAAGCGCCCTAGCCAATTCGATGGGCAGCTCGAAACCACCCAATACGTGGTCACCGATCTCGGTCTGCACGCGCGCAGTGTCGGCAACACCTTGCACGTGCATGTGGCCTCGTTGGACAGCGGCCAGGCGCGCAGTGGCGTGCAGATTGAAGTGATCGACGCGGTGGGCAAAGTGATCGCTGGTGGCAGCACCGATGGCTCCGGCGATCTCGCCTTGGCCGATTATCGGCCGCTGCCCGAGCATGTCTTGGTCGGTCGCGCAGGTGAAGAATTGGTGTTGCTGCCGTTTCGGCAGCCGGCGTTGGATCTTTCCGAATTTGCAGTCGCCGGCCGCGCGCATTCGGCGATGGATGCCTACATCTGGTCGGGCCGCGATCTGTATCGCCCCGGCGAGACCTTGCAGATTTCGGCGTTACTACGCGACTTCGACGGCAAACCCATCGCCAAGGCACCGCCGCTGTTTGCACGGCTCAAACAACCCGATGGACGTCTCTCGGCTGCACAAACACTTGAGCCTGGCGAGCTTGGCTACTACTCATTGAGTCAGTTGATCAGCGAGGACGCAGCCACTGGCCGCTGGGGCGTTGAACTGAAGTTGGAACCTGACAAAGGTGAGCCCATCGGCAGTTTCAGCTTCCGGGTCGAAGAATTCCTGCCCGAGCGTCTAAAGCTGAATCTGGATGCGAAGCCGGCACGACTGGCCCCGGGCGAAGCCTTGCCGCTGACCGCCGAGGGCGCGTTTCTGTATGGCGCACCGGCCGCTGGCAATCGCTTGAAACTCGAACTGCTGTATCAACCAGCCAACCACGCGGTGGCCTCGCTGCCGACCTATTTTTTCGGCGATCCCACCATCGAGCTGCCGGACGGTCCTCAAGCCGCCGCCGATCTCAAGCTGGGCGACGATGGCCGCATCGAACAGGCATTGGAGGTATTGCCGGAAACCACCATCAGCGCGCCGGTCGATGTGCGGGTTGCCGCCAGTCTGTTTGAATCGGGAGGTCGTGCGATCCGGCGCTCGCTGGTGCGTACGATCTGGCCAGCGGATGCCTTGATCGGTGTGCGTCCTTTGTTCGACCCGGAGGGTGGAGCGGATGCCAATGCGACGGTGAGTTTTGAAGTGCTGCGCAGTGATGCCGAAGGCACGCTGAGTGCGGCCAAGGCGCTGGAAGTCGAAATCGTCCGCGAACATCGCGATTACCGCTGGAGCTGGGTCGATGGCAGCGGCTGGAACAGCGACTACATCCATCGTTATGAAACCGTCGACACCCAGACTCTGGCCCTGGATGGCACCCGGCCAGGCAAGATCGACGTGCGCGTCGAATGGGGCGAGTACCGCTTGCAGATCCGCGATCCGGATACCGGCCTGAGCATGCGTTATCCGTTCACCGCTGGCTGGGGCTGGGATGACGCCAATCGAGGCATTGATGCCGCTCCCGACAAGGTCAAGATCGCGTTGGACAAGACCGGCTACCGAATTGGCGACACGGTGCAGGCGACGATCACGCCGCCACATGCGGGTCCGGGTGTATTGTTTGTCGAAAGCAGTGATGGCCTGTTGCATCGGCAAGCGTTTGAAGCCAAGCCCGGTGCCCAGCTGAAGTTTGCTGTCGAAGCGGGATGGCAGCGTCACGACATTTACGTGACGGCTTTGGTCATGCGTCCAGCGAGTGCGGCCGCCAATGGCAGCCCGCAGCGCGCGGTGGGTGTCGCCCATCTGCCGATGGCTCGCGGGGATCGCGCACTCACGCTGGAAGTGAAGACGGCCGAGGTCGTGCGACCGGGTGAGACTTTGCGGGTCGAGCTGCAATCGCCAGAACTCGCCGGTCAAACCGGCTATGCCGTGGTCGAAGCGGTTGACCAAGGTGTGCTGTCGTTGACGGGATATGCCCTGCCCGATGCCTTGGAGCATTTCCTGGCCCGGCGCGCGCTGGGAGTCGAAGCGCGTGATGTGTATGGACGCGTGATCGAGCGCCTGCGCGGTGAACGCGCGCGCCTGCGCTACGGTGGTGACGCATCGCTTGCTGCCTTGCCGCAATCGCGTCGACCGACTGCGCGCGTGCAGACCGTCGCCTTGCACAAGGCACCCGTGCAATTCGATGCCGAAGGCAAGGCCAGCGTCGAATTCGCCATGCCGGATTTCAATGGTGCACTTCGAGTTGCGGCTTTGGCGTACAGCGGTGAGCGCTACGGTCGCGCGGAAACCGAGGCAAAGGTCCGCGCGCCCTTGGTGCTGGAAGTCAGCACGCCGCGTGCACTAGCGGTCGGCGACAGCGCCAAACTCACCATCGACTTGCAAAACCTCAGCGGCAGCGCACGCAGCTATCGAGTGAGCGCACGCGCCGAGACGTTGTTGTCGATTGACGCAGGGGTTCAAAACGTCGAACTCGCCGACGGCGCGCGTCGCACCATCCACTTCCCGCTGCGCGCCCTGCCCGGCCAAGGTGTGGGCAAGTTCAGTGTCGAAGCAAGCAGTGACGCCAGCCGCATCGAACGGGCATTCGAAATCGCGGTGCGGCCCGCCTGGCCGGCCGAACGACGTTCACGTGCGCGTGTGCAGGAGGGCGCAGGCGCGATGAGCTTGGGTGCCGATCTGATTGAGGGTCTGACTCCGGGGTCGGCAACGGTTCGCCTGAGTCTGTCCAGCGTGCCGCCGCTGCCTTTCTCAAGCGCTGTGCAAGGGCTGATCGGCTATCCGCATGGCTGCATCGAGCAGACCAGCAGTCGCTTGTGGCCGCTGCTGTGGCTGGATGACAAGACCGCCGCCCAGTTCGGTTTGACCGCGCTGGATCCGAAAGACCGCCAGCAGCGCATTGATGCGGGCTTCAGCCGCATCGCCGCGATGCAGATGGCCAATGGTCAATTCGGGTTCTGGCCGGGCGACAGTTGGGCGCAACCGCAGATGACGGCGTTTGTGGTCGAGCTGTTGCTGAGCGGCCGCGAGATGGGGTTTGCCATCCCCGAGTCAGTGCTCGAGTCGGCCCTGAAACGCTTGGGCGAAGAGCTGCTCACCGGAGGCGATGGGTATTACAGCTACGAGAACTCCGGCCATTTGCGCTTCGCCGCCAGTGCTCATGCCGGCTATGTGCTGGCCAAACTCGGCCGCGCGCCGTTGGGCTCGTTGCGGGCCTTGTATGAGCACGAGCGCGCCAAGTCGCTTACCGCCCTGCCCTTGCTGCAACTGGGCGTGGCCTTGCGGCTGCAAGGCGATACCGAGCGCGGCGACGCCGCCATCAAGGAAGCGTTGGAAAAGAAGGATGCACGCCCGCCCTACCTCGGCGATTACGGCTCGATCCTGCGTGACCAAGCGCTGATGTTGGCCTTGTTGCACGAGCAAAAGCTGGCGACCGCCGAACACAATGCACGCCTGATCGCGTTGGCGCGTGAGATGCGTGCGCCCGAAGCCACCCGCTACGGAATGAGCACTCAGGAAATGCTGGCCGTGTTTCGACTAGGCCGACAATTATTGGTGAACCAAGGCGCGACGTTGGCCGGCAAACTGAAGGTCGGCGAACGCAATATCGACCTGCCGGCGGTCTCGATGTTTTCGCTGGACCTTTCCGCCGATGACCTGCGCAGCGGAGTACGCCTGGATCTCACCGGCGATGCTGAATTCTGGGTCGCCGAAGACGCGCTCGGTGCGGCGATCAAACCACCACCGGTGAACGAACAAGGCATGAGCATTCAACGCGCCTGGTATCGCATGGACGGCAGCGTATTCGAGGGCGGACAAATCAAGGAGGGCGACACCTTGATCGCACGCCTGACCGTGAACTCCGGCGAACAAGTACCGGATGCCCTGGTGACCGATCTGCTGCCGGCGGGATTGGAAGTCGAGAATCTGGCCTTGGGCGATACCGAAACGCTGGCCGCCCTGGTGATTGATGGCACACCGCTGTCCGAACGCAGTTATGGTTCGGAAATTCTGCATGAGGAATATCGCGATGACCGCTATGTCGCCGCGGTGAAACTATATGGGCAGGCCGCCAATCTGTATTACCTGGTGCGCGCCGTGTCACCCGGTCGCTACGTGATTCCGCCGCCGCTGGTGGAAGACATGTATCGACCGAGGTTGTCGGCACGCGGCAAGACGCCGGAGCAGATGCTGGAGGTGGTGGCGCCGTGACGAGTTGAAAGAGATCAGCCGATTTTCGCGAAATCGCAGCCCTGCTCGAAGGCTGGCTTTTGTACAGCCGAGCTTGCTCGGCTGCCCTCCAGAATGACGCGATCTGCTCCGTTTGATCCGTAATCACCCACCTTTCCGGAACCCCGTCAATGCCCGTCAAAGACAGCAATGGCAACATCCTCAGCGACGGTGACAGTGTCGTCGTGATCAAGGACCTGAAGGTCAAGGGTGCCTCGATCCCGCTCAAACGCGGCACCCTCATCAAGAACATTCGTGTGGTGGAAGACGACGACGAAAACGTCGAAGGCAATTCGGACAAGATCAAGGGGCTGGTGTTGAAAGCCTGCTTCTTGAAGAAGGCGTGAGTTGAGCCCTTCTGCCGCCGACGCGCCCGCAGGAGCGCCGCCAGGCGCGATGAACTCGCCGAGCGCCACCGCATCGCGTCTACCGGCGCTCCCTCATGCGCTCGGAGCGGCTAGCTGCGCGTGGTTGCTCGCCTTGGTTGGCCAGACACACGCCGCCAGTAATGTCGACCTACCACCCAGTGCTTGCCGACCCAACCCAGCCCTGGTATTCGCCGGCGGGTTCGAAAATCAACCGTGGCAGGCACAACCTTCATCAGGTAGCGGTGGCGCCAGCGGAGCGATCCAACGAACCACCCCCGGGCCGCAAAGCATCAGCTACTGGCTGCAGGCACCCGCCTCGCGACCGGCCGCTGCTGCGCTGGTGATCGTCCTGCATGGTGCGGGCGGTGCCGGCACTGCACCGAGCAACGCGATGGCCACGCGTGATGTGTGGGCACCGCTGGCCGAAGCCGGCGGTTTTGTGGTCGCCGCGCCGATTGCCAGTGGCAGCCAAGGCGGCTGGGTGCCAGCCGTTGATTTTTCCTCCATCGACGCTGTCGTCGCCGATGCAGTAACCGCCTACGACATCGACCGCTCACGCGTGTATGTGTGGGGCTTTTCCGCAGGTGGCCACATCGCGCATACCTTGAGTTTGCTGCGTAATCCGAATCGCTACGCCGCCTACGCCGTCAACGCAGGCGTGTTGGAAGCGCACGCGGGTGCGCAGGCTCCCACGCTCGCGCCGCGTCGCGTGCCCCTGCTTGCGGCGGTCGGTGACAGCGATTCACTGCTCAGTTTCACTCAAGCCGACCGACAGCGATTTCTCAACGCAGGATGGATCGAGTCAGCGAACTATCAACTTCGGGTGTTCGCCGGCGGCCACACTTACAGCAGCGACGACGTGGCCGCCGCGTGGTCATTTTTCTGCCGCCACGGACTGTTGCCACCGTTCGAATAGCAGATACCACCACACGTCGTCGAAGTCGACGTGCACACGCTAAAACAGCAGGCATAATCCAAGCTCGACTTCGCCTGGAGGGCGCGTAAGTGGAGAAGCCTTGGATCAAGCACTACCCCGCCGGCGTGCCGGAGTTCATTGACCCGGATCAATATCCGTCGTTGGTGGCGTTGCTGGAGGAGAGCTTCAACAAATTCAGGGACAGCGCGGCCTACGAGTTGATGGGCAAGCGCATCACCTTTGGCGACATTGATCGGCAGTCGATCAAGCTCGCCGCGTTCCTGCAGGGCAAAGGCCTGCAGCAGGGTGATCGGGTTGCGATCATGATGCCCAACGTCTTGCAGTACCCGATCGCCGTGGCAGGCGTACTCCGCGCTGGCCTGATCGTGGTCAACGTCAACCCGTTGTACACCGCCCGTGAGCTGAAGCATCAGTTGCAGGATTCCGGCGCCAAGGCGCTGATCGTCATCGAGAACTTCGCCTCCACGGCGCAGGAAGTGCTGGCCGACAGCGCGGTCAAACATGTCATCACCACCACCGTGGGCGACCTGCTTGGCTTCCCCAAGGGCGCCATCGTCAACTACATGCTGCGCAAGGTGAAGAAGGTCATTCCACACTTCAACATTCCCGGCGCCATTCGCTTCAACGCGGCCTTGGCCGAGGGTGCCAAACGCACCCTCAACAAGCCCACCATCCAGCCCACCGATGTGGCCGTTTTGCAGTACACCGGTGGCACCACCGGCGTGGCCAAGGGCGCAATGCTGCTGCACAAGACCATTGTTGCCGCCCTGCTGGCCGCCGAAGCCTGGATGCAACCTGGCCTCAAGGCCAAACCGGTCGCCGGGCAGATGACCATCGTCTGCGCGCTGCCGCTGTATCACGTGTTCGCCTTCATCACCTGCTCGTTGCTGGCGATGCGCTGCGGCGGTCTCAACGTGCTGATTCCCAACCCGCGCGACATCGGCCACATGTTGAAGACGCTGAAACCGCATCAGATCAACGTGTTTCCGGCCGTCAACACCCTCTTCAACGCCGTCGCCAATCATCCCGATGCGGCCAGCATGGATTGGTCCAAGCTGCAGATCTGTAACGGCGGCGGCACCGCCGTGGTCGAAGCCACCGCCAAAAAATGGCTGGAAGTCACCGGCTGTCCGGTCGTGGAGGGGTATGGCTTGTCCGAAAGTTGTTCAGGCATCACCTGCAATCCCACCGACAGCCGCACCTATACCGGCAACATCGGCATGCCGATGTCGAACATGGAGGTCCGCTTGCTCGACGACGACCGCCGTGACGTGGCACCGGGAGAACCCGGCGAGATTGCATTGCGCGGCCCGCAGATCATGGCTGGTTATTGGCAGAAGCCCGAAGAAACCGCCAACTGCATGACCGCGGATGGGTTTTTCCTCACCGGCGACGTCGCGATCATGGACGAACGCGGCTACTTCAAGATCGTCGACCGCAAGAAGGACATGATCCTGGTGTCCGGCTTCAACGTGTATCCGAACGAAATCGAATCGGTCGCCGCCAGCTGCCCCGGCGTGCTCGAATGCGCGGCCATCGGCATACCCGACGCCAACTCGGGCGAAGCGGTGAAGCTGTTCATCGTCAAGAAAGATCCGAATCTGACCTTGGATCAGGTCAAGGACTATTTGGCCACGCAATTGACGGGCTACAAAAAACCCAAGCAGGTGGTATTCATTGATGACTTGCCGAAGAGCAATGTGGGCAAGATCTTGCGGCGCGAGTTGCGAGATGTGAAGCCAACGGCGTGAGCACGTGGCAAGGTGTTGGTGGGACGCTGTCGCCCCTCGGAGGGCCGCGCCCCTGCGCGGCCGCTCTTGCGACCCGAACACTTCCAGGCTGAAAGCAGCGCCGCGGGAGCGGCGCCCTCCAAAGGCGAGCGTTAGCATCGGTCATCCGCAACCGCATCGCGCCTTCCGGCGTTCGGCTGCTTCGCAGCCACACCTTCGTTTCAATCGTTCCTAGCCCGGACATTTCATGAGGTCGCGAGAAAATGCCCGAACTTTGTTGGTGCGCCTCGTCAAAAGTGATGAATCTCAAAATGACAAAGTGTTCGCTGCGTTTTCCCGCTGGCACGATGCTCACTTGGTCTTTGCGGCCATCGCTGCGTTGCGCCTCGCCGCAATGGGCCCA
>JBQTGY010000047.1:0-8069 GCA_052390415.1 Pseudomarimonas sp. | reverse complement strand
GATTCGGAATTCGGGATTCGAGATTCGTTAGGATCAAGGGCCTGCCGGCGGCGCGGACTCCTTTCTGTTGCGAATCCCGAATCCCGAATCCGAGGTATTTACCGCGACTCCACCAACTCCACTCCATCCAGCCCTTGCGACAGCGTATGCGCGTCGCCGCCTTGGGAGAGTTTGATGCGCAGGCGGACTTCGTTGCTGGAGTCGGCGTGGCGCAGGGCGTCTTCGTAGCTGATCTCGCCAGCTTGGTACAGCTCGAACAGACTTTGATCGAAGGTGCGCATGCCGAGGTTGGTGGACTCCTTCATCACTTCCTTGATCTTGTGCACTTCGCCGTCGCGGATGTAGTCCTGCACCAGCGGCGTACCCAGCAGCACTTCCATCGCCACCCGCCGCCCCTTGCCGTCGGGTGTGGGCACGAGTTGCTGGGCGACGATGCCTTTCAGGTTCAGTGACAGATCCATCAACAGCTGGTTACGGCGATCATCGGGGAAGAAGTTGATGATGCGATCCAGCGCCTGATTGGCGTTATTGGCGTGCAGGGTGCACAACACCAAGTGACCGGTTTCGGCAAACGCGATGCCGTGATCCATGCCCTCGCGAGTACGCACCTCACCGATCATGATGACGTCGGGCGCCTGCCGCAGGGTGTTCTTCAATGCCGCGTCCCAGCTGTCGGTATCGATGCCCACTTCGCGCTGGGTGACGATACAGCCCTCGTGCTTGTGCACGAATTCGATCGGGTCCTCGATGGTGATGATGTGGCCGGATGAGTTCTGATTGCGATAGCCAATCATGGCGGCCAAGGACGTCGACTTACCGGTGCCGGTAGCGCCCACGAAGATGATGATGCCGCGTTTGGTCATCGCCAGCGTCTTCACCACCGGCGGCAAGTTCAATTCCTCGATCGTCGGAATCTTGCTTTCGATCCGCCGCAACACCATGCCGACCTGGTTGCGCTGATAGAAGCAGGACACGCGAAAACGACCAACGCCAGAGACACCAATCGCGAAATTGCATTCGTGGGTCTTTTCAAACTCCTCGCGCTGCGAGGGGTTCATCACGTTCAGCACCAGATCGCGCGCCTGCTGTGCGGTCAGCGGACTCTGCGTGATGGGCTGCAAACGCCCCTGCAACTTCATCGACGGCGGCGCGCCGGCGGTAATGAACAAGTCTGACGCCTTTTTGTGCGCCATCAACTTCAGGAAAGAGGTGAAATCGACTGTGCTCATGGTGGGGCTCCGGGACTCGGGACTCGGGACTGGGGACTCGCAGGGAAGCCTTGATCTGGCGCTCCACGCAAGCCCCGTGCTTTTGCTCTATTCAAATCCATGACGCAGCAACGCCGGTTCGTTTCAACATGAGTTCTCCAACCTGCAGTCCCGAGTCCCGAGTCCCGAGTCCCGAGTCCCGAGTCCCGGCTCTCAATCAAACAACCGCTTGTCCTTGGCATATTCACGCGCCTGCTGACGCACGATCTGGCCGCGTTTGACGAGGTCTTGCAGGCACTGGTCCAGCGTCTGCATGCCGGCGCCTTGGCCGGTCTGGATCGCCGAGTACATCTGCGCGACCTTGTCTTCGCGAATCAGGTTTCTGATCGCAGGCACGGCAACCATGATTTCGTGCGCGGCGACGCGACCGCCGCCGACTTTTTTCAGCAGCGACTGCGAGACGACCGCGCGCAGCGACTCCGACAACATCGAGCGCACCATCGGCTTTTCGCCGGCGGGGAAGACGTCGATCACGCGGTCGATGGTCTTGGCGGCGGAGCTGGTATGCAAGGTGCCGAACACCAAGTGGCCCGTTTCCGCAGCAGTGAGCGCCAAACGGATGGTTTCCAGATCGCGCAACTCGCCGACCAGAATGTAGTCCGGGTCTTCACGCAAGGCCGAGCGCAAGGCTTCGGTAAACCCGTGAGTGTCGCGATGCACTTCGCGCTGGTTGATCAGGCAGCGATTGGAGGTGTGCACGAACTCGATCGGATCCTCGACGGTGAGGATGTGTCCGTACTCGTTCTTGTTGATGTGGTCGATCATCGCCGCGAGCGTGGTCGACTTGCCCGAGCCGGTCGGTCCCGTCACCAGGATCAGCCCCTGCGGCTGGTTGATGAGTTCGGTGAAGATCTTCGGCGCAGCGAGGTCTTCCAGCGTCAGCACTTCGGATGGAATGGTCCGGAAAACCGCGCCGGCGCCGCGATTCTGGTTGAAGGCATTGACGCGAAAGCGCGCCAGCCCGGCGATCTCGAAGCTGAAATCGACCTCCAGAAACTCTTCAAAATCGCGTCGCACCTTGTCCGACATGATGTCGTACACCAGCGCATGCACTTGTTTGTGATCCAGTGCCGGAATGTTGATTCGACGCACATCGCCGTCGACCCGGATCATTGGCGGCAAGCCTGCCGACAAATGCAGGTCAGAAGCCTTGTTCTTGACCGAAAATGCCAGCAGCTCGGCAATATCCATGCGCAATCCCCCCGGAGTGTCCGATAGACTTGCAGGGAGAACCCGCCTCCCCGCGCAGCATCGAGTATAGCGCCGTCGCCGGGCTTTGCTAGGCGCGCTTTTGTGGGCGTGCGTGGATGCGCCGAATCGATTTGCTCGCGACCGCTTTCATCAGCGCTGTTGACTGGCGCATTCATTCTGCTCCACCAATCCACCTTAGTCTGACCGTCTCGACCTATGCCGGATTCGTTGTCATCCATTCGCCAGCGGTTGGCTCAAGCCTCACTGGCAGCCGGCAGAGGCGAGTTGGCCACCTTGTTGGCGGTTTCCAAGACACAACCTGCTGCCGCAATTCGCGACCTCGCCGCCGCCGGTCAAGTCGAATTCGGCGAAAACTACGTGCAGGAAGCGGCGGCCAAGCGCTGCGAATTGGCCGATCTGGGATTGCACTGGCATCTGATTGGCCATCTGCAATCCAACAAGTGTCGGCTCGCCGCAGAAGTCTTTGACTGGGTGCAAAGTGTTGACCGCATTAGCCTTGTCGAGGGTTTGGCCAAGGCGAGACCTCTGCAACGCGGCCCTTTGAATGTGCTGATCCAGGTCGACATTGATGCTGAGGCGAGCAAGTCAGGGTGTCGGCCGGACGAGGTCGCAGTGCTTGCGGATGCCATTGCGGTGGCACCAACACTCCATTTGCGTGGGCTGATGGCGATACCCGCGCCGCATGCTGACCTGGGCCTTCGAGCGCTGGCATTTCGACGCATGCGGGTGCTGTTCGAGTCGCTTCGTGGCAGCCATCCGAGTGTCGATACCTTGTCGATGGGGATGTCCGAAGACTTCGAACTGGCGGTCGCCGAGGGCGCCACCATGGTGCGGGTGGGTTCGGCGTTGTTTGGCCCTCGTGTGCCAGTCACGGCGGCGGCCGGTTATTCTCCGCTGCCTTGAGCGCCCCTGCGGATGCCCGTGTCTGACTATTCCTCACCTTCCATCGCCACCGCCATGACCACACTCAGCGTGCAGGATTCCATCGTGTTTGTGGGCGGCGGCAACATGGCGCGCTCGCTGATTGGCGGTTTGTTGGAACGTGGCGCTGCCGCCAGCTCAATTCTGGTTTCGGAGCCGTATCCAGAAGCGCGGCTGGCGCTGGCGACGCGCTTTGGTGTGCACGTAGGCAGCGACAATGCCGAAGCTGCTGCCAACGCCAGCACCTTGGTCTTGGCGGTCAAGCCGCAAGTCATGCGCGAGGTTTGCGCCAGCATCGCTGGGTCGCTGCCGAAAAACGCTGTGGTGGTTTCGATCGCCGCCGGAATCACCTCGCAGCAACTGAACGAATGGTTGGGTGGCGGCCGTGCGGTGGTTCGCTGCATGCCCAATACGCCGGCTCTGCTCGGCGCGGGAGCCACCGGCATGTTTGCCAACACCCATACCAGCGGCGCGCAGTGGGAGCGGGCACGTGCGCTGATGAGTGCGGTGGGCATCACCGTGCAGATTCATGACGAAGCCTTGATGGACGTAGTGACGGCGCTCTCGGGCAGCGGTCCCGCCTACGTATTCTTGTTGGCTCAAGCCATGCAAGCGGGCGCCGAAGCGCAAGGATTGCCGTCGGCTGCTGCGCGCGTCCTCACTGCCCAAACTCTGTTCGGTGCCGCCCGCATGCTGATCGAAGACAGCGAGGACGCCGCCGCCCTGCGCGCCCGTGTGACCTCACCCGGCGGCACCACGCAGGCCGCAGTCGCCACCTTGCAAGGCGGTGGATTCGAGGCCTTGCTGGCGAGCGCAATTCACGCCGCCACCGAGCGCGGCCGCGAGTTGGCGCGCGCGGCTGAGGGTGCCGCTTGAACTACCTGGTTGAAGCGGGTGTGCTGTTGATCGAGGTGTTCTTCGGCCTCGCCAGCGGCTTGTTCGTTTTCCGCGTGTTGTTGCAGCTGGTCGGCGCCAATTTCTACAACCCGATCTGCCAGTTCTTCTACAAGGCCACCAATCCGATCTTGATGCCGATGCGCAAGGTGTTGCCACCGCGCGGTCGTATCGACTTCGCTGGCATGCTGGTCGCACTGCTGATCCAGACGCTAAAGATGCTGGTGCTCATTCTTCTGTTGGGTGCGGGTCTGACCCTGCCCAGCCTGCTGTTGTTTGGCGTCGTCGAGCTGCTGGCGCAATTGCTCAACATCTATTTCATGCTGATTCTGGCTCGCGCCATACTGAGTTTTGTCAGCGTGGATCGCCGTCATCCAGCCCTGCCTCTGCTCGCACAATTGACAGAGCCGGTGCTCGGGCCTGTGCGCCGCCGGTTGCCGTCGATGGGTGCGTTCGATCTGTCGCCGATGCTGGTGATCCTGGCCATCCTGTTGGCGCGCCTGCTGGTCATCGCGCCATTGACTGATCTTGGCCGTGTGCTTTCGCTGAGCTGACCTGAAGATGAAATCGCATCCATTCAACGTTATGCACCGGATCTGTCGCTTGCTGCTTGCCGCGTTGGCGACGTTGATGCCGATCAGCAACACGCTGGCGCAAGCGACCGCAGAAATTGGCGCGCACACCCTGCACGTCAACGCCATCAGCACGCTTGAGATATCACCGGACGTCGCTCGCGCCAGTGCTATCACTCGCTCGGCCAGTCGCGGTTTGCTCAACATTGCCGTTCGACGCTTGCGCGATGACGGCAGCGATGTGGCCACCCGCGCCACCGTCACCGCGGACGCGATCAATCTCAGCGGCCAACGGCAAATCCTGAGCTTGCGTGAAGTCCGCGAAGGCGACGCCATCTACTATCTGGCCGAACCGCGCATCGCTGAGGCCGAAGAGTTGACCTTCGAAATATCCGCCCGCCCGGAAGGCGATGCATCAATATTGAAGGCGCGCTTCAAGAAGACCTTCTTTGCCCCACTTCCACCATGACCCTCACCGCAGTGCGCCACGGCCAGGCCTCGTATGGCAGCGACGACTATGACCGCTTGTCAGCCGCCGGCTGGCAGCAGAGTCGGCACCTGGGTGAATGGATGGTCGGTCATGAGCTGCGATTTGCGCACGTCATCTGCGGCGGTATGCGGCGGCATCGCGAAACGCTGGAAGCGATTACCGAGGCTTTCGCGAAGCGCGATCTGAAGCTGCCGACACCGGTATTCGATACCGACCTCAACGAGTTCGATCATCGGGAAGTGATCAATGCCTATCTGGCCGAGAATCCTGAGGCCAGCGCCGCCGCACCCGCGAGCAAAGAGCGCCCGGCGCAGGCAACGGTCATGCGCATGCTGCAAGGCGCGTTGAGCCGCTGGGCGTCCGGGGCCTATGAAACACGGTTGCGTGAGGGCTGGAATGCTTTCGGCGCCCGTGTCGAGCGCGGCGGTTCGCGCCTGCGAGACTTGTGCACCGACGGCAATGTCCTGTTGGTCTCGTCCGGCGGAACGATTGCGCGCCTTGCCCAACGCGCCCTCGAAGCACCTGATCAACGCGCGGTTGAACTCAATTTGAGTCTGCGCAACAGCGCCTTATGCGAGTTTCACGCCTTCGACAATGTATTGCGTTTGGGCAGTTGGAACGCACTGCCGCATCTGGCGGAGCGGCGCGAGATGTGGACGTATTTTTGACGCTGATCCGATGTGCCGTCCGGTCAGACCGAATTCACACGTATCGCCATTCCCGCGCAGGCGGGAATCCAGCGTGCGTGCGACCAGGTTGCGCCCTCGACCGCACCGCATCCCCGCCTGCGCGGGGATGACGCGTGCAAAACTCTGCGGCAAAACCTGAAACGGCAAGCACTTGGGAGATGGCGATGGCTGCGGCACTTGAACTTCCGCTAGACGCCCTGGGCGCCTATCTCGAAACCCATCTCGCCGGTTTCCGCGGCCCGCTGACGGCTAGCAAATTCGCCGGCGGCCAGAGCAATCCGACCTTTCGCATCGATGCTGCCAGCGGTCGCTACGTGCTGCGCCGCAAACCGCCAGGTGCGCTGCTGGCTTCGGCACATGCGGTCGATCGTGAGTATCGCGTGCTGAGCGCTTTGTACGGTTCGGACGTGCCGCTGGCCCGGCCGCTGCATCTGTGCCGCGATGAAGCAGTGATCGGATCGATGTTCTATTTGATGGAGTTTGTCGAAGGCCGGATTTTCTGGGACCCGGCGTTGCCTGACATCGCCGCGGCGGATCGCGGCGCTTACTTCGACGCCATCATCAGCACACTGGCCGCTGTGCACAGCGCTGATGTCGCGACGGTGGGCTTGAGCGACTACGGCAAACCGGGCAATTATTTCACTCGCCAGATCGGCCGCTGGAGCGAGCAATATCGGGCCAGCGAGACCACCCCGATTGCCGCCATGGACGAGCTGATCGCGCGTTTGCCCGCACTGTGCCCGGCCGACGATGGGCGGGTCGCATTGGTGCACGGCGACTTCCGTATCGATAATCTGATTTTTCATCCCACCGAGCCACGGGTGCTGGCGGTGGTGGATTGGGAGCTGTCAACGCTGGGCCACCCTCTCGCCGACCTCGGTTACTTCTGCATGGCGCTGCGCCTGCCGCGCAATCCGACCTTGCCGGGTTTGGGTGGCATGGATAGAGCGGATGCCGGCATCCACACCGAGTCAGAATTGCTGCGGCGATATGCCGAGTTGACGGGAGACGGCGATGTCCCGAATTGGAATTTCGTACTCGCCTTCAGCTTTTTCCGGCTGGCAGCGATCGCTCAAGGTGTCGCCAAACGCGCCGAGCAAGGCAATGCATCCAGCGAACGCGCGGTGTTGGCCGGGCAGATGACCGGGATGTTGGCGGGGATGGGGTTGGAAGTGCTGTAGCGGGACTCGGGACTCGAAACCGTTCACTCACGGTGACGCTTTGCCCACGCTTGAATGATCGAACTGATCGCCTCCACCCCATCGGTCAACGCGGCGGGTCCGGGCTGCAGGATCAGCGGTGACTTGATTTCGTGCAATTCGCCGTTGCGCACAGCGGGCACATCGTGCCAACCGGCTCTGGCGATCACGCTTTTGGCTTGGAATTTCTTGCCGCACCATGAACCGATCACGATATCGGGCGCGCGCGCGATGATCTGATCGTCATTGGCGAGGATGCGATCACGCGCCAACGAACACGCGGCGCGCTCGGGGAAAATGTCGTCGCCGCCAGCGATGCGGATCAACTCGGCCACCCATTGGATCGCCGGAATCCGCGGTTCATCCCATTCCTCGAAGTACACCTTGGGACGTGTCGACAATTTCGCCGCTTTCGTCGCAATGGTGTCCAGACCCGCTTGCATGCGCGACGCCAGCGCCGCCCCCTCGACGCTGCGACCCACCATCCCGGACAGGCGGCGAATGTAATCGAGGATGCCTTCCACACTGCGGTGATTGGTGATCCAGACCTCCACTCCGGCCTTGATCAGTGCCTGCGCGATATCCGCCTGGATGTCGGAAAACCCGATGACCAGGTCGGGCTTGAGCGCGAGTATTCGATCGATCTTGGCGCTCAGAAAGGCGCTGACCTTGGGCTTGTCGCGCCGCGCTTCCGGCGGCCGCACGGTAAATCCGGAAATGCCCACGATCCGTGCCTGCTCACCGAGCAAGTACAGGGTTTCGGTGGGCTCTTCGGTGAGACAGATTATTCGTTGAGGGCCCATTTCCTAAAGCGGGACTGGGGG
>JBQTGY010000046.1:0-44192 GCA_052390415.1 Pseudomarimonas sp. | reverse complement strand
GCTGCGTCGGCGCAATCCGCGGGCCAAGTTGATCTGCCTCGACTTGCAGCCATATGCCAACACGCAGGTGGCGGATCGGGCCGGTGTGTTGAACATCGGCGGCTTCAGCGACGCGGTGTTTCAGGTGATTGCTAGCTTTGTGAAACACGGCAAGGGTGGTGGTCACTGGGTGCGGGCGATTGAGGCAGTGAGTTTGTGATCTGTCAGCAGGAGAAGGAAACGCCGGCGGTTTATGCCGTCGGCGCAGCAAGTTGCGGCGCGAATGCGGCGAGGGACTACATGGGTAAGGTGGCAACACCGAGCAGGTTCGATCCCTGCACACGTTGGGGTTTGCTGGCTCTGGAACTCGAACGCTGAGTGGCAAACAGTCTCAGCCAACTTGTCGTGCCATTGTTTAGAAGTACACCACCACGGTTGCCTTGGCCGCTCACCGAATGCCGGTGGGGATTACATCATCCAAACCTGATTCCGATCTCCGCCATGCGGTGCTTGTCGGTGAGCGGCCAAGGCAACTGTTTCACGAGTTCAACCTGCGGACGAATGCAGGAAGGTCTACATCACTTTTAATGAGGCGGTCGCGGGTTCAAATCCCGCTGTCGGTCAAATCGACTGGCGTAGCTCAGTCTGGTTAGAGCACCTGGACTTTCCAACCCCTCGTCGTCCGCTCTGCGACAAGACCCGTACCCTCACCCCAACCCCTCTCCCGAGGGGAGAGGGCTTAAGAACAGGAATCAGAATCATGAACTTCGAGCAGATGGACGCCACCGGCGGCGTGTCGGTGAAAATGTGGACACACGGCGTGCCGGTTGAGGACGAGGCACGTCGGCAGTTGGCGCAGTTGGCGCGCTTGCCGGTGGTGTGGCCGCACGTGGCGGTGATGCCGGACGTGCACGTCGGCATTGGCGCGACGGTGGGATCGGTGGTGCCGACCCGGCACGCGATCATCCCGGCGGCGGTGGGCGTGGATATCGGTTGCGGCATGATCGCGGCGCGCACCACGCTGACCGCCAGCGACTTGCCGGAATCCTTGCTGAAAGTGCGGCACGAGTTTGAGCGTTCCGTACCGCATGGCCGCACTCCGCCCCGTGCTGGTGGTCGCGATGTCGGTGCATGGAATGACGCGCCGAAATCGGTGGAATCCGCATGGGCCGGACTGGACGCCGACTTTCAGCGCCTGTGCGAGCTGCATCCGCGTCTGCGCAACACCAACAACTTGAAGCACCTCGGCACGCTCGGCACCGGCAACCACTTCGTGGAACTGTGTCTGGATGAGTCGGAGCGCGTGTGGGTGATGTTGCATTCGGGATCGCGTGGCGTCGGCAATGCCATCGGTACGCACTTCATCGAGTTGGCGCAGCGCGACATGCAGGGCCACATCGCCAATCTGCCGCATCGTGATCTCGCGTACTTCAGCGAAGGCTCGAAGCATTTCGACGACTACGTGTTCGCGGTCGGCTGGGCGCAGCGGTTTGCCCGCGAGAACCGCGCCATCATGATGAAGAACACCTTGGCGGCCTTGGCCAAGGTGATCAGCAAGCCGTTCAAGGTCGATGGTGAGGCGGTGAATTGTCACCACAACTATGTGCAGAAAGAGACCCACTTCGGTGAGTCGCTGTTTGTCACTCGCAAGGGTGCGGTCAGCGCGCAACGGGGGCAGCTCGGCATCATTCCCGGCAGCATGGGGGCGAAGAGTTTCATCGTCCGCGGGCTGGGCAATGCCGAGGCGTTCTGTTCCTGCTCGCACGGCGCGGGACGGGTGATGAGCCGCACCAAGGCCAAGCAGCTGATCAGCGTCGATGACCACATCAAGGCCACCGCGCACGTCGAATGCCGCAAGGACGCGGCGGTGGTGGATGAGTCACCGGCGGCTTACAAGTCCATCGAGAACGTGATGGCGGCGCAAGCCGATCTGGTGGAGATCGTGCATACCCTGCGGCAGGTGGTTTGCGTGAAGGGTTAGAAAACGGGCCGCATCAACCTGATGCGGCCCGCATACAAGAACGAGAGTTGCACCATGAACACCCTGAACATCGACGGCAGCGCGGGCGAAGGCGGCGGACAGGTGCTGCGCACGGCGCTGTCCTTGGCAATCCTGCTGCAGCGCCCGCTCAGCATCACGCGCATTCGTGCAGGCCGGGCGAAGCCGGGCTTGATGCGGCAACATCTGGCGGCGGTCAAGGCGGCGCAGGCCATCTCGGCCGCGGACGTGGTCGGCGCGACGCTGGGTTCCAGCGAATTGCAGTTCGAGCCGCAGGCCTTGAGCGCGGGCAGTTATCACATCGATATCGGTAGCGCCGGTAGCGCCAGCCTGGTCCTGCAAACCGTGCTGCCGCCACTGCTGCGGGCCGACGGCCACAGTCGGCTCGCAATCACTGGCGGCACCCACAACATGCTGGCGCCCAGCACCTGTTTCCTGCAGCGTTGTTTTCTGCCGCAGCTGGCGAAGATGGGTGCATCGGTGCAGCTTGAAGTCGAGCGCGAGGGGCTGTTTCCCGCCGGCGGCGGGCAGATCGTGGTGCACATACAACCGCAGCCGCTGACTCCGATCACGCTCACCGAACGCGGCGAGCGGCTGGAGTTCGGCGCGCAAGCGCTGCTCGCCGCGGTGCCTTCGCACGTTGCCAGCCGCGAGTTGGCGGTGCTTGCGGAGCATTACCCGCAGGTGCAAGCGATGAGCACAATCCGGCAATTGGGCGGCCGCACCGGCCCCGGTAATGTGCTGTCGTTCTGGGCCACTTTTGCGCATGTCAGCGAGCTGGTGACCTGCTACGGCGAACGCGGCGTTTCCGCGGAAAAAGTCGCGAGCACGGCCTGCGCACTGATGGCGGGCTATCTGGACAGTGCCGCCGTGGTGGGTGAACACCTGGCCGATCAACTGTTGCTGCCGATGTGGTTGGCCGGCGGCGGCGAATTCATCACCGGCCGCGTCAGCCAACACCTGCAATCCAATGCCGAACTGATCGCAGGGATCACCGGCGCGCGGATAACGATGGTGGCTGACGGCAAGGCGACGCGGGTAGTGGTGGTGGTTTGAACGTTGACCCCATGCGCACATCGGTGACAAGCCGATCCACTCGGACCGTCATTCCCGCGCAGGCGCGCGCAGGCGGGAATCCAATGATCGGTGCGATGAATTGGCGATAGCCGCACTGGATCCCCGCCTGCGCGGGGATGACGAGTGCTGGTCCGTGCACGCTGTCGAATTCCACTCGGCCCGAGGCGCGGAAATGCGCGCGGGTGGCAGATCAAGCCGTAAGCTTCGCGCTGAGGATTGATGCAACTATTGGATTTGATATGGCCGCCGAAGACTACACACCGCTGCGACTGCTGGATTTCCTGCGTGAGGCGCCCAAGCAGGGCTTGCTGAATCCGGCGGTCGCGCGTAGCCGGGCGAATGCCATCGAGCAATTGTTCGTCGAGTTGACGCGCGAAGAAAAGCAGGACATTCGGCTGATCAATGTCGACAAGCTGGCGGCGCGGCTGCACACCATCCAGGGCAGTACCATCCGCGCGGAAGTGCTGGTGCTTTACAAGACGCGGGTTTCGGAAGCGCTGATCGACTATGTCGCCTGGCTGCAGAACCCGACCACGTTTGCCACGATTTCCGGTCACACGCTGCGACGCGGCATGCGTCCGTTTACCATCGAGGCTGACAACGCCGAGGAAACGCGGGCGCTGGAAGACATCGCGCTGGCGACCAGCGAGCGCCGCAAGGATTATCTGTCGGTGCCTCTGCGAGAAGGCCACACCGTCTTCATCACCAACCTGCCCTTGGACCTGAGTGCCGAAGAAGCGGGTCGCATTTCACGCGTGGTGATGGCGCTGGCACGTCAACCCGGCGGCGGGGTGCCACGTGCGGGCTAGCACATTCGTCACCATTGCGCCGATGGCGGTGTTTGGCACCGCCGGCCTCTCGCTGATCGCCTATTTTTTCTGGATGCCCGGTGCCTCCGGCCCCTTCCACGACAACATGGTGCCGGAGCTGATCGGCTTCTGCATGGAAGGCTTCTTCCTGGTCGGTCTGTTGACCATGATGCAGAAGTCGCGCGAACGCGCCTATCGCAAGGAGCTATGGCTGAGCGTGCGCGGCGCGCTGCGCGGGTTTCTGTCCAAGCTGGATATCGCCTTGTTGCCACCCAACGCCGAACCTGCGCCCACCGCGGCACTGGAGCAGGATCCGATGATCGTGCGGCGTTACCTGCGTGAACTGCAGGGCGCGCGACTGGACCTGGAAGCCATGGTCGCACTCAAGCGCGAAGGCATCGAAATCCTCGGCCTCGCCCGCGACCTGATTCCGGTCGCGGCCCAACTCAGCGCCCGCCACATGCGCTGGTGGATTGCCATCGTCAACAGCATCCGCCAGTTGTCGCAGGCACAGTCGCGCGACGCCATCGAACAAGGTGTCTATCTGCTGCTGGAAAACATCCAGGAGTTTGACCAGATCAGTGATTGATCCGGCGATTGAGCTGGCCGCCGAACTGCCCAGGCAAGTGCCGGCTCAGCGTGTCCAGCAGCCATGTTTGCCTGCATCGGCAAGAATCTGATCGGTCCAATCCTTGGCGTCGTCTGCGGCCGGTGCCGGAAACTCGATCAGGCGCCGCCGTTGGGAAGACCAGCAAGCAATGCGGGCCGGCCAGCGGGCACGTGTCTGCAGAGGCTTGGCTGACGGCGCGTTGACATCGAAATGTTGCAGATTGGCCGCCTGCAGTTGATCCAGCAACCCATCGGCATACTGGCCGTGGCGTGAATGCACTTCGGCAGGCAGGGTGGGCATCAGCCGATCAATCAAGCCTTGTGGCTGCAGTGGCCGCAGCACGAATGCCGCCTGCCCATTGCGCACCGCGACCACCGGGCCCACTGCATCAGGCAACAGCAAAAGCATCCCATCGGGATTGTGCAGCGCAGCCTGTGGCAACACGGCGGCGGTGTTCTTGAGCGCCGATTGCACGCTCCAGACTTTGTCCAGCAGGGGGTGCAAGACGCCGACGCCGACAAGGACTGCCATCGCGAGCAGCGCATTCGACAACTGCCGCAATCGCTGCTGCGGAATGGATGTCGCACCGATTGGCCGCGCGCACGCGACGCCCAATGCGAGCGCCAGCCAGGCCAGCGGCGAATACAGCAGCCGCCCACCTTCGCCACTGCCCGCCAGCGCGCCCAGATTGAGCAGGGTGGCCAGCAGCGCGCCGGCGCCGGCGGCCACCAACGCCAGACCCCGTTGGCGGGTGCGCGAGGCGATGCTGACCGTGGCGACCACGACCACGAGTAGCGCGCCGTAGACCAGCAACAGGCTCCACTGTGCGTCGACCAACCCGTGCAGCCATGGCAACACAGACGCCACTGCAACTGGCAGCCGATGAATCGCATCCGTGAGTGGCGTGGCTGCACCGCCGTACACCTGCCAGGCGCTGCCAAACAGGACCGACCGCCAGGCGAGAAATACCGCGACCAAGGCGGCCGCCGCGATCAAGGCGAACAGTCGCCGTCGCTCCCGCAATGCGGGTGTCGCCAGCCACACCAATCCGGCTTGCAACGGCAGCAGCGCCGCCGATTCTTTGAACAGCAGCGCCGGCAGCAGGCAAATGGGCAACCAGAACACGGGCGGCCTGGCCTGCTCGCGACGGCCCACCCAGGCAAGCAGGCCAAACAATCCAAACAGGGTAACGCTGGCATCGGAGCGCGCGGACAACCAGAACACGCCTTCGGCGAGCAACGGCGTCAACCCAAACAGACCCGCTGCCAGTGGCGCGGCCATGCCGGCGTCTGCTCCCGCCCACGCCGCCATACGACGTACCAAGAGCGCCACCAACAGCATGTTGGATAGATGCACGAAGTAGTTGTAGGCGTACCAACTGGCGTAGTCCGTGCCGCTGCGCAGAAAATCGAAAGTCAAGCTGACGATGATCAAGGGCCGAAAAAATGCGGCGCCTTCGCTGGTGCTGCTGGAAAGTTGCCGCCACAGCTGAGCGCCGACTTCACCGTTGATGGACCACACGTAGGCGCGATGCAGATTGGAAAAATCATCGCCCAGCCAGTAGCCGGCAAAGCCCGGCGCGTACAGGCCGCCGGCGATCAGCAGCATAAGGCCGAGCAAGACCACCACGGCTCTTCGCGAATCAAACATTCCGATCTCCTGCATTGTTCTTGGCCGGCAGCAGGAAAAAACGATTCAGCACAAAACTGATCGGCGTGGAAACGCAAATGGCGACTGCGAGACCCAATTGCGGCGACCAGCCCAGCCAGTCCGTTGCCAGCTGCATCAATCCGGCATTGAACAAATACGTCAGCAGGTAGAGCAGCGGATAAGTGGCTGCGCCCTTCCAGCTGGCATCACTGCCAAACACCCACAGCGCGTTCAGCAGATAGGCAAGTCCGATGCCAATGGCGTAGGCAATGGCGAAGGCCAATTGCGCATGCATCACCGCACACAGCAGCCAGAACAGCGCATAGGTGACTATCGTGTTGAAGCCACCGGCGAACAGGAAACGCAGTGCTTGCCGAGCTGAGGTGGATGCCGCTTGCGCCGCCTCAGGCATCGCGCACGGCCGCCAGAAATTCGCTGTACGTACGCAGATAGTCGCTGGCATCGTAGGGCAGCGAGGCCAGCACCATCAGCACGGCGTCTTCGCTGTAACGGTATTGCGTGCCCCACACCATCGGCGGCAGATACAGACCCAGGCTGGGAGAATCCAAGCGATGCTCGTCGCGCCCGTTGCCGTCATCGACGAGCACCGACAGCGAGCCATTGACGCAGATGAGGAATTGCGCACAGCGGCGATGGGCGTGCTCACCGCGCACCTCCCGACTGGGCACGTGATTGACGAAGAAACAGCGCTGCGGCGTGAACGGCAAATGTTCGGCGAACTCGGCCACGGTGAGATGGCCGCGCATGTCGGCATATTGTGGCAGTGCGATCAGGCGGACCGAGGGCACTGAAAGCACCTGCGCCGCCGTCGGCGGACCATCACCCGACTCCGTATCGCGACGGGCACCGACATACCCGCTGATGCGCGCTGGATTGCCAACCACGATGGCATTCGCGGGCACCGAGCGGGTGACCACCGCACCCGCCCCCACCATCGCGCCGGTGCCGATGGTGATCCCCGGCAACAAGGTGGCATTGGCACCGATCGACGCGCCCTGTTCGACGATGGTGTGCAGAAATTGCTCAGGAATCTGCCGACTGCGCGGGAAGCGGTCGTTGGCGAAGGTGACGTTGGGGCCTACAAATACGTCGTCATGCAAACGCACGCCATCCCACAGCTGCACGCCGCATTTGACGGTGACGCGATCACCGACAACGACGTCATTCTCGACGAACACACCATCGCAGATGTTGCAGTCGCGGCCGATGCGCGCGCCGGGCAGCACGTGCGCAAACGCCCACACACGGGTGCCCGCGCCCACGTGGCTGGATTCACACAGGGCCTGCGGGTGGACAAAAAAACTCATGCGGATAGCCCGGTGGTGAAGACGCTGGCGGCGTTGAGGTCCACGGATGGGAGAGCAGGCGATTCGATGTTGAAGTCCTCACGTTGCATCACCACCGCCAGCGGTCGCGCCTTGGTGTTCTCAAAGCCGCGCCAGACATAGGATCCAATCACGCCCAGGCCGAACAGGTTCAGGGCGGAAAAAAACAGCACGGCGAGTACCGTTGCGGTGTAGCCGGGCACTTCAATCGCTCCACTCAACCTGGCCAGCAACACGGCCATGGCAAAACCGACACTAGCCAGCAAACCCAAGCCACCGACCGCGAGGAAGACCCGGATCGGCAGATCGGAGAACGAGAACACGCTGTCGGCCAGATAACGCAACTTGCGACGAAATGTCCACGCGCTGGTGCCAAGCTCGCGAGCCTGTCGTTGGTACGGCACTTCAGCGCGCCGAAAGCCCAGCCACAGCAACTGACCGACCAACGAGCTATTGCTCTCACCAAAGGCAACCAGACGGTCACGGAACAAGGCGTTGCAGGCGAACACGTCGACACCACCCGCAGGCATTTCTGGTTGCACCAGACGTCGATACATGCCCCAGAAAAGACCCGAGCTGAAGCGACTGAACCACGGGTCGCTACGCCCGCTGCGGCTGGCCAGCAGCACATCGTGGTCGCCCGTGCGCAGTTTGGCGAACAGGGACTCAAACAATTCGGATGGTTCCTGCAAGTCGGCCGCCATGACTGCCATGTAGGGCGTCCGCACTTCGGCAAGCCCGGCGCGGATCGCCGCAAACGAGCCGAAGTTGCGCGACAACAACAACAGCCGAGACGCATATGGCGCGACCGCGAAGCCGTCACGCAAGCGCTCAAAACTGCGGTCAGGACTGCCGTCGACCACGGCCAGCACACGAATGCCGCCGGGCACACGTGAATGCAAGTCGGCCAGCCGCGCCAGCAAGGCGGGAATGTTGGCTTCGTTCCGGTACACCGGAACGACCAAGGTGCACTCAGCGTTCAAAGTCATTGCAGGCACCAATCACATGCTGGACGTCCGCATCGCTGAGCGCCGGATGGCAGGGCAGGCTCAGCACCTCGGCGCAGGCGGTTTCGGTGACTGGCAAGTTGCTCTCTTGGTAACGGGTCTTCAAGGCCAGCTGGCGATGGTCTGCAATTGGAAAGTGAACTACCGCCTGCACACCCCGACTGGCGAGGTGCTGGCACAAGCGATCACGTTGCTCACAGCGAACCACATACAGATGGACGACGTCGTCTTCGCCTCCGCGAGCCAGCGGGCGAATGGCAAGCTGATTCAGCCCAGCCCGATACAGCGCGGCAATCCGCCGTCGGCGCGCGTTACGGGCATCCAGCAAGGGCAGTTCGACGTTCAACACCGCTGCCTGCATTTCGTCCAGCCGCGAATTGCGGCCACCGGCCAAAGCGACACTGTACTTGTCGCCCCAACCGTATTGGCGCAACCGACGCACCCGATCGGCAAGCGCGGCGTCGCGCGTCACCACTGCGCCTCCATCGCCAAGCGCACCCAGATTCTTGGTCGGGTAAAAACTGTAGCAACCCAGATCGCCAAAACTACCCGCCACGCGGCCACCGCGGCGCGCACCATGTGCTTGCGCACAATCCTCGATGACGGGCACACCGGCCGCATGACAACGCGCGACGATGCACTCGATGTGTGCCAACTGCCCATACAAGTGGGTCACCACCAATGCGCGGGGCCGCTTCAGCAACACCGCGTCCAGCGCCTGCGGATCCATCTGCAGGTGCGCGTCTTCGACATCCACAAACAACGGCATGGCGCCACACGCAAGGATCGCGGTGCTGGCGTAGTAACCCGCATTGGCAACGGTGGCGACGCTGTCGCCGGCCACCACACCCACAGCCTTCAGCGCCAACTCCAAGGCCTCACTGCCATTACCGACACCGACGCAGTGTGAGGTTCCGCAATAGGCGGCAAAGTCCACTTCAAAGCGCTCGACTTGCGGGCCGAGCACAAACCAACCGCTATCCAGGACACCAAGCACGGCATCCGCCAACGCCTGGCGTTGCGACTCATGCAGAGACTGCAAGTGGTTGAAGGGAACTCGCATCGGCGCTAGGGGACCGGGGGCGGGCCGGCTATTCTGCCAGCGCGCGACCACTTCCAGCATCGGCAGCTGCCAGCGCTCACTCGCCGCCACTGCCGAGGCAGGCGATAATTTGGCCATGCGATTCCCTTTAGCCCCGCGCCAATCCTCGACCCGCGATGTCGCCATCATGGTTGTCGCGGTCAATTCCAGCGACCACGTCTGAATGGAACAGCCGGCGGTCTGGCCAACGCAGCGTGAGCAGTGCTGCGATGCCGAGGGTTATCTGGAAGAGGGCGCCATCTGTGCGGCCGGCGGCGGTTGTTACGACCCCTTGCGGCCGCTGGGCTCCGGACTTTGGTTCGGTGCCCTGGATGCTCTCGGTGTGCCTCCCGCAGCCTTGTTCTGGGTGCACGGGTTGCTGCTGTTGCTGTCTGTCTGGTTGTCGCTGAAAGTAGCCCGCCGCTGGTTGCAGCCGGCGCTCGCCAGCCGGCCCGACCGGTGGCAGAGCCGGGCGCTCATGGTCTGCGGCATCGGCTCACTGTTGGCGCACGTCGTGTTTCTGCAGCCGGTGCTCCCACATTCGCTGGCCGACCCGCCGGCCGCGCTGTTGACCCTGATTGCCATCTGGGTGGTGTTGCTGGGCGACAGCCGCAGCCCGGCCTGGCGCTATGCGCTCATCGGCGGGCTACTTGGACTCACGGCGTTTGTCCGCGCTTACTATTTGTACCCGGTGCTAGGTTGGCTGCTGGTTTCACTGCTGCTTTGGGCGCGTGATCGCGACCGTCGCTGGCGCGAGTTGTGGCTGGCCGTGGCGCTGCTGCCCATCGCCATCCAGTATGTGGCCACGTGGCGCGAAACGGGTGCCCTCGGCTATATCAGTCCTGATCAGGAAACCAAGTGGCGCGATATCCACTTGCGTGATGGCTCCATGGGCTATGACACCTTGCTGCGACCCATCGAAGCCTTTCGCTGGCCCTCGCCGTGTTCGGCCGACAACCGCGGTCCCTTGCAGGCCCTGGAACAGCGGGATCCGGTGTTGGCGACCTGCATCTTTGCCAGCCGCCTGAATTTTTATCTGGGCAGTTACGCGGCCAGCACCTACCTGCAACCGGCGCAGCAGGTTCTGGATCGCTTCGACGACGTTGATCTGGTCGGGAAAATCAACCTCGTTTCCACACGCGCAGATTTCAACGCCGAGCGCGCGCCGGATGGTCGCCAGTCGGCCTCACGCCTGAGCGTACAGCGAATCGACAGCAGCGCCGGATTGCAGCAAGCCTTTCTGCCCCGCTTCCGCGAGCCTTACAGCTACAGCGTCTGGCTGTGGGCACCGCGGCCAGCCGACGTCGAGCTGCTTTTTTATCGGCAGTCCGATCGTCAACTGGTGGCATCGCGTCGGGTAAGGCTTGGCTCCAAGGCAGAACGCTATTCGATCTCGGGCGCGGTGCTGGATACCAGCACGCACGTGATCTTCGTCGGACGCGACGAAGGGCGCGCAGTCGACTGGGGTCGCCGAGTGGGCGATCAGTTGTTTCTTTGGGGTGGCAAGCTTGAGCGTGGCGAGCAGCCGCGCGCGTGGAAGCCCGCCGCCGACCCGCGCCTGGGCGAAGCGCGTCGCATCTGGTCACCGATCCTGTTGTTTGCCAACGGCGCGGCGCTGGCCGTACTCGTTGCGCTGCTGTGGATGCAAAGGCGTGCGATCACAAGGCATCACGTGGGCGTGCTGCTGTTGTTGGGTCTACTGTTGGCGGAAGGGCTGCTCATCGTTCCCGAACAGCGATTCGTGATCGCCGTGCTTACTGGCGTTTGGACACTTGCATGTTTTGCGGTGGTGGCCGCTGCGGCAGGTCGTGGTGCCGCGAGGCGCAATGGTCGGACGCGCTCTTCAAGTCAATCTCGGCATTGATCGCGACGTCGCGATTCGGCTGCGCGGGGTGCAGGATGCGGCAGCGCTCGTAATCAAGGCAGGGGGTGACCGCTATGAGCAGAGTATTTGTCACTGGCGGCTCCGGCTTTGTCGGCCGCAACCTGATCTCCGCGTTACGCGCGCGCGGCCATGAAGTGTTGGCACTGGCGCGCAGCGATGCATCAGTCCGTGCGGTCAGCGCGCTGGGGGCGACGCCGGTGCATGGCGGTCTCGACGATACGGCCACCTTGGCTACAGGCATGCGCGGTTGCGATTGGGTGTTTCACGCCGCTGCCCACACCGAGGAATGGGGGCCGTCGGAATTGTTCGAGCGGATTACCGTGACCGGCACACGCAACGTGCTGGGTGCGGCGCGTGAGGCCGGCGTTCGGCGTGTGATCCATGTCAGTTCGGAGGCGGCGCTGCTCGATGGATCGCCCTTGCAGCGGGTGGATGAGACACGGCCGTTGCCGGCTCGCCCGCTGCCACTGTACCCGGCCAGCAAAGCGGCTTCGGAAGCGCTGGTTCGAGCGGCCAATGGGCCGGCCTTGGAAACGGTAATCCTGCGCCCGCGTTTGATCTGGGGTGCCGGCGATACCTCGCTACTGCCACAACTGGTGGCGGGAGTACGCGAAGGCCGTTTCAAATGGATCAACGGCGGCCATCATCTGACATCGACCTGCCATGTCGCCAATGTGGTCGAAGGTTTGTTGTTGGCGGCACACAAGGGCCGCGCGGGTGAGATCTATTTTCTGACCGATGGCGATCCGGTCGAACTGCGCGGATTCCTTACCCGAATGCTTGCCACTCAAGGCGTGCAGGTTGGCGATGCCAGCCTGCCGCGTTGGCTGGCGCGACTCAGCGCGCAAATCTGCGAAGTTCTCTGGCGCGGTTTGGCGCTCGCCGGAAAGCCGCCAGTGACGCGCATGGTAGTGAGCCTGTTTGGCGAAGAAGTCACCGTGGATGACGGCAAAGCCCGACGTGAATTGGGCTATCGCGGCAACATGAGCATCGAGCGCGGGCTGGCCGAGATGGACTGATTCGCAGTCGCGACCAACCACGGTCGTTGTTGCAGTCACTTCGGCGGCGTAATCTCGAAGGCTTGCTTGCATCCGTGCTCATGCCGGCGCTCGCCATTCACCGACCCGCGGCCGCCAGGAACAGTTTGATCCGGTAATCGGTCGTCGTCCTTGCTGTACTTTCGACGACGTGACTGCGGCCCTCAGGGGCGATGAGGAGAGATCGATGCGCATTTCGATGGGTTGGCTGACACGAGGTTCGCTCGGATTGCTGTTGGCTGCATCGGAACTGCATGCCGCGTCTCTGCCGCCGCTGGCGGATCTCACCCAGATCGCCGTGGGCGGCCTGCATACCTGCGCGCTGGATCAGCAAGGTCGCGTGTCATGCTGGGGCTCGAACATCGCCGGCCAGCTGGGGCTCGGCGACAATGCTTCCGACTCGGCCCGGCTCACCCCCGTCCCGCTGCCTGATCTGCTCGGCGTGCGCACACTCAGCACCGGCTATTTTCACAGCTGTGCAATTACCGCAGAACGCGGTGTGGTGTGTTGGGGCCTGAATGACAACGGTCAATTGGGTGATGGCAGCGATGTGTATGCACGCGGAACGCCGGTCGCCACGCTTGGCCTGAGTGGCGCAGTCACTGCCCTCGCCACCGGCAACCGCCACAGCTGCGCCTTGCTGGATGGCGGTCAGGTGAGTTGCTGGGGTGGCAATACGTTTGGCCAACTGGGTGACGGCAGCAGCGCGACCCAGCGGCCTCGCGCTGGTTCGGTTGAAGGCTTGCCTGCCGCGGCCTTGTTGATAGCGGCCGGTGACGAGCACACCTGCGCCTTGCTGGTGGATTTCAGTGTGTATTGCTGGGGTTACAACGCCTTCGGCCAGCTTGGTAACAACAGCATGAGCAATGCATCCCGTCCGGTGCGGGTGCAGGGCTTGCCGGATCCCGTCCTTTCCTTGGCCGGTGGCGCCAACAGCACGTGCGCGGTGACGCGAGCAGGCGCAGTGTATTGCTGGGGGCCGCAGTTTCCGCTGACGGCTTTCAGTGGTGGCTCGCTGGTAGCGCGCGAATATCCGGGATTTGCCAGCGGTTTCATCGCCATCGATGGTGGCAACAGTCACTTCTGCGCGATCAACACCAGCGGGGTGGTGAAGTGCCTGGGCGACAACGTGGCCGGGCAGCTGGGAACCGGACCGATTGACGGCAGCAGCGGCGCTGAAACCGTGATTGGCCTGACATCGGACACCGTGCAAATCAGTGCCGGCGGTGGTCACAGCTGCGCGCGTTCGCAAAGCGGCGGTGCGCAGTGCTGGGGCTCCAACACCACTGGTCAACTCGGCATCGACAACGTCAGCTTGCGCCTTGTTCCCACCCGGGTACTGGGTCAAGCCAGCTCGGTGGGCTCAGTTGCAGTCGGTAGTCAAAGCAGTTGCGCCTTGAGTACCACCGGCAGCGTGTCGTGCTGGGGCTACAACTTGAATGGCGAATTGGGCGATGGCACGTTTCGCATTCGCTTGACGCCGGTGACTGTGGTCGGTCTGACGGCGGGCGTGCGGCGGCTGCAATCGGGCAGCGCATCGAGCTGTGCGGTCACCGCCGCGCGCCGGCTCAAATGTTGGGGTGCCAACTTCGATGGTCGACTCGGCAATGGATCGACTACGACCAGCAACGTGCCGGTCGATGTGCTGGGACTGGGCGATGTCGATGTGCTGGATGTCAGCATCGGCCGGTCGCACGCCTGCGCCTTGCTCGCGGGTGGCGGAGTGAAGTGTTGGGGCACGAATGCATTTGGGCAAATCGGCGATGGCAGTACCGAGGCGCGCCTGACCGCGGTGGACGTGGTCGGTCTCGGCAGTGGTGTGCGTTCGATCTCGGCCGGCTTTTTTCACACCTGCGCGGTGACCGAAACAGGGGCGATGCGCTGCTGGGGCATCAACAGCAGCGGACAGCTCGGCGATGGCAGCACCGTCAATCGGCTGACGCCCATCACCGTCTCCGGTTTGTCAACGGGCGTGAGCGCGGCCAGCGCCGGGGCCTTGCATACCTGCGCCCTGAAAGTGGGCGGCGCGGTGGCTTGCTGGGGCGCCAGCGCGTCGGGCAATTTGCTGGGCGATGGCTCGCTGCAGGACCGCGCGGTGCCAGGCGATGTTCCATCGCTGCAAGGTGGCGTGGTCGAGCTGGCGGCCGGCAACATCAACACCTGTGTCCGCCTCGACACCACGGCGGTGCAATGCTGGGGTCAGGGCGTCGGCGACAACACCAACATTGCGCGTCCCCTGCCCACCGTGGTGGCCGGTCTGACCCGCGGCGCCAGCAACATCGACTCCGGACTCGGTGGCCACAACTGCGTTGTGCTCGCCGGCGCGGCGCAGTGCTGGGGCGACAATCTGTTTGGACAAATCGGTGATGACAGCTCGCACGGCGTGCCCACCGCGCAAGTCGTACTGAACGATGAACTGCTGCGGCGCCTGAGCACAGTCACTGAAAACGCCAACGCAGCATCCACGGATGCGCAGTTCGATGCCAGTGGGCGCTTCGTCGTTTTCCAGTCGGCGGCCGACAATCTGGTGGCGGGGGACAGCAATGGCGTGATCGACATCTTCCGCCGCGATCGGCAAACCGGAGAAGTGCTGCGCATCAGCGTCGACAACGCTGGCGCGCAATTGGTGAGCGACGCCACTGCGGCTTCGATGACAGCCGATGCACAGTTGGTCGTTTTTGTGGCCGCCAACAATGCCGCCGCCAACGTGTTGGGCGAAAGCAAGGCGCAGCGAGAGAGCCGCTTGAAAGGCGGCGGCGCTGGCCTGTTTCTGCGCAATTTGCTGACCGGCACGACGCAGCGTCTGGGCGATGCCGCCGCAGCGGGCAGCCAACCCAGCATAGCCCCCGACGGTGGTCTGGTGGTGGTCTCCATGCCGACCAGCGATCCCGCACTGGGTGTACTCGGTCAACTCAATGTGTATGCCATTCCGCTTGCCCGCACGGGCAATGCAGTCTTGCCCAGCGCCGCACGCTGCCTGACCTGCAAAACCATTGCCGTGGCGGGAGTGCCGACGGCGGCCAACAGCAACGGCGAAAGTCAGAATGCGGTGGTTTCGGCCAACGGCCAATGGGTGGCGTATCAGACCGCTGCCAGCAATGCGCTCGATGGCAATCCTGCGCCCTGTGCCGCTGGCAACAACCAGGTGATGCTGCGCGACATGCTCACTGGCGCTACCCAGCGGGTGAGCCCACCCGCCAGCCTGTTGGCCAGTCAATGCGGGCTGACCGGCAGTCAGAATCCGAGCATCGACTACAGCGGCCAGACCGTGGCCTGGCAAAGCGACCAGGGCATCAGCATGGGTGACAACAACAGCTTGACTGATATCTATCTTTGGAGCGCCACGCAACCCAGTCCCGTGCGCCTTAGCCAAGGTGGCAACGGTGCCGATACCACCGGTGCGGCGCAATCGCCGCAACTCTCGGGCGATGGCAATCAATTGGTGTTCGTCAGTGCGGCGTCCAACCACGACCTGGAGTTTGCCGACAACAACGAACGCGTCGACGTCCACAGCATCAATCTGCAACAGCCCACGATCATCCAGCGCTTGTCGCGCAACGCGAACGGCTCGGAACTCAATGCCAACAGCGAAGCGCCCGCACTGAATTTTGACGGCACCCAACTGGCATTTGAATCCAGCGCCAGCAACCTCTTGGCCGGCGCACTCACCGGCTCAGCCATCGTCGCGCGCAGCAATCCGCAGGCCACGCTCAAGCGCTCGGCGACGTGGTGGATTCCGGCCGAATCCGGCTGGGGTTTGACGGTGTTTGACCAAGGCAATCTGCTGGCACCCGCGTGGTTTACCTACGACAACGATGGCGAACCGACCTGGTTTCTGATCGCCGGCGCCTTCCCGCAAGCCGACGGCAGTTTTGTTGGCCCCTTGCTGCGCTTCACCGGCACGCCGTTCGATCAGATCAGCGGACCCGCCGCGCGCACCACCACGCCTATCGGCGATGTGCGCCTGAGTTTTGCCGGCGAGAACCGACTGCGTTTCGCCTACTCGGCCGATGGCGTCAATCAAACAAAAGTGCTGCAGAAGTTCCCTTTCGGCGGTCGCAATTTCAGCTGCACCACCAGTCCCGGCAGCTCACGACGCGACGCGCGCAATTTCACCGATCTGTGGAGTGGCGCAGGCAGCAATGCCGGCTGGGGGCTGACCCTGTTGCATGTCGATGATCTGATTGCTGGCGCTTGGTTCACCTATGACAGCGATGGCGAGGCCGTGTTCTTCGTCATCTCGACCACCCGCCAAGCCGACGGCAGCTTCAGCGGCAGCATCTTCCGGCAACGCAACGGCACGCCGTTTTCGCTGATCGACAATGCCGCACCCAGCCCCGGCAACGATGTCATCGGCAGCGCGCGCTTCGTATTTGCCGATGGCGAGACGGCCAGCTTCGCTTACACCGTCAATGGCGTCAGCCAGACCCGCGCCATCAATCGCCTGCAAGTGGGTAACCAAGCACAGGTATGTCAGACGGAGGATGTGGTGGAGTGATGGTGTTGCCAGCACGTTTGCAAGCAACATGCGATCCACGCTTGCGTGTGCCCAATGAAGGCCCAGCGGACACAGGAACAGGAAGAACAACGATCACCATTGCAGGCAAACTGCGAGGCAATGAGCACAGTCGCAGGAGCATGCCAATGTTGGGCTTTCGCTATATCAAGAGTTCGCCGAGCACACATCTGATCGAAATGCGCGGCGGCCGCGTGCGACGGCAAGGCAGCGGTTTGGCGTTTTTCTACTTCGCGCCCAGCACCTCGCTGGTATCGATCCCGCTGGCGCATCAAGACGCACCGTTCGCATTTCGCGAAGTGAGTCAGGATTTTCAAGAAGTGAGCGTGCAGGGCCAGGCAACCTTTCGTGTGCTCAATCCGGAAACCTTGGCGCAACGAATGGACTTCACGCTGGCGGCGGACGGCGCAAGCTATGCCTCGGAAGATCCGCTTAAATTGACCAACCGTTTGCTTAACGCCGTGCAAGTGCAACTGCGCAGCTTGTTGCAGGCCTCGAGTTTGCAAGCGCTGCTGACCCAGGGCGACCGCATCGAGGCGGCGGTACGTGAACGTTTACGTGGCGCGGAGTCTCTGAGTGAACTGGGCGTGGGCCTGGTCGACATTGCCATTCTCGCGATCAAGCCGACACCGGAAACCGGTCGCGCATTGGAAGCCGAGGTGCGCGAGCAAATTCTGAAGCGCGCCGACGACGCGACCTACACGCGTCGTAACTCGGCCATTGAACAGGAACGCGCGATCAAGCAGAACGAGCTGGAAACCGAGATCGCGGTGGAAGCCAAGAAGCGGCAGATTCGCGAGGCGCAATTGGACGCCGAGCGCGCGGTGTTGGAGAAGCGCCAGCAGATCGAGTCGCAGGAAATGGCCGGCCGCATTTCGCTGGAAGACGCCAACATCGCCTTGGTCGATCTGCGGCTTGGCAATACCCGGAAGGAGGCCGAGGCCAAGGCCGACGCCGTGCGTGGTTTGATGACCGCAGTGGCCGGCGTCGAACCGCGTGTATTGCAGGCGCTGACCATGGGCGGCGCCGAGCCTGCCGCTCTCATCGCCTTGGCGTTTCAAGGCCTGGCAGAAAACGCCAGTCGCATCGGCGAGTTGAATATTTCGCCTGATCTGTTGCACAGCCTGACGCGTGCCAGCCAGCCTTCGGCGAACAAGTCAAAGAGCTGAAATGGTGTCTGCACGCATTGTTCTGGTCACCCGGCATTCGCGGCTGGATGACCTGATCGCGCGCTTCAACACCATTGAGCAGGCGCGCTTTTATGTGCAACATCTGGGCGCGGATTTTGCCGATTACGAAGCCGAGCATCGCACTTACCAACAGGCCTTGAAGGCTGCCGATGCGGCCCTGTCCCTGCATGGCCGCGTGCAGCGTTTGGATCGCAGCTTCCTGCCCAACTTCTTGTTTCCGCCGGATGCCATCGTGGTCGTACTCGGGCAGGACGGACTGGTCGCCAACACGCTGAAGTATTTGCGTGGGCAGCCGGTCATCGGCGTCAATCCTGACCCGGCACGTTGGGATGGTGTGCTGTTGCCATACACCTCCAAGAATTTAGGCGAATTGCTGCCTGAACTGTTGGCTGGTCGCTGCGCTCAACGCGGCGTCAGCTTCGCCCGCGTGCGCCTGAGCGATGGGCAGGAGTTGCTGGGCGTCAACGACCTGTTCATCGGTCCGCGCTCACACACCTCAGCGCGCTATGAAATTGCCTGGGAAGGTCGGCAGGAAGCGCATTCGTCAAGCGGCGTGATCGTGTCGACTGGACTTGGTTCGACCGGCTGGTTTCGCAGTCTGTTGACCGGTGCCAGCGGGATCGCTGGCGATTCCGGCAATGCGGATTTCGAGCGCCTGCGCGAGCACGGGTTTGCGTGGGACGCCGAACATTTGTATTTCACCGTGCGCGAACCGTTTCCAAGCCGGCAATCGCGCACCGACTTGGTGTTCGGGCAAGTCCATCGCGGCCGGCCACTGCGTCTTGTTTCGCAGATGGCCGGTTATGGGGTGATCTTCAGCGATGGCATCGAAGCCGATTTTCTGGAATTCAATGCCGGCATGACGGCTGAGATTGATGTGGCGGAACAGCGCGGGTGTTTGGTGGCGTGATGCCGAGTCATGCTTGACCGCGGGCAGGCGAGCCCAGCAAGAGCAAGAGCGAGGTAGGGTGCGTCTTGACGCACCGGCTTCGGTTCAAGCCAAGTGCTGGTGCATCAAGACGCACCCTATGGCAGCTTTGTGGGACCGAGCGCAGTGAAGGCGTGGCTGCGCAGCAGCCCAACGGCGGAAGCCGCTATGCCTTTCGCGGGAGGGATCGCGGCGGCTGCCGCTCCTGCGTGCTCGCGCGCTCGGGCCCAGATTACGGCTCGAAACCATTGACGAAGACGTCGCTGGCACCGCCAAGAATTCGAAAACGCGCGCTGGCTGTGGCGCTGAAGCCACCGACGGCGGCTGCATCGGCGACAAACACGCGCAGATACAAGTCGACGTTGCTGGCCAAGGGTGCGCTCGGCAGTTGCATGTGCAAAGACGCATTGCCTTGCCCTGAGACCGTAAAAGTTTGCACGCTGACGCCGGCCGAGTTTGCGTTGGCCGGCTCGACCAGATCGAGAATCGCGCGCGCCGATGCGCCGGCAGCAGCGCCTTCGATGGCAATGGTGAAATTGGTCGCTCCGACCAACGGCGGCTCGATGGCGATCAGTCTCGGAACGATGCCGGCTTGACCCGCCACGCCCTCGCCGACGAGCTGAGGCACTGCGGATGACTCGCTGTACAACGTCGGCCGCGCAAACGGGCCGGATTGAGTCAACACGCGCGGGTCGGTCAGCGGTCGCCGAAGGAAGGCGACCAGTGCCGTGCGCTGCGCCGGCGTGAGCACGAAGGGCGTCATCTGCGGGGCCAGATTGGGCGCAGTGAAATCACCACCACGCTCATAAAACGCGACCACTTCCTCCAACGTCGCGATGCTGCCATCGGCCATGTAAGGCGCGGTCAGCTCGATGTTGCGCAGGCCCGGCGTGCGCATGCGGCCGCGATCTGGATTCAGCCCGGTCACCGCAAATCGACCCGGATCGGCGGCCTGTGGACGCACGCCGGTGTAGTGGAAGTTGTTGTCGCTGAGCAGAGCACCACCGTGGCAACGCTGGCAACCAGCCTGGTTGTAGGCATTGCGGCCTTGGCGCTCCAGCGGAGTGAGCGAAGGCGTGCCGGATTGTTCGGCGTCGTGCGGGGTCTGATTGGAAACCAACGAGCGCTCGTAGCTGGCAATCGCCATCGCGATGCGCGCTGACGTAATGGTCTCGCTGCCAAACACTTCGGCGAACAGGGCCGGGTAACGGCGGCCATTGATCCAGCTGGACAAGGCCGTTGGTACCGCCGCGGCCAGCGCCAACGGCTCGATGCCCGCAATACGGGTTCGCATATCCGCCAGGCTGCCGCCGGCATGGGCCATTTCAGCAGTATTGACCAAGGGCCCCAGCGCCTGATTTTCCAGCGCACCGCCAACCGCGATCAGGGTGGCTTGCGTGTCCGGATCGATGAAGTCACTGCGCGCGCGACCGTCCCAGAACAAGGTGGGTGGATACGCCGCATTGATCGCCGAGATCGACTGGCGATTGCCGACCTGCGGGCGCATGCCGAAGCTGGTCGAGGTCTGATAACTGCCATCGGCCGCGTGCAAGGGCACGCCGGCTGCACCGATCACATCATCGTTGGTCGCAAACACACCATCCGGACCGGGATGGGTGCTTTCGATCATGTTCTCGGATACTCGTGGATCCGACCCGCCCGCCGCCGGCGCATGGCAAGTGCCGCAAGCGATGGTGCCAGTGACGGAGAGTTGTTCGTCCCAGAACAGCGTTTGGCCCAATGCGATCTTGGCTGGGGTCTGCGGGTTTTCCGGTGGAACGGGAGGCGCACCGAGCGCTGCCAGGGGCGGCGGCGGCGGCACTTGGGCAAACACTGGCGGTACCAGCACGAGCAGCAAGATCAGGGCTGAAGGAAGTGCAGCAATTTGGCGCATGGCGGCGGGCTCGGAGTCGGATCGGTGACGACCCTGAGGCAAGACTGTGCAGAGAGCGTGCAGGCGTGCTGATTCAGTTCGTGTGGCGTTCAGAGAATCGCCGTACTCGCCGAGATGTCCCGTTCCTGTGGGAGCCGATCCGCTTTCCCTACCCCTTCTTCTTCGGAATATAAAGATCAGTAATGGTGCCGTCGAACACCTCAGCGGCCATGCCGACCGATTCGCTCAAGGTCGGATGTGGGTGGATGGTGTGGCCGATGTCGGCGACTTCACAGCCCATTTCGATGGCTAGACCAATCTCGGCGATCAGGTCACCGGCGTGCACGCCGACGATGCCACCGCCGACGATGCGGTGGCTCGCTTCATCAAAAATCAATTTGGTGAAGCCTTCAGTACGGCCGATGCCGATGGCTCGGCCGGACGCGGCCCATGGGAATTTGCCAACACCGACCTTCAGGACCTTGGCCTTGGCTTCGGTCTCGGTGACGCCGACCCAGGCGATTTCCGGATCGGTGTAGGCGACCGACGGAATCACGCGGGCGACCCACTCTTTCTTTTCGCCATGTGCGACTTCTGCGGCCAACTTGCCTTCGTGGGTGGCCTTGTGCGCCAGCATTGGTTGCCCGACCAGATCGCCGATCGCGAAGATGTGCGGCACGTTGGTGCGCATCTGCCGGTCCACGGCGATGAAGCCGCGTTCAGAGACCTGCACGCCAGCCTTGTCAGCATCCAGCTTGCCACCATTCGGCGAGCGGCCCACCGACACCAGTACGCGATCAAACAGTCCGGCTGCCGGTGCCTTGTCGCCATCAAAGGTGACCTTGATGCCCTTCTTCTCGGCGGTGATCGAACTCGCCTTGACCTTGAGATGCACACCCACGCCGAGTTTTTTCAGGCGATCTGCCAGCGGCTTGACCAAGTCCAGATCCGCACCTGGCATCAGCTGATCCAGCAGCTCGACCACGGTGACCTGACTGCCCAGCGCGCGATACACGGTGGCCATTTCCAGGCCGATGATGCCGCCACCAACTACCAGCAATGAAGCCGGAATGTCGGTCAACATCAGGGCATCGGTGGAGTCCATGACTCGCGGGTCTTGCCACGGAAAGCCCGGCAATTTCACCGGCTGCGAACCCGCGGCGATGATGCAGTGTTCGAAGCGGATCAGGGTCTGCTTGCCGTCTGCACTCACTTCCACTTCATTGGCAGACACAAACTTGCCAACGCCGGTCACCGTGCGCACCTTGCGTTGTTTGGCCATGCCGGCCAGACCCTTGGTGAGCTGGCCAACCACTTTTTCCTTGTAGCCGCGCAGCGCATCGAGGTTGATGCTCGGCGCGCCAAAACTGACGCCGTAATCCTTGGCGTGGGCGGCTTCATCGATGACGGCCGCAGCGTGCAGCAGGGCCTTGGAGGGAATGCAGCCAACGTTGAGGCAAACACCGCCCAGATTCGGATAGCGCTCGACCAACACCGTATCCATGCCCAGATCGGCACTGCGGAACGCCGCCGTATAACCACCAGGGCCGGCACCGAGGACCAGCATGCGACATTCAATGTCTGCCTTGCGGTGGGATGCTGCGCGTGCAGCCGGAGCCGCCACTTTGACGGGCGTGGCCGGCTCACTGCTCGTTTGCGAAGTCTTGACCGGTGCAGGCGGTGCGGCGCTGGGTGCAGGATTGGCCGCCGCTGCAGCGCCGGCCCCGGCCCCGGCCGCCTCCAACACCGCCACCAAACTTCCCTCCGACAACAAATCCCCCAGCTTCACTTTCAACTCGACCACCACCCCCGCGCCCGCGCTCGGCACCTCCAGCGTGGCCTTGTCGGATTCCAAAGTCACCAGACCCTGATCCTTGACCACGCTGTCGCCGACCTTTACGAGCAGCTCGATGACCGGAATGTTCTTGTAGTCGCCGATGTCCGGCACGTTGCAGTTGATGGTGGCCATGCTTTTTAGTTCCTGTGCGGGCAGCCCGATGCGAGCAGGCCCTGAACGAGTATTGGACGCGCGCCTCGGATAGCGGCGAGGTCGGACAATTCGAGAGCTTTTCCGCTACAGCAGCAGGCGCCGGATATCACCCAGCTGATCGGCCAAAAAACGCGCAAAGCGCGCTGCCTCGGCGCCATCGATGACCCGATGATCGTAGGACAGCGACAGCGGCAGCATCAGACGTGGCGCAAAATCCTTGCCATTCCAGACCGGCTGCATGGCCGCTTTGGAAACTCCAAGAATGGCCACTTCCGGCGCATTGATGATCGGCGTGAAAGACGTCCCGCCGATGCCACCCAGGCTCGATATCGAAAAGCAGCCGCCACTCATGTCCGCCGGCCCCAGCTTCTTGTCACGCGCTTTCTTGGAAATCTCGCCAAGCTCGGCGGCCAGTTGCAACAGGCCCTTCTGATCGCAGTTGCGGATCACCGGCACCATCAATCCATCTGGGGTATCTACCGCGATGCCGACGTGGAAAAAACGCTTGAGGACCAGATTTTCAGCGGTCTCATCCAGCGACGCATTGAAGCTCGGGAACTGCTTGAGCGCGGCGACCACGGCCTTGATCTGGAACACCAGCGGGGTCAGCTTGAGATCCTTGTTCTCTTCACCCAAGCGCTTGCGAAATGCTTCCATCTCGGTGATATCGGCGCTTTCGAACTGGGTGACGTGCGGAATCATTGCCCAGTTGCGGGCCAGGTTGGCACCGGAAATCTTCTTGATGCGCGACAAGGGTTTGACTTCGATCTCGCCGAATTTGGCGAAGTCGACCTTCGGCCACGGCAACAGATTCAGACCGCCACCTGCCGCCACAGGGGCGGCAGATGCGGCACGCGTCGCACCACCTGCCAACGCCGCTTTCACGAAGGCCTGCACATCTTCCTTGACGATGCGGCCACTGCGCGCGCTGCCACTGACCTTGAGCAGATCGACGCCCAGTTCGCGCGCGAACACGCGCACGGACGGACTGGCATAGGCGACCTTTGCGGGATCGACACTATCGGCACCGAAGTTGATCGGCGGCGTCTGCGTAGTTGCGGCCGGCGCCGCACTGGCGGGAGCCGCTGCGACGACCGCGGCAGACGCAGGCTTGGCCACTTCCGCTGCGAGTGCAGGTTTGCTTGGCTCCGGCTTCGCAGCCTCGGCTTTTGCCGGGGCTGCGACTTGCACCGACTGGGTAGCGACCGCACTCGCCCCTGCTTCGGCCACCTCGATCATTGCAACCACGCTGCCTTCCGACACCGGGTCGCCGAGCTTGACCTTCAGCTCCCTGATGACGCCGGCAAACGGCGCCGGCACCTCCATGGTTGCCTTGTCGGATTCCAGTGACACCAGGCCCTGATCCGCCTTCACTGTATCGCCCACGGCAACCAGCAATTCGATCACCGGGATACCCGAGTAATCACCAATATCGGGAACGCGCGCTTCCTTGAGTGCCATGTGCCCTCCCCAGGGCGAAGTCAGAATCGGTGCCTTGTTTCCATGAACTGCGGTGCGACTTGCAGTCCGCGTTGGCCACAACATTTACAACGAACAATTTGCCGCATCCCAGTGGCCCAATGTAAGCAGCCGCGGGTCGGATAGCCACCGAAACACGGCTGCACTCCGCGGTAGTCACTGCAACCGGTCACAGAAGTCGCGACATTGGCATCCAACAAGGCCCGCTTCGAGCCGCTCGTCGATGAACCAATCCGCATCAACCGTGTCCACAAGCAAGTGTCGCACGCGCATGGATCGCTGGCTGCAGGGTCTGCGGATGAGTTCCTTGTTTGCTCCCGATGTCCGGCAACGGACACCGAAATCGGAACCGGCCAAGGTTCACGTCGGGGGAAAATTCTCAACTTATTGATTCGATTGACTGCAACCTAATGGCACAGGTTCTGCATCTTACAAACCATGATCCCCCAACCCAGGACCACGACGATGAGCACCCTGCTAGCCCGCACCTTGACTCGGCTGACCTTGACCGCATGCGCCATGGTCGTGCTGGCCGCAGTCGGCCAACCCATCGAGAGAAAAAGTCTGACGCCGACGCACGCGCTTGCGGCCATCGACGGTCTGCCCTCGGTCCCCGAATTTCTGAAATCCGAGAGCGACGCTACGGCCGCCAAAGTCGCCTGCGATGTCGAACCCGTCACCACCAAGGCAGTCAATGATGCCGCCGCCCTCGCCCGCTCAGCGTTGCGCATGCGTTGGCTGTTGACCTCACCGAGTGCGAGCAATCGCGGGTGTGCGGAGTCGGGCTGCGCTGGGTAGAGATCAGGTCTGCTGCATCGGCGGAAGGATCCGGATTGACCGCTCCTTCCACGACGCCGGACAGATGCGAAAAGAAGTGACGCACGGCGGAATCTGAACGAGCAGAACTACGATCCAAGGTCCGCTGCTGACCCGAGATTCTTGTCCTACCCTGTAAAGAATAATCATCGCGCGCTGCCGTCACTCAGCAGGTGTTCCCGACAACATTGGCTTCACCCTTTGCTATCAGGCCCAATTGCTCTCGATTGCACGTGGGCAATTGGCCGAATCGTCACCTGTGCGTTGATAAAATCAAACGGCAGGCGTAGTGTCGGGCGGCGATGACGGCGCCAACATTCCTGCCTATTGCCACTGCCCGGATCGCTTTCCGATTGCCTCGGCATGCGTGCAACCGCACTGTGTGTCGGGACCTGCACTGCCTGCTGACGGCCTCACTCTGTCCTGCAGCGACGGCAATTTCCATCGCATTGAAGGCCCCACGCGCACAGGAGTGCTGCGACCTCGATGGAATGGCCCACTGTGAACCGACAATCGCAGCCACATTAGCGCGCCAGCCCGTCGATCTGCCGAAGCCAGTCTGGCGACTTCCGGCGCAACTGCGAACCCACCCCAAGGAACCCCTGTGCACGCCTTCGACGCCCGCGAACTGCAGCAGCTAGACGCCGCCCACCATCTGCATCCCTTCAACGACAACGCCGCGTTGGCGAAGAAGGGCACCCGCATCCTCAGCCGTGGCGAGGGCTGTTACGTGTGGGACGCGCATGGCAACCAATTGCTGGATGCGTTCGCCGGCCTGTGGTGCGTCAACATTGGCTACGGTCGACGCGAGTTGGGCGAGGTCGCGGCGAAGCAGATGACCGAGCTTGCTTACTACAACAGCTTTTTCCAATGCACCACCGAACCGACCGTGCGGCTATCGGCCAAGCTTGCCGAACTGGTGCCGGGTGACCTCAATCACGTCTTCTATTCCAACTCCGGCTCCGAAGCCAACGACACCATCCTGCGTATGGTTCGGCACTTCTGGAAGGTGCAGGAGCAACCGCAAAAATCCATCTTCATCGGCCGCCACAACGGTTATCACGGCTCGACCGTGGCAGGTGCCAGCTTGGGCGGCATGAAGGGCATGCATCAGCAAGGCGGCTTGCCGATTCCCGACATTCACCACATCGAACCGCCGTTCTGGTTTGCCGATGGCGGCGATCTGGATGAAGACAGTTACGGACGCCTGTGTGCGCAGCGGCTGGAGGACAAGATTGTGGAGCTGGGTCCGCATCGCGTGGCGGCCTTCATCGGCGAGCCGGTGATGGGCGCGATTGGCGTCTACATCCCACCGCGCAATTATTGGCAGGAAATCGAGAAGGTCTGCCGTCGTCACGATGTGCTGTTGGTCGCCGACGAAGTGATCTGCGGCTTCGGCCGCACCGGCAACTGGTTTGCCGCAGAAACCTATGGCTTCTCGCCCGACATCATGACCTTGGCCAAGGGCATTACCTCGGGCTACATCCCACTTGGCGCGGTGATGTTCAACGACCGCGTCGCCGGTGTGCTGAAGGAAAAAGGCGGCGAACTCGCACACGGTTACACCTACTCCGGCCACCCGGTGTGCGCGGCGGTCGCGTTGGAGAACATCCGCATCCTGCAAGACGAGCGCATCGTCGATACCTGCCGTGATGACACTGGACCGTATCTGGCCAAACGCTGGCGTGAACTCGGCGAACATCCCTTGGTCGGCGAGGCGCGCATCGTCGGCATGGTGGGTGCATTGGAACTGGTACCGAACAAACCGCAGCGCAGCTTCTTTCCTGATCGCGGTCGGGTTGGCGCTTTGTGCCGCGACATGGCGCTGCAAAATGGTCTGATCCTGCGCGCGACCTATGACGCCATGCTGCTGTCGCCGCCGCTGATCATCCGCCGTGCACAGATTGATGAACTGTTCGAGAAGACGTGGAAGTCCTTGGACATGACCGCCAAGGCATTGGCGGCAGAGTGATACGCACGTTTCGCCCTTGCGCACTCGGAGGGCCGCGCTCCCGCGCGGCTGCTGTTGGCGCTCTACGACGAAGCAAGAGCAGCGGCGCAGGAGCGCCGCCCTCCCACCGCGCCGTACGCCCGACGCCCTTCACGCCGCACACCCGATTCATTGCGCGCCAATGGAGGGCCGCGCTCCCGCGCGGCTGCTCTTCAATCGTGCAAAGCACGCGCTGGCAGCCGCAGGCCTTGAGTGTCATCCTCACCCTTCCCGCCCGACTCGGAGAACCTAGATGAAGCGCCATGCCCTCTTCGCCGCTCTCGCCGTCACCCTGCTTGCCGCCTGCGGCCAAGCACCTGCACCGGCCGACGCCCCCGCCGCAACGGCACCGCCGCCCGCAGCTGCCGCCGAAGAGAAGGTGCTGAGCATCTACAACTGGTCGGACTACATCGCCGAAGACACCATCGCCAAGTTCGAAGCCGAGACCGGCATCAAGGTGATCTACGACGTCTTCGACAGCAATGAAGGCCTGGAAGCCAAGCTGATGTCCGGTGATGCCGGCTACGACATCGTGGTGCCGACCTTGAATTTTCTTGGCCGACAGATTCAGGCCGGCGCTTTCATTGAGCTCGACCGCAGCAAGCTGCCTAACCACAAGAATCTCGATCCCGCGCTGATGGCGCAGATCGCGCGCCTCGATCCCGACAACAAGCATTCCGTGCCTTATCTGTGGGGCACCACCGGCATCGGCTACAACGTTGAAAAGGTCAAGGCCGCACTCGGCGAAGACGCGCCGGTCAACAGCTGGGAGCTGGTGTTCAATCCAGAAAACATGAAGAAGCTCGAGAGCTGCGGGGTGAGCATGCTGGATGCGGCGTCGGAGATGGTGCCGACGGTGCTGAACTACCTGGGCGAGGAGCCCAACAGCTTTGATTCGGCCGTGATCGACAAGGCGCTGGTCGCGCTGCAAGCGATCCGTCCGCATGTGCGCTACTTCCATTCTTCGCAGTACATCAACGATCTGGCCAACGGCGATATTTGCGTGGCGGTGGGTTGGTCCGGCGACATTCTGCAGGCTGCCACCCGTGCCGAGGAAGCCGGCAAAGGTGTCGACATCAAGTACACCATCCCGACCCAAGGCGCGGCGATCTGGTTTGACATGCTGGCCGTTCCGAAGAGCAGCAAGCGCAGCGCCAATGCGCACCTGTTTCTGGACTATGTGATGCGGCCAGACGTGATCGCCGATATCTCCAATTACGTTGCTTATGCCAACGGCAACGCGGCGTCGAAGTCGCTAGTCGATGCTGAGATCACCGGCGATCCAAACATCTATCCGGATGAGGCAACCATGGCCAAGCTGTTCACCTTGGCCGTGCTGCCGCCAGAAGTGGATCGTCAGTACACGCGGTTGTGGACGACGCTGAAGTCGGGGCAGTAATCGCGTCAAAGCTCGATGGAGGGCGCCGCTCCTGCGGCGCTGCTGTTGATGTGCAAAGTCGTCCAAAGCAGCCGCGCAGGAGCGCGGCCTTCCCACATCAGGAGCGGCGAGTTCTTGGTGTGCGCGTGCGATAACCATTCAGGGCCTTGATCGATGAATGCATCTGCCGCCAGCGTCGTCGCAAAGCCTGCCGACGCCAGCTATCTGACCATCAGCCAGATTCGCAAAGAGTTCGACGGCTTCGTCGCCGTCGACGATGTCGATCTGACCATCAAGCGCGGCGAAATCTTTGCGCTTCTGGGTGGTTCGGGCTGCGGCAAATCCACTCTACTGCGCATGCTCGCCGGCTTCGAGAAGCCGACCGCCGGCAAGATCACCCTGGAAGGCGTCGATATCGTCGATATTCCGCCTTACAAGCGTCAGTTCAACATGATGTTCCAGAGTTACGCGCTGTTTCCGCACATGAGCGTGTTCGAAAACGTGGCGTTCGGGCTGCGTCGCGAGGGGCGGCCGAAAGACGCGATCAATCAGCGCGTGGCCGAGATGCTGGCGCTGGTAAAAATGGAAGCCTTCGGCAAGCGCAAACCGCATCAGCTCTCCGGCGGACAGCAGCAACGCGTCGCGCTGGCGCGCTCGTTGGCCAAGGGGCCGAAGATCCTGCTGCTAGACGAGCCGATGGGCGCGCTCGACAAGAAGCTGCGCTCGCACATGCAGCTGGAGCTGGTCAGCATCATCGAACGCTTGGGAGTGACCTGCGTCATGGTTACCCACGATCAGGAAGAAGCCATGACCATGGCCAATCGCATCGCCATCATGGACGCCGGCCGCATCCGCCAGATCGGGCCACCGGACGAGATTTACGAACAGCCCAACTCGCGCTTCACCGCCAGCTTCATCGGCTCGGTCAACATGATCGACGGCCGCATCAGCGAGGACGAAAAAGATTTCGTGGTCATCGAGAGTGCGCAGATTCCGCACGGCATTTACCTCGGCCACGGCGTCAGCGGATTTGAAGGCCAGGAAGTGGGCTTTGCAGTGCGCCCGGAGAAGGTTGCGATCTCGAAAGACGAACCATCCACCAAGCACAACAAGGCGCAGGGCGTGGTCGAGGACATCGCCTATTTCGGCAGTCACTCGGTCTATCACGTGCGCCTGCCCAGCGGTCTGATGATGATGGCCAACTACTTGAACAGCCAGCGCTGGGCCTCGGAAAACTTCACCTGGAAAGATAGCGTGTGGCTGAGCTGGGGTGAAAACGCCGGCGTGGTGCTGACCTCATGAGCGCGCTCGCAGCGTCCATCAAGCGCTGGCTGCCGGGCGGCCGCTGGCTGGTCATCGTGCCGCCCTATGTGTGGATGCTGCTGTTCTTTGCCGCGCCGTTTTTGATTGTTCTGAAGATCTCATTCGCCAAGAGTCAGATCGCGATTCCGCCCTACACCGATCTGCTGGTCATCACCGACAACCTGCTGCAGATCGTGCTGAACCTCGACAACTATCTGTACCTGTTGCGCGACGATCTGTACGTCAATACGTACTTGAGCTCACTCAAGATCGCCGCGATCTCGACCCTGCTGTGCCTGTTGATCGGTTACCCGATGGCCTACGCTATTGCGCGCGCCGATCCGTCGATGCGCAACGTGCTCATCATGTTGGTCGTACTGCCCTCGTGGACCTCGTTCCTGATCCGCGTCTACGCCTGGATCGGCATCCTCAAGAACAACGGCCTGCTGAACAACTTCTTGATGTGGCTGGGCGTGATCGACGAGCCGCTGCACATCCTGCATTCGGATGTCGCGGTCTACATCGGCATCGTTTACGCCTATCTGCCGTTCATGGTGCTGCCGCTGTACGCCAACTTGGTCAAGCACGATCAGCGCTTGCTCGAAGCGGCGTTTGATCTCGGTGCCAAGCCGTGGCAAGCGTTCATGCAGATCACCATTCCGCTGTCCAAGGCCGGCATCATCGCCGGCTCAATGCTGGTGATGATTCCGGTGGTCGGCGAGTTCGTGATCCCCGAATTGCTGGGCGCGCCGGACACGCTGATGATCGGCCGCGTGCTGTGGCAGGAGTTCTTCAACAACCGCGACTGGCCGGTCGCCTCTGCGGTCGCCATCGTCATGCTGGTGATGTTGCTGATCCCGATCATGATGTTCCACCACTACCAGTCGAAAGAGATGGAGGGGCGATTGACATGAATCGCATCGCCCGCCCGCGCCTTTCCACCGTCTGGCTGATCGCCGGTTTCGTGTTTCTGTACGCGCCGATCCTGAGCCTGATGATCTACTCGTTCAACGAGTCGCGACTGGTCACCGTCTGGTCCGGCTTCTCGACCAAGTGGTACGGCGAGCTGCTGCGCGACGAGCAGATGCTGAAGGCCGCGTGGGTCAGTCTGCAAATAGCCTTCTATGCCGCGACCGCCGCCGTGGTCATCGGCACCATGGCGTCGATGATGTTGACCCGTTTCCACCGCTTTCCCGGCAAGATGCTGTTCGCCGGCCTGATCACCGCGCCGCTGGTGATGCCTGAAGTGATCACCGGCCTGTCCTTGCTGCTGTTGTTCGTGAGCTTGTCAGACTGGTTTCCCGCCTTTGGCAGCCGCGGCATGACCACCATCTGGATCGCCCACGTCACCTTTTGCGTGGCCTTCGTCACCGTGGTGGTGTCGTCGCGTTTGTCGGAGGTAGACAAGAGCATCGAGGAGGCCGCGATGGATCTCGGTGCCAATCGGGTCAAGGTGTTTTTTCTCATCACCCTGCCCATGATCGCGCCCGCGCTGCTGGCTGGCTGGCTGCTCGCGTTCACTCTGTCGCTGGACAGCCTGGTCATCACCAGCTTCGTCTCCGGCCCAGACTCAACCACCCTGCCGATCAAGGTGTTCTCTTCCGTTCGCTTGGGCGTCAGCCCCAAGATCAACGCGCTCGCCACCATCATGATCAGCGTAGTGATGGTCGCCGCCCTGATCGGCTGGTGGTGGATGACCCGCGAAGAAAAGCGCCGGCAACGCGATATGCAGATGGCCAAGCAGAAGGTGTGAGCGTCCATCGCCAACTTGCCGGCCCAGCGGTGCGCCCAAGGCGCACCCTACCCAAGCCATAGGGTGCGCCTCGGGCGCACCCTACCAAAGCCATAGAGTGCGCCTCGGGCGCACCGCTTCGGGCTAACGAACGTCCAGAAACTCAGCGCCGGCAATCAGGTTTCGCTTGAGCGAGGCCGGAGGTCCGTGCCGCCGGACATTGGCGAGCGTGCGTGGCATTTCACCAAGACCGGGGTCAAGCAGAACTGCCTCGGTCAATCCACCGACACGTCCAGTCCATTCGGGCGCAACAAGACCGGCCCGCTCTGCCAAGAATTCGGTGATCGCTGCTGCAACCGTCAAATCGCGCTGACTGAGGTGTGCAGGAAAGGGCAATTGACTCCAATCGATCCGAGCACGCTGGGCATCCGCCGCGTCACGCGTGGTGCTGCGAGCGCCAAACAACAGGACAAGTGCCGCACCACCGACCACGATGATCTCAGCTTGTCCATGCTGGCACGCGAGCTCCATCGAAAGCGCATCGAACGCTTGGCGAATCTTGTCGGCTGTCAGAGACATGCGCGACACGCTGGCACGGAGCAGCCGAGGCGCACCTTACGACTAGGCTTTGGGCTGATCGTGTACGAGGTGACGCACCGATCAACTCAGCGCTCCATCCCCGCCGCCGCCATGGCCGCCAAATACTTGTCCCATCGCTCTGCTTGTTCGCGCCCCAATTCATGCAGCAGTCGCCAGCTGTAGATCCCGGTGTCATGACCGTCATTGAAGCGCAGCAAAATTGCGTACTGGCCGACCGACTCGATCTTCATCACGTTGACGTTGCGCTTGCCGCCCACCAGGATTTTTTGACTGGGCCCATGCCCCTGCACTTCCGCGGAAGGTGATTCCACGCGCAGGTATTCGGCGGGAAGGCGGAACACTTCGCCGGTGTCGAAACCCACTTCAAGCACGCGCGAAGCCTGGTGCATGACGATGCTGGTCGGACGCGGGCCACTCATGCGCCGCGCCTCACAGGATGTACCGCGACAGATCTTGATCCTTGACCAGATCGCCGAGTTGACGCTCGACGAACGCACTGTCCACAACCACGCTGTCGCCGTCGCGATCCGGCGCCTCGTAGGAGAGCCCGTCGAGCAGGCGCTCCATCACCGTATGCAGGCGGCGCGCACCGATGTTTTCGGTGCTGGCATTGACCTCGAATGCGATGTCGGCAAGGCGGTCGATGGCGTCGTCAGTGAAAGTCAGAGTGACACCTTCGGTCGCCATCAGCGCCGGATACTGGCGCGTCAGCGCGTTGCGCGGTTCACTCAGGATGCGGCGGAAGTCGTCGCGTGACAGCGCCTTCAGCTCGACTCGAATCGGAAAGCGACCTTGCAATTCGGGGATCAAGTCGCTGGGCTTGGCCAGGTGAAACGCACCCGAAGCGATGAACAAGATGTGATCAGTACGGACGATGCCGTACTTGGTGCTGACCGATGAACCCTCGACCAGCGGCAACAAGTCGCGTTGCACACCTTCACGGCTGACGTCGGCACCATAACCTTCCGACCGTTTGGCCACCTTGTCGATTTCATCGATGAAGACGATGCCGGTTTGCTCGCAGGCATCAATGGCGATCTGGCGAATCTCGTCTTCGTTGACCAGCTTGCCCGCCTCTTCTTCAAGCAGGACGGGGCGCGCGGCACGGATGCTCATGCTGCGCTTCTGCGATTTCTGCCCGGCGACCTGCGAAAACATCTGCCGCAGTTGCGCGCCCATTTCTTCCATGCCCGGCGGTGCCATGATGTCGACGCCGACGTTGAGTTGGGTCTCGATCTCGATCTCGCGCTCATCCAGTTCATTGGCGCGCAGTTGTCGACGCAGCTTGATCCGCGAGTCGTTGTCGCCACCGTCGTTTTCTGCATCGATGGCGTAGCCGACCCCACGGCGTTTTGGCAACAGGGCATCGAGGATGCGCTCTTCGGCGCGCTCGTCGGCTTGGCTGCGCACGCGCGATTTGGCCTGCTCGCGAAACATCTTCACGGCAGCGTCGGCGAGGTCGCGAATGATCTGCTCCACGTCCTTGCCGACGTAGCCCACCTCCGTGAAGCGCGTCGCTTCGACCTTGACGAAGGGCGCATTGGCGAGTGTGGCCAAGCGACGTGCGATCTCGGTCTTGCCGACGCCGGTGGGGCCGATCATCAGGATGTTCTTCGGCACCACCTCATCACGTAACGCTGGCTCCAGCTGCATGCGCCGCCAGCGGTTGCGCAAGGCGATGGCGACGGCACGCTTGGCGTCGTTCTGGCCGATGATGAACTTGTCGAGTTCACTGACGATTTCGCGCGGGGTCATGGAGGACATGGGATCAGAGTTCTTCGAACGTGCGGTTGTGATTGGTGTAGATGCAGATGTCTGCGGCGATCACGAGGGCGCGTTCGACCACTTCGCGTGGGGCCATGTCGGTGGCGCTGAGCAGCGCCTTCGCCGCAGCCAACGCAAACGGACCGCCGGAACCAATCGCGATCAGACCGTCCTCGGGCTCAAGCACATCGCCATTGCCGGAAATGATGAGCGAAGAATCGCGGTCTGCCACCGCCAGCAGGGCTTCCAGGCGACCCAGTCGGCGATCCGTGCGCCAATCCTTGGCCAATTCCACCGCCGCACGCACCAGTTGGCCATGTTTTTCCAGCTTGGCCTCGAACAATTCGAACAAGGTGAACGCGTCGGCCGTCGCACCGGCGAACCCGGCCAACACCTTGCCACCGGCCAATCGTCGCACCTTGCGAGCGTTCGCCTTGACCACGGTATTGCCCATGGAAACCTGTCCATCGCCGCCGATCACCACAGAGGTGCCTCGGCGTGCACAGACGATGGTGGTGGCGTGGAAGGATTCTTTCATGGGGATAGGGTGAGGTTGCGACGAATGTCGCGTGAAGGGTTCAGATGGGGGCGGGTGGGGTGGAGGCAAGGTGGGGTTGGGTTGTTTGGGTTGCTTGAGTTGTTTGGGTTGTTCGCTTCACTCGTAATGTTTATGCCTTGAGGCGAGGATTCGTCCGCCTACGGCGGCGGCCGAGTCACTTTTCTTTGCTTCGCCAAAGAAAAGTAACCAAAAGAAAGGCGACCCGAGCATCGCGCTTCGCTTCGCTCAGTTCCCTGCGCGGCTCGCCGGTCTCGGGCCGGCGCGAACTCGCACATCCATGTGCTCAAACATGCGCGCCTTTCCCCCGAGCCCGGCTGCGCTGCTCGGCGCGATGACGGGATTCAAGGTCAAGAGCTGGTGCAACAGCAACAGCAACAGCAACAGCAACAACAGGCAATAGCCACAACCAAAAAGTCACCACCAAACCAGCAAATTCATGAGCGCCAGTTGCGCACCGGCAACCGCAGCCAACTCTCACGTTGCGCGCTTTGGCTTTGCTCTGGATCTTAGGGTCCCCTTTGTGGCGGCGGCGGTTGGGAGATCAGGCCCGTCAGGGGTGCGCGCATGGATGCGCGTGCGTTTTTGCCAGTACATGGACGTATTGTCAAAAACCCCTCCCAATCGCCGCGAACTCGCGGCTACATCGCGAGCGCCACATCGGGGTCGCCTTTCTTTTGGTTACTTTTCTTTGGCGAAGCAAAGAAAAGTGACTCGGCTGCCGCTGAGGCAGACGAAACTATGCGGAGAGCCGAAACAAGGCGAGAGAAGCAAAGAAACCGAACAACGCCCATCGCCAAAACAACGACGCACCAAGAAATCAAAATCCAACGCCTACTTCCTCTTCGCCCGCGGATGCGCCGAGTCATACACCTTCGCCAGGTGCTGAAAATCCAGATGCGTATAAATCTCGGTCGTCCCGATGTCGGCATGGCCGAGCATTTCCTGCACGCCACGCAGGTCGCCTGAGGATTCAAGCAGGTGACTGGCGAACGAGTGCCGCAGCAGATGCGGGTGGACGCGTTTCCAGATGCCTTGTTGTTGCGCCAATACCTTTAGGCGTTTCTGCACGCTGCGTGGGCTGATGTGGGCGTGATGGCGACCAGGGAATACCGGGTCGCTGTCGGCACCCGCGGATGCATGACGCAATGCACTCAGCGCCTCACGGGCGAAACGGCCTACCGGCACCACACGGGTGCGACTGCCTTTGCCCAGCACTCGCACCAGGCCATCAGCAAGATCCAGATCACGCCAGCACAGAGCACACAATTCGGCCAGACGCAGGCCGGACGAATAGAACAGTTCCAGCATGGCGCGATCGCGAATGCCCAGCGCTGCTGACGTTGGCACCTCAACCAGACGTGCTGCTTCATCGGGATCGAGAACCTGCGGCAGACGCCGTGCGGCCTTGGGCGCACGCAGGCCGGCCGTTGGATCCTTGATCGACCCTGATTTAAGGCGTGCGTGAGCGCGCTTCACTTCATTGGAGCAAGCGTCATTGAAAAGCGCGTCGTCAAATTTGCCACCGTGCCTGGACTGATGGCGAAAGAAGCTGCGCCAGGCAGACAACAAACGCTGCAGGCTACGCGGCGCCAAACCTCGCCGATGTTCGGCGGCCACCATGCTGCGCAGAATCTCGCCATCCAACTCCCGCCACTGGCTCAACTGCTGCGCTGCCATCAGCTGCATCAGCACAGTGAGGTCGCGTCGATAGGCGGCGAGCGTGTGCGGCGACATGCGGCGCTCAACGCCGAGCATCTGGATGAAAGTTTCGACGTCGGTGACCAACGCCGCGGCAGGCGGCGCAATCGCAGCTGCTTCAGGGCGGGTCACCACAGCGCGACGCCGATGCTCCAGGAACCGTGATTCCCGCGCAGGCGGGAATCCAGCGACTTGAGCATTGGGATTCGTTGGAAACCGCGCCGGATCGCCGCCTGCGCGGACTGTGGTCCAGACAAACGGCGATCCTGGGTTTGACCAACCAAACGTAATGACCAGCGCTTGACGGCCCGTCTCGGCGCCCCCGCGAAGGCGGGGGCCCAGCGCCTTGCTGTGTTCAGTCTCGCGGCACTCAAGTCACTGGGTTGCCGCCTGCGCGGGAACGACGCTTCGTTGCTTGGCTTGGCACGCGTGGGACCCGGCTTCCCCGGACAGCAGTGCGCCTGCGTCGTGTTGGCCTGGAATTGCAAACAACGGCCAACCTCAAGCGTCATAGCGCGCCATTGCTGCCGCCAGCGCATCCGCAATAAGCCGCAAAAACAGCGTGCCCATGCCTGGGAAGAAGCGATTGCCGTCGGCGCTGCCAATCGCCAGGAAGCCGCGACCGGGCACGCGCAACAACGCCGCTGATTGCACTTCAACCGCTCGGCCGCCGAACAGCAGGTCCAGCTTGTCGGCCTGCAGGCGGCCGCAGAGGGGTTCATCCGCGGCGGCGAAGTCGCGAAATGGGGCCAGACTCACGTCGCTGGCGGGCACGATCTGCAGCCAGTCTTCCGCGTCCTGCCCCACCACTGGCGCGTGCAAGACCAGACGTACCAACTCGCTGCCAAAGTCCTCGATCAAACTGGCCACCAATACGCGCAGGGTGTCGGCGGCGCTGTTGGCGCGGATCAGCGCGAGGCACAACTGATGCGTACGCACGGTCAGACGCTCGTTGTCCTGAGCATTGCCGTACAACTCCTGCAAGCGCCGGTTCAACTCGCGATTCTTGTCACGCAGCACTTCCAGTTGATAGCTGGCCAGAGACGTCGCCTGGCCTTCATCACGTGGTACAGCCATGCTCAGCGCAAGGTCGGGATAACCCGCAAGGAATTTCGGATGCCTGCGCAAATACGCCGCGACATCGGAGGCGGTGATTCGCTCTCGTGCGGATTCATTCATGCCAGTTCGCTCATGCCAACCACTCTCCCTCGAATACAAACGCTGTTGGCCCGCGCATGCGCATCGGTGCGTCCGTGCCGGGCCAGAGAATTTCCAAAGTACCGCCGCGCAGGTGCACTGCAACCTGCTGATCGAGCAAACCACGTTGTTGCAGGATAGCCACCGCCGCGCAGGCACCGCTGCCGCAGGCCAGGGTCTCGCCTACACCACGCTCGATCACGCGCAATCGAATGGTCGCGCGATCAACGATCTGCGCAAAACCGACATTGCAGCGATCCGGAAAACGCGGGTCGCTTTGCAGGGCGAGGCCAAGGCCTGGGGCATCGATGGCATTCACATCAGTCACTTCGATGACGGCGTGCGGATTACCCATCGACAGCGCACCAAAACGCAGGGACTTGCCGTCGACCTCGATCGCGTAATCAGCCGCCTGTTCGGCCAACAAGGGAATGGCCGTGGGTTCAAAGCGCGGCGTCGGCAGCTCAATGGTGATGCCGCCGTCTGCATCGATGATCGCCTGCACCGAGCCGGACGGACTGTCGAGCAGCGACTCACCCACACCGATCAAACCATTGCGTCTCGCCCACGCCACCACACAACGCGCGCCGTTGCCGCATTGCCCTGCCCCGCTGCCATCGGCATTCCAGATGCCGTAAGCCAGCGCCGCGCCCGGCGTGCGGGCAGGTTCGATGGTGAGCAGTTGGTCGCAGCCGACGCCGAACTGGCGATCACACACATGGGCGATGAAAGCGGCGGGCAATGGCAGGTCCGCAGCGCGCCGATCAATGACCACGAAGTCGTTGCCGGCGCCGTGCATCTTGGTGAAGCGCAGGCCGCCCGTCGAAGTCGCAGCAGCCCGCTCGTTCATCGCGAAGCAGTGGACGCCGGCGCTGGTTCTGGGCGGGTGAGGTCAGCCTTGTTGCCGCAGGCCGTGCCGAGCAGGCAGATCAACCCCAACAATGCCAACGCGAATGAGCGGTTTCGATTCATGGCGGGAGTATAGGCAAGTGCGGGCTCGGCTCAAGCGGATCAGCGGCAATCCACTGCCAAAGCCGCCAACAGCTTCCCTTCTCCCCTCGGGAGAAGGTGCCCGAAGGGCGGATGAGGGTACGCCGAGTGCCAACATCTGCCCACACCTCGAACCCTCATCCGGCGCTGCGCGCCACCTTCTCCCGTGGGGAGAAGGGAGCAAGGCCTACGGCGCGACTGGCTTGTCGACAGCCGGCGCCGCCAGTTTCTGTCGCAAGAACGTGTAAGCCAACGCCTGCATATGCGCCAGCTGACCGTTGTCGGCCGCGCCGCCGTGGCCGCCTTCGATGTTTTCGTAATACAGCACGTCGTGCTCTTGTTCCTTCATCTTGGCCATCATCTTGCGCGCGTGACCGGGGTGGACGCGGTCATCGCGGGTCGAGGTGGTGAACAGCACGGACGGATAGTGACGGCCGGCTTCGACGTTGTGATACGGCGAAAAGGTCTTGATGAATTCCCATTCTTCCGGCTTGTCGGGGTCGCCATATTCGGCCATCCACGAGGCGCCTGCGAGCAGCTTGTGATAACGCTGCATGTCGAGCAGGGGCACCTGGCAGACCGCCGCCGCGAACAGGTCCGGATACAAGGTGACCATGTTGCCGACCAACAAGCCACCGTTGCTGCCGCCCTGGATGCCTAGATGTTTGGCGCTGGTGACCTTGCGCGCAACCAGATCCTGGGCCACCGCGGCGAAGTCCTCATACGCACGCAGTCGGTTCTGCTTAAGCGCCGCCTGATGCCAGCGCGGACCGTATTCGCCGCCGCCGCGAATATTGGCGACCACGTAGACACCGCCCACCTGCAGCCATCCGCGACCCGCGCCGGCGCTGTAGTTGGGCGTCAATGAAATCTCGAAGCCGCCATAGCCATACAGCAGGGTCGGATGGCTGCCATCAAGCGTGAGGCCCTTCTTGGCGACCATGAAGTACGGCACGCGCGTGCCGTCCTTGCTGATTGCAAAATGCTGCGCGATCTCGAGCCCGCTGGCATCAAAGAACGCCGGCATTTTCTTCAGAGCTTGCGGCGCTTCGCCGATGCTTCCCATCATCAGCGTGGTCGGCGTGAGGTAATCGCTCACGGTCAGGAAATAGTCGTCCGATGCTTCGGCATCGATGGCGCTGACGCTGACCGTGCCGATGCTCGGCGCGCCCTTCAGCGGCTCGGATTGCCAGCCGTTCTTGCCGTGGCTCAGCACCTCCAGCCGATTCTTGACATCGTCCAACACGTTCAAGACGAGGTGATTGCGGGTCGGCGTGACGCCCGCCAATGAGCGCGTGGCGGTGGGCTCGAACAGCGCGGTGAACTCACCCTTGCCAGCCATGAACGCGTCAAAGTTGCTGCCGATCAGGGCCCCGGCAGGCCAGGTGCGCTCGCCTACCGTCCACGGTTGCCGCAGCTCCAGCAACAGCCATTCCCGGTGAATGGTTTTCTGCGCGCTGTTGGGGACGTCGATCTTGGCCAGTGCGCCATCCTTGCCGCGTAGGTAAAGCTCGTCGTTGTAGAACGCCAAGGTGCGACTGACGAAGTCGCGCTCAAAACCCGTGGTCAAATCGCGCTGGGCACCGATGTACATGTCGCTTTCGTCACCCGCGTACACCACGGTCGCCGCGACAAGCGGGGTGCCACGCTTCCATTGTTTGACGATGCGCGGATAGCCGGAGCTGGTCATGCTGCCGCCACCAAAATCGGTGTAGACGTATACGGTGTCGAGGTCGATCCAACCCAGTCCGCCCTTGGCTTCCGGGCGGAAAAATCCCTCGGCGACGAAGGACTTGCTCGGCAAATCAAACTCGCGGGTGACATTGGCATCGGCACCGCCGCGAGACAGCGACAGCAGGCAGCGCGCGTACTCCGGCTTGAGACAGTCCGCGCCTTGCCACACCCAGTTCTCGCCCTCGGCCTTGTTCAGTGCGTCCAGATCGAGCACCACTTCCCACTCAGGCGACTCGGTACTGTATTGCGCCAATGTCGTGCGTCGCCACAGGCCACGTGGGTTGGCGGCGTCTTTCCAGAAGTTGTAGTAGTGCTCGCCGATCTTGTTGACGTAAGGAATGCGCGCGTCGGAATCGAGAATGCCGCGCAGGTCTTTCTCCAGCGACTCGAATGCCAGGTCTTGCGTGATCGAGGATGACTCGGCGTTGCGCTCACGCACCCACGCCAGCGCCTTGTCGCCACCGACGTCTTCCAGCCACTGATGCGGATCACTATCGGCCATGGGTTTGGCGTTCTCAGCCATCACGAAGGGCGCGCCAATCAATCCCAACAGGCCAAGGGTGAGCAACAAGGGTGTACGCATCGTCGAGTCTCCATGGGCAAAGCTGAAATTCACGCGCGCAGCCGCGCGGGCGCCAATGGTATCGATGTCAGTCGCCGGGCACAGTGCCGAGGGTCATGGCTGGCGGCGACCGACCGCCTGTGGGAGCGGCGGAAGCCGCGACGCCTTTGGTTATCGTCGGTCAAGCGCATCGCGGCTTCCGCCGCTCCCACCCGGACTCATGCCGGCGAGGTGTCCAACGCCGCATCAGCCATCGCAATGCTCGCCTCGCTCAGCGCCTAGCAATTTCTGCAAGCGCAGTGCGTCCATGCCGTCGTCGTAGTAGCTCTGGTACTGCCCGATCGATCGATAACCCGCCCGCACATACAACGCCAAGGCGGCGGCGTTATCAGCGCGCACTTCAAGCCGCAAATAGCGCGCACCCCGTTGCTGCGCGTAGCTCTCTGCGTCGCACAACAACTGCTTGCCTATTCCGCTGCCGCGCAGCGTCGCATCCACCACCAGCGAGTACAGCCGCGCCACGGTGCTGCCGCGCCGTTGCAGACGCAGGGAATAGCCAAACAAGCCGTGACCATCACTGCAAACCCGCAAGCGCTGATCGCTTTGCTGGAGGTGATAAAGAAGCTGACGGGCGCTCAGTCGATCCCCGACGAATTGCGCTTCCAGCCGCAACAGTTCCGGAAGATCACTGATAACTGCGGTACGCATACCTACGGTAGCTTGCATGTGCGAATCTTCCACCATCCCTTGCCTGAACAGCCAGCCTCGGCACCCGCTGCCCAACCGCTCGCGATTGGCGCAGACTGCGCGGCTAAGCCAAATCGGGCCCGCGCCGCGCCATGAGTCGCCTAGTCATCGTCGTCGAAAAACCCTCCGACTGGGGCTCGTACTACCCGTCGGAAAACGTCATCTCGGCGATCGAGTACCTGAAACGTCCGGCCGACGCCGAAGTGGACCGCGTGCAGGTCATCAACCTGTGCCGCAGCTTCAAGTACCTGGGCTTGGGCCACTATGTCTCGCTGCTGGCCGAAGCACGCGGACACAAGGTCATTCCGTCGGTCAGAACCATCAATGACCTGCGCCGGCGCTCGTTGTATGGCGTCGATATCGAAGACTTGAACGCCAGCCTCGCGCGTTACTTGCCCGAAGGCGGGCGCGATACCACCGACTTCGGCTTGTTGCTGTACTTCGGCCACACCAGTTATGCGCCGTTGGAGGATTTGGCGCGGCAGGTTTTCGAAACGTTTCCCTGCCCGATCCTGAAAATCGAATTCACCCGGCAAAAAGTCTGGCAGATCGCTTCGATCCGTCCGGCCGGTTTGAACTCGCTGACCGACTCGCAAGAAGACGCCTTCGCCGACGCGCTGTCTGCCTTCGCCAAGAAGCTGTGGCGCAAACCACGCGCGCGGCGCAAGTTCCGCTACGACGTCGCAATGCTGCACGACCCCGCCGAGGCGATGCCACCGTCCAATCGCAAGGCACTCAAACACTTCATCAAGGCTGGCCGCGAGCTGGGCATCGACGTCGATCTGATCGACCGCAACGATTTTGGTCGCTTGGCCGAATACGACGGCCTGTTCATTCGCGAGACCACCACGCCGGGCAATCACACCTACCGCTTTGCCCATCGCGCCGAGCGCGAGGACATGGTGGTGATCGACGATCCGATGTCGATCCTGCGCTGCACCAACAAGATTTATCTCAACGACTTGCTCCGCTCGCGCAAGCTGCCGGTGCCACGCAGCGAGACGCTGTTTCGCGACGATCACAAGCGCCTCGCCGAGCTTCCTGATTTGCTCGGCTTGCCCTTGGTACTGAAGATTCCTGACGGCAGTTTTTCGCGTGGCATCGTGCGCGTGGAAACGGCCGAGGAGCTGCGCACGTCGGCCGACAGCCTGTTTCAGCACACCGCGCTGCTGATCGCCCAGGAATACATGTACACCGAGTTCGACTGGCGCATCGGCGTGATCGGCAATCAGGCGCTGTATGCCTGTCAGTACTTCATGTCGCGCGGCCATTGGCAGATCTACCAGCACAGCAGCAAGGGGCCGACGCGTTCGGGCGATTTCAAGACCTTGCCGATTCGCGAGGCGCCTTCCGAAGTCGTCAAATTGGCCTTGCGAGCGACTTCGGCTATCGGTGACGGCCTCTATGGCGTCGATCTGAAAGTGCTGGATGGCCGCACTGTGGTGATCGAAGTCAACGACAACCCCAGCATCGATGCCGGCGTGGAAGACGCGTATCTGGGTGAGGATCTGTATCGTCGAATCATGGATGAGTTCTTGCGCCGCCTCGAGCGCAAGCGTCTGGGAATGCGCGAATGAACACCGAAGCTGTGATGGCTAACTCCTCGATTGAAGGTCGCCTGAAACTGGTCGGCGTCGAGCTCGATTACGCCGTGCGTGGCCCTGACACAGGCACGCCGCTGCTGTTGATCATGGGCCTCGGCATGCAGCGCGTGGCGTGGCCTGACAGCTTGCTGGATGCCCTGGTCGCCCGCGGTGCGCGCTGCATCACCTATGACAATCGGGACGTCGGCAACAGCACGCGTTACGAGGCCTACGGCGCGCCCGCGCTACCCACTTCGATTTTCGCGCGGCTATTTCGCCGCCGCTTGCGTCTGCCTTACAGCTTGGCCGACATCGCCGACGATGGCGCGGCGTTGCTGCATCATCTGGGCATCGCGCGGGCCCATGTAGTCGGCATTTCAATGGGCGGCATGATCGCCCAGCACTTCGCGCATCGCCACCCGCAACAGACCAGCAGTCTGACCCTGATGTGCACCAGCAGCGGACGCGTTGGCTTGCCGCCGCCGCGTGCACCGGTGATGCGGCAATTGCTCAAGCGCCCGAGGCGTGCGGTGTCGACGGAAGCGGCGGTGACCTACATGGTCGACCTGCTGCGCATCATCGGCAGCCCGGCCTACCCAATGGACGCGGCCGACATCGGCAATCGTTCGCGCGCCGCGCTCAAGCGTGCCAACAGCGGTAACGGCGTGACCCGGCAACTGGCGGCAATTCTCAATGACGGCGATCGTTCGGAGCTGTTGCGTCACCTCAAATCACCCACCTTGATCCTGCACGGCAATGCCGACCCGATGGTGCCGATTGCGCATGGTCTGGATCTGGCCCGCAAGATTCGTGGCGCGCGCCTGGAGCGTATCGAAGGCTGGGGACACGACCTGCCGGATGCGCTGGCCGACACCTTGGCCGACCTGGTGGTCGGCCACGTGAAGCGATCTAGCCCGGACATTTCATGAGGTCGCGAGAAAACGCCCGAACTTCGTGGGTGCGCCTCGTCAAAAGTGATGAATCTCAAAATCACAAAGTGTTCGCTGCGTTTTCCCGCTGGCACGATGCTCACTTGGTCTTTGCGGCCATCGCTGCGTTGCGCCTCGCCGCAATGGGCCCACCA
>JBQTGY010000045.1:0-84901 GCA_052390415.1 Pseudomarimonas sp. | reverse complement strand
GCAGGGTTCGATCAACGCACCCCTGCCCCAGTCCCCGTTATTGCCTCATCAGCCCCGCCCTTGCTTCACCAACAACCTCAATCGTTCAACAAATCAAGCAACTCGTCGACGCTGATCGCCGCCGCCGTCGCCTGCTCGCCGATCACCTGATCGATCAGTTCGCGCTTGGCACCGTGCAAGGCGAGGATCTGCTCTTCGATGCTGCCGGCCAACACCAATTTGTACACGGTGACGGGCCGGGTTTGACCAATGCGATGCGCGCGATCAGAGGCTTGTTGCTCGACGGCGGGATTCCACCACGGGTCAAGGTGGATGACGTAATCGGCGGCAGTGAGATTGAGCCCGACACCTCCGGCCTTCAGGCTCAGCAGAAACACGCTGCCTTCGCCGGCCTGGAACGCGGCCACTTCGGTTTCGCGTTGTTTGGCAGGCGTGCTGCCGTCCAGATAACGATAGCTGATGCCTTCGGCTTCCAGGCGCTCGCGCACCAAAGTGAGGTAATCGACGAACTGGCTGAACACCAAGGCGCGGTGGCGATTGTCGGTGAGTTCGCGCACCAGTTCGACCAGCTGCTCGAGCTTGGAACTGGGCAGTCCCAATTCCGGCGCCACCAACATCGGATGGCAGGCGGCGCGACGCAGACGGGTAAGCTCGGCGAGGATGTGAAAACGGCGCTGCTCGGTTGGCATCGCGCCTTGCGCCATGGCTTGCACCGCCTGTCGACGCAGGGCGGCAAGCAGGCGTGCTTCGCCATCGCTGGGCTCGACACTGATGACGATCTCGGTGCGTGGTGGCAGTTCGGACAGCACCTCGGCCTTGGTCCGGCGCAGCAGGAAGGGGCCAATCAATCGCCGCAGTGTCTCTCGCTGCGGCGCACGCGGATCGCGCTCCAGCGGCTGCAAAAAACGTCGCCGGAACTGCTCTTCCGAGCCCAACAAGCCGGGGTTCAACACCCGGAACAAGCTCCACAATTCACCGAGGTGGTTCTCCAGCGGCGTGCCGGTGGCGGCCATGCGGAAGTCGGCGTTCAACTGCCGCACGGCTTGCGCCCGTTGGGTCGCGGAATTCTTGATGGCTTGCGCTTCGTCCAGCACCAGGCTGGCAAAACGAATGGCCGCAAAGACCTCGATATTGCTGGCCAACATTCCGTAACTGACCATCACTACATCGCCATTGCCAAGTTCGGCCAGCGCCTGCTCGCGGTCGCCGTCGCCGTACATGCGCAGGCTCAAATTGGGCGCGAAACGACGCGCTTCCGAGCGCCAGTTGGCGACCACGCTGGTTGGCGCGATCACCAACGCCGGCCCCAACATGGCGCGCGCCGACAATAGCGCCAGTGCCTGCACGGTCTTGCCCAGACCCATGTCGTCGGCCAGACAGGCGCCTCCTCCCCAGGCCGCCAGTCGCATCAGGAAGTGATAACCCTCGATCTGGTAGTCACGCAGCTCGGCCTGAAAATCGGCGGGAAGGGGTGGCCGCAGGTCTTGCGCCGCCTCCATCTTCTGCAACTGCTCACGAAACGCGTGATCGCGCTGACTGTCTTCGTCGAGCATCGATTCGAGCACGAAGGCGGCGGTTTTAGGCACCTGCACATTGCCGCGTTCGTCGGCGAAACTTCGCAGCACCTGCAGGCGTCGCCGCAACTCGCCATCCAGCGCCAACACGCGATCTCCGTCGAGACGCAGATAGCGACCCTGCGCCGAAGGCAATGCGCGCAACACATCGGACAGCGCGATGACGCTGCCGTCGTCCAATGCCAAGCCGCCCTTGGCGGCAAACCAGTCGCGCTGCGCGTTGACTTGAACTTGCAATCCACCTTCGGCTTTGGCTCGCGAGACGCGCAGCGGTTTGCCGGCGCGCCAAGCCAAGGTCAGATTGGGTTGTTGTTGCAAGGCGCCCAGCAGATCCAGGGCGGCGTCGGGAGATTCCACCTCCAATCGCTCACCGGCATCGAGGGTGTCGGGAAGAATTCCACTGTCTTTGAGCACGGCAAAGGCAATCCGTTCTGCCCCCAGATCGCGCAGCGCACGACAGGGCAGTCCATCGACCGTGCCGAGCACGCTTTCTGCGCCTTCTCCCGGTGGCAAGGCCGGACCAACATCACCCAGCGGACACACGACGATGCGCACCGACAGGCCATCGCGATAGGTTTCCAGTTGGGCCACCAGGCCACTTTCGGCCGGGCGTTCAACGATGCCGAAGTCGGCCAGATCGGCATCCAACCGCAACTTGCGACCCAGATCAGGCAACAACTGCAACAGCGGGCCGACGGCCTCTTCAGGCAAGGTGAGTCCCTCGCCGAGGATGTCGCCGATCCGCTTCAAGGTCGCGTCGGGGCGATAGATGTGGATCACGTCGCCGTGGCGAATCAGAAACGCCTCGCCGAGTGCCGCCTGCGCAGGTGTAATCGCGATCTTGATGCGCTTGTCGGCCAGACGCTGCGCGCGCAGCGCGGCTTCGCCTGCTCGCACCTTGATGGACGCGTGCGGCGGTTGTGAGGCGAATACACGTGGATGATCGATCAGCGCTTGCACCACGCGCGAAGACGCGGCGTAGCCGTAATAACCATCGGCCGGCGCCGAAATCATCGCCGCCAACAAACGATGATCGGGATCATCGGGGGCCACGCGTTCCAGTGCACCGCGCCAACCGGCGGGTGTGGCCAAGGTGCGGCCGGTGGTAAATCCGTCGCCGCGTGGTCGCTGTTCGGCGACCTCAAAACCCATGCCGCTGCGCGGATCGTCCTCTTTCATGTTCAGCAGGATGCGCAGCCGCGAATGTCCTTCGGCGGTGGTTTTGGTTGCCTTGCCGCTGTCACTGGCCAAGGCGCTGGCCAGCGCATCGATCGCCTTGCGCCATACCGGTTGTGGCTTCACCCAGTCACGCAGCGGTGGCACAGCCGCTGGCTGTTGCTCGTCCAGGCTGTCGATCTGCGCGACCAGCCACGTCCAGCCGGCGGCATCAGCACGGCTGCGGGCCAGCTCGACATTCGCGCGCAATTCCTTGGAACACGTTTGGCCAGACCAGCGCAACAACAGCGCCAGCCACCACCAATCATCCGCACGTGCCTCAAGCGGCAGCTTGGGCTCGACAAAGGCGCGACCCGCTCCGCTGGCTTGGGTGTACAACTGCCACGCCTGCACGCCGAACGCACCTTCCAGCTCCGTCCAGGTGTCGCGCAGGCCAGCCAACTTCTGCCGGCGCTCGATCAGGGCGGGTGCCTCGGCAATGCTCAAACACGCCAAATGCAGCTTGCCGGTCAACAACAGCGGCAGCGTGCGTGGACCGTTCACCTTGCGCAGCAGTTTCAGACCGGACTCGAACATGGGCAGGGCTAACGCCGCGGCGCCATCGTCCAACAGCAGCGCGGCCGCCTGCGCGTACGACTTGGCGGCGACAAAACGATCATCCAGTCGACTTGCCAACTTCGAATCACCACGCAGCACCGCGTGTTCGAACAGCGGCAGCCAGACCACCGGCTGACTGTCCTCGTCGCCGAGCATGGCCAAGCCGCGCTCATACAAGGCCGAAGATCGCGCGTCCGGCGCCAGCAGTTGCCGCCACAGCAGATGGGCAAGCTGCCGCGCCGCCAAGGTCGGCGGCATCAATGCCACCGCCGCGCCATCGTCGTCTTCAAACAAGGCGATGATGTCGCGGATCGCGTTTTCGGTCGGCTCACGGTCGTAATAACCACCCAGGGCGAGTCGATCCGAGCGCATGCCACCCAACAACGCCGCGATCCGTACCCGATTGCGCAGCGCATGATCGAAGCTGGATTCCAACAGGGAGACCTTGCGGATGACCTCGGCGTCGACCAGCGCTTCGGCGATTCGCCGCGCGCGGCCGCTCAACAACAAACCGCGTACCGCCGCGCGACAGAGCGGTGCTTCCTGGCGTGGTCGCACTTCGTTGGCGCGCGATGGCGAAACGAACTCGCGCAGCTTGAGGAAACGCTGCGCGACCTCATTCGACTTCGCCAGCGCCCACTCGGGTTCAGGTGCACACAGGCGCAGCAGTTCGGCGAGCATGCCGGGTGCAATGGGTCGAGGATCGAGAACGAGCAGTTCCACCAGCGCCTGATCGGCCGGGGCCAGAGCGCGGTAGCGGCGCACCAGTGAATCGCCGCTGCTCGGAGGCACCGTGGGTAAAAACGTTTGCTGGGGAGCCATCGGATTTCGAGTTTGCCGGGAATGAGGGGCGTGTTCGGTTCTCAACTCCCACCCCAATGTTCGGGGAGGGTCGGGGAGGGGTCAGGAAGCAATCCGCTGCGCCGCCGTCTTGCATCAACGGCATGCCCGGCAAGACAACACCATCGGCGGCGAGTGGTGTGCAGACCATCTCGCCGCGTGGGTCGAAGGGTGTTGCCGGGTTACATCGCCGCCATCAACAGGTCACCAAACTCCGAACACTTCACTTCGCGCGCGCCTTCCATCAGCCGCGCAAAGTCATAGGTCACGGTCTTGTTGGCGATGACCGCGTCCATCGCTTCGATCAAGGCGTCCGCTGCCTCGGTCCAGCCCATGTAACGCAGCATCATTTCGCCCGACAGAATCACCGAGCCCGGATTGACCTTGTCCAGATCGGCGTACTTGGGCGCGGTGCCATGGGTCGCCTCGAATACCGCATGACCGGTGACGTAATTGATGTTGCCGCCGGGTGCGATGCCGATACCTCCGACCTGGGCGGCCAGCGCATCGCTCAAATAATCGCCATTCAAGTTGAGGGTGGCGATGACATCGAACTCGGCCGGGCGAGTGAGCACTTGCTGCAGGGTGATGTCGGCGATCGCGTCCTTGATGATGACTTTGCCGGCCGCCATCGCGGCGGCCTGCTCGTCATTGGCGACCTGCTCGCCGGCAGCCGCCTTGGTTCGTTCCCACTGGTCCCAGGTGTAGACCTGATCGGCGAATTCGCGCTCGGCCAAGGCGTAGCCCCAGTTGCGGAAGGCGCCCTCGGGGTACTTCATGGTGTTGCCCTTGTGCACGATGGTCACCGACTTGCGCTGGTTGGTGATCGCGTACTCGATGGCACTTCGGATCAGGCGCTCGCTGCCGTCTTTGGAGACCGGTTTGATGCCGATGCCCGAGGTGTCGGGAAAGCGAACCTTGCCGAACTCCTTGGGGAAGTTTTCCTGCAGGAACGCCATGAACTTCTTGTTGTTGTCGCTGCCGGCTTCAAACTCGATACCGGCGTAGATGTCTTCGCAGTTCTCGCGAAAGATCACCATCTCCACCGCGCCGGGATTCTTCACCGGGCTGGGCACGCCCTTGAACCAGCGCACCGGACGCAGGCAGACGTATAGATCCAGCATCTGTCGCAGCGCGACATTGAGCGAGCGAATGCCGCCGCCGATCGGCGTCGTCAGCGGACCCTTGATCGAAACCAGGTAGTCACGGCAGGCCTGCACGGTGGCTTCGGGCAGCCAGGTTCCGAATTGGTTGTTGGCTTTTTCGCCGGCATAGACTTCCATCCAGTGAATTTGCCGCGCGCCGCCATACGCCTTGGCCACGGCGGCATCCAGCACCCGCACCGATGCTGCCCAGATATCGCGCCCGGTGCCATCGCCTTCGATGAAGGGAATGATCGGGTTGTTCGGCACGTTCAGGATGCCGTTGCTGATGCTGATCCGTGCGCCGCCCGGTGGCGGAGTGAGTGCGGGAGTAGTCATGAATCCTCCGGATGTAGGCCGCAGCGCCGTGGCGAAAACGCTCAGTGGTTGGGGGACGACGCAACAGGGCATTGTCGCTGGTTGCGAGGATCGCGGGAAGGAGAAGTTTTGATCGTCAAGATGTTGCGAACGTGTCCGCTCCCCATTGCCGCGACGAAGGGTGGTTACGTGGCCGGGGCAAACCGTTGCGACAAGCCACAAGATGCGAAACTGCGCGCCTCCAAACCACCCTTGTGAGCTGAGCCCGTCTTCATGCCGACCAAGCGCAAGCCGCAGTACTGGCTGCTCAAATCTGAGCCCGAAGAGTTTTCAATCACGGATCTCGCCCGCGTTGGGCAGGAACCTTGGAGCGGTGTGCGCAACTATCAGGCGCGCAATTTCATTCGTGACGGCATGCACATCGGCGACGGCGTGATGTTCTACCACTCCAACTGCGCGCAGCCGGGCATCGTTGGACTGGCCACGGTGGCGAGCACGGCCAAACCTGACCCCACCCAATTTGACCCGGAAAGCGACTACCACGACCCCGGCAGTCCTTTGGCCGCACCACGCTGGTTACTGGTCGATATCGCTTATGAACGCGCGCTCGCGCGTTGCATCAGCCTCGACGAACTCAAGCGACACGCCGAGAAACTCGACGACTTTGCATTGCTTCGACGCGGCAATCGGCTGTCGGTGCTGCCTGTGAGCCCCGCGCAATGGCGATACATTCTTGCACTCGAAAACGCGCAATGAACCGTCACATCGGGAGTCAACAGTGAGCAAAGAAGCCGGCAAGCAGCGTTCTGCGGAGCGTGCATTGGGATATGTCGAAGCAGGCAGCATCGTCGGCGTAGGCACGGGGTCAACCATCAAGTACTTCATTGAAGGCTTGGCGGGCATGCGTGATCGGATCGAAGGTGCCGTATCCAGTTCCGAACAAAGCTCGGCACTCTTGAAGTCAGCGGGTATCCGTGTGCTGGATCTCAACGCCTTCGGCCCCTTGCCGCTGTACGTCGATGGCGCTGATGAATGCGATCCGCATCGACGCCTGATCAAGGGCGGCGGCGCCGCGCTCACCCGTGAAAAAATCATCGCCGCCGCCAGCGCCAAGTTCGTCTGCGTGATTGATGCCAGCAAGCAAGTGGCGATATTGGGCGCATTTCCCCTGCCGGTGGAAGTGATTCCGATGGCGCGCAGCCACGTCGCTCGCGCCCTGCGCGATCTCGGCGGCCAACCGGTCTGGCGTGATGGCGTGGTCACCGACAATGGCAATTGGTTGCTCGATGTGCATGGCCTGCGGATCGTCGATCCGGTCGCCCTGGAGCGTGCGATCAATCAGATCGCCGGCGTCGTGTGTGTTGGGCTGTTTGCCCAGCGCACGGCTGACGTGGTGATCGTGGATGGTGAGGTGGTGGGATAACCTTCGACCGTCCCAGGGGTGAAGACCGCAGGCTTTTTCGGCATGCCGGTGGCAAGTAACGCAGGTGCACTGGCAGAGCAGGTCCCGCCGTTGGGTGCTGGCAAGCGTCAATCCCCAATGGGATGATCGAACGTCGAATGTCCGCCGAGGTTGCAAAGCCTTGATCCGCCATGTGGCCTGCTGTGTGTGGTTGTGGCTGCTGTTTGCGCTGCCCGCGCAAGCGCAGCCGCAGTTGCAGTTGGACGATGCGGTGGCGCACGTGGAATTGTGGCCGTATGTCGAGTTGTTGCGGGATGGCAGCGGCAGTTTGAGCGTGGACGAGGTGCTGGCGGCCGACGCGCGCTTCACGCCGCTCGCGAATAGTCGTGGGCTCAATCTGGGTTACACGCGGGATGTGGTTTGGCTACGGCTTGTGCTGCAGTCGCGACTCACGCGCAGTACCGATTGGCGGTTGGAGATTGATTACGCGTCACTCGACCACGCCGACCTGTTCGAGCCGCTTGCCGATGGTGGCTTGAAGCATTGGCGCAGTGGCGATGCGATCGCGTTTTCCGAACGCGCTTTGGCGCATCGCAATCCGGTGTTTCCGTTGCATGTGCTGGCTGGTGAGTCGCGCACTTTTTACCTGCGTGCACAGTCGCAAGGCAGTCTGACCTTGCAATCCTCGCTGTGGCGCGCGGCCGAGTTTCAGACCCACAGCGAAGCCGCCTACGTCGCGCAGGCCTTGTACTTCGGCATCCTGCTCGCATTGGGTTTGTACAACCTGATGTTGTTCATTGCCCTGCGTGATCGCGTCTTCCTGCTGTATGTCGCGCTGCTCGCCGGCTTTGGTGTCGGCATGGCTTCGTTGTATGGCTTGGGTGCCCAGTTTTTGTGGCCGGATTCACCCGCATGGAACAACCGCGCCCTGCCGCTGGGAATCGCGTTCAGCAGCTTGCTTGCGCCACTGTTTACGCGCGCCTTCCTTGGCACGCGACGGGTGGCGCCAGCTTGGCATCGGTTGCTTGCAGTTTGCGCATGGATGCAGTTGGGTGTGCTGGGTGTGGCCATGTTTGGCTCGGTGCAGGCCGGCGTGCAGGCGATGTCGGCTGCCGGCATCGTCAGTTGCTGTGTCATGTTGGCGTGTGGCGTCGCCTGCGCGTGGCGCGGGGTACCCGGCGCACGTTTGTTCGCCGTGGCCTGGGGTTTGTTTCTGCTCGGCAGTTTGTTGATGGCGCTGCGCAACTTCGGCTTGATTCCAACCAATGCCGTCACCTTGTATGGCATGCAGATTGGCTCGGCACTGGAAATGCTGTTGTTGTCGTTCGCATTGGCAGCGCGTTTCAACCAGATCAGACGCGAAAAAGCGCAGGCCCAGGCCGAGGCGCTGGCGGCGCAGGCGCAGGTCCTGATCGCAGTGCAGCAGAACGAGCGCGAGCTGGAGCAGCGCGTGGCCGAACGCACCGAGGAGTTGGCGAAGGCCAACGAACAACTGCGCGAATTGGCGATGCACGATCCTTTGACCGGGCTCGCCAATCGGGCGGCCTTGTACGCGCATCTGGATCACGCCTTGCATCGCGCGCGCCGCAACGGCGCCGCGCTGGCGCTGTTGATGATTGATCTGGATGGCTTCAAGGCCATCAATGATCGTCTCGGTCATGAGGCCGGGGATCGGGTGCTGGTGGAGGTCGCCGAGCGCCTCAATCGCTGCGCGCGTGGCGGCGATCTGCTGGCGCGCTTGGGTGGCGACGAGTTTGTGCTGGTGGCTGAAGCCGGACACGACAGCGATGCCGCCACCCTGATTGGCGAGCGCCTTCTTTACGTGCTGCAGGCGCCGATCGTGCTGGGTGCCGAGCGGGCCTCGGTCGGCGCCAGCATCGGCATTGCCTTCGGCGGCGATGAGCCTGTCGACGTCAATGATTTGCTGCGGGCCGCCGACCGCGCCATGTACGCCGCCAAGGCGGCCGGCCGCGGCGCGGTTCGCATCGCCAATCGGGTGGCGGCGCGAGTCAAGGTATAGGGACTGTTGGCCCACACGGAGCTGCCGGTTGGCGGAATAAATCCACACCCAGTACTTCCGACACGTGTTGGTGATATAGATAAGTAGGACACTAAAGCTCCAAACCCATGGAGCAAGCACATGAAAGCCAAGTTCCTGTCCCTCACCTTGCTGGCCGCCGGCATCATCGGTGGCCTGTCAACCAATCCAGTCGAAGCGCGCACGGCGGTGGCGCAAACGCAAAGTGCGACCCGGATCGCCGACCCCGCGAGGCAGATCGAAGACCTCGCCCGTTTGTTCCGCGCCTCCGACGTGGTCGGCCTTTCCCAAGCCGTGGTACCGGCTTCCAAATGGGAAGAGGTCACCTTGCTGTATGAGCTCAAGCAACTGGAAAAGGTCGATGACGAGGACCGGGCCGAGTTTGCCGAGAAGCTGGCCCGCTTCACCGGTCCTGATGCGGTCGATGAGCTGATGGAGGGCTTCGAGCCCGAGCTGGAGAAAGCGCGACCGCAAGCGCCCGGTGCGCTGATGATGGGATTTGGCGCGATGCACATGGCCATCACCTCGCCCGACAGCAAGCTCACCGACGAGCAACGGGTGGCTCTGCAAGCGGCATTCCCGGCCATTCAGCAATGGGCCAGCACGACCGACTTCCTCAGTTCGGACACGCTGCGTCGAGCCCTGACCCTGCTCACCGACGCCGCCCGCAGCACCGGCATTTCCGACCTCGATCAGCTCAAGGCGATGCCGCTGGAAGCCGTGCTCGACCGTGCCAGACCCATCCTGGTCGCCGCCAAACAAGCGGTGAAGTTGTATGGCATCGATCTCGACCAGGTCGCCGATTCACTCAACGTCGAGGTATTGGCCATTGAAGGCGAAACCGCTCGCGTGCGCACCACCATCACCCTGTTCGATGCGCCGGTGTGGCATGAGCACGATCTGGTGCTGGTAGAAGGCCGTTGGTATCCGAAACACGCGGCCGTGCGTTTTGCCGAGGACGAAAACGACGTTGAAGTCGATGTCGACGTCGAAACCAAGGCGCAGGCGAAAGGCTGATGCCATGCGCGAGGGCGCCACGCGCGCCCTCGCGCTTTCGCGCCCCCATGCTTTTGCATTGCACGTCAATGCGGCATCGCTCGACTTGACCACCCAGGCGTGTTTGGCCCCCAATGCGCGGGATGACGAACAACGCCCAGCCGACAGCATGAATCGACAAGGTGGCGGTGGCTCGCGCGCCGCGATGTTGGCACTTCTGTTGGCAGCCAGTTTCGCCGTTGTGCCGCCGAGTCTGCGGGCAAACACGAGCAGCGGCAGTGGCGTGGAGAATGCACCCGAAACTCCGCCGCCGCCCCTCACCGGCTTCTCGGCGAACTTCCAGAGTGGCTTCGTGATCGACTTGGCTTGGGACGCTGTGGCTGCCAGCGCGAACGGCGTCGTGATCGAGCGTTGTTGGCCGCAGGCGAACGCAGCGGGCTGCGAGTTGGCGGCCGCCTTGCATCCGGACACACGCGTGTTCGAGTACCACGCGATCCAGCCGTGGCAATTTCGCGCGGCAACGTTCAACGCGCATGGCGTCTCGGCGTTCTCTCCGCTGTCGCCCGTGGTTGGCGAGCAACACGCCATTGACCTCAGCGATCCCGCCCCGCTCGATGCCGATGACAGCGCGCTTGCGCGACGTATCCGCGTCGGCGCGGAGAGTTCGTTGCCTTGCACTTCACCACACGCGCTGATCCTGGAGGGGCTGACACTGGTCGCGGTGCGCGAGCACGAGGATCTCTATCGCGGCCCCGCAGGTGAGTGCGGAACCGGCGGGTGTCCCTATGCCAGCTTCACGGTCACCGACGGTTGTTACCACCTGCTTGACGGATGGGATTTGTACAGCCAGGCGCCCTACCTTGGCCGGCCCGGCGATGATCACGCTGGTGTACGTCTGGCGAACTCCTCTGGCCGCGCCTGCGAGGGATACATGACGGTCTTTCAGCAGGATGCAGAGGTTGATGCCTACGACTGGTTTGGTTGTTACGACGAACATCTGCCCAGCCTGCGTGTACCGTTCAATCCGCGCGGCTTGCAGCGGCCCGATGTGCCGCGCTGAAAACTGCCGCGGCAGGCATGCCAAGCGACTGAATCTGCCAGGCGGTCGTGAACTGGGGGTCGCGTCACGCTGCGCCTGCATCACGACTACCCACTTGGCGGGCCAAGACCCGCCCTACATGGAATCGCCATTCTGGCGCGCGTCCGTTGCAGCCTGATGGATGGACGCGTCCACTCAGGATTGACCCGTATTATTGAGCGGGGCAGGATTGCTGCCGCTGGCTGAGATCAAAGCGATGGACGCAGTGCTCGGTAACAAGGTCAGCGCGGTGTGTCGGCAAATGTCTGTCGTTCGTGGCGCCCAAGGCGAGGCAGCGGTCTGTTTGCATGCATCTGGTCTGCTGACGCTGCTGACGCTGCCGACGCATGACTAAGCCCCGCCAGCCCAATCAGGCAACCCTGGAGCTGCCGGCCGTTGTTGCGCCAGTGCCTCTCGACGGTGCGCACGACCATCGGCTGATCGCGGCTTATTACGCATTCTCGATCCTGGTGCTGTCCTTTTACGGGGTGCGCGTCTGCCCCTTCATTGCCGGCCTCGATCCGCTCCGCGTGGTCGCCACGTTTGCCGTGGGATTCGGCATCGCGTTCGTATTGAAGCTGCTGTTCGAGCATCGTCTGATGCCGACGGGTGAGCCATTCACTCTGTCGGTGTACCAGTTCTGCATAGATCTGTGCCTGTTCGTGGCGGTTGGCGTGGGCATCGCGCTCTACAACCATCACGTGGTTGGTTTTCCGTTGGAGTCGGGTGGCAAGGTGTTGGTCGGCTGCGCGATGTTCGGTCTGTTTGCTGGCCTGGACAACGGCTTGCGCCGCGAACGCCGCACACCGCCACCGCTGGCATCGCTGACCCAGTCGCCGAAACGCATCTTTCCGATCACCGACCGTTTGGTGGTGATCTTCATCACCATCGCCCTGTTCACGGGCGCGGTGGCCGGCATGGTGATCGTCAAGGACATCGATTACCTCATCGAGCACGTCAACGATCAGGCGCACGGCGCGCTGCGGCGCGCGGTGTTCATCGACATCGCTTTTGTCATCGGCGTGGTGTTGCTGTTGGCGCTGCGTCTGTTGTGGTCGTACGGCAACAATCTGGCCTTCATTCTGCGCCTGCAGATCGCTGGGCTTGGCGATGTGTCCAACGGCAAGCTCAACACCTACGTGCCGATCATCACGCGTGACGAGTTCAGCCTGATCGCCGCCAAGACCAACCGCATGATCGCTGCGCTGCGTGATGCACATCGCGAGCAGAACGAGCTGTTTGAGGTAAGTCTGGCGCTGGCCACCGAGCTGCGACTGGATCCGCTGCTGGCGCGCATCGTTGCCACCACGCGCAGTTTCGTCGGCGCGGATCGGGTCAGTCTGTTCTTGCACGATCCGGCCACCGGTGAGCTGTGGGGCAAGGTGGCCGAAGGCGTTGATCAGGTCATGCGCTTTCCGTCCGATACCGGCATCGTCGGCGATGCGTTCCGGCGTGCGGCGGTGGTGCGGGTGGCTGACGTCTACGCCGACCCACGCTTCAATCCGGAGTTCGATCAGCGCAGCGGCTACCGCACCAACACGTTGCTGTGCGTGCCGGTGGAAGATCGTGACGGCCACTGCATCGGCGTGATCCAGGCCATCAACAAGTTGCAGGGCGAGTTCAGCGAGGACGATGCGCGCCGGCTGCGGGCGTTTGCCGCGCAAGCAGCCATCGCGCTGGTCAATGCACAGCTGTTTGCCGATCTGGACCGCGAACGCCGTTACAGCGAGAGCATCCTCAAGAGCCTGAGCAACGGCGTGGTGACACTCGACGCGCAAGCGGATGTGGTGAAAGCCAACGCCGCCGCGCAGAGTTTGCTTGGCGTCTCCGAGAGCATCCACGGCAAACCGCTGACCAGCGCACTTTCTGGTGACAACGCCTGGTGGTATGCGTTGGCCGACAGTCTGGATCAGGCCTATGTGGCCGAAGCCGAGCTGCAGCTGACCGATGGCCAGCGCCGACAGGCCAACATCACCCGAGTGCCGCTGGCGGATCTGGAAGATCAGCGCATCGGCTCGATGCTGGTGTTCGAAGACGTCACCGAAGAGAAGCGGGTGCGCAACACACTTTCGCGTTATCTGCCGTCACAAGTGGCCGAACAGATGCTCGCCGATCCCGACATCAATCTCGGCGGCACGTCGCAGATGGCCACGGTGCTTTTTTCGGATATCCGCGACTTCACCACCATCTCCGAACGCCTCGGCGCGCGCGCGACGGTGGCGATGTTGAACGAGTACTTCTCGGCCATGGTCGACGCGATCTCGGCGCAGAACGGCATCCTCGACAAGTTCATCGGCGATGCGGTGATGGCGCTGTTCGGTGTGCCCTTCCCGGGCGAAGACGACGCCGATGCCGCCGTGCGCGCCGCCATCGGCATGATTCAGCGCCTCGATGCCTTGAACGTGTTGCGCAGGGCGCGTGGCGAAGACGCTCTGGCCATCGGCGTCGGACTCAGCACCGGCGATCTGGTCGCTGGCAATGTGGGCTCACCGCGGCGCATGGACTACACGGTGATTGGCGACACCGTGAATCTGTCGGCGCGGCTTGAAGCAGCCACCAAGAACTACAACGTGGCGATCATCCTGTCGGAGGGCACGCGTACCGCGCTGCGCGGCAGTTATCCCATGCGCGAACTCGATCACGTGCGCGTGAAAGGCAAGGATCAGGCCGCCACCATCCACCAGTTGATGGTGGGCGGCGAGCAACTGGACGAAGCCGCGCTGGCACAGTTCGCCAAAGGCCGAGAACGCTACGCCAAGCGCGACTGGAGCGCTGCGGTCGCGCAGTTCGAAGAGGTGCTGACGAGCTTTCCACACGACGGCCCCAGCGTGATGTTCATCGAACGCTGCTGGGCGTTCGAGCGCCATCCACCTGCCGCCGACTGGGACGGCGTCTGGCCGCCGCGCGCAAGCTGAGTGTGGCCCTCAATGCGAGGCCACGGACAACGGATGCCAAGCCCGACAGGCTCGGTCACCCCAGCTTGTCTCCCGGGAGGCGGGGACGCGGCGTGCATGCTTGCAAAGATGAGTTGCCTGATGCATCGGTTTATTTGTCGGCACGAAACCAGTTAGTCTCGCGTCGTCGACCAGCCCGCAAGTAAGCCGACACCTGCACAGACCATAACCTGATTGTTGGAGACTCCTATGTCGCTTGGCTTGATTGCGCTTGGCCTGGTATTGGCCTCGATTGACGTGGCACCGGCCAACGTCGCCGTCGTGGCGGAACCGACCTACGTCACTGTTGCATGGCTGTCGGATGAGGATGAGGATCCTGCCGAGGAAGCCGAGGCTGAAGAAGCCGCCGATCAAGCAGAAGTCGAAGCCAACAGCGCCAACAGCGCCAGCAGTGAAGCCGACACGGAAGAAGAGAGCGACGACACCGGCGAATACGAAGATGTGGACGAAGAGGCGGACGAGGAATAACGCGAGTGTGGTGCTTCGCCATCAATCGAACTTGTCCGCGGTTCGCCATCACGGATAGCTGAACGCCTTGATCAGGGTCAGCTCGCCGACCGCGCGCATCGGCACGGTGAAGGTCTGTTGGCGTTCGTTGACCGTGCCTTCTTCGGAGACGATGGTGACGTTGGCGCTGGTCAAGGCCTGTGCCGCTTCTCCTTCGCTGTAGCCGCCGCCGAAGTAGTTCACGTAGACCAGATAGGTGCCCAGCAGCGGTGTCGGGGTGGCGAATATCTCCGGTCCGAAGCCGGTGGTGACGTCGACATCCAGCGCGCCGCCGTTGGGCAACACCTGGCTGCCGTACCAGGCATGCCCGCCGTCGGGGGTGATGACGTGCAGGTCGAGATCGGTGTTGTCACTGTCCCAGGCCAGCAACACGCGCAGCTTGGCCGGCGTCGCGCCTTCGTTGCGGGCGTGGAATTGCACGCGGCGGGTGGCGCTGCGGTCGGCGTCGCGAATCTCCACCGAGTTGCTGCCCGCGGGAAAGATGTAAGGCCTGTCAAAGCCGCCTTCATCATCCACCTTCAACGGCATCGCCACGCCGTTCACCAATAACAATGCCGGGCCCTTGTTGGTCGCCGTGATGCGGCCACGAATTCGCGCGTGCTCGGATTGATCGGCTGAGCTGTTGACGTCGGCGGCGGGATAGGTGATTTCCTGCGTGAACTGCGCACCTTGGTCGGTTTGCACGCGCCAGCCGGCGCGTGGGGTCTGCAATTCAATGCGGTCTTCGGCACTGGCAAGCGTTGCGCTCATCATCATGACGCCGCCGAAACATGCCGAAACGAGGCGCGGGTTTGAGTTTAACGATGCGAAATCCGGGTCTTGTGACTCGCCACGGACCACGCGGTGTGGGGTGCGTCTTGACGCACCGGCTCCTGCGGCAAGCCAAAACAGGTGCGTCAAGACGCACCCTACGACACCTGCCTCGTGGATCAGCTTCATCAATGCGACTCCAGCAACAAACGGCGGGCCAGGGATTCGACGTAGTGCTCGTCCTGACCACTGGGATGGGCGGCAAACGCAAGATGCAAATACTCGTGCAGCAGGTCGAGTCGATCCTGCTCGCTGCGCAGTCCGCGGATGAAGATACGACGCTGCTCGCGCATCACATGCGGTCGCCCGTGCTGCAGCTGGCAGACGGTCAGCTCGGGAGTTTCGGCATAGCCGATCTCGGCATTCAATCGTGCGCGCCAGCGCGGCAAGCGTTCAAGCAACCAAGCCTCCGCAGCAAGCAGGGGCTGGCACGTGGCCTGAGTTTCACCCCAGCGCGCCAGATTCGAACGCGCAAATGCAGGCGCAAGGATTTGCGTATAGGTCTGCCCGGCATTGGCGGCAATGACCGCGTCGGCCCAGCTCAAGCGATCAGGTCCGCCCTTCTGCAAGTGGTATTGCACGGGCGGACCAGCGAGCACCAGATCGGCCGTCCAAGCGGCCACCTTCTTCGCGGCGGCGCTGGCCGGACGCGCAGCCACACGCTGGGTCGCGCTGCTGTCGTCGATGTGCAAACACCCATCCGTGGATAACGCGCTTTGTTGCAAGTACGTGCGTATGACGATGGCCAGCGCACGCGCGGCCTGCACCGGCTCGGCGCTGGCTTCGCGGTCCAGTACACGAGCGACGTAATCCTCACGCGATAGCTGCGCGGTGATCGTCCATGACTCGCCTTGCCCGGTGAGACTGAGTTCGCCGGAGCTGACGATGTCGAAAGCATTGCCGGCAGCAAAGTGAACTTCTTGCTGCCCGAACAACGGCCCCGCGGCAACCGGCTGGCCATGCGTGCGCACGGCAACAATGGGGTAGCGCGCAAACATGTTCACCCGCACACAATCGCTATCGGTGATCGCCACTGGCGTTGGCAAGGCACTATCCAGTGCGCTGGCATAGCGTCGCAGCACCGACTGGCTGGTGCCGGACGCTGATGCCCACACCGGACTGCCATCGCTCAACCAGCCGGCAAAGCCGCCGATGCGTGTGGCGGAGTCATCGGCGCGGTGCCAACTCCAGGTCTTGATGCGCAGCCGTGAACCCAACGCTGCCACCACGTCTGATTTGTCTGCTTGCAGCACCACATCGAGCAGACTGGCGCGAAGCTCGGTCTGTTTCGGCAACTGCTGCAAGACCTGCAGCAGTTCCAGCACGGGCACTTCGGTTGCAGGCTGCAAGGAGGACAGATCGAGCAGCCACGGTGGTGCTTGCCGCTGCATCCAATACATTCGCCACGCAGCGGCGTCGATGCCCAGGCGCGCCGGCGTGTAATACAAGCCGCACGAGCGCACCAACGCGGTGTTGCGATCAATCTTCTCGCCCGGCTCGCAGCAATACACTTCCTCGCGGTTGTTACCGCTGCACTGGTAGCCGCTGTCGCTGATCTGCTGGTCGAGCAGATAGGCGTGCACGAAGAGTTTCCACACACTGCCGAGCGATGTGCGCAGCTGTTCGTCGAAGCTCAGTTCGCTTTGGGTGCCGCTGGTTTGCAGTTCGATCAGGCGCGGCGTCCCCGCATCCAGACGCGCCAGCAACAGGCCTTCGGCTGCCGGGGCGCTGGTGCACGCGGTGGCAAGCAGCACGGCAGTCAGCAGCCGCGCCAGCAAGTAGCCCGGATGCAGCGCAGCGGAATCCTGGACCCCGTCGCGCGACTGGAATGGCAGCCTCTGGTTGGCGCAGCGCTGGCTTGAAGAGCGGCGCCGCAGGAGCAGCGCCCTCCAAAGCGGGCCTCGCGTAGGTGCTCGCGGATTTGTCGTTTCGGAGGGCCGCGCTCCTGCGCGGCCGCTCTGGCTTGGTGGGTCCGACAACCCCTGCAAGTGACCGAGAATTGCGATGCGCTGCACCTATCGGACCTCAAGTTTCGCCAAGCCTGGTTCCTTCTCATGCGCCTGTTGCGACGGCGCGTACATGCGCTGGAAGCGCGCGGGCGGAAGAGTGAACTGACCTTTCTGCGAGAAGCGCAACAGATGGCGGAAGGTCATCGAGCCATCCAGGCTGTCGACGGGCAAGGCATACCGCAATTGACCCGGCTCGCTTCGCGCTCTTTCCAGTGATTCGCCCGCATCGCCGCCGAGGCCACTGACTTGAATGCCCCAGGTCGTGCGTTCGACATCCGCACCCGGCGGCAGTGGCACTTCCAGCAATCCGTACCGAATCGGCTTGGCGGCGGTGCTGCCGAGTTCGATTTCGTCCAGATACAGCGCGTCGCTGTAGACCACGTTGTCGGTGACGCGCTCCAGCGTGAAGCTGAAAGCGTCGGCAGCGGGCAACAAGCGCCACAGGCGACGCTCAATCGAGAGCGGCAGCGAGTCGGTGGTTGCAGCGGCGGATTGGTAACTGATTTGTGCGGTCAGCACACCAGCGGGGAGCGTGGGCAACGTGAGTTCGGCCGGCGGTTGGGCAGCAAGCCACTGCCAGCCTGCATCCTCATCACCCGTCTGCAACGGCTGCCATGGCAGCGCCAATGGGATGTCGAGGTCGGCAGGTGTCAAGCCAATCTCCTGCTGCAACCAAGTGAGCGCAAGGGCACGTTCCAAGGTCGCCTGCTGCGGCGCAAGCCGCGCAAACAATCCGCTCACTTCGGTGGCGTTGAGTGGCTGGCGATGCATGCTGACGGCGTGCGCGAATGGCAGATCGCTGGCGAGCAGTTGGCGGCGAGCCGCATCGATGCTGGCGGCGAGTTCAGCTTTGAGGCTGACGCCCGCCTGCTTGGCCAGCGATGCCACCAGCATCCGCGCGGCAGCCATCGCCAATTGAGAATCGGCGGCGGCCAGAATCAGGCTGTTATCGGCATTCACCGCCTCGGCATTCGCCGTCTCGTCATCCGTACGCGCGTCGCCCGCTTCATCCCTCGCGACCTCGGCCTTGAGCATGTCCGCCTGCAAGCCTTCCAACAGTGTCTTCACCGGCAACTGCATCTCGAACGCAAAATCAAGGATCAGCGCGCGATGAAGTATGGGCAGCGTTGCCGCTTGCTCGCTGTAGATTTCCAGCACGCGCTGCCAATGTTCGGCCGGCAAGGTCAGGCCCAGACTGCGACTGGCGTGCCAATCGGCGTAATACGCGTAGGCCGTCAGGAACGCGTCTTCCGACTCGCCGCCCCACCACGCAAAGCGCGCATTTGGACCGGCCATCTGCACTAGGCGCAGGCGGCCGGTCTGCATGGTCAGGCGCAGACGATCAGCGATGCGCGGTTCGCCTTTGGCCAGCGTCGGATACGCCAGACTCAGGGGCAGCAGGCGGCTGGCGGTTTGTTCGACGCAGCCCCAGGGGTAGTCCAGCAAATCGTCCAGCGCATTGCGGAACAAGCCATCGCTGCCCGAGGCCAAGCGCAGCTGGATGTTGTTGGCGTCGGCTGGCAATGCCAACGGTGTAATCAAGGCGCTGGCCTGCAGGCTCTGACTGTGCAACTGCTGCCAGTCAGCTTTGTCCTCGTGCAAATCGACGCTCAGCGCGTCGGTAACCTTGCCGCCTTGCTCAAGCGCGAGTTGCACTTCGCCAGCCGCCAGCGATTTCAGAGATAGCGGCAGAAAGGTCACGCCACTTTCCAGTTGCACGCTTTGTCTTGCTGTTTCGCCTGCCCACGTGCTCAGCAGCTCCGCCTCGGCGGTGCTGTTGCCTTGATTGAAAGCCAACAAACCCAGCGCCGGATGATCGCCACGCCGGAACCGCGTCGGTCCGGTCCATTTCAGATACAGCGGCTTTTCCGAACGAATGAACTGCCGGCGTTGCCCCACCACGCCATCTGCATTGATGGCGCGCGCGGTGATGCGCCAACGGGTCAGCGAATCCGGCACTTTGAAACTGAAGCGCGCCTTGCCTTGGGCGTCGGTGGTCACGTCTGGATGCCAGGCAGCGGTATCGACTTCCTCGCGGCGCGGCCGTTCCAGCACCTTGACGCCGCGTTCGCTGCGATCACTGGCTGGCGGTGCCGTTGGCGTGCCGGGCAGGGCGACGTCGTAACTGATGAAGGACAAGCTCGCACTTGTCCGTACATTGTTGCGGCGCGGGTGAAAGAAAAACTCGCCGATGGCCGGCGCGATTTCCGGCTGCAAGGCGTAGATCATTTCATCGACGACCGACACCGAGAGCCGTGCGGCGATGGCGGCGTCCTTGAAGCGCGTCTCCAGGTCGACGGTCACCGTCTCGCCCGGCTGGTACACCTCTTTGTCGGTACGAATGGCTACCTCGATGCTGGGCACGCTGACCTTGATGCCGGCGTTCTGGAAGCTGTAGTCGCCACCCTTGGTGTACAGCACCGAAAAGGTCAGATTCGGCGAGAAATCTTCGCGCACCGGAATCTGCGCGCTCAGTTGGGTGTCGTTGAGACGCTTCAGGCGCAACCAATCACCACCCGTGCTAAGCAAGGCACTGGCCTCGACTTGGTCGCGTTCCAGCGTCAACAGCGCTTCGCTCACGGGTTCGGGAAAGGTGATCAGGGCCAACGCGGTATCGCCGGCCTGATATTCGCGCTTGTCGAGCACGATCTGAATGCTGCCTGGTGAAGCCTTGATGCCCTTGCCGCTGACCGTGTGGCCGCTGGCACCGAGCAACATGCCCTGCGCGTCTTTCAGCATCAGGTTGTAGGTGCCGGGCTCACTGAAGGTTTGCTTGAAGCCCGTCGCATCACTCGCCAGGTCGCCGCCGCCGGTGCTTTGGTCCTCCAGTCGAATCCAGTCATAACGTACCGGCCGCTGCTCGCTCTGGCCTTCGCGCGCGAAGGTGAATTCGACCGCTTCGCCGGCGGCACTGAAGCGGCGCTTGGCCTCCAGACGGAACTGCGCCGCACCACGTTCGATCAGGATTTCCTTGCTGGTCTTGACCCGATAGGCGGCGCCATCACTGGCGAACACGGTGAGCAGATAGCGACTGGGTTTATCCGCCGCGGGCAGCTCCAACTGTGCTTTGCCGTTGGCATCCGACACCAGATCCGCCGTCTGCAATTCCACCGGAAACTGGCCGAGGTATTGCAGCTCGTTGTCGACCATCGACAGTTGCTGCGCACGCAGACTGACTTGCAGCTTGGCGTTGGCGACGGGTTTGCCATCGGGATAGATCAGACTCAACTCGCCCAGCACCGGCTCGCCGCTCTTGTAGTCGTGCTTGGCCAGATCGAGCACGATCTCAAAATGCGGCTTGACGTAATCGGCCACCCGAAACGCGCTGCTGTACAGCTGGTCGCGATAGCCGAATCGCAGCTCGTAGCCGCCAGCGGTGGCATTGCTGGGTAGCTGGAAACGCGCGTCCGCTCCGGCTTCACCGGTGAAACTGAGCGACAGTGTTTGCAGCGTGGTGCCATTGGCATCCAGCACCGACAGCGCGATGCGCGCGTCTTTTGCCTTGACCGACGTGCGCGCATTCTTGAACTCGCGGCCGATGATCTTGACCGCCACCCAATCGCCGGGTCGGTACAACGGCCGGTCGGTGAAACCGTACAACTTGGTATCGTAAATCTCGCTGTCGTAATAGAAGTTCTCGGAGACGAATACACCGCCCTCGGCGTCTTCACCCAACACGTAGGAGCGCTCGGGGCTCGCATGTTGCAGGCGCAGCAGGCCGTCGCCATCCGACGTGCCGCTGGTCAGCACGCCAACGCCATCGCTCCACAACAACTGAGCGTTGGCTACCGCCGTGCCTTCGCGCTTGTGCGCCGTCCACACCAGCAATTCATTGCCGGCGATCTTGCTGATCGCGACGGTGTTGGCGACGAACACCACGGTCGTCGCGCGGAAGCGGCCGATCAGCGCTTCGACCACGTACAAACCCGGTTTGAGTTTGCCCAAGGGTATGTAGACGTTGCCGTCCTGCGGGCTGGTGAACTCGCTGGATGAACCCGGCAGCAACACGCCCTCGGGCGGAGCGATGGGTTTGGCATCCCACAACGGATAACGGAACTCATCCACCAACGGCAAACCCGGCAGCGGCGCGAACTGAGGTGCGTGTTCAAACTCGGTCGGCTCGGTGATTGTCGGGCCGGTTTGCAGCGCCGGGACTTCGGCCACCACCTGCTTGCGCGCCTCGACCGAAAACGCCTTCTGCATCGCTCGCCGCGACTGCCGATACCAGTGATCCCACAGATAGGCCAGGGTGTTGGCGAGGCCTTCGCCTTGATACTGGGCATCGACCTGCACGCGGTGCAGATTCTTCTGTTTCTGCAAGAACTCCAGCGGCTGCTCGATGCGGTAGACGCGGATGTCGGCACCGCCATAGGGCTCCATGTTGAAGCGGCGGTAGTCGCGGCCGGGCGCTTCCAGGCGGACCTTGGCGACTTCATCGCTGCCATAGCTACTGTCCGCAAGCAGGAAAAAAGGCTCACCTTGCAGTTGGGTGTAGCCGCTGCTGGGCACGCTGTCGTCTTGTTGGGCATGCAGGATGGGCGCGGCAAGCAACAGCGCGCTCGCCGCGAGCAGTCCGAGCATGCGTTGGCTTGCGCGTGTGCGCATCGAGTGGCTGCTCTTTTCGGCGATCTTCATCGGGCAAGAAAGCGCAGACGGAACACGCCAATGAAGTCCGGATTGTTTGCGTGTGGTATCCACCGCGTGTCCTTGAAGTGCATGAGTTGAGGCAGGCTGAGCGCGCGCAAGCCGTTATCACCCGGCCGCGCGCTGCCGGTGTGATAAGCCAGATAACGGCCCATCCAGATCATCAGGTGTTGATCGTCGCCCTGATCAAAAAACAGTAGATCGCCAGGACGCGCGTGGGCGACATCGCGGCCCACCGGCTCGCTGTTGTGCTGGATCAACTTGATCGCGGTGACATACGGGCCGATCCCGCCGCCGCCTTGATCCCAGCGTTGCGCCAGCAGGCGCTGGTCCGCGCTGAGTTGTGCCTCGGGCGGCAGGTAGGCGTTCGACATGCCCATGCTGCGCAGCCATTTGGCGTCGTGCGGCTTCAAGGCCTCGTTCGCCGCAAAACGCACCAGGCCCGCGCAGTCCTGTTGTTGCCAACGCGGGCTCGGCCCTTGCCGCAGTTGTTCCTGCACGATGCGCACGAACCAGGCGCGGAAGACGTCGCTTTGTTGCGGATCGAGCGAATTGCTCGAAGCACTTGCCGCGCTCAACAAGCCCAAGGCGCACAGCGCCAGCATGGCGAGCCGCGATGGCAATGACCGGATATGGCGAGGAATCACAGCGCTGTCCACTGCAGCGGCAGCCAGGTCCAGTTCGAGTCGGCATCCGGCTCAGCCGGCAGACTCACGGCATACGGCGGTTGTTCGCCCATTGCCCGCAACTTCGGCAACAGATGCGCCTCGGCGGCGTTGCGAAACACTGCCTCGACGTCGGCCGGCAAACTGCGCAGGGTTTCCTGTTCAAGCAACTGCGCCAACGACTTCGGCGCCAGATACAGCGGCACGCGCGTATCCGGCAGTTGTTCGGCGAGCGGTGGAAAACGCTTCTGCAACGTGCTCAGGGCTTGCTCGACCAATTGTTCATCCAGCGAAAACAACAGGGTCTTGCCTTGGCGCGCCAGGCTGACCCGGAAGTAGCGGTCGCTGCTCAGCGCTACCGCGGGCTGCAGGTCGGAGGTCGCATGCAGCCCCCAGGTCGATCCGACCACCCGCTGCCAACGCGAAGCCTCCGCATCGATGGTCGTTGTCACCGGCAAACGACCGTCGTCAACATTGGGTTCGAAGGCACCGATCATCGCGTCAAATGCGGAGCCGAGGTCTTTGTCGAATCGGTCTCTATCGTTTCGGTCAGCCCGCGACGGTGCTGCCGGATCGTCTGCCAATTGGGTTACCAGCAGCGGTGTGTGCAGCCGCGACTGCGGATACCAACACAGCGCCGCCGGTCCAGCGAAGGCGGTTTGCAAGCCGGCCGGCAAGGTGTTGCCGCCACCCAAACGCTTGGTCAGCGATTGCAGGTGCTTGGCCGACACCGGCACCGCGACGCAGGCGCTGGCGCCCATCGGCATGGCCAACCACAGCGGCTGAAACTGCATGGCCGAATCGGGCACGGCATTGAGGGCGACAAAACTGCGCCAGCCGTGGTCATCCATGTCCAGACGCAGGCCGGCCAACTGCGGCACAAAGTGGCCATAACCCATGGTCAGGTAGTCCGCGCTCACGGTCAGGCGATGAGTGGCGAATTTTTCCGGCAAACCGAAGCGTTCGCTGATGGCTTGTTTGCCGGCCAGCATGGCCTGCAGTTGCCCGGCCTGTACGCGCCCGATGGGACTGTTCTCGGCGGCGGTGGATTGCAGCATGCCGGCCGAACCAACCAGCAGCAATTGTTTGTCGTCGATGGCGAACAGGACGGCGCGTTGCGAGTTGTAGCGCAGTCGATACAGCGGCAATGCAGACCGCTTGCCCTGCAACTCGCCCACCTGACTCAGCTGGCTGTCGTTGCTGGCCGCCGCGGCCAAGGACGGCAACATACCGGCCATCTCGCCGAGTTCGATGCGGATCAAGCTATGCCGCAACTTGCCGTCGCCGCCGCGCCACAGCGCGACTTCGGCGGGCGCGTCCAGCAGCTCGCGAATCAGCGTGTCGCGCCACTCAAGATCGTGCTCATAGGCAATCCGGCGCAGGCTGCCGGTCAGGCCCAGTCGATCCGCGTGATGCTCGTAATAGAAGACAAAGTCTTCGGTCAACAAGTCGCGCAACAGCGGCACTTGCAACAGATCGCGCGGCAGCGTTGAGAGCGAGCGGGTCTGGATCAATGCATCCGGCTTGCCCAGATCAAGTTGCAGAGCGCTGTACTCGGCACCGGCGTCCACCGCGGTGGTCACAGGCACCTGTAGTGCGCGCCAGCCGAAATAGCCGGCCGTGGCCAGTGGCAGTAGCAAGCCCAGTGTCAAAGCAAGTTTGCGACCGCGACGCGTGGCAACGGGTGGAGAGCTGGGAGTGGCTTCAGTGCTGCTCATGAATGGCCTGCTGGCGCGTCAGCGCCGCAAAGAAAAGGTGCGTGGGGATGCTCGAACAAAATCATGTCGAAGGTGTCGGTTGCCGCATGCTCAATAGCGAAACGACTTGATCAACTGCAGATCACCAATGGCGCGCAACGGCACCACGAAATTCTCCCGCTTTTCGTTGACCGTATTTTCGTCAAACACCAAGGTCACCTGCGTCGTGATCATTGGCTTGTCATTGCTGCCGGCAACGAAGTTGTAACCACCCGCACCGAGGTTGCCCCAGTAGTTGATGTAGATCGCATAACTTCCGCGCAGGGGCGCGGTCATGCTGAACACCTCCGGGCCGGGGCCGTCGACGCTGTCGACATCCAGACCGCCGCCATTCGACATCACCGGATCAGCCCAGTACGCATGCTGGCCATCCGGGGTCAGCACATGCAGGTCGACTTCCGCGCCGGGGTCATCCCAACCCAACACGATGCGAATACGCGCCGGTGTGCGTTGGGTATTGGCTTCGTAAAATTGAACCTTGCGCAAGGCCACGCCATCGGCGCTGCTGACCGCCACGCTATTGGAGCCAGCGCCGAACGCATATGGCCGCGCGAAACGACCTTCGGCATCGGCATACAACGGCAGCGGATTGCCGTTCACGGCCAGGGTCTGCGCACGACGCGTGGCATCGACCCCGCGCAGGCGGCCTTGAATCAAGGTGCGTCCGCGTTGTGCACCGCGATCAATCGGCGGAGTCGGATAGGCGACGCGTGCCTCGTCGGCCCAGGTGCCAAGCCCGTGATAGCGCCAACCGGCGGTGGGGCCGTCGATATCGGCGGCGATGGATTCGGAACCGCTCGAATCTGCACTGATCGAAGCGGCACTGATCGAAGCAGCGTTCGCGGCCAGAGCGGATGTGTCGCTGTTGTCAGCGCCCAGAACCATGCCGTGCATCGTCAGCAAAATGCCCCCGAGCGGCACCCGCCAGCGCCACCCGCCTGTCTTTTTCACCGCGGAACTCCTGATCCGATGAATGCTGGACCGACCAGCAAACTGCTGCCCAGTGTGCCCGTTGCGGGGTCAAAAATGATGGCGAATCGATGGCCAACACCGGAGTCGTGACGCGAGGGCTTGGCCGAAGCCGACAAGGGTTGGGCGCGCCTTGCCCTTGGTCGCAACTTCCTTGGCGCAATGCCCTGCGGTTATTGCGCCCTACCGCACTATTTCAATTTCGCTGCAAACGCCGACTGCAGCATTCCCTGATCGAAGCCGACAGCCGCCGATTCGCCGCTGGCATGCAGATACAGAGCAGCCGAATAAATGCCCGCCAAGGCGGTCTGCACCAGCGCCAACAGGATCACTGCGACAACCAGACTCACGCCCACCACCGCCATCATCGCCACGCTCTTGCTCATGGCAACTGCGATGAACAGCGCGATGCCGAGGCCGATGAGCAAGAAGAAAAGCAGACCAAACACCACCCCGATACCGCCTTGGCCGATCACGTTCTCGCCCCACGTCTTCTTCAACATGCTGGCGCTTTGTTTGACCGCGCCAATCGGCCCAACCGCTTGCGTGACCAGAATTGGCACCACCATGAAGGTTGCTACCGTCCACGCCACGCCCAGCAAACCAACGATCCAGGTGCCGATGAAGCCGGCACGTTCCTGCAGTGCGCGCAGGATCATGCCAACAGTCGCTGCAATCGCGGCGTAGCCAAGAATCGGCCCGACCTTGCCGAACGCGATGCGAAAGCCATCGGCAACCGTGGGGTCACCGCCTTGCAGGCGGATCATCGCCGCGCCAACCAGAGCCGCGTTGAAGAAGAAGATCACGAAGTACTGCGACAGATAGAAGGCAAACGCCCACAAATACACAAGGAGTCCTGCTTCGCCATTGGCGACACGATCCAGCTGGTCGAAGCCGCCGCTGGCAAACATCGGCAGCACAAAACAGGCACCCACCAGCAGGGTCGAGATCGCCGACACCGCTGGAAATACCAACAATTCCTTGTCCTGCGAGAGCACTGATGCGCTGGCCTTCACCAACTGCCAACTGCGGGAGAGCTTTTCGAACATGGCGGCGGCCTCGCGAGTGAATGGGCGCGGTCATTGGACAATGTCGAGATCGTCTTCACAAGCGTCGGATGAGGTGACCTCGGACGCCGGCATGAAAGCTGTCATTCCCGCGCAGGGCATGACGGTTTCTCGGGATTGGCGCCGCAGCACAACGCAGCTTTACGCGCTGGCGGTTATGCTCGGACTTCGTCCCTCTGCTGCGGCCCGACCATGCCTCGTCCACTCCGATCGATCCTCTGCTCACTGCTGCTGATTCTTGTGGCATGCGCCAACACCCCTGACGCGCGTCAACAAGCCGAGGCGCTTTACCTGTATGCCGGCGCCATCCGCTGGGGTGACATCGACGGCGCACTTACCTTCATTGACCCCAAGACGCTGGAGAAGGCGCCGCTGAACGCGGTGGATCGAGCGCGCTACGACCAGGTGCAATTTGCCGGTTATACCGTCAAGAGCAGCGGACCTGTCGGCGAAGACGAGTTGGCGCAGATCGTCGAGATCCGGGTGGTCAACCGCCACACCCAGATTGAACGCACCATCATTGATCGGCAGCTTTGGCGATGGGACGAAGCGTCGGAGTCCTGGTTGTTGACGACGGGGTTGCCGAAGATATCCGGGGGCTGAGCGGCGCCCAGGCGTTGGTCCTGTAGTTGATCGAGACGGCTTGGGCTGACATTGGCGGCATGGCACCCATGCGAAGGATTGTTCTTCATCGCGCTTGAGTGAACCGAATGGCCTGCTGCGCCACTCCCCTGAGACATCCTGCCCTCGGACCGCCACATGCATTCCCCACCACAAGACCCATCGACGCCTGCGCGAACTCGACCTGAGGCGCCCGCTGCGAGCGGTTCGCCAGTGCGCGGCCGTCTGGGTCGCATTGCCGTCGTGCTCTTGCTCATCATCATTGCGGTGGTGCTTTACCGCAGTGGTCTTGCCGACCAGCTCACGCTTGCCGCCCTGAAGTCCAAGCAGAACGAACTGAGCGCGTGGGTCGCCGCCAATATCTGGATCGCTGCCGGCGCATTCTTCGCGGTGTATGTCGCGGTCACGGCGCTGTCGATTCCCGGAGCCGCGGTGATGACGCTGGCGGCCGGTGCGCTGTTTGGCGTGGTCATCGGCACTCTGATTGTTTCCTTTGCCAGCAGCATGGGTGCGTCGCTGGCATTTCTTACCGCGCGGTTTCTGCTGCGCGACAGCTTGCGTGCACGCTATGGCGAACGCCTGAAAGCATTTGACGCCGGTGTCGAACGCGACGGCGCGTTTTACTTGTTCACCTTGCGACTGGTGCCTTTGTTCCCGTTTTTTCTGGTCAATCTGTTGTCGGGTTTGACCGCGCTGCGCTTGCCCACGTTTTATGGCGTCAGTCAGATTGGCATGTTGCCCGGCACGATTGCCTTCGTGTATGCAGGCACCCAGCTGGCGCAAATCGAATCCTTGCGCGACGTGCTCTCGCCGGGTCTGATCGCGGCGTTTGTTGCCATCGGTGTGTTGCCGCTGGTGATGCGCGCTTTTACCCGGATGTTGGCCGCGCGGCGCATCTACAAGGGTTATGCCAAGCCAAAGAAATTCGACTACAACCTGATCGCGATTGGCGCCGGTTCGGCGGGTCTGGTCACCAGCTACATCGGCGCGGCGGTCAAGGCCAAGGTCGCCTTGATCGAGAAACACAAGATGGGTGGTGATTGCCTGAACACTGGCTGCGTGCCATCGAAGGCGCTGATCCGAACCGCGCGGCTGTTGGCGGAAGCGCGCGACAGCCAGCGTTATGGCGTGCGATCAATGCAGGTCGATTTTGACTTTGCCGAAGCCATGCAACGCGTGCAACAGGTGATCAGCAAGGTCGAGCCACACGACTCCATCGAGCGCTACAGCGGGCTGGGTGTGGAGGTGATCGAAGGCGAGGCCAAGCTGGTATCGCCATGGGAAGTGGAGGTCAATGGCAAACGAATCTCCGCGCGTTGTCTGGTGATTGCGACCGGCGCCCGACCGTTGGTGCCGCCGATTCCGGGCCTCGATCAGGTCGACTATCTGACCTCGGACACGGTGTGGAATCTGCGGATGTTGCCGGCACGTTTGCTGGTGCTGGGCGGCGGTCCGATCGGTTGCGAGCTGGCGCAGTGTTTTGCGCGCATGGGCAGTCAGGTCACCGTGGTCAATCGCGCCTCGCGTCTGCTGCCGCGCGAGGACGCCGATGCGGCCACCCATGTTGCCGAACAGTTCGCGAAAGAAGGCATCGTGCTGGCCTTGAGTCATACCGCGCTGGGCGTTGAACGCGGGGCCGATGGTGGCGGAGTGCTGATCTGCAAGCACGGCGAACAGGAAGTGCGATTGCCGTTTGATCGCCTGTTGTTGGCCTTGGGTCGCAAGCCCAATACCGAAGGCTTTGGTCTGGACACCTTGGGTGTCGAGATCAGCCAACGCGGCACGATTGAACACGACGCCCAACTGCGTACCAATTACCCGAACATCCATGTCTGCGGTGATGTCGCCGGCCCGTTCCAGTTCACCCACGTGGCCGCGCATCAAGCCTGGTACGCGGCGGTGAACGGTCTGTTGTCGCCGTTCTGGACCTACAACGTTGATTACCGGGTGATTCCGTGGGTGACCTTCACCGAGCCCGAAGTTGCCCGCGTCGGCCTGTCGGAGAATGAAGCCACCGAACAGAACATCGCCTTCGAAGTCACCCGTTACGGGATCGACGATCTCGACCGCGCCATCGCCGACAGCAGCGATCACGGCTTCGTCAAGGTGCTGACCACACCCGGCACGGACCGCATCATCGGCGCCAGCATCGTCGGCGCGCATGCGGGCGAACTGTTGCCGGAGTTTGTGCTGGCGATGAAGTACAAGCTCGGCCTCAACAAGCTGCTCGGCACCATCCACGTCTACCCGACCATGTCGGAGGCCAACAAGTACGCGGCTGGGGTCTGGAAGAAGGCGCATGCACCGCAGTTCGCGTTGCGGATGGCGGCAAAGTTCTTTGCGTGGCGAAGGGGCTAACGGGTGACGACCATGCAACCCAAACCGGCAGCACACGCGAGTGCTGCCGATACCACTGCCGCTGTCGATGCCTTCATGCGTGCTTGTGAGTTGCCGAGCAAGGCCGAAATCGAGGTCATTCGGCAAACCATTCTGAGCGCCGCGCCCACCATCGGCGAAGGCATCAAATGGAAGGCACCGAGTTTTCGCACCGGCGAGTATTTCGCCACCATCAATCTGCGTGAGAAGGCGGGAGTGGGCGTGATCCTGCACTTGGGCGCGAAGGTCAGGAATACACCGACCGAACTCGGCATTGATGATCCCGAAGGCATGCTGCGTTGGCTGGCCAAGGATCGCGCCATGCTGGTGTTCAAGGACATGGCCGACCTGCTGTCCAGGCAGGCAGCGTTTGCCCGACTGATTCGTGCCTGGATCGCGTTTGTCTAGGCAATCCTGGACGGCGAGCGTCTAGCCGCAAGCGGCGCTGCGAACGCAGGGCCGCGCTCCAGCGCGGCTGCTTTTCACCCTCCGGCAAGGCCCACAAAGCAGCGCCGCAGGAGCGGCGCCCTCCGACGCGTCATTGCGAGACGTGTACGGATTCACGAGCCAGCACCGCCGCTTCAAATCCGTCCGCAAATATCTGGTTCTCACCGCCGCCCACGATTCCCGCCAATGCCCACGACAGGCCATCGCTGGTGCGGTGTTCCCAGCCCCACTTGCGCCACGGATTGACCCGGAACGCGGCGAGGCCGGAGGCCGGACCCATGGGGCGAATCCAGAAGTTCACGCCGGCGTCGTAACTGGCGTAGACCGCGACAATTTCAGCCGCCAAAGCGCTATCGCGTTGATTGAGCAGGGCACCGAAATAGTCGGCCCAGGCCAGACTGGCGGCGACATCCAGCGAATGTTCTTCATCATGGATCGGATCCTCCACCGCGAAGTCGGTGCCGTCGTGCTCGATCACGTAGCGCGGCGCGCGCGTATTGCCGCCGTATTGACTGGCCTCGGTACGCAAGGCGGTGCGCAGGAAACCACCGGAGCGGCGAATCATTTGCGCGCTGGGCGCGTCCTCGGCGCTGACATAGGCGCGCCTGAGCGCATCGGTGAGCAGCGCAGTCATCCATGTCGACGCGCCATACGCGGCACCGTCCCAATCGCCGTGCTGGTCGCCGGTGTGATACCAGCCGCCGTCGATGCGTTGCACCGGTATGCCAGCGGGCACACCATCCTGATGCGCCGCCAGTGCGGCGACGATGGCGTTGACGCTGTTGCGGCGAGCGACCGTGCCGTTCACTTCGTAATCGATGACATGCGCCATCAATTTGAAAGCGACCATGCGCTCGGTCCAGAAGCCGAGCGCCGCCGTCCAAGCGTGCGGGCTGCCATCGTGCGCGGTGGCAGTGGTGGTGATCTGCGCGCGAAACGTTTCGTCGCCGGTCAGCCAATAACTGTAGGCGAGTGACTCGTTGAACGAGTACTTGTTGTCGCCGGGATTGAGTGAAAAACCGCCATTGGCGTTCAGCCGCGCGCGATAAAACTCGGAATGTCGCACCGCTTCACGCAGCGCCTTCAGCGAACCGCTGCGCAGATACAGGGTGAACATGGTGGCGGCGCGATCGTACAGCCACGGCTCGAAGCCGGTCTTGTAGGGGCACTGATTGGCCACCAGCACGGCCGGATCGTCTTCGTTGATGACCGTGTAGAAGTTGTTCTTCAGTGCGCGCTCGGCTTCCTGGGTGCCCGGCCAGGTGGTGATCGCATCCATCGCCATGGGGTCATCGCGGGCGGCGCTGTTGCTGGCGTCAAACGGCAGGCTCCGGGTGTGCCGCAGCACGCCGCGCGACAGCCAGCTCGGTGGCAAGGTCGCGTAGACCATCGGCTCGAAAACGTTGTCGGCGGCCACAAAACTGCCGCTGGTGACGGCCGCCCACGTGCTCGCGCGGGTCGCTCGCTGCGGTCGGTTGAGCGTGCGTGCCGGGCCGCCGAATTCGACCGTGATGGTCTTGGCTTGGGAAGGATTGGCAAAGCTGATCTCGACCTGGACCAGCACCACTCGCAAGGATTGCCCATCGATGTTCGGATTGCTGCGGTGGCGCCACGGTGTCAGGGCTTCGACGTAGGCGGCAATCTCGCTGCCGCCATCGCGCACCCGCAGTTGGGCAAGACCGGCCGGGGTGATCGAACCACGCGGAAACGGCACTCCAAAGCTCGCGATGACTGGCACGTTGGCGGTCACTGCGCTGGTCGCGTGCAGTTGCACCGTGATGCTGCCGGTGGTTTGCGGCGGGGCGATGAAGGGCTCGACGGCGAGCGCAGGAACCATCGCGATCAGCAGAGTCGCCAGCAGCAGCCAGCGATTTAAGGTTCGACGCATGGCGGCACTCCTGTCATCGACCTGTCGCGATTCTGCGCGCGCGCTGGAGGCTTTGCAAAATATTGTGTCGAAAATGCGGGCGCAGGACGCTGCGAAAGCAGCCGAGCAAGCTCGGCTGCTCTTGCCCCAATTATTTGTCCGACCAACCCGAAATTACATCGCCTTGCGCGCCACCTTTGCATGACCCTCGTTGACCAACATCAGCGCCGCCGAGCCGTAATACTTGTGGTACTCGGCGACCATCTCACCGCTGGCGATGACTGGGTCGGTCGCCACCAGTTTCTCGGCCTCGCCAATGTCGGTGACCGCAAGAATAAACAGGCCACGCCAGCCATCCACGCCATCCAACGGACCCGCCAAGGCCAGCTTTTTCTCAGCCGCCAAGCGATTCATGTTGGCGAAGTGGCCCTTGAACATGGCGTCTCGTGCTTCGCCTTTGGGCATCGGCTTCGGGCCGCTTTTCAATATCACCAGCACGTAGCCGCGCATGCCATGTTCGTCGGCACCGACGGCCGCGGCCAATTCGGCATCGAAGGTGGCAGGCGGCGCAGCTGCAGGTGTTTCGGCGCAAGCGGCGGTGGCCAGCAGCAGCGCAAACACGCTGGCGGTGGCAGTCGAAAGCAAATTCTTCATGGGTGGACTCCAGTCGAGAGGATGAACTCGCTGTACGCGTGACGGCGGCTAATCCAGCCCGGCCGTCAGCATGAGCCGGCGCAGGCCGAGGCAGCATACCGTCAGCATGGATGTTGGCATGCCCAGCGCGAAAGGTCCTGCGGCACTCAGCCCACATGGGTGCGGCAGCGGTGGCAGGAACTCAGGCCAACCTGTGGCACCGAGCGATGCAAGGCAGTGGGCCGCAGGTCGCCGCCATGCTGGAACCCGAGCTTCGGCAAGTACGCCGAATTGAACTACCCTTGCGCACTTTTTGTCTTCACCCGTTTCGGAACTGCCTGGCCAATGATGAAGCCCACTTACATCGCGATCCGTGTATTTCTGTGCCTGATGTTGCCAGCGATCAGCCACGCCGCGCCGACGCTTGAGCAACTGGCAGCAGCGCCAACGTTCGGCATCGTCAGTCTGTCACCGGATGGCCGACATGTCGCCATCGCGCGGCCCGATGAACGGCGCAGCACCTTGCTCATCGTCGATGCCGACAGCCTCGACGTCGTCAGCGAACTGGCCTTCCCGGACAACGAGCACGTGCTTGCATTCACGTGGGTGAATTCGGAACGGCTGGTAGTGAGTAACGGCACGGCGACCGGCTCGCTAGGTCGGCCGCAAAGGAAAGGCGAGCTGTTTGCGGTGTCGCTGGATGGCAGCAAGCGCACCTACCTGTTCGGTTACCGCGCCGGTCAGTCGAAGCGCAATCGGGGTCGCGAGGGGGATTACAGCCACGGCTTCGTGATCAACACCCTGCATGCCAACGCCGAAGAACTGCTGATCGGCGAGTACAACATGGGCGCTGCGACCGATGGCGAGAGCAAGCCGACCGTGCATCGGGTCAACGCCTATTCCGGTGCGCGGACTGAAATTACCAAAGCGCCCCTGGCGCGCGCGTGGATCACTACCGATCTGGCTGGCGACGTGCGCTTTGCCTCCGGATGGAATGAGCAGAACCTGCCGATCACCTATCGGCGCGCAGCGGATGGCGAGTGGTCGCTGCTGGACATGGGTCAGTCAGGGCTGGGGTCGGTGCAGGCATTTGGCTTCGAGGCGGGCAACATGGCATTCCACGCCGCCATCAGCGAAGCGGGCGAGCCGGCCTGCATCTACCGGGTACACGTCGCCAACCTGCAGCGTGAGCGTTTGGCTTGCGACGCGCAATTCGAATCGAATTGGTTGATGCCGTCCTCGCGACGTGGGCAGCCGTTGGGCGTGTGGTTTGAGGCGCCACTACCGCGCCTCGAATTGTTCGATAGCAGCAGCGATGACGCGCAACTGTATCTGGCCTTGCAACAGCAGCTCGCTCCGGCGAGCGTGCGATTCCTCGGCTTCAGCGAAGACGGCCAACGGGTGCTGGTCGAAGCCAGCAGCGACCGTGATGCCGGTCGCCTGTATTTGTTTGATCGCAAGACGCAACGCGCTCGCTTGTTGTTCGCCCGCAAACCTGAGCTTGATCCGAACACGCTCGGGGCGACCCAGCCTTTCGCTTTCAATGCGCGTGATGGCTTGCGCCTGCACGGCTTCCTCACCCTGCCTGCGAGCGGTGCGGCCAAAGCTCTGCCGCTGGTCGTGATGCCGCACGGCGGCCCGTTCGGAATCGACGACCGTTGGGAATATGACCCCGACGTACAGATGCTTGCCACCCGCGGTTACGCGGTGCTGAAGGTCAACTTCCGTGGTTCGGGCGGACGCGGCGAATCGTTCCAGCGCCTGGGCTACAAACAATGGGGCGGCAGCATCCAGGATGACATCGTCGACGCCACCCGCTGGGCGATCGACAACGGCTTTGCCGATGCCAAGCGCGTGTGTCTGATGGGTGCCAGTTTCGGTGCTTACTCGGCACTGATGAGCGCGATTCGGGCGCCGGATCTGTTCCGCTGCGCCATCGGTTACGCCGGCGTGTATGACCTCGATCTGATGTTCAGTCGGGGTGACATTCGCCGCAGCGAATTCGGCCGGCGCTATCTGGATGAAGCTGTGGGCGACGATGCGAAGGCGCTGGCCGCACAGTCACCTGCGGCCCAGGTAGAGCACCTGCAAGCGCCAGTGCTCTTGGTGCATGGCGGTGCCGATGTGCGAGCACCACTGGCGCACGCAGAGGCGATGCGTCATGCGCTCAAGAAGTCCGACAAGTCATACGAATGGATGGTGGTGGAAGACGAAGCCCACGGCTTTTACCGCGCCGCCAATCGGCTTGCTTACTATGAGCGGGCGCTTGGCTTCCTTGAGAAACACATCGGCAAGCAGATGGGCAGGACGAGTCCGTGATGCGTGGGTAACCGCCAGCCGCGGTGACCCTGCCAGTCAATCGGTATGCATCATCTTCTGCCGCCACGCCCACACTGCAGCCTGGGTGCGGTCAGCGAGTTCCAGTTTGGCGAGCACGTTGCCGACGTGCGTCTTGACCGTGGTTTCGCTGATTTGCAGCTGTTCGGCAATGGTCTGGTTGGACAGGCCTTCGGCGATCAGCAGCAACACTTCGCGTTCGCGATTGCTGAGCTGCGCCAGCGGTCCGCGCGCGGGTTCGGTGCGGATCGCCTGCAGCAGCCCGGCGGCGATGCGCGGGTGCAAGACCGACTCTCCGCGCGCACTGCGACGCACGCTGTCGAGCAGCTCGCGGCCGGAGATTTCCTTGAGTTGATAGCTGCACGCGCCGGCCTCCAGGGCGGGCCGCACGCTGGACGGATCGGTGCTGGAGGTGAGGATCACCACACGCGTGGTCGGACTCACGTTGAGGATGCGGCGGGTGGTCTCAATGCCATCCAAGCCCGGCATGACCAGGTCAACCAAGGCCACTTCGGGCTGCTGCGCGCTCGCGAGAATCACGGCGGCGGCGCAGTCGCCCGCTTCGCCACAAACTTCGATATCGACTTGCAGATCCAGGTAGGCACGCAAGCCTTGCCGCACCACGGCGTGGTCGTCGACGAGCAGCACGCGGATGGCTTGTTGCACGTCATCCTCGCGAATCATGGCGTGCTCTCCGCCGCGGTTGTCGCAAAACTGACGCTCAGCCGTGTTCCGCCTGAAGCGGGTGACTCCAGCGTCAACCTGCCACCCGCGAGACTGGCTGCGCGATGGCGCATGTTGGCGATGCCCATGCCATCGGCCGCAACGCTGGCGCCGCCGCGGCCGTCATCGCTGATTGCCAAGCGCACTTCGTTGCCATGCAAGCCAAGTTCAACATCCACCTGCGTGGCCGCAGCGTGTCGCCAGACATTGGCCAGTGCCTCATCCACGATGCGCAACACGGTCTGTGTCTGTATGGGCGAGAGCATCAAGCTGTGCGGCAATTGTTCGCGCACCTGACAGCCGCTGCGTCGCGTGAAGTCGCGCAGACGTTGCCGCAGCGGTGGCAGCAGATCCTCGGCATCGCCGCCATGATCACCGAGTTCGCGCAGTTGTTCGGCCAGTTCGCGCTGGATTTCTTCCACCAACGAAGTCGCTTCGGCCAAGCGCTGCTGCGAGCGCTCGCTGTCGGCCGCACCTTCGCGCGCGGTGGCAATCTGCAACGACAGCGCAAACACCTTCTGCTTGACCGTGTCGTGCAGTTCGCGCGCCAGCCTTCCGCGTTCGGCGACCGTGGCCAACTGCGCACGCGCGCTCACCAGAGCCTTGAGATCAATCGCCATGCGGTCGAGATTGCTGGCGAGTGCGGCCAATTCGTCGCCACCCGAATCATTGATCGGTGAATTGAAATCGCCGCCGGCCCACGCACTTGCCGCGCGGTTGATGCGTTCGATCCGGACCAGTACCCGACGACGCAGAAACCAGGCCGAGCCGATCAGAAAAAGCAACAAATACGAGACCGCAATCGGCCACTCGAAACTCAGGCGATCACCGAAGCGGCTCCAGGGCGAAGGCACGGCCAGGTCCAGACTCAATTGCAGCAACGGGCGGGGCGAGCCTTCGGTCGTCGCCACCAAAGCCGACCAGTGCCTGCGCACCAAACGTGGGTCGTCTGCCATCGGCGCGCCTGCGGCGTTGCGCGTCTCGCCGTCCACCACCACCTCGGCATGAAACGGATGTTTGGCCAACTCCAGCAGCACATAGGCCGCGCTGGTACCCAAGCTCTCGCGGGGTCGTTCCATGTGCAGTACAAAGCGCTGCAAACGCAGATCGACTTCGGCATCACTGGCACCGGCTTGAATGCGGTCCGCGATGCTCTGCGCCTCGGCGTGCAATGCGCGTTGCACACGGCCATCATCCAGTTCGCGCATCATGCGCTCGAACTTGAAAGCGATGCTGGCGTGTTCGATGAACACCAGCGCAGGCAACGACAACACGATGTAAAACAGCGCGAGCTGGACTCGAAGTCCTCGCATCCTGTGTCCCTCATGGGCAAAGCGGCGTGGATGATCGCATGGGCCGACCATCGACCCATTCGCACCGTCGAACAGCGGCGCAGCAGGAGCGACGCCCTCCCAGAGCGCGCTCGCGCTGGTGCGAGCCGTTGGAGGGCCGCGCGCTCGCGCGGCTGCTCTCGCTTGGCGCATCGGCACGGACTGGCTCTGCAATTGCGCTGCTTTTGCGGGCCTCTACACCAGATTCACCGCGCATGCATCCTTCCCCGGAACGATGTGCCTGCGGCAGGCAATGTCTAGACTCAGGCGCTCGATCCGCAACCGCTGGGTGTGAACCCTCCCGTCGCGATCACCCGCTTTCTGGAATCTCCCCATGCTGCATTCCGTTTCGCGCCGGCTGCTGGTTTCCGCCGTGGCGTTCTCTCTGTTCGGTCCGTCCGCTCACGCATCGACGACGACCATCGCATCGGTGGAAACGGAGGCTGAGTCCGAAGCCGCCGCGCTCGCCGCCAGCAAGTCCGACCCCTATCTCGCCCCCGAAGTCAGCGTCACCGCCAAAGGCACCGCCGCGGATGTGCCGTCGGCCTTGGCCACCGATGTCGTGAGTTGGCAAGACCAACTCGCGGCACCCGTCGATTTCCAGGACCTGATCATCCGCGTGCCGGGCGTCGGGGCCACCGGCCAGAACGGTCTGTTCGAAACGTTTTCGATCCGCGGCAGCGGCGGCAACGGCATCTTGATCCTGGTCGGCGGCACGCCGTTGACCGCACAACGTCGCGCCGGGGTGCCGGTGGCCTTTGTGGAGCCGTCTTTGCTGGGCGAGATCAATGTCACTCGCGGCCCGGCGACCGTGCATTTTGGCCCCGGTGCGCTGGGCGGCGCGGTTTCGATCGAGCCGCGCTGGTTCGATAGCGCCACCGCATCGGTCGGTTACGCGACGGCCGGCGATGACCGCAGCGTCATGGCCGGCTTCGGTAACGACGCGTATTCGATTGGCGTGGCCAGCCACCATGCCGGCGACAGCGAAGCGGGCAACGGTACTCCGCTCAACACCAGTTACCAGCGTGAAAGCGCCAGCTTGCAATACCGTGCCGACATGGGTGGATTTGCATTTGATGCCTTGCTGCTGCCTTCCAAGGCGGATGACATTGGCCGCTCGAACAACCGCTTCCCGGTCCGCGATACCACCGTGCCGGAAGATGATCACGTGCTCGGTCGCCTGCGTCTGCGTCACGACACTGGCTTTGAAGTAAGTGTCCACGGTCACGACCAATCCCTGCTCACCTACAACCAGCGACCGGGCTTCGCCGATACCTTCGCCTATGTCGAGAGTCTGGACATTGGCGCGACGGTGCAAAAGACCTGGGTGATCGGTGACTTCAGCAACAACGTCGGCATCGAATATTTGCAGCGCAGCGATGTCAACGGCTTCAGTGCGACAGGCACGCTCGCCACACGCACCTTCAGCCTGCGTGATGCCGATGAACAAGCATGGTCGTTGTTTGCGCTCAGCGACTGGCGGCCTTCAAGCACGTTTGCACTCGAAGCCGGCGCGCGCTTCAGTGCCCAGGATCAAGCGCAAGCAACCGCTGATTCCAGCGATTCCGACCGCGCATTCACGTTCGGTGCCGCGTGGACGCCAACCGACGCCAGCCGCTGGACACTCAACCTGTCCACTGGCTATCGCTTTGCCACTCTGGAAGAACGCTTCTTCACTGGTGTCACCGCGCAGGGCGAGATTCTCGGCAATCCGGATCTTGGCTCCGAGAGCTCCCAAGGCATCGACCTCGGTTATAGCTGGCACGGCGGTGCCTGGGATGTGCAGGTGCATGGCTGGCAGACCGACGTCGATGATTTGATACAGCTGTTTCTGGTGGCGCCGGGTGTCAACGGCTACACCAATGTCGGACAGGCCAAATTGCATGGCTTTGATGGCGCTGTGGGGTGGACACCCACCGGGAACTTCTCCCTGCGCGCTATCGGCACCTTGGTACGCAGCAAGGACGAACTGACCGGCGACCCTCTGTATGGCTCACCGCCGCTGACCGTCGCGCTGGACGCGCGCTATACGTTTTCGGCCGTCACCTTGGGCGCCTACTACAGCCACCGCGCGCGCATGGATCGCCCTGGATTCGAGGAAGTCGAGCGCGACTCCGCCGATTTTCTGGACCTTGACCTGAGCTGGCGCCTCACCCCGGCATGGAATCTGAAACTGTTCGCCCGCAACGCGCTGGACGCCGACGACTTCGCCACCGCCGACGTGTTGTCGACCTTTGTGCAGGAGCGTTCGTTCGGAATCAATCTGACCTGGTCGGGGCGTTAAGCGGGCACGAGAGGGCGATATGTCGAGACGCCTCGGCATAGTGCTGGCGGATGCGCTGGCTGTGTAGGTTGGTGGTGAGCGCAGCGAACCCCAACGTCACGCGCCCGCCCGCAGTATCCGATACACGTCATCGCAATAATTCGTTGGCGTGCGCTGCGTTTATTCCAACCTAATGGCTGGGTTGTCTATCTCGCGGTGGTGTTCCGACGTACCTTTGCTCAGCGGACGCCTACTCCAGAAATTGCTGACCGACTCGAACTCATCATGGTTGCCCCGCTGAATCCCTATGCCGCACCCACGTCCTCCTTGCGGGACGAATTGCCTTCCAATAGCAGCGCGGCCGAATCGCGGCGGCGCGAGCTGATTCGCCACGAGATGCTGCTCAAGAGCGTCGGCTCGCTGTATTACTTCTACGGCGTATTCATGCTGTTGGCTTTGAGCGTTGCGGGGAAAATGCTGATTCTCGAGCGCGGGCTTGATGCCACCAGCGTGGTGATCAGCATCGTTCTGACGGTGCTGATGGTGGCAAATTTCTGCGTCGGTTATGGCTTTCGGAGATTACGCCCGTGGGCTGGCATTCCCGGTGCATTTCTGGCCATCCCCACGCTGCTGTCAATCCCCGTCGGCACCTTGATCGGCGCTTACGTCCTGTACCTGATTTTCTGCGGAAAAGGGCGACAAGTGCTGGCGGCGGACTATCAAGCCGTGATCGCCGCGACGCCCCACATCAAATATCAACGCACGCCAGGCGACTGGATCGCCCTCGGCATCTTGGTTCTGGTAATTGTCGGCATCGGTGTGTTGCTGGTGGTTGGATCGCAAAGCCACTGAGGCGGCACGCCGCGGCAAGGTCCCAACGCCACTCAGGCATCCGGCTGACGGCCAGTGCGATGACCAGCTGCGCGTCCTCGCTTGCTGGGGTCCAGACCATTCAATCAGGATGCGGCAGACTCTTACGCCGTCGTAGGCAGCATCCCTTGGACTTCAGCGATCTCGAAAAGTCAGCGCTCCGGCTTAACGATCTGTACGAACATCTGGAGACAAAGCGATACGGCCGCGTCTGGACCACCCAAGAGCTGGCGCTCGGCTTCGTGGGCGACGTAGGCGATCTGGCAAAACTGATCCAGGCACACGTTGGCGTCCGCCATATCGATGACGGCAAAGCAAAACTTGGTCATGAATTGTCGGACTGCCTGTGGTCGATCATGGTTCTGGCAAACAAGTGCGGAATTGATCTGCAGGCTGAGTTTTTGCAGAACATCAGAGAGATCGCCGCGCATGTCGTAAGCGAGCTCGAAGAGGAACCCGCAGCTGGCTAACTGGTGGCTCAAACGGGCTGCGTAGCCGGCATTGTTTCCAAGCCAGCGCACCCGGCGAGCAGGGCAAACAGCCGCTCAGGAGGTGACAAAATGACGCCATCAGCGCACTATGAGTCGTCGGTCATCACGCCGGAGCGACCCATGGCGAGCACCACAGCAACGCGCATCACGACCCGTATCACCGAGCACGTTCAAGAAAGGCTGCAAACCGCAGCAAGCTTGGTGGGCGCGACGGTGAACCAGTTCGTCGTTCAGGCCGCTCTGGAGAAGGCTGAGCGGGTAATTGAAAGTGAGTCGAGCATCGCCTTGAGCCGCAAGGGTTCACTCTGGCTGCTGGATCGGCTCGACAACCCACCGCCACGCAACGCCAAGTTCAAAGCCGCACAGTCGCACTACCGCAAGACGATCGGCAATGCTGATCCTGCCGCTGAGTAGCGATCACGCGCGGCGGGAATTCGATTGCGGAAATGATGATCTCAATCACTGGCTGAGGCAGGTTGCTGGCCAGCACGGGCGCAAAGGCCTATCCCGGACGTTCGTGGCCAATCAGAGCACGGATAGCCTGCAGATTTTGGGCTTCTACGCGGTGACCCTGGCAGAACTTGTGCACAGGGATCTGCCGCCTACGTTGCGAAAGAAATATCCGCCGAAGGTTCCGGCATGGCGTCTTGGCCGCTTGGCCGTATCGAACCTGCACCAAGGCCGACGAATTGGGCAGGTCTTGCTGTTCGATGCGATTGAACGGACCTCGCGCCTCGCCGCTGAGGGTGGCGGCGTCGGGCTCGTGGTGGACGCCAAGCCGGAAGCGGCCGCCTTCTACACGCAGTACGGCTTCGAACCGATTCCCGAATCGCCAGGGCACCTCTTCCTGGCGTTCTAAACGCAAGTACGCCCGCTCTTTCCCGGCGCGGACCTCTTTGTGCCCAACCCCGGCTCACTGCGCCGCCAAACGCCGCGCGTGCTCACGCAATTGCTCCTCGGCCCAGGGGAGCACGTCTGCCAGATCATCGAAATGCGTATGCGGACATAGACCTTCGAACATGCGGGCATACACCCCGCGCATCAGGCCGTAGCCATCGACCGTCGGAGCGGCGACATGCGCGCTGGCAATCGCCCCGAGCTGCTCGACCATGACCTTCGCGGTCTCTCGATGCAGCTGCAAGGCATCGGCAGTGCAGGTCATCGAATCGCGCATCACGCCGACTCCGATCCATGGTCCCAGGCGCTGCAGCTGTTGCGCACAGGGCAGCACCTGCTGCCGCCAGATCATCACCAATTCGCGGTTCCACGGGCCATGCGCGACGCTGATCAGCAGTGGGTATTCCACGCGCAGCTGCAACTCACCATGAGGCTGGAATCGCATGCGTGCTCTCCTGGCAGCTGGCCCAGTCGATCTTGCGGCGAAACAAGCATAGTCCTGAAGTGCGAAGCCGGGTCAGGTGCGCAGGCGGTGGTTGGGCTAGCTTCTGCGGCTATCATCTGGCGCGTCTGGGAATGATCGGTCACATCGCTGCGCGTCAGCCAGAGTTCTGGCCACTCTGAGCCCACCAGCAAGTCACCTTCTGAAGGCCGATCGTCAAAGCGCCAATGCCCGCTTGAGATCGTCGTGCTCGAAGGCGCTGGCCATTCGGCTGATCTCCGCAGCGCGAGCGCCTGCGGCTTTCGCGGTCTCGCGCCACGTCGCCGTCACGGTCGCGACATCTTTGATGATCGCGCGGGCTTCCGACAAAGTGAGGCCGAAGAACTCCGACGCCGCCTCAAGCAGGTCAAGCGAGCATGTGCCCTCGTCGAGATTGATATTTGTGGTCAGCACACGCGCCTTGAGGTCGGTGGGCACAGGGTTGAGGTCGTAGGCGGGAGCAAGCGTCCATCCCGCCTTTCCGAGCCAGAGAAAGCCGTGGTTTCGCAGGTGATCGTCGACATTTGAAATCAATACGTTGAAGGCGACCCGCCGATATAGGGCATGGGCGTCGGCCTTTCCCTGCGCGCCAAATTGCGCAAGCGCGTCGACGATTTCCGGGTAACTGCCACGCTCGCCATCCTTGGCCCCCATCATCGCCATCGCCGACAGGAAGGGAATACGGATCGCGCCAAATCGATCAAAGCGCCGGGACAGCATCACAGCCTTGCCAGCAACTTCGATCAGCGCGTGATGCGGCGTGGAAATGCCGGCCCGCTCGGCCAGCCTGAGCGCGATCTCCTCCCACGTTTCCATGCTGAATTCGTCGGCTTCCTTCGGAAACTTGGCAATGGAAAGGTGTCCGTGCTGGTCGATGACCGATGCTTTCGGACGGGCGCCCCCGAGGGAAGAGCCGGGCGCGAAGATGAGTTGAATATCCTCGTCTGTCTCTTCGTCGCGGAGAATCCGCTCGGTGATCTGCAGCAACCGCCCGAGTTCGACAAGGGTCGGTACGCCGGCGCGGATTGGCGCCTGGAACGCCTGTTCCCCTGTCCTACGGAATCTGAGCGCACCGAGGCGAGTCTCATCGGCAACGCCAAGCAGGTAGTCGCTTTCCGCCAGAGTGCGCACCGCGCGACCCTCGCGTTCGGCCAGTCGGCGCTCGGCGCGTTGCATCAGACGGCGGCCCCAGGTGTCGGGCGCAGAGTCGCCGATTGAGCCAAACGGCACCTGCCCGGCAGGAGGCGCGAACGCGCCGCGCGTCAAGGCGATGGCAGGCTCAAGCGAGAACCGGTCGGGATCGCCAAGCCAGGCGCTGTCGTACTCGAAGAGGATCGTCTCGGTGCCACGAACGCGATTGCTCCTCGCCAATCCCACCGGGCACGTGCGGCCATCCAGATCGATATGCACTTCGAAGTCAGCCATTGCTGGGCGGCCCGGTGTCTCGCTTCAGATGAATGCGCTTGGGCAGTTTGGCGCTGGCGAGCGCTTGTCCAACCGGGTCGTTGCCGATGTCGGCGATCTGGCTCAAACCGTCGAGCAGGCCGAGCGCCAGCAGCACGCCCGCGTAAATGCCGATGCTGACACTGGTGTCTCCTGCTTCGATCTTCTGCAGGGTTGAGCGGGAGGTGAAAGCGCGCTCCGCCACGACAGCCATAGGCAGCCGCCGACGTCGACGCGCATCGTGGATGTCGGCACCCAGCTTGCGCAGAGCGCGCCGAACGGCGGCAGGAGGAGTGTGTGGCGTAGGCATTTGTAAGCTTCGCACTTCATATTGCTTAGATATGTAGCGCCAAGAGTACAAATTATCCCGTCATCATGCGAGCGCCAGAAAAGGGCGCGCGCCGCATGCGTAGGTTGGTGGTGAGCGCGGCGAACACCAATGTCACTCGCCTGCCCGCCGGATCCGACACGCGTCATCGCAGGAATTCGTAGGGGTGCGCTGCGCTTACCCCAACCTACGGCCCTTATCCGATCGATCAAGACTTGACAGTCGATCAATGACACTGACCACATTGATCCGTTGCTCGAGGAATTGAACTGTTAGATTTTTTTGAGTCAAGGTGGAACGTGCGTCTGGGAAGCAGAGCAGATAAGTGCGCCCTGTTGGGATTAGACTTTATTTCCTGAAGCGGTTACGCGGTAACCGCGAAGGGGAGGCTCTGTTGGATCAGCTGAGAGATCGGTCCCGGCCAAGTTGGAGTCGGGTATGGCTTCATGGCATCACGACTAACAATGGAATGGTGGACGCAGGTTCACTCGCTGTGCTTTTCCACGCCGGCCATCAAGAAAGTGGCTACTGCTTGATCTATGTTGGTTCCGAGTTTTGGAGCTAGTGCAATGAGGCTTCACAAGATAGGCAGATCTGCCGCCCTCGCGTCTGCTCTAGCGCTCACCTTCCTAGTGACCGCCTGCACCTCCGACAAACAGGTCGATCAGTCGCTGCCCAGCGTCGTCGCTCAAAGTGTCGCCAAGGTCGTGCCCAGCCGCATCCAAGCGCAAAACCTTCCAGGCCACTTCTCAGTGACCATCGACGGCGACATGCCGGGGGATCATTGGGATGCGCATGGTCGGCGGTACACGCCTCAATTGATCCTTATGTGCTCGGGTCGGCAGACCTCCGCTCGCTTGCGGTTTGCGGTGGCGATTGGATCGACCGATCCGCTGCCGCCGCGTGGGTTTCTGCAGGCGGAAGTCATCTTGGGGGACGCGCAAGCGCGTGCGATGACTCTGACTCGGCAGGCGGGAGCCAGTTACTTCATCGAGGGCGCGTTGCCGTTGGTGCATCAGATTCTCAATGTGTCATCGCTGAGGCTGAGCGCGGTGACCGCCGACGGCTTGCCGCTCACGGCGAGTTTCGATTTGAACGGGCTCAAGGATTCGATCAGGCGCTACGACTTCTTCTGCGCGAAGAGTTGGTTGGAGAGCCGCGCGCCGTTGCCCAGTCTGGCAGTGCAGCGCCCCGCGATTGGGCAAACCGCTGCTCCCATTCGTGCCGACGCGTCGATGCGCCTCGAAGCCGTTCGCGATCAGGCTCGCGTCATTGATGGCGTCACGTCGACAGTTTGGCTGCCTGATCGCACCCTGATGCTTGGCATGGGCAACGCCACATCGGAGCAGATGATTGCCGCGGTCGACACGGCCTGTGCCTTGCTCCGCGATCATCCCGAAGCAAGCCAGACCATCGAAGTGCAAGACACGCGTGGCGGCACGGGGCAGTCCCTGCGGATGAACTGCCCGCGATAGGTGATGGATCCGCTCGCGCGCTACCGCCCTTGCAGGCCTCAGAGCGCGCAGCGGCTGAAACCGAAGGCCATGCTCTGGGTCTTTCCGTCGTCACCTGGGCCGCTGATCTCTGCCCGCAGAGTCTCGCCATCGCGGCGGTATTCGATGCGCTGCGGAAAGTCGTGGGCGGGGTTTTCGAAGCGGATCCAGTTGTGGCCGCCATCGGTTCGCGCAAAGGTGGTGCCGGGGCGACCTTGCGGCTGGGCGATGTAAGTCGGGATGCCCGTCTGCATCTCGATGCGCAGAAACTCGAACTGGGTCTTGCGACCGCTGGCCACGGTCCGGCTGAGGCCGAGCATCAGGTCGCCCGCCGGTGCCAGCCAGCGTTCTTCTGCCTGGCTGGCGTTGCTGGTATTGCACCAGTTGCCGGCCAGCCAGTCTGGCAGCGGCGCGCTTTGCGCCGCGGCTATGGGTGAAAGTGTCGAGCCGGCCAACATGAGGCCGGCGATCCACAGAAGGGCGGTGCAATGCATGCTGAAGTCTCGCTGTGAGGGACGCTCAGTGTGGCGCTGCCAAGGCGGGCAGAATTGAACAAATGCGCATGCTTTCAGGATGGAGAGCCGCCTGAATGGACTACCTTGAACTGACTCCGCCGCCAGCACTGCAGCGCCACCTGCAGTGCCTGTGGCGGCTGCGTGTCGATCAGCCCGCGGCCACCGCGCAGACGATCTACCCGGACGGGCGCTGCGAGCTGATCGTGCATCTCGGGCCGCCCATGCGCCGACTGAGTCTGCAAGCCGACTGGCACACCCAGGCCGAGTGTTTGTTCGCGGCGCAGATGCGCTCGGCGGTGCGGCTGGCCGCTGCGGGTCGGGTCGACTGCGTTGGCGTGCGCCTGCAGCCTGCGGCAAGTGGTCTGCTGCTTGGGGCGGCGCTGGCCGGCCTGGTCGATGCCATTGTCGATCTGCGCCAACACGCGCTGGCGATTGCCTCGGATTTCTCAGCGGCCTGCAAGCGCTACGCTGACAATGACAATCCTGCGCCGCTGTGGGCGGTGCTGGAAGCGCAGTGCGCCGGGTTCATGATCGATGCGCAGATCGACACGGTGGTCGCACAGATCGACGCCGCGCACGGCGACATTGGCATCGGCGCACTGGCACGCCAGCAGAGCATGAGCACGCGCAGCCTGCAGACCCGCTTCCTGCGCCAGGTCGGCCTCACTGCCAAGGAATACGCGCGCGTGCAGCGCCTGCAGGCCACGTTGCGCGAGCTGGATCGTGATCGAGATGCCCTCTCCGAATTGGCGCTCGAGGTCGGCTTTGCCGATCAGGCGCATGCGACGCGCGAAGTCCGTCGCTTCACCGGGCTGACCCCGGCGCACCTGCGGCGGGCGCTGCGCGCCGAGCGCGAAGGCGACGCGACCCTGCGCATGGCAGCCGCCTTCGTGCGTGGACACGCGCGCGGTCGAGGCGGCGAGTCGGTTGACTGAGCCGGGTTTGCTGATCGGGTACGCGCTACATCGGCCTGTCGTCACTTCGCGCTGAACGGAAGGCGTTCCGGTAAAGAACCGCTCTATGCATGTTCCGTCCGCCAACGTCGGAGCACCAGCCACTGCACGCCGACCATGCCTGCCGTGAGCGCGAACATCGCCACCGACATTGCTGCGGCATAGCCGAAGCGCAGGTACTCGAAGCCGCTCTGATACACATACAGGGGCAGGAACAGGGTGGCGAAATTGGGGCCGCCCTTGGTGATGACCAGCGCCGGCACAAAACTGGTTTGCAGACTCAAGGCGACATCGCGCGCGGCCAAAAACAGCAGCGCCGTCAGCAGCAGTGGCAGGGTCACCCGACGGAACACGAACCACGGCGATACGCCTTCGATGGCACATAGTTCGTACAGTTCGCCGGGCAATTCGCGACGCGCCGCCAGCAGCACGACGTAGACCTCGCCAATCTGGAACAGGCTGAGCAGGATGATCGATCCGCGCGCGCCCCAGGGGCTCAGCAGCCAGGTTTCCGAGGGCAAGCCGATGGATCGCAAAGCCAGACCCAACGGGCCGTAGATGGGATTGAGTATCCACAGCCACAGCAGCGCGTAGGCGATATCGGGCACCACCGACGGAAGATAGACGATCGTCCGTGCGCTCTTGACCGCGAAACGGTGCTGCATCAGCAGCAAGGCCAAACCCAAGGCGATCGCAGTGAACCCCAACGCCACTCGCCAACCAATCCGAAAACACTCGTCGCAAGAATCCGTTGGGGTGCGCTGTGCTTACCGCCAACCTACCGCCTCTTTGTCGAGGCTCACCGCGACATCTTGACCATGCGCTGCCGGACGATCTCGGCGCGTTCCGGTTCGGCAACCAAGCCAGGCAGGGCATTGGCAAAATCCGGGTGACGCAGGATGTCCGAAAATGCTCGGACAATTGTGTTGCGCACGTTCTCTGGCGCGGCAGCAATTTCTGCGGCCAGCTCTTCCCGGCCGTCAATGACGTTCAAAATGTCTTCGAGATCATGGCTGCCCAAGATGTCGCCGCCACCGCGGTTGCCAAACGCCGCGAGCTTGGTGGCCACGAACGCAACCGCACTTACTCGGCGTATTGAAAGACCTTGCCCCAGATCCACCCGCTCCGCACTTTCGACAGCGTAGCGATACCAAGGATTGCTGAACCCCAGAATCTCGGATTGCACTGGCATCAGGTCGAACAGCACTCCCGACTGACGATGAACCCAGCGGCAGATCACCCCGTCATCCATGTCCCGCTTGAAGCCTGCCCCCGCCACCTGCAATTCGAAACGATGAAACTGCGCCCGGCCGGCGTCGATCACGGCATCGACATCGCGCGTGGCACGAACACCTTCAGCCAGCGGATCCGTCAGCAGCAGCCCAGCCACTGCGCCGCCGACGAACACCACCTCTTCCACCAGTTCGCCCAAGGCCTCGGCGATCAGCCGCAGAAAGGGAAGATTTGGGTCGTCACTGCGCATCAGCACCCTCCATCTCCTGCTTCAACAGGCTGGCCGCCAACGTGCGTTCGCGCGCCCGGCCCGTGCGTAGCGCGTCCACCAGCGCCAGCATCCGGTGCAGCGCGGGGTCAGCCAGCGCCGCTTGCGGTGCCGTGCGGTAGATCGGCGACAGAGCCGGCCCCTTGGCACTGCCTTGCGGATGCGCCCATACCGGTGCTTCGCCGGGCACGGCCGAGATTTTCTCGCTAAGCGGCAAGGCCCCGAAGGAGGTGGGCACCCCGCGCTTCATTGGCCCGGCCGTGGCAGGCCAGACATAACGCACGCCGTGTGCGGCGAACTCCAGCAAGGCCGGGCGCACAGGCGACCAATCGCCTCGACCTCGCGAGATTGCCAAGCCGCTTGTCACAGCACGCCTGACGCTGGCGTGCACCTCGGATGCACTCATGGACAGTGCTTCGCCCAGGCCAACATATGTCCAGCGCAGCTCCCTGTGAGCCGCTACCTTGAGCAAAACCAGCAAGTCCTGCGGCTTGAGTTCCATAGCCATATTCGGAATTCGCGAATTGCGAATATCGCCGATGTGCCGGTCTGTGGCAAGGTGTCGTCTGTGCTCGCTACCAGCCAGTTCGCCGCGGCATCCTCGATCAACACTGCCATCAGGCAGTTGGTTGTCAGGAGCGTCGGCGTCTCTGCTCCTGCACTTTGGTCAGAAGAGATTTCGGTGTCGGCGACGGTTCTCGTGACTCGAAGGGTACGGCCATTACGAAATCAACCCTGCCACGGGCCCGAGAAACGGCGCGACAACTGGCCCAAGAACTTGCATGTGGTCCGCGACCACGCTCATAAAACTACGGTAACGATCTGTAAAGTCGGAAGTGCCGTAGGAGTCCTTCATCATGCTCACGGCGACGCTTGCAGCATTCTTTTCCGGTGTGCCGATTCCCGCGCTACTGAGCGCCTGAAGTAGCGATGTGAATATCGCGTCTGCGTTCGTATTGATCGAAGCGGATTGCGAAAAGTTGGATCCACCTGAGGATAGATTTTGAACAGTACCGTTAATGTGCGTATGGAACACTTGGGTAACTCTCTCTTGCGAAACCGGTGACGAATTAATTGAGGCTTCGCCTGCGGCCGGGGCAAGCGCCTCAATCTCAAGACAAAAATTGAGGACGCGAGTTCGAATGGTGTCCACCAATGACGCGACTGCGTTATATGGAATTAGCTTCCACGCGGCACCGCACGCCATGTTCTGATAGATGTCACGCGAGACAAGTGCGGTTAAGTTTGCTGGCCACTGCTCTTGAAAGTTGTTGCGCTTCCCTTCGCGAAGCAACGAGGAGTAGGCGGAGACCGGTTGGGCCATGCGAGAAGTACTGGCGAACTCGCGGTAATGCGCCGGAAGGGCTAATGGCGGAATCGGGCCGTTCTTGATTCCCGATCCGAAGGGCCCGCTGAAGTGTCCGTAAGACTCAACGTGGAAGATCCGGTATTTCGGAAGTTCGTCTACATCCGAGTAGCCATTGAGTTCATTGTCAACCCACGCTTTGAACTCGTGGTTACTCAGGCGAAATGCTAGGACTTTACATTTCCTCAGAAGTGTCGCGATATCGCCATCAGACATCGCCTCGGCTTGGATCTCGCGAAGTAGCGACACAGGCACTCCCTTGAACTACACAGCCTTCATCGTACTTTGCCTGAGACTTTCGGGTAAGCGTTATTCCACAAGGATTCGATGCCGTCGCAGCGGGATGAAACACTGAGGTAAGAAGCCTTGGCAGCAGTCTGGTCGCCGCGTCTGTGCTCAGAGCAATTGGAACTGGTGACCGCGAAGTGCACAGTCAGTCCTCCCCACCCCCATCAAACAAGTGCCGAAAATACCGCTCCGGCGCATTCAGAAAATCCCGTGTCAGTTGAAAGTGTTCGGTGTCGCGGTAGTCCACTTCGTTGATTCCGGCATCATCGCAACGGAGCACGCGGGCGCCGGGCAGGGTCAGCAGGATCGGCGAGTGGGTGGCGATGATGAGTTGCGCGGCGCGGCTTCTGGACAGGTCGTGCAGCACCGACAGGAAGGCGAGTTGGCGGCTTGGCGACAGTGCGGCTTCGGGCTCGTCAAGCAAGTAGGTGCCGTCTTCGAAGCGATTCTGGAACAGCGCCAGGAATGCCTCGCCGTGGGAGCGCTGGTTGAGCGGAATTCCATCGTAGAGGCTGAAAGAACTTCCGAGTTCTTCGAGGTGGCGGGCGTAGTTGAAGAAGGTCTCGGCGCGCAGGAAAAAGCCGCCGCTGACGCGCTTGCGCCAGCGCAGTGCAAGTGCCCGTCCCAGCGCATGACCATCCGCGCCTTCGGCGTAGGCGTTGCTGCGGTCACCGCCTTGATCGCTGAATCCTAGCGCCCACGCCAGCGCTTCCAGCAAGGTGGATTTGCCTGACCCGTTTTCGCCCACCAGAAACGTGACCGGCGTGCTGAAGCGCAGCGGCAGGCCACGCATGATCGAGCGGATGGTGAATGGGTATTGCCCATCGTCCACCCGATCCGCGTGCAAACCCACATGGTCGAGGAATGGGCTCCCGATGACGGAGGCGTTCAATGGGCGAGGCATGGGTTCGAGTCATCAGCATCGGTCATTCGGGGGCTGCCAATCGATCAGCGTGTAGTTTGGCGGTGAGCGCAGCGAACCCCAATGGCGCTCGCCCGCCGTGTACGGCACAGGTCATATCAACGCAAGAATATGTTGGGGTGCGTTGCGCTTACCGCCAACCTGCGAACCTTGATCTTGCCGATCCGCATGTCACTGCGAAGCTACTGCTGCAAGGCTGCTACCGGCTCAATGGATGTGGCTCGGATCGCTGGTATCAGCGTGGCGAGCAGGGCCGCGATGCCTAATACCAGGATTGCACCAACGTAGGCCTCCACATCCCACGGGCTGATCTCGAACAGCAAGCTGCGCAGGGTGTTGGCGACGGCGAAGGCACCTAGCAATCCCAGCAGCAGACCGGCTGCCACCAGCCGCATGCCTTGACCGACGATCAAGCGCATCACATCCGCCGACCGCGCACCGACCGCGCGGCGCACGGCGATTTCGCGGCTGCGTTGGCCGACCAGATAGGCGAGCACGCTGAAGATGCCGACGGCCGCGAGCAACGCGGCGGACGCGGCAAATGCGGCGACCAATTGGCTACGAAAGCGTGGGTAGGCGAGCGCGCCATCGAACAGTTGCGTCATCGTTTCGAAGCGTGCGGGAATGTCGGGATTGGCCTCATGCAGCACCCGGCGCATGGTGTCCGCCAAGCTCGCTTCGGCCAAGGCTGAGCGCGCGATGATCGACAACGATCCGCCCACGCCTTGGGTGGATGCCGCATAGATGACCGGCGGCGGCGCTTGGTCAGGATCTTGCCAGCGCACGTCGCCGACGACGCCCACCACTTCCATCCATGGTGCGTTGTGGCCGAAACGGATCTGTCTGCCCAGGGGTGACTGGTCAGCAAACGACGCACGCGCCAGGGCTTGGTTAATGATGATTCGCGGAGGTTGGTCGGGCGTGTCGGTCGCTTGAAAGTCACGGCCTTCAAGCAGCGGAATATCGAGCGTGCTGAAGTAGCCGCGGGTGATGGCGTTGACCTGTGCCATCGGTTGTTCGCCGGGCAAACCCTCAGGCAAACCTTGCACGAAGTAGTTCCGTGCCGGCCGACGCTCCTTGCCCATCGGCAGGAAGGAAACGCCCGCCGCCGCGGTGATACCCGGTGTTTCGCGGAGACGTTCGATCAGCTCGCCGTAGAACGCGGTTCGTTGGCGTCGATCTTCATCGTCGTCGACCGGATATTGCGTGTAGGCCAGCATCACGCGTTCTTTGGCGAAGCCGACGTCCACCTGTTGCAGGGTCTGGAACGAGCGCAGCAGCAGGCCGGCGCTGACCAGCAGGGTGACCGACAGCGCGACTTCGGCAACGACCAGCCATGCGCGCAGGCCCGAACTGTCACCGGCGGTCGCGCCCTTTGAACCGCCCAGTTTGAGCGCTTGCGACAGGTCGAGCCGGGTCACATGGATGGCCGGCAACAGCGCGAACAGCGCGACCGAAGCCAGCGCCAGGCACACCACAAATCCGATCACCGCAAGATCCATCCGCACCTCATGCAGGCGCGGCAGCTCGGTGGGCAGCCAGGCTTGCAGACCCCAGATGAAAGCCGCCGCCAGCGCCAAACCGAGCACGGCGGAAAGCGCGGCGAGTACGCAACTCTCAAGCAACAGCTGCCGAATCAGCCGGCCGCGGCTGGCACCCAGCGCGGCTCGCAAAGCGATGTCGCGCGCTCGCACACCAGCTCGCGCGATCAACAAGCTAGACACATTGGCGCAGGCGATCAGCAGCACCACCAGAACGGCGCCCAGCAACAACCAGAGCATCGTCTGCACATGCGCCGTCAGCCGCTCTTGCAAGGGAACCAGGCTCGCGGACTTCAGGCGATTCTCCGGGTACTGCTGGGCGAGGTTGTCGCTGAGGACACGCATCCCGGCATGTGCACCCTCAAGGTCTTGCCCGGCGCGCAGTTTGCCGATCACGTCGAACTCCGGCGCATTTCGGTCCGTGTTCGTCGAGCGCCACGCGGTCCAGAAATCCGTCCTGCCCGGAAAACTGAAGCCAGGCGCGGCGACGCCGACAATCTGCATCGAGGTGCCGTAGACGATGATGGTCTTGCCGACCGCGGCTTCGGCGCTGCCGTAATGCGCTTCCGCCCATGCATGCCTGACCACGATCACGGACGGGGCGGTATCGCCGCTCACCACATCCTGCTCGGTCAACAGACGTCCGGCCGCGGGTTGCTGGCCGAACACGTCGAAAAATTCCGGCGAGACATACATGTCATTGGCGAACTCGGCGCGACCATCGACGACGGTAGCGACATCCTCCTCGCCGGAGTAGTACGCCAAGGACTCGAACACGTCGACCTGCGTTTGCCACGCGAGGAAGTCCGGCGTCGATACCTGCGGGCTGCCTTGCGCCGTGCCGGCCCAAGCCGTTTCGACCGCGACGATGCGATCAGCATCGGGATACGCAAGCGGTTGCAGCAGCACCGTGTTGACGACCGCGAAGATAGCCGCGGTGGCAGCGATGGCGAGCGCCAACACGACCGTGCTGCCAAGGGTGAAGCCCCAGCTCGCGCCCAAGCTTCGGAACGATGATCGCAGGTCGCGAACAACGCTTTCCTGGAACGATTCCACGGCATCGATTCGCTCAATGGTCTTGCTCACGCGTGTTTCCTTCTGACAACGGTCCAGCCGCAACTTGCAATCGACATGCCATCCGCCAAGTGCTTGATATCACGGTTGAGCAAGCGCCGACGTTGGCTACCGGCGTTGCGATTCCGAACACCGACTGATCGTTCTTGTTTGCATCGACGTCCAGTGCCCTGCAGTAAGCGTTGCGCCGGTTGCCCTGCATGGCGGGCGTGATGGCATTGCAGGGCGGGCAATCGGATTCTGCACCCACCCTGCGAATGATCGCCTTGTCGCGACACTTCATCTGACAAGGCCAGAAAAACATTCAGAGGATCAGGGCGATGGAGTGCGGCAAGGCGAGGCGGTTGCGGACGACAGACGAGGCACATCGCGTGCCCAATTCGTGCGGGTGGTTGCTGCGATGAAGCCATGGCGACCCAGTGTTCCGCTGGAGGGTCTGCTCAGTGTGGGCCTGGCGCTGCTGTTGATCGCGCTGTTGAGCATCGCCTTGAACGCGTCCAGCCAGCGGGCCAGCGAGGCGATGTTGTGGACCGAACACACCAAGCAGGTGTTGATCCGTCTGTCGAAGGTGCGCGAGGCGCTGGCAGTCGCCGAGTCCAGCCAACGCGGTTGGCTGCTCAATGAAGATGCCGCCTATCTCACGCGTCTCGAGCAGGCACTGCGCGACCTGCGTTCGGCGGCGGTCGGCACGCGCGAACTGCTGTCCGACAACCCGTCACAGTTGGCTCGGGCGGAGCGGCTGGTCGGCCTGATTGAACAGCGCATTCAACTGTTTGAAGGCACCAGGGAGGCCTACGCCGGTGGCATCACCCAGGCTCGCGCGTTCTTTGGATCGGGCCACCCACAACGGGCCAGCGATGCAGTGCTGAGTGTGGTTGAGAAGCTGGCCGACGAGGAAAATCGACTGCTGGCCGAGCGCTTGCAACAGCAGCAGGCCAGCAGCACGCAGATGCGCCGCATCTTGATTGCGACCGGACTCGCCGGCATTGGTCTGCTGCTGCCGCTTGGATTTGGCCTGTTTCTGCAAACGCGGGCGTTGCGGCGGGCGCGTGGGCGCCTCGCGGGTATTGCCGACAACCTGCCCGGTGCCGTGTATGTCTATCGGATGGATGCCGATGGCCGCGCGCAGTACGAATTCCTCAGCCGCAATGTTGAGCAGGTGCGTGGCGTAGCCCGTGAAGACGCCCTGCGTGACGCCACGCTGACGCGGGAAGCGATCATCGCCGAGGACCGCGCGCATTACGACCACGCAGTGGCGATCTCGGCGGCCACGCTGAGCGTTCTCGATGTCGAGTTCCGCATCCGCATGAAGGATGAATTGCGCTGGGTGCATAGCTCGGCGATTCCGGTTCGCCGAGCCGACGGCAGTGTGTTGTGGAACGGCTATTGGTCGGATGTCACCGCCATCAAACACACCGAGTTGGCGCTGCAGGAAGCCCGCCAGCGTTTGGAAGATGCGCAACGCGTCGCCCGTTTGGGCGATTGGACCCACGACCTCGAAAGTGGACGCATCACCTGGTCACCGTTTCTGTATGAGCTGCTGGAGCGCGATCCCGCATCCGGCCCACCCGACTACGACGAAGCGGTGACCCTGTTCGAAGACGGCGGTGTCGAGGTGATAGCGCAAGCGATCCAGAACACCGTTCAAAGCGGTCGACAGCAGGAATACGAACTGCGCATTCGCCGCAGCGATGGTCAACGTTTGCACCTGTTGGTCACGGCGGTGCCGTGTCGAGAAGCAGACGGCAGGATTCGCTCGATGCGCGGCACCTTGCAGGACATCACGGAGCACAAGGCGCTGGAAGCCAAGCTGCGTGAGGCCAAGGAAGCCGCCGATTCTGCCAATCGAGCAAAGAGCACCTTCCTCGCCACCATGAGCCACGAAATCCGCACGCCGATGAACGGCATTCTCGGCACGCTGGAGCTGGTCAGCCTGGCACCGCTCAGCGCCGATGTGCGCTCTGCCATCGAAGTGGCGCGCGAGTCCGGCGCGTCGCTGCAACGGATCATCGATGACATCCTCGACTTCTCCAAGATCGAAGCCGGGCGGTTGGAGATTCGCGCCGAGCCGACCTCCATCAGCAACATCGTCAATGGCGTGCAGCGCATTTTTTCCGGCACTGCCAGCAGCCTCGGCCTTGCGCTCACCCAGCATTGCGATCCGCAGATCAGCCCGGCGGCGCTGATCGATGGCCTGCGCCTGCGGCAAATCCTGAGCAACCTGGTCAGCAACGCGCTCAAATTCACCCGCGTCGGCGAAATCCGCATCCTTGCCGAGCGCTGGGAAGGTGCGGGCGACATCCAGTGGGTGCGTTTCACGGTGGAAGACAGCGGCATCGGCATCGTTGCCGCCGAGCAGGCGCGATTGTTCCAGCCATTCAATCAGGCCGACAGTGACAACGCCACGCGCGCCGGTGGCACCGGCCTGGGTCTGGCGATCTGCCGCCGACTGGCTGAGCTCATGGGGGGTTCCATCGAGTTGCGCAGCGAACCCGGCGTCGGCACGCGGGTGACGCTCAGCATTCCCGCCCCCGTCGCCGACCCGCAGGCCTTGCCACACTCCGCCGACCTCATCGGCAAAGCAGCTGTCGGTCCGTTGCTCAGCGCGCCCGAGCGCGCGGCCCCGCCACTCGATCAGGCCGAACACGACGGCAGTCTGGTGCTGGTGGTCGACGACCAACCGATCAATCGGTTGGTGATGCGAGGCCAGCTCAACGTGCTCGGTTATGCCGCCATCGAAGCCGAAGGTGGCCAGCAAGCCTTGGCGCTGCTGGACATCCACCGAGTGGGCCTGCTGCTGACCGATTGCAACATGCCGGGAATGAGTGGCTATGAGCTGAGCCGTCGAGTTCGCGAGCGTGAGCGGCTGGCGGGCCGGCCACGTGTGCCGATCATCGCCTGTTCCGCCAACGCTCTCGACGGCGTGGTTGCGGAGTGCCTCGCGGCGGGCATGGATGACTACATCGCCAAGCCCACCAGGCTGCTGCTGATGCAGGAACGTCTGCGCCGTTGGTTGCCGCTGCGCGATGCCGTGCTTGACCTTGGCTCGCCGGCATCCACCTTTGCCATCGGCGCGGAGGTCGACGACGCGCCGGCACCCGCAGACGGCGAATGTGCCAAAGCGGCCGTGAACCCGGTGCTCGACCAGCGTCTCCTGCAGCGCCTGACCAAGAGCAATCCAGCCAGCACCCGTCGCGTGCTGCGCAAATTTCAGCAGGTCAACGATGCCGACATCGAAGCCTTGCGCCACGCCATTCACAACGGCGATGCCGAACAGGTCGTGCACTACGCACACCGCATCAAGGGTGCCGCCGGAATGGTCGGTGCCGAGGCGCTGGCGGCCCTCTGCGCCAGCATCGAACGGGCCGGCCGACGTGGCGATTCCGCGGCTGTGATCAGCCAACTTCCGCAGCTGCACCTGCATCTGGAGACATTGAATGCCTGCCTCGACGCCGAACAATCCTGACCGCCCGGCGCACAGCGCCGGCCACACGAGCGAGACACCGGCGCGCGGCCTGTTGGTGCTGGTCGCCGAAGACCACGAGTTTCAGCGTGAGATGCTGGTCGAGATGCTGGAAGAACTCGGCGCCACCGGCGTCTACGAAGTCGCCAATGGCCGCGAAGCATTGCAGGTCATGCGCGAAGTGGAGCGCCCTTTCGACATCATCATCACCGACATCGACATGCCGGGCATGGATGGCCTGGCCTTCATTCGCAGTCTCGGTGAAGCAAAGTTGCGCACCTCCTTGATCATCACCAGCAGTCTCGACCGCACGCTGCTGGATTCGGTGGAGGAGATGAGTTCGGCCTACGGCATGCGTCTGCTCGGCACCATCGCGAAACCGGCGACCACCGAGCAACTGGCCGATCTGATCGGCCGCCACTGGATTCCCAAGGGCAAACCCGACCAGGCCAAACCACCGAGCCAGGCCTTCAGCCTCGACGACGTACTGCTTGGACTGAGCAACGCCGAGTTCGAGCCGTTTTTTCAGCCCAAGCTCGAATTGGCCAGTGGCCGCGTCAAGGGTGCGGAAGCGCTGGCCCGCTGGCGCCACCCGTCCAAGGGCATGGTCTTGCCTTACGCCTTCATCCAGCTGCTGGAGGACAGCGAGCAGATAGCCGAACTGACCTGGATCATGCTCGCCAAAAGCGCCGCGCATTGCCGTGAATGGCGCGCCGCCGGGCTCGATCTTGATGTCTCGGTGAATATTTCGGTGACCTCGCTGGATGATGTTTCGATCGCCGATGCCATCACCTGGCAAGTCCTCAATCAGGGCCTGGAACCGCGCCACGTGACCTTGGAGATCACCGAATCGGCGCTGATGAGCAAGGTCGGTCCGGTGCTGGAAAACCTCGCCCGGCTGCGCATGAAAGGCTTCGGTCTATCGATCGATGACTACGGCACCGGTTATTCATCGATGCAACAGCTGACCCGCATCCCGTTCACCGAACTCAAGATCGACCAGTCCTTCGTGATGCACGCCGCGCGTCAGGAATCCAGCCGCCTGATTCTCGAATCCAGTTTGGAGATGGCCCGCAAACTGCGCATCACCTCGGTCGCCGAAGGCGTCGAAACCCAGGAAGACTGGGACCTGCTGCGCGACGGCGGCTGCGTGCTCGCCCAGGGCTACCACATCGCCCGCCCGATGGCCGCCGAGTTGTTTCCCGAGTGGGTGCGGGAGCGCGGATGAGGCGCGCCGTGCATGCAGCCATCCGTGAGCCGCATTGCGCAAACGTGACCCGCCGCGCAAGCGCCCGCCCTCAAATCCGCTGCCACGCATTCACCCGGCAGACGGATGCGGACACGTCGCTGGAATCTGGCGATGGGACGCAAGCTGATGAGGCGGCTTTCGGCCAGGGGCGGTCGGTCGGGGATGAAGCAATCATTCAATGTCAGAAGTGAACCTGCCCCCTCTCTTCCCCCTCTCGTCCTGACCCCCTTTCGTCCGGGGCTAGGGTGTGCTCGGACTGCCAAGCCTGACCCATCAGTTGGCAGCTTATGGACATCGGACGGGCGTGACCTGCCTCCACGGAATCCGGGGAGGTTCACCGACCCAAAGCAGTCGGTTGACTAGCAGATGGCTACGGCTCAGAGGGCAGACGCTCGAGCTGCCTTGCGAGAGATCACGGGACCTCAAGTCGGTGTGCTGACGAAAAAGTTTGGCTATCCGGGTTTTAGTGTGGGTTCGGGACCACGCCGCTTGGACCAGATCGGCCGACACTCTGTGGGATCGATGACCGGCGTCATCGGTCAATAGTTGCAGCCGGATGTTGGTTGCAGGGGGCGTCTAGAAACAGGATAGTCTTGGCGCGCACCACCCGTGCACCTTCTCGTTCCGGCCCATTTACCGGACGTGTGCAGTCCCATGCTTCTCATGCATCCAACTGAAGGACAAACCATGCGCATGCTGATCATGCTCCTTCCCGTCATCCTCGGCGCAGTTGCCAGTGTGGTGGTCACGATTGGCGTACAACGGTGGCTCGAGCGTCGCTCCAAGTTTCGTAGAGATCGCTAGTCGTCGACAACTGGTTCTTGGGAGGCTCCGTGCTGTTCGTCTGGTCTTTCCTACTGTGCATCGGGTTCTTCCTCCTCGACACCGTCTACAGCGCCTGGACGGCGGGCAAAGGTCGAATCCCGTTCGGCCAATTGAAGAGAATTTTCTTCTGGGCGACCGTGGCGATCGGCTTGATGGCCATGCTTCAGTACTACTTCGTCTATGCGGAGCTGAAGAAGCTTGCGGACGCCTGGCACGTTCGTCACGAGCTGGCACTTGCCTTCACGTTGCTTGCCAGTGCGTTGATCGGGATCCTGACCTCACGCATGTTCTCGCCCAACCCGAAACGGCGGCAAGTCGGCGTTTGGGGGTTTGCCAGCGTGATGGCGGTTTACTTTGTGCTGCTCTGGATGGGCGTCAAGGACAACCGCATCGGTCACTGCGTGTACTTCGACGAAGAAGGCGTGCGTTGGTACGAGTCACAGGAGAACGATGTGCGTAGCGGCAAACCGTGTGTGGTGCTGACCCAGGACAATGAGGCGCGTTTGCGCCCGATACTGAGGAAGCTCCAGAACGGAGACGCCCCGAGGTTGCTCTCAGGCCCTCCCTTTTTCGTCAACACGATCAACGGCCCAGCTGCCGTGGCATGGGTCTTCCGCCGCAGCACCGGCGAAATCGAGGTCTGGGATATGCCTGGCTCTCATCCCACGTTCGGAAAGCCGCTGCAGGAGATGACGCCCGAAATCGCCGAAGAGTGGAATCGTCAGCAACAGACTGCCAGTACGCCCAAGACCCAGAAGGTCGACCCGGTAGCCAGTTCGCGAGGCAGGTATTTAGTGCAGACCATGCAGCGCCGCTCGGGCGACGCGGCCATATGGGCCGTAGTGGGGTGGGACGCTCGCGGAATCAAGGATCGACGCGCCTGGACGGCGTTCACTGCGCAATTTCACGCCGCCGGGCTCAACGCCAGTGACTCAGTGTTTTCCGAAGCGTTCGTCACGGATGGACTTGCCGACGACATGCTGCTTGGCAGTAACAGTTCATTCTCGATGTTGGGGCTGTCAGAGGTGGTCGACTACGTCTTCTTGATCAAGGTGGAAGAGCACTCCTCCCCTCCTGAGTCGTGGAGACCGCTCTGGGCATCAAGAACCAAACTGCAGTTGCGGATGCTCCGCGTCGTTGACGGAAGATCCACTGCGCTCTTCCACGCCGAGGGACGGTCCGAAGGTCACGACCAGACGACGGCGCGCGATCGAGCGATGCAGCTAGCCTTGAACGAGTTGCAAGCCACTCTACCCAAGAAGATTGCCGAGGTCCGGAAATGAGTCGACCGAGGAGCGGTGCACTGTCCAAAGTGTGGGTGCTGACTTGCGTCTTCGTCAGCGGATGCGTGCAAACCGTCGACCGCCCGAATCTGCCACCAGCGCCGTCTCCGATTGCGGGGTGTAGTGCTGGCTCGGTACTGCAGCGAGGCGGGCAGCTGATTGACACTTTCTCCCGGGGGCTCGTCAAGGACTTGGTCCACAGCTTCCAGCAACCGCCGAACAGCTCGAATCGCGTGGCCTTGCTCCCCATCAGAGCGGAAGTCATGAACTCCAACACACGCGCGCAGGACCTGGCTCAGACCCTTGGAGACTCGTTGAAGGACGAGATCTTTCGTGCCAGACGCTTCCAGATCGTCGCGGACCACGACATGGGCCGCGCCTCCGAGCAGCTGCGGATCAATGACGTGCTGCTGAGTCGTGGGGCGCTGGACAAGTCCTCACAGTCGAGACTGGGTCAAGCAGTCAGCGCGGACTTCATTGTCGATGGGCGCATCTCGGACTCCGCAACTGACCACACCGTTCTGTTGGAAATGATCGATGTCGGGTCCGGCCAGACTGTGGCCACTGCGCGAGGAAGGCTGCCCAAGAACCTCATCACATGCGTCAGGACGGCTACTCCATGATTGCGGCACACGCCGAGCCTGAGGCGAGCTCAATCCGGCAGAATTGGGCCGCGATCGCGATATTTGTAGTGCTGCTGGCGTGCTCAAACGCCCAGGCAAAGTCAAAGGATGAAGAACCGATCTACGAGGGCAGATGCAACCCGGAGTCGCCTCCGCTTCTGATTCTGTCCGAGAACCCGCCCGAGTACTTCTCAGACCACTCCGGAATGACCGAGCACGAGAAGATCATGCTGAACGTTCGCAAGCAACGAACCGCGTACGAATGGGTTCGGACCAGCTTTGATCGCTACACGGACGTCTGCCTCACATCGCCTATCGATTACTACAGGGTTGCGAAAGAAATAGGAGAGAGCTTGCCGCCCCCAGTGGGAGAAACAAGTAGCGTCAGCTCGGATGAAGAGGTCGTCCATGCACCGTATGACCCTGCCCATCTGCCAGGCATCTACCGCGCCGCACAATTGAGTGGCGCGCACTACATGGTGGTTGCCAAGTGGGTCGCCAGCAGCACCGATGCCTACTATCGGGAAGATGTCAGCATGAAGCAGGGCGCTCTCTTTGCGCGCATGAGTTCGACCGGCACGAATGCATCGTCTTCAGCCGTGGAATTCGATATTGAAGTGCACGACATGACGCGATCCGAGTTCCTTTTTCGCAAGCGCTACTCAGCCTTTGAAGAGACTGTGTTTGCGCAAGCCATGCTGAGATCGCTGCCGGGTCAACAAGTCAGCAAAGCAGGGCTATACAGCGCGCCAGTGCGCAAAGCGATAGTCACCGGAATCTTGGATGACATCCACAAGGCTGTGGCGCAGCGCGGACAGCTCAGGGAAGACCACGCATCCCAGGAGCCCAAGTTGCAGTCTCCGACGCCCATGGTTCTGCTGGATCGCAACGCCATGGGTGGATATCTTGAAATTGACGCGTGGGTCTGGAGGATGGAGCGCAGAGACACATTGACCGAAGCAACGCTCTGGTTTCGAAGCGCTTCCAACGAAATTCAACCGCGCGTAAGTCTTGCGAGGAATGCCTCTGGGCTCATGGGCATTGCGAAGACCACTTCCGGCCAGGTGTATCGTGTGGTCGAAGATTCCAACAGCACTCAGACTGTACACTTCGACGGAGGGCGCGGTTCGATGAAAGTTGCGTTTCGAAACGACCTAGGTGCCCTTGGCAAGGTGTCGATGTACTTTGACGTCCGCGTACAGACTCAGGGATCAGACGTGGTCAGGCGGGTGACATTTCCGCTCGTTGAAGCGTTGTAGCCGTTTCGACGAGCACGACCTGCGACCACGGACGCGACGGCTTGCCCTGTGCGAGATCTCTGAAGCCTCCGGCTCGACCAGAGACACCCTCGCCACTCCTCGCATCCAACCAAACCCCGGCGAGAGGAGGCACTTCGATCAGCTACGGCTCGGGCACCACGCGGCGAGCGCCAATCTTGAACCAGGTGCCGTCCTCGGCAGGGCGAACGTCCGCTTTCGCCATCATCGGGGCGCTGATCGAAGGTCTGATATGGGTCGATCGACAATGCGATGGTCGTTGCTCGCCATTGCCTCAGTCGGGGCCTCATCGATGGGTGGATGCCGGCCGCAGGGGTTCCCTTGCGAATGACCGTTTTCTTCTTCAGGGCAATCCCAATGAGCGACGCTTGTAGGTCGGATTCGGGTCTTCTGGCTGGCGAAGCAGACGGCTGACCGCGGCTTCGCGAGCAGCCACGATGTCGATGACGTGCGCACCAGGTGGCTGGTTCCAACCTTGGTCGGTGTCAGGCGCGAACCGAAAACGGGTCTTCAGGTTCCACTGATCCTTATACGGAGCGAACGGGGGAGAGCTCACACCTCATGCGACGGACACTCCGAGCTATCGTATGGACGAGAGGGGAGTGATCCGATGTCCTACGACCTGTTCATCGAAATTGAAGCCGGATCGCGGTTCAAGGCGAAGCGAGGGGTCTGGCCAGAGGAGGCTATGCAGCGCCTCGAACGCGTTCGTCTATGTCTACGGCAACTCGACCCGGCCCTCGAGCTCGAGCAGGACGATGCCCTGCTCCACGGTGGTAGTGACACGATTGGCTAGGTAATGGCTGATCCCAATCGGATCAGCCTTAGATACACGTCTGCTTGGGACTATCTGACCCTGCTGCGCCATTTCCAACGGGCGCTCGAAGTGTTCACACCCCTGGGCTTCGTCGGCCGCGACTCGCAGGTGGGTGGCAGGATCGAGTTTCGTTCGGCTTGGGCCGATTTTCTGCGGCAGTTCCGCACGCAGTTCGTTTGCACCGACGACGAATTCGAAGGGTGGCTTGCAGGCCGCGTGCCTGAGACCTGGAAGCGCTGGAAGGAACTTCGTGAGCGCTGCGGGCCGCTGTACAGCAGGGACAATTTTCGACCTGTCCCCGGGCTTCCCGAGTGGCCGCAGACGCGAGACATGCCGGTCGCAGAGCTTTGTCGAGAGCTGCGGCGCTGCATGGATGTGAACTCGGCTCGGATCGCGGACTTGGGCCTCGCGGAATACCTGAAGCTGCGTGTTGCGCGAGAGGGACGCGGTCTATGGACGCCTAGAGCGGATGGTTCCTACCTTCCCTTCGAGCCCTGGGTTGTTGGATCGTCCATCCATCAGGAGCAGACGTTGTGGCAAGCGGCACAGACTCGGGGCTGCGCCGAGTTCATATTTGAGCAGCCGCAACTGCTGAAAATCGAGCTGCACGCACTGCCGGATGCGACGGCGAACGCGTTGCAGACGAGCGGCCACGCGATAACCTCGGCCTGCCAGAAAGCAGAGGGGTATGAATTTGGCGGCGCCTGGTACACGAGTTCAGATGTGGCCAGCATCACAGTGGAAACCAACGAAGTCGATCACATGGCCGCTGTCGCGTTTGCCGCTTTCAAAGGGCTGCGAGATGCGATGCGCGCGGTCGTGACCCGGCGGTATGGCTCGCTCGGCGCTCGCGAATCTGTCGAGGAGTGGAAAAGCTGAGCAGGAATCGCGCTTCGTGATCCTACTGCAACTCGCCCTGCGCCAGACCGTCGTCGCGACTCGACGAACCGAGCTGCTGCCAGCGCGCTACGCGTTACGCTGCTGTTAGAGCATGCCCACGTTGTGAGGGCCCGGCTCGTCGTCCACCGGAGGCCGCATGCCAGCCAGTCGCAGGGAAATGATTCAGATGCTGGCGGCAGCGGCGCTGACTGCTGGCTTGCGCGGTGTGCGGGCAGCTCCGGCGGGCGAGGGGACGCCTCGTCTGCCTGCTGCGCTGCCGAAGGTCGGTCTCGGCACGTGGATCACGTTCAACATCGGGCGGGACGACGTCCTGCAGCGCGAGTGCAACGAAGTCGTGAGGCAGTTCTTTGCGCGCGGCGGTCGCTTGATCGACTCATCACCGATGTACGGATCGTCGCAGGCCGTCGTCGGTCGGGCATTGCAGGCGGTTGACCGTGTCGACGACGTGTTCGCTGCCGACAAGATCTGGGCGGCCGGCACGCAGACCGAAGCGCAGGCCGAGCGCACGCGGGCGTTGTGGGGCGTTGCAACGCTCGACCTGCTGCAGGTGCATAACCTGGAAGACTGGGAGCATCACCTGCCGAACCTGACGAGGATGAAGGCGTCGGGACGGATCCGTCATGTCGGGATCACGACCTCGGAAGGGCGCCGGCACGGCACCTTCGAACAGATCATGCGCACGCATCCGCTCGACTGCGTGCAGTTCAGTTACAACATCGTTGATCGCGAGGCCGAGCAGCGGCTGCTGCCACTGGCCGCCGAGCGCGGCATCGCCGTGATCTGCAACCGGCCATTCCGCCAGGGAGACCTGTTCCGCAGCCTGCGCGGAAAACACCTGCCGCCGTGGGCGGCAGAGCTTGGCTGCAGCAGCTGGGCTGCCTTCATGTTGAAGTTCGTGATCAGCCATCCCGGCGTGAGCTGCGCCATTCCGGCGACGAGCCGGGTCGATCATCTGCAACAAAACATGGACGCGATGCGTGGACCGATGCCGGATGCCGCGATGCGCCGGCGGATGGCGAGCCATTTCGCGGCGCTGTGATGTCCGAATGGTGGCGCTATTCGCCGGCCGACCTGCTGATGTACTCGGCGCGTACCTACCTGCGATTGGTCGAGAACCTGCGCGCCGAGACATCGCCGCTGGACGTCATCATGACGATCCTCGCGATGTTGATCGCGATCAGCCTGTGGCGCGGACCGCGCGGGTGGCAGGCCGGGCTGCTTGCTCTCGCCTGGCTGACGACGGCCTGGCTGTTCTTCTGGCAGCGTTACGCCGCGATCCACAGCTTCGGCAACGCGTTTGCGATCGCGTTCGCGCTGCAGGGACTGCTGCTGGGTGCATGGGTGATGAGCAAGCATGCCTTCCGCAAGCCCGCGCGCAGCCGCGGCGCGAGTGGGCTACTGATCGTCGCGATCATCATCCCGCTCAGTGCGCTGGTCTCGTCGCGCAACGCATCGCAAGTCGACGTATTCGGGTTGTCGCCAGATGCGACCGCGATGGTGACGCTGGCCTGGCTCGTCGCGATGCCGTCGGCCGTCCGCTGGCTGTTCGCGATCCTGCCGACCGCGTGGCTGCTGTTCAGTGCGATGACGCTTTGGACACTGGCGATGCCCGACGGGATCGGGCTTGTCGCGCTGCTGATCGTGGCCTGGATTGCGATGCTGCGGCCAGTGCGGGCCACCAACGCCCGAGAGGCCCGTTGATCATTCTTTCCCACGCAACATTCGGACCCTCGGTTCAATTTTTTGCGTGTGGCAACACCCTTCCAGCCGCTGGCCTATCGCAGCGAAAGCTTTGTGCCCTTTTGAAGGAATCCGAAGCGAACTCGATGCACTCCTCGGCTGGACCTCGATGCACGGGGTGGCGAGGGCATCCGCGATGTCCCGCCCACCGCGTCGCAGGCTTGCGCGGGCAGCGCACCGCGGCGCACCGAAAAGCACTGCCAACACGCTGAACCGAGGTCTAAGGCAAAATTCCGACCTGCCGCGGCATCGCTGCGAATCGCTACCATCCCGAACAGCAGCTGGCTGCAGTCGTCGCATTCTCCGCGCGGCCGCTGCCGTTGCTGCTCGGAGAACCGGACGATTGGCAATTGGTCACAGGCAGCCTTCGATGGTCCCACTCCACTCCAGGAGCTTCGCGATGCACGCTCTACGCTCGATCGGTTTTGTCCTCCTCGCTGCTGTCGCCCATTGCGCATCAGCGCAATCACCCCTGGTCTTGAGATTCTCCAGTGAGCCGGCCACCAGACTGACGGTGATACCCAGACTGACCGGCGCCCTGCCTGGCTGCCCACCCGAGCGCGCTGAACTCGTGTTGGATGGAAGATTCTCCGGTGTGCTGCAGATCTTTACCCGGCCTGGCTTCTGTCCCGCCGTCGTCATCGACAGCGATCTGACCTTGCCGCCGATTGCCTTTCCCACCATGGGCATCTACACGATACGCATTACAGACGCAGTGGGTGTCATCGAGACCAGAGAAGTCGCCGTGCAGGGCCGCGTGTTCAGTGGCGAGATCGGCGCCTTTGCCAGGTTTTCCGTCAATGGCGCTTGGTATGCACCGGAGTTCTCGGGCTCCGGGCTGATGATGACCCATCGCCGCGAGCCCCGCAGCGAGAGCACTGTCGGCGCCTGGTTCAATTTCGATGGTGACGGCGATGCACGTTGGTACTCGCTGCAGGGTGGGCGCTGGATCTCCTCGACCTTGTTGTCAGGCACGATCTACAAAAGTCGGGGCTCCTTCCAGGACTGCGCATCCACCCCCGACGACACCGATTGCCCTGAGTCGCTGCGCGTGCGACCCGCACGGCAGACCGAACGGTTGGGCAGCTATGAATTCGAGATGATTGACGACCGCAATGCCATCCTGAGATTTGCCATGGACAGTCGCGTGCGACACGAGATTCGCCTGCACAAGTTGTTGTAAACGGCTGCGGGCATGGCGACGCGGTGACGCAGGTCAGAACCGCACCTTCAACATCGCCTGTGCACCGGAGAGACCAAGCCCCAACCGACCCTCCAGCTGCCCCTCGCCAAAGTCGTTCGATCCGCTGATACGCCTGTCGGCGCGCACGCGGGTGTCGGCGTACTGCAGCACCACGCCCATGTGGTCGCTGAAGTAGTACTCGAGCCCGATGGTGGCCGACATCGCGGCACCTTCAATCTGCTCGTAGTCGAGCTTGATGGCCCGCAGCTCGGCGAACCCGCGCAAACGATCGCTGAACAGGTGACGTCCCGCAATTCCGATCAGGGGGGCGTGCAGCTGCCGTTTTGCGTCAGCATCGAGACGCGCGGTTCCGCCTTCGCCGCTGACGCTGCCACTCAGGGACAGGCTGGCCTCGTAGCGCAAGGCGCCGAGCTGGACACCAAAGGCGCTGGCATCGGTTGCGACCATCCACCACGTGTAGTCGAACTCCACGGAAGTGAAGCGCGCTCGCGCGGTGAGCTCCGCATCGATCGGAAACACCTCTCCTTCGAAGCGGATTTGATCACTCAGGGTACCGCCACGCTGATAGCTGTCACGGCTGTAGCGAAGGCTGAGCTCGTGGCGTTGGAAGGGCGACCAGGACAGCTCCGCCATGCCTACCGTGCGCCGGCTGCCGAGATCGAAATCCTCCGCGTAGCTGCGCAGGCTTCCAATCAGCGTGCCCTCCGCACGAATTCGGCCATCCAGGCTGAGCCGGCTGTTGAACACGCCGGCGCTCACGCTGAAGCGGTCCAGTGGGGTCAGGGATTGCGCAAAGGCAGGGGCACCCAGGACCAGCAGAAGCGGCAGCAGCAGGTTCCGAGACGTATTCATGCTGACAATATTGCTCGACCCAGTGTGCCCCACTGTGCGACAGCGAACCTTGCGCACCACTGAAGCGCGCGTGTGCGACCCAATCCAGGCGGCCGAAGGCGCTTGCTGATTGCGCTTCAGGAGCCTTGCCGCGGGCGATGAGCAAGCCAGTGGGTGGCCATGGCGCGCCAGCCGTCATGAAACTGATCCGGAGCCTCTTGATGGCGCCTTTCCCGTTTTGGCGCTGCGGCCTCAGTTTCCTGCGGGTTGGATCGGATTGCACCCTGCTCCGTGTATGTCAACAGAGCCTGGACAAGACCGCCTGCACGAGAGAGGTGCGATTCAAAAGGGCACCCATCGGCTGTTGAATCGTCCGCTCATTGCAGGGGCACGGCCCTGCCGTGTTCACTGACTGGATTGCAGCATCGCGGCCATTTTCTGGTGGATGACCGTGATCGCTTTCAGCGGCCTGAGCATGACCTTGAATTCAACGATTTGCCCAGCGTCGTTCCACGTGATCAGGTCAACGCCGTTGACGAGCACGCCGTCGACTTCGGTTTCGAATTCCAGCATGGCGTCGGCGGGGCCCACGATCTCCCGCACGTAGCGAAAGCCTGGGTTGAAGAACACTCGGAAGGCCGCACCCAGATAGGTGGCCGCAAGCTTCCTGCCGCGCTGTGGTGTGTGCACGACGGGCGAGTAGAAGACCACGTCTTCCGCGAGCAGCGTGCTTAGCCCGGACGGATCCTGCGTGCGCACGAGGCGATGCCACGTTTCGAGCGCGTCACTGGCCATGGCGTTCCTGTGTGGTTGAGGTGGCATCAGACGAAGCGGTGGAAAAACTGGCCGATCTTGCTTGCTGTCGGCACGCCGAGCAAGCCGCCCATCGATGCGAAAACTCAGTTACCCGCGCCCGCGAGCCCGGCTTTGGAGGGCGTCGCTCCGGCGACGCCGCGTGTCTCGCTGTGCAGCCCAATCCCGACCGGTGGCTGGTGAGGTGTGACCATTTACCCCCGATAATGCCGCCGCTCCCCGGTGCCGGCCGAGCCAATTCCAACGGGCTGCTGGTTGGCAGGTTGTTGGAACCTCTGCACGTCTGGCTCGATGTCCGCGTCGGTCGGCCGCACCGCCAACCCAATCCCCACCCGCCTGGGTTGGATTCGTGGCGGTCAAATCCGCTTTGTTTTCAGCCCGCCAACAAACACAAGAAGCGTTTGATGAAGTTGCTCATGACAATCGTGAAGTCGATGCTGCTGTTTGCGGTTTTCTCGCAAGCTGCAACCGCCGCTGGCAGCCTGGCGCTGACTTTCGCATCAGCGGGTGATCGGCTCGACCTCATCTCGATCAGCGCGCTCGCCGAACCGCCGCACGCGGTCGCAGGCATTCACACGCAATGGACAGCCGTTGCACGCGATGCCGCGGGCGGTGAGCGCTGGCGGTGGGCATTTACGGCGCCGCACCGATTTCATGCGGGCAGCGAGGATGGCAATCCGTTCGTCGTGGTGATTCCGGCGGTTGCGGCCGGCACGCATGTGACCCTGCTCGACCAGAACGGCGACACGCGCTGGTCGCAGGCGTTTGACAGGGCGGCGTTGGCTGCTGCCGAAGTGCATGGCGCGAAGCTGCGTGCGACGGTCCAGCAGGCACGTGCAGCGACCTCCAAACTCGCCCGCGCACAAGCCGGATCGGCCCTGCACAGGCAGCTGAAAGCGCAAGCCATCGTGTTGCCGGAAACGGAGCAGGCATGGTTCCGCGATTCGATGGCGAAGGATTCTGCCGAGCACGCAACAAGAGCCGACGCAGCGATTCCCGATCCGCTTTCTGCCCAGCCCATCCCACTTGCCCCGCAGTCAGTCGACCTGCAGGTTTCCGCGTCGGCAAAGTCGGCGGAAGCTAACCAGGCGGCCATGCCGGTGGCCGTGCGGGTCGTCGATGACCTGGGCCAGGCGCCCGGACAGACCTTCGCTGCGCGGCTGTTCGACAGCAGCGGCCTGATCGGTGAATTCACGGTCAACACCGCGGGCGAGACGACGCTGCCGCTCGCCAGCGGTGTGGATTACCAGCTCGACCTTCTGCCTGCCGCGCCACTGGTGGCAGTGCGGCACGCGTTCACCTACTCGGGTGGCGCGCTTCCGGCGTTCGTGCTCGAGCGCGGCTGGATTCTCGATTTCCAGTTGCGCGGCAGCGCCGGCATTCCCATCCCGGGCCAGCACGTTGCGGTATTGAACGGTTTCGACGGCGCCGAGATTCGTCAGTTTGTGCTGACCCGTTCCGATGTGCCGGGTCTGCTTCGCTTCGCCGTGCCCAAGCGCTCGGAATGGCGTCATTACCTGCGAGCCACACCCGCGGACAACGCTTACGCCAACTTCCAGTTCGAGGCCCCTGCGCTGACCGGCAGCCAGGTGGTCACCATCGAACTGGCCGCGTCCGAGAGTATCCGCGGCCGCATCGTGGTGGCCGACGGCGATCCCTTTGTCGGCGGCGGCTCGATCGGCTGCAGCGGTCCCGGTCAGCCCTTGTATTTCGGCAGCGAATTCATCGATGCGAACGGCCACTTCGTGCTGCGATTGCCCACGGGTGTGTCCATGTTCTGCAATCTTCAGGTTGCCGCTCCGTTGCTGAAGCGCAATCTCGTCACCCGCTTTGAGTCGGGTGAGCCGGTCGAACTGGAAGTGTTGCGGGGCGTGCCGGTGAGCTTCGTGCTGCGGGACAGCGATTCGCAGCCCATCACCGGCACCATTTATGGCGGCTGGTTCGACGCACAAACCGGCAGCTCGGATGTTTGTAACGCCAACCCCTGCCATCTGTTGCTGCCCAACGACCGCGCCGTGGCGATGACGTTCGACTTCAACGATCCTCACTTCGCAAGGATTCGCCTCGATCCCCGCCGGTACCAAGCCAACAGCGAACACGTGGTCGTGGTGCCGAGACGCTGGAAGGTTTCGGGTCGAGTGCGCGACGGCGCGGAACCGGGCGGAGATGTCGGCGTGCGCGTCTACGATGAGCAGGACCGGTTTGTGGTGTCGGTCCGGGGTCACACCTTCGAGATGTTGCTCGCCGAAGGCGACTACCGCTTCGAAGCCGACCCCAATCCGGACTACGTGCCGAATGGCGATTTTGCGTGGCTGTACCGCACGCCCGTTCGCAGTGAGCTGATGCGTGTGGACAGGGATCTCGCGCTGGCGGACTTGAACCTGCCGACCGCACGCGCCGAAGTGACCTTGATCGTGGATCGGCCCTGCGAATTGCAAGACCAAGGCGTGCGGGTGGAGTTGACCGCACCCGACGGCCGTCGGATCGAACAGATGGTGCACCAGCCGGCGTCGATTCCGCCGTTGTCGCGACCACCCGGCCAGTGCGCGAGCCAGCATGTCCTGGGCCTGTCACCCGGTCGCTACGTGCTCCATGTGGCCCCGCCTGGCTGGCAGCCGCAGCGGATCGAAACCGTGGTCACTGCCGACGCTGCGGCGCAAAGGCATGCGCTGACATTTACCCCCGCCGGCAGGACACGCATCTGGGCGGGGCGCTTGCTCGACTCGCAACGACGCCCCATGAGGCAGGCGCTGCTCCGCGTCGTCGATGCGAACCAGGAGCATGTGTTCGTCACGGTTTCCGACGCCAACGGTCGCTTCGAGCTGCCCTTCGTTCCGGGCTGGGGTGTCGAGGTCACGCTGCTCGATGGGGCGGACCCGCGCACGCTTCGGCGCGCGATTCGTTACGCCAACACGCTACCGCCCGCCGATATCCGGCTCGACGCGATTCACTTCACGGTGCTACCCGAATCGGGATTGCTGCGCCTGTTCGGCAACGGTGATCGCCGGCGTCGCTACAACCTGCTGTTCATCGCCGAGGGTTATACCGACGTGACGGAATCGTTCACCGACCGCAATGGCAACGGTGTGTGGGACGGCGTGATCTGGTACGACCTCAATGGCAGTGGTGTCTACGAGCGGCAGCATGACCTGCAATGGGCGCAGGGGAGTGCTTCCTTGGCCGAGGAAGGAAGTGACCCCCGCCTGCAGAGCGAGCCGTTCGTCGACCAGAATGGCGATGGCCTGCTGAGCCTGAACGACCCGGCCTTGTTCATTGCCAATGCGGAGGCCTTCATGCGTTCCTTGCTGGGGTCGGACCTGTGGCAGGAGCGACCGGACATATTCAACGCGTATCTGCTGTTTGCGCCATCCAGACAGGCGGGGCACGACGTGCGCGCTGCGAACGGTGTTCTGCAGATCTCTCGGGACACGCTGTTCGGCGGGGCGTTGGACAGGTTCCGTGGCACCCTGGAGGTTGATCGCAGCCACATGCTCAATCAGGCACTCGCGGTGTTGCCCGAGGTCGATGTGGTAATCGCCTTGGTCAACGCGCCGGTACCCGGCGGACGCGCCAACGTGACGATCGCGCAACCGGGAATCATGGTGCATCCCGGAGGACTGCTATACAGCAACCCCAACTCGCTGGTCCCTTCGCATGAGATGGGTCACTTCGTGGGCGCACTTTGCGATGAATACTGGGAGTTTCGCGGCATCCATCCAGGGTTCCTCGATTCGGCGTCGAGTCCTGACTGCGCCAATGCGACTACCTCGGTGGACAGCGCGCACGTACCCTGGCGCGACTGGTTGTCAGACCTGTCGATGCCGCTGCCGAGCAAGCACCGTGACGGTTCGATCGGGCTTTTCGAGGGTGCGCACTATTTTCCGACGGGCGCGTATCGCCCCAGTCTGAACTCGACGATGCGCGTGCTCAGCCCGTTCTTCAATGCGCCATCGCGGCAGGCGCTGACCGCGGCCATACGTGCGCGCGCGCCGTTGCTGCCCTGGACATCCTTTCGTCCGGCCGCGTGGCCAGATCACTCTGATTCAATCCACGATTCAATCCACGATTCAATCCACGATTCAGACCGCGACGCAGGCCGCGATTCGGGCGTCGAAGATAATGGGCAGAGTCATCCGCCCACGTCCCGATCGCCCCGATTTCCGGGATCGCGATCGACATCGCGACCGTCCGCCGAAGTGGAATGAAGGAACGTGATGCGCCGCTTACCTGCCACGCGGCGCATGGCGGATTGGGCGGGCCTCTTCGCCCCACGCTGAGTCGCGACGCCTGTGGTACTCCCCATTCACGGCATGCACAAATTGTTGGGTCGTGTGCGAGTCATGTCGTTTATTCAACCGCACTGCGTATTCAAGGGCACACCCACCCACCACGGAGCCCTCCGATGCGCTACCTCACCATCATTCGCACGTCTGTCCTTGCCGCCGCTTGCCTGGCTGCCGACGCCCAGGCGCAGACCGATCAGTTCAGCCTCAACTTCGAAAAGATCCGGTTCGAGTATCACAATGCGCACACCGGCGCCTTGCCGTTCGCGCTCGATCTGGTGCATGGAGACCGTGGCGAGGTCACTGTTCGTAGCGCCTCGGCGCACGACATCACCTTGAAGCGCGGCAGCTTTTTTGCGGCTGATCCCTTGCCTGAGGCGTGGTTGTTCTTTGACGTGGGAACCGTCCGTGGCGGTCCCGGCGTGCTCACCTTGGGCATGGACCAGTCGGCCGCCGGTACGGCGGGCGGTGGGCCGCAGGTCAAGGTGTTTGCCGGCAGCAGCAGCCAAGGCGCTTCGTTGCACGTGAGTGGTACGCAGGTGTTGATGGGTGATGGCAGCGTGCGCTTCCTGCGCGATGCGATCGACGTTCGGCTCAGCGGCCAACCGAGTGCGCTGTTCAACCAACCGCGCGCCGGCGAAGCACTGGAAGCGCGCTTGCCGACGCCGGCCATCGGTCAGACCATCAACTTGCTGCTGATCGTGTCGGATGATCGCGGTGCCAGCATGCGGCTACCGGTGCGAATCACGCGTCCGCGTTGACGCAGTCGGTTGCCCATTTCGCTACCGGTTGGAAGAACGTGCAGATGGACGAAATCCGCTTCAATCAACTACTGGCGGCGTGGTCGTGCGGTGATCGAGCGGCCGAAGAGGCGCTGTATGCCGAGACCTATGGCGAGCTGCGTGGCATCGCGCGTCAGGTCCTGCGTTCGCAGGGCCGCGGCGATCAACTCAGCACCACCTTGTTGGTCAACGAGTGTTATCTGAAGTTGGCCGGCAGTGGTGCGAATGCTGGTAGCCGCCAGCACTTTCTGGCGCTGTGCGCGCGCGCCATGCGTCAGCTGATTGTTGACTCGGCACGCCGCGTACTGGCGGAAAAACGTGGCAGTGGTGAAGTGTTTGCGCTCACCTTGCAGGAGGTGGGTGGACCGCAGGCGCTGCGACCGGAATCGGTCGCCGCGCTGGATCAAGCGCTGTCCGCCCTTGACGCCCGCGATCCGCGTTTGGCGCGAATTGCGGAATGCCGGATCTTCGGCGGCATGGAAACCGCCGATATCGCCGCCGCCTTTGGACTCACCGAACGCAGCGTGCAACGCGAATGGAACCGCGTGCATGCATTGTTGACGCTGGCGTTGGAAGTGCAGGACCCGTAACAGGCTCAGTCGCGGATTGTTGTCGACGCGGCGGCCGGCTCGTTGGCCGCTGACTCAATCTCGGTCAGCAACGTCGCCGCGCGCGCCGGCAAGTCGTCACTGCGACCTTCAAGCAGGGCCAGTTGACGCAGGACGAGCACCGCGTCGGCACTTCGCCCGGCGGCTTGCAGGGCGCGCGCCTTGGCCAGTCGTGCGGAACCGATCCACGGGTGTGTCTCGCCCATCGCCGCGACGGCTTCTTTTTCCGCTGCTTCCCAGAGCGATACCGCCTGTTCGAGCTTGTGCATCGAGCCGGCGACATTGGCCAAGGTGCCGAGCGTCATCGCGATCATGCGATTGGGCGTGTCATGCAGACGGCGCTGGCCCGCCAACACGGCTTCCAGTTGAACCCGTGCCTCCTCCAGCCGCCCAAGCACACGCAAGGCCGCCGCATGATTGAGCATGGCTTCGAGCGTGTAGGGATGCTCGCTTCCATGCAGTTCTCGCAACATGCGCAGGCCTTCGGCGAGCAGTGGTTCGGCCTCCTCCGCGCGCTGTTGGCGCAGCAGGATCAAACCGAGCTGCTTGAGAATATCGGTGCGGTTGTCGAACTGCGCATCGCCGGCTCCGAGCAGGTCACGCGCCGCTGCGCGATCCGCCTCGGTCAATGCGTCTTCGATCAACAAGGCCTCGCGCAGGCGAGCTTCGGCGCTGACCTGGTCGCCGATGCCGGATTCGATCACCGCCAGCGTTTTGAGGGTGTAGCCCAACAAGGCGGATCGTGGGCCGTGCAAGCGGCGGACGTCTTCGACCATGGCCAGCGCCGTGGCATGCGCCTCGTCTGAACGCTGCAACTGGTGCAATACCAGGGCGAGATGTTGGCTAACACCGATGGCATCGGTAGCCGCCGTGGTGGGCGCGGCGTCGAAACGTTGCAAGGCGGTTCGCAGGGAGCGTTCGGCCGCCTCCAGGCTGCCACGATGAAACAACACGGTGCCAAGGTCGGAGGCCAATTGGGCCGCGACGGCAGGCGGCAGGGTGCTGTCTTCGGCAACGCGGTCGACCGCGTCACTCAGTACGTCATCGATGCTGCGGCCATGTTGCTCGGTGTTCTCCGGGTCGCCGCTGCCGATCACATCCAACAGAAAATCGTACAGAGTTTCGGCGCGTGTCTGCGCCGCCGTTGCCGCATTGCGTTCGCTGGCCAGCGACTCGGCATGTTCACGGCTGCGCTGCGCGTTCTGCAGAGCGGCGCCCAACGACAGTGCGGCGAGCAGCACTACCGAAGTCGCCACCGTGGCCGCCAGTCGATGGCGCAGCAGAAAGCTGCGCGCGAGGTACCAACGGGTGTGGCGGCGCGCGCGTACCGGCCGATGCGCCAGATGCGCTTCGATGTCTTCCTTCAGTTCGGCCGCAGTGGCGTAGCGTCCCGCCGGGTCGAACTGCAAACAGCGTTGCACGATGGCGTCGATGTCGCCCACCAGGGCGCGGCGTTGTGGCCCCGGCGTGAACTTGCGGCTAGGCGCGGGCGGCTCGTCATCCGAATGGGTGCGAAGGGTCGGCAACTGCTGGATGCTTTCATCCCACGGCCAGCTGCCGGTGAGCAGCTGGTACATCAGCAGGCCCACTTGGTAAATGTCACTGGCCACGCCCACCGGCCGCTGCAACAGCTGTTCGGGCGAGGCGTAGCGCAAGGTCAGCGGCGCGCCACCGCTGCCGGTGAGGCTATCGTCGAGGGCTGCATCGAGTTGTTTGGCGATGCCGAAGTCGATCAGCTTGACCCGTCCCGCCGCATCCATCAGTACATTGCCCGGCTTGATGTCGCGATGTACGACCAACAAGGCATGCGCTTGTTGCAAGGCCTCGGCCACTTGCAGCATTGCCCGCAGCACCGCAGATGGTGGCGCGGGCGCACGCAGTGTGCGGTCGATGGCTACTCCAGCGACGCGCTCCAACGCCATCCACGGGCGACCACCGGCGACGCCGGCATCCAGCAAGCCAGCAATATTCGGATGTTGCAGGCGCGCCAGGATGCGTTGTTCGGCGACGAAACGCTGCAACTCTTCGGGACTGTGCAGCGCGCGACGCAGCACCTTCACTGCCACCGGCTGCCAGATGTCGCCACCCAGTTCTCGCGCGGCCTCGAACACGGTGCCCATGCCGCCGTGGCCAATTTCGCCTTCGATGCGGTAGCCGGGTATGCGTGGGGTCGCGGTTTCCTGCGCCCCGGCGGCCTGCTCGAACCCGGCTACCGCCGCGATGCCCAATTCGCGTAGCGGCTGGGTGTCGGAGTCGCTCATCAGCTGCAACAGTCGCTGCAGCTGGTGCGCCATCGCGGGGTCGTGATCGGCCATGTGCGCGAGGCGCAGAGCCCGTTCCGGCGGCGACAGTGTCAGCAGGGCTTGCAGACAGGCGTCCAGCTGCGCCAGGGGCGGGAGTTCGCTCATGCGTCAGTCACGATGTGGTGCGACGGCATGGGGTCATGCATGCGGGCGCGGCACATGACTGCCGAAACCATGGGCAACGCGTATGGGCAATGCCAAAATCCATCGCGGTCCTCCTCTGCTGCGCGCATTCTCGCAGAGTGAATGCCGCCATCTGCCGGCATTGATCTGCGTCACCCGATCTGCGCACGCCGATCTGCGCCATCCGCTGATCTGCCATCACGTTGACGCCGGTTGCCGTCTTGCCCGCCCCAACACATCCTCACGAACCGAATCGGCCAACGCGATCACCTCGGCACGCAACGCATCGACCACGCCGAGTGCGGCGAGCGCCGCATCCAGGTGGTGCAGCACACGGTCGAACTCGTCATCGCCGATGCCAAAGCGCGCGACCACATGTCGGTGCGCCGCACGCAGATCGTCCCCCGCGTACGCATTGGGACCGCCCATGGCCAGACTCAGGAACTGATGTTGGTGGCGATGCAGGCTGCCAACATCGATGCCGGCAAACAGCGGTGCCAGCTGCGGATCCTCCAGCACCCGCTGATAGAAGCCGCCGACGGCAGCCAACAAGGCAGCTTCGCCACCCATGCGGTCATACAGGCTGCTCATGGGCGTGCTCCCCGGTTGCAAGGTCAGGCATCGGAGGCGTCGGCTGACACGGTCGTCAACCGACTCCAGGTCTCATTCGCGATTCGCCGCGACCGATTGTGCGATCACTTCGGCGAAGCGGCCAACCGCTTCGTAGTTTTCCGCAGTGATGATCTTGCCGTCGACCCACACGTCATCGCTGGCGCTCAGCGGATTGCCGATCGAGCGCGAGGTCAGCATGACGGCACCGTTGAACTCCATCTGCCAACGTGCCGGATGTTCGGCGTCCGGATAGTGGACACCGTCCAGACGGAACGCGGGTGTGCCGCCGGCCGGGCCAACCACCACGCGACCCTGCAAGGGACTGACACCATCGACGCGCGCCCACGCCAGCACCGTCACGCCATGACAGATGGCGGCAACGGGTTTATCCGCCGCAGTGAATTCCTCGATCAGGCGATTGACCTCGCGGATGATCGTTGGCTTCGGCCGATAGGCGCTGTTCTGGTAGGTGCCCTCGAAGGCGTACTGGTATGACGACGCACCCCAGCCACCGGTGAACACGATCGCCGAGTAGCGACCCGCCGTTGCCCGCGACAAGACGAGGTCGGGTCGCACCGCAGCACCCACGCCTTGTGGCTGGGCGAGTTGCGACTCACCTGCTGCCACCACCACCGGCAGGCCGCGCGCTTCGAGTGAAGCGCGGGTGGCCGCGTAATCGGCGTAATTGAAGTCGCGATTTGCAAGCACCATCAACACCGGCAGCGGTTCGGCGGCCGCCACCAAGGACGCTGCGGCGGTGACCATGCTGAAGAACGTCAGCAAAATGCGTTTGCGCAGCCTGCTGCGCGAGTTGGAAACATTCACGGAAATCTCCTGGTAGTTGAGTCGGATATCGGCGCAGAAAATGGAGCAGATATCGGCGTCGATGCCAGGGAGTACGGCAAACGTGGGTGGAAACGACATGCACGTCAGTCAGGTGGGTTGCGTGTCGCGCACTGGACCGCGTCGTCGACCTCGATTGACACGCGGTCGCAGTGCGCGCGAGTCGCGGCAAAGCAGGTCGCCCGGACCTGTCACCACCGTGCCGCATCCCGACTCAACCGACAGCGCCCGCTCGTGCAGCGCTTGAAGGGCAGCAACAGCCACCGGCAGCCGTCCGGCCAGTAGCGGACATCGAAGCCCTGCACGCGCCCTGATCTGGAATTTGATTCCGGCGTGAGAAGAATCACTTGACGCAACCAATCAGAAACGAATATGATGTACATCATATGAAAAGGACCACCTCCCGCTCCAAAGAGGCCACGCACGAGCGCATCGTCGATGCGGCTGCGCGTGCCATTCGGCGCAGTGGCTACAGCGGCACCGGCGTTGCCGAAATCATGAAGGACGCCGGGCTGACCCATGGCGGCTTCTACGCCCATTTTGCTTCGCGCGAGGCGATGCTCGCCGAGGCGGCTGACCGCGCGGGCGGCGAAAGTGTGGCGATGATGCAGCGCATCGCCGCCAGCTTGCCGCCACAGCAGGCGCTGTTTGCCATGCTGCAGGCCTATCTGTCCAAGCAGCACCTTGAGCAGATCGAGAACGGCTGCGCCACGGCTGCACTTGGTTCGGAGATGCCACGCCAGGCGCCTGAAGTACGACGCGCTGCCACGCGTCGCATCAAGGAGATGATCGACCTCGTCTCCCGGCAGTCGCCCGACTGGGGCCAGCCGGGCGCACACGAACACGCGCTGGTCACCGTCGCGACGCTGGTCGGCACCCTGGTGCTGGCGCGCGCGGTGGACGACGCAAAACTTTCCGACGCGCTGCGCGAAGCAGCGTTGAAACACCTTGCCCCCACGCATTCCTGATCTTGTCTGTCGCCAGGATCCTTCGTTTCGCGTCTGAATATGACGCACATCATATATTGGAGTACATCATGCACATCAAAGGTTCCATCGCGCTGGTCACCGGCGCTTCGTCAGGCATCGGCGAAGCCACCGCGCAACGACTCGCAGTGGCCGGTTTCAAGGTGTATGGCAGCAGCCGGCGCGTCGCCCCCACAGGCCGACGAAGCTTCGAAATGCTGGCGCTGGACGTGACCAGCGATGAATCAGTCGAAGCCGCGGTGAAGGAACTCATGCGGCGTGAAGGTCGCATCGATGTGCTGGTCAACAACGCCGGTTTTGGCGTTGCGCCCGCCGGCGCGGAAGAAAGTTCGATCGAGCAGGCCAAGGCGATTTTTGAAACCAACTTTTTCGGGCTGGTGCGCATGACACGTGCGGTCGTGCCGCATATGCGACGTCAGGGTAGTGGCCGCATCATCAACATCGGCTCGGTGCTTGGGTTCCTGCCGATGCCTTACGGGGCGCTCTATTCCGCTACCAAGCATGCGGTCGAGGGCTATTCGGAATCGCTCGATCACGAGTTGCGCACACGAGGCATCCGGGTGTCGGTCATCGAGCCCGCTTACACCAAGACACAGTTCGATACGAACTTCCTCGCCGCCGATTCGATGCTCGACGAATATCGCGAAACACGCGCGATCGTGGGCAAGGCGCTGACGAAGGTGATGGCAACCGCCGACGAACCGGGCGTGGTTGCCGAGGTGGTGTTGCAAGCGGCCAGCGATCTCACACCCAAACTCCGCTACACGGCCGGCGGACTGGCGAACCGCCTGCGCTTGCTGCGCCGGTTTGCGCCGGCTCACATGGTGGATGCCGGCGTCCGCAAGGGCCTGCGGCTGGAGCAGCAGTCATGAAGGCATTTGTGCTTGATCGCTACCGGAATGGATCCGCATTGCGCGCAGGCGACATGCCGGAACCGGACGTTCGCGACAAGGACGTGCTGGTCGCCATCCACGCGACCGCGTTGAACATGTTGGATGCCAAGATTCGGACGGGTGAGTTCAAGCTCATCCTGCCCTATCGTTTGCCGTTGATCTTGGGCAATGACGTAGCCGGAGTCGTGATCCGTGTCGGCTCCAAGGTTCGCCGATTCAAGGTCGGCGACGAGGTGTATGCGCGGCCAAACCAGGACCGGATCGGCACGTTCGCGGAACTCATCGCCATGGATGAAAGCGACGTCGCCTTGAAGCCCAGCAATTTGAGCATGGATGACGCGGCCTCGATCCCGTTGGTGGGCTTGACCGCTTGGCAGGTGTTGGTCGAACGTGCCCAATTGAAGAAGGGGCAGAAGGTCCTGATTCACGCGGGTTCCGGCGGCGTTGGCACCTTCGCCATCCAGCTCGCGAAACACATCGGCGCGACCGTGGCGACAACCACCAGCACGGCCAACGTCGAACTGGTCAGAAGCCTGGGTGCGGACGTCGTGATCGACTACAAGAAAGAGGATTTCACCCAGCGGCTGACTGGCTACGACGTGGTCCTGAACAGCTTGGGTGCGGACACGCTCGCCGCATCCCTCAAGGTGCTCAAGCCTGGCGGCAAACTGATTTCGATCTCGGGGCCGCCGGACCGAGCGTTTGCCATCGAAAACGGATTGAACGGGTTCCTCCAGCAAGTGATGCGCCTGCTGAGCTTCAGTATTCGCAGAAAGGCCAAACAGCATGGCGTCGACTACGCCTTTGTATTCATGCGGGCCAGTGGCGAACAGCTGAGCAAGATCACGTCGCTGATCGAGTCCGGCGTTGTGCGGCCAATCGTGGATCGGGTCTTTCCCTTCCAGGCAATCAACGAAGCGATGGACTACCTGGAAACAGGGCGAGCAAAGGGCAAGATCGTCATCCACCTGAAAACGGCCGCAGGGGCCGGCGCACGCACCGAATGAAACCCGAGGTCTGATATGAACCTGATCGTTGAAGTCACCCAGCAGATTGGCAAGGCCGACCTCACGGGGCTGGAACAGCTGCAGGCGCTCATGGCCTCGGGGCGGCGACCGGGTATTGCCGAGTCGCTCGATTTTGCGCTGACCGAAGTGCACGTCGGCCGAGCGGTGTTCGAAGGCACCCCCGGCCAACATGCCTACAACCCCATTGGCATGGTTCACGGCGGCTACGCGGCGACCCTGCTTGATTCCGCGTGTGGATGCGCGGTGCATTCGCAGCTCGATGCGGGGCAGTCCTACACCACGCTGGAACTCAAGGTCGCCTATCACAAAGCCCTGACGAGCCAGACCGGCGCCTTACGCGCCGAAGGCCGCGTCCTGAGTTTGGGTCGACGCGCGGCGTTTGCCGAGGCGAAGCTCATTGACACCAGCGGCCGGCTCTACGCCTCGGCCACATCCACCCTGCTGGTCATCGGGCAATGATCGCCGATGGAGGATTCGTCGTCCTGCGTTTGACTACGTCGGCAGATTCGAACGAATCCGTTGCGCGGTTTTGATCATTTGCGGAGCAGAAATCTGCACGCGCTCTCGACGGAGTGCATCTCCGCTGGAGTCGTGTGATGTACCCCGCTCACGTCCAGCGCCATCGAATGTGGCTATTTGCGGCGGGCCAATACCCCACTCACTGCCCGTTTGCCGTGGCACGACATGGAAATGGAAGTGCGGGACTTCCTGTCCACTGAAGACCCCGTTGTTCTGGAAGGTAAGTATCCCGAGAGGTCGGAAAGTGGTGACGAGCGCCGCTGCGACTCGCTTGGCCGCGACCATGATTGCCGCGCATTCCGCCTGAGACAGGTCGAGCAGCGTCGCCACATGCCGACGGGTGATGACGCAGCATTGGCCAACCTCGAATTGCCAGGGATTGAGCACGGTGAGCGTATGTTCGCCTTCGTCAATGATCGCCCAGCGTTCTTCGCGACCTGCCATGCCTTCGCAGAAGTCACACGGTTCTCTTATCGGAAGTTCGATCAATGGCCCTCTCCTGGTCAATCGGCGGTCGACTCAATCAACGCTTGCAAAGCCAGCCTTGGCCGCATCACGACGTCACTCTGTGCCTATGCCGGGCTAAGGTCGGTCCTCCCGCTCCCACGGTTTCAGTCGCGCGCCTTCCGTCGTGCGCGAGACGCTGAACGGCACGTCGAATGTTTCGATGGCCACGCCTTCGCGAAAACCGCCTTCCGGCACGGGCATCAGGGTCCAGAACGGGTCGATGCGGCTGCATTCGAGGATCAGGCTGTCGAGTCGCTCGCTGTGCTCGCGCCATTGTTTGCTGGCCAGCAAGACGCGCAGCGCGGGTGCCACTTCGGCAGGTGCCACACCCGAGCCGAGACACAGGGATCGCTCGCGCGGACCGCTGTCTTCGCCGACGTAGCGGCCATCCTGCTCGCTGAAGAACGTGGCGTTGATGGTGGATTGGCCTGCTGCCGAGTGGAATACGAACAAACCGTGCGCCGCGAAGGCGATGCGTCGGATCGTGATGCTTTTCTCGAGGCTGGCGCGAGCGTCCAACCACGCGGCCAGCGGCTGCCGAACTGGCGTCTGCGCAACGCTGTCGTATGCAACGTCGTCGGTTGATTCAACGTCCTGTCCGTGCCCTGCCATGCTGGCCAGCAGCAGCGCCAGCAGGGCGATCTGCCACAGAAGATGTGGGCGTGCGCGCATGGCGGACCTCTCACAGTGGCTGCCGCCGGTCGGCTTCCCAATGATGACATCGCTAGACGCAGCATTCGAATTGCATCTGCCTGCACTTGATAGCTCGGGCGCCAGCCCGGCGCCCGAACGCCACTAATTTGCCAGACCTGTGCGGTCGCGAAGCAACGCGACTTGCAGTTCCACGCGCTTGATTTCACGCAGCAGCCGGTTCGCTTCCATGTGGTTGCCCATGAACGACTTGCACATCGTCGTCACCTGGAAAAGGAACAGCGAAACCACCCCCCACTTCACCGCGAGCAGCGGATCTGCCGCGCCGGCCATCTGCCAGATGGCGTAGGCACCGGCGAGAAATGCCAATCCGGCCACTACGTTGACCAGCCACATCACCCACGCCATCGGCCCGCGAAAAATGCCGAACGCCTGCGCCAGGTAGCCGGGTTCGGCGTGGCTGGCGAGCAGCGCGCGGTCTTCTTCGGTAAACGCCCGGCCGATCATTTCGTCGATCTTGTTCATGTGCATTTTCCTTCGAGTAAGGCGCGGACTTTGCGCCGCGCATGCATGAGCCGGGTCTTGACCGTTCCCGGTGAAACGTCCGTGGCGATCGCAATCTCCGCCACGCTGAGCTCGTCGATGTAGAACAGCGCCATGGCTGCACGCTGCGGTCCCGGCAAGCTGCCGATGGCGTCCATGACGATGGAAAGCTCGGTGGCGAATTCACCTGAGCTGCTGTCGGGCATTTCCCCGGCGTATTCGAATTCAGCGTCGTCGGGCTCGACGAATTCTTGACCCTTGCGCTGGAATTCACGCTGGCAACGGCGCGTGGCGATCCGATAGGCCCAGGCGGGAAACGCCCTGACGTCGTCCAGCCGCGTGAGGCCGCGCAGGATGTCCAGCCATGCTTCCTGCGCCACGTCCTTGGCCCGCTCCACATCGCCGAGCAAGCGCCAGGCATGCCGCAGCAGCCGCGGCTGCCAACGAGCGATCAGGCGCGCCAAAGCAGCGCGATCGCCGGTGGCCGCGGCTGCCACCAGGAACTCGTCGAAGATCCGCTCGCTGTCCCGGTTCACGTGCCGTCTTCCAAGCCTTGTTTGTATTCAAGGTGCGGAAAAGCGGCGCAGCGGTTCAATGGAAGCAACGATTCAATTGAACCGACGGTTCAATGCAGCAGGCGCATGCATGCGGCCGGCTCTTCGATCAGACGCGGCTTCCACTCAGTTCAATGCAAAACCGACATAGGTCGCATAACCCGCCAGCAGCAGGCCGCCTTCCCAGCGATCGAGGATGCGGCCGCGCCACATCAGCGGATAGATCAGCAGCGCGGTGCCGATCAGCACACCGAGATCGAGCGGACGCAGGCCGGCGGAGGAGATCGGGCGAATCATCGCGACCACGCCGAGGACCAGCAGGATATTGAGGATGTTTGATCCGAGCACGTTGCCGAAGGCGACGTCGGCATCGTTGCGCACGGCGGCCACCACCGACGTCGCCAGTTCCGGCAGGCTGGTGCCGATGGCGATGACGGTGAGGCCGATGACCACTTGGCTCATGCCCATGGCTTCTGCAATCACCACGGCACCGTAGACCAGCACATTGGCACCGACCAGCAGGCCCACGAAACCCGCTGCCACGAGCGCTACCGAGCGCAGCGTATTCGATTGCGGCGGCGGCAGTTCATTTGCATACTCGGCCGCCACCTCGGCGTCGCGATCGCGGCGCGCAGCGCGATAGATCACCACCGTGTAAACGACCGCGCTGATCGCCAGCAACGCTCCTTCCCAGCGCCCGAGCATGCCGTCGTAGAGCATCGCCGCGAGCACCAGGGTGACCACGATCATGACTGGCACTTCGCGCTGCAACAGTTCGGAGCGCACGTGCAGCGGGCGTGCCAGCGCGGCGATGCCCAGGATGAGGGCGATGTTGCAGATGTTCGAGCCGACGATGTTGCCGAGTGCGAGATCGCTGTTGCCGCTCAACGCGGCCTGCAGGCTGACGATCATTTCCGGGCTGCCGGTGCCAAAGGCAACGATGGTCAGACCAATGACCAGCGGCGTGACGCCCATCCGCAACGCGATGCTGCTGCTGCCGCGCACCAGACCTTCGGCACCGAAACCAAGCAGGACCAAACCACCGAGGATGGCGCAGATCGCCAGTAACATGTCGACTCCGAGAGCGTAAGCAGTGCGAATGGTAGCGGGCCGGAAGGGTACTCGCGCGCGCACAACCATCCCGAGCAGACGCGCGAGGCAGTGGGTCGCTTTGGCAGCTTTGCAGGCTGATGGTTCGCTTCGCGCCCCATCGCTCGCTTTATCTACGCACCGTCACCCGCGGCGGGGCGGGCGCGCCGCCCTCCGGGAGCGGGCTCGGCGAGGGCAATACGGATGCGAGTGGTCGGAGGGCCGCGCTCCCGCGCGGCCGCTCGTGT
>JBQTGY010000044.1:0-10270 GCA_052390415.1 Pseudomarimonas sp. | reverse complement strand
CTTGACCGAGTTCATCCGCGGCGACTATCTGGTTTCGGATGCCACCCTGAATCGCTTTTTCGCCTTGCACGTGATTGCTTTGCCGCTGGTGATCCTGCTGCTGGTGGTGCTGCATCTGGGCGCCTTGCACGAGGTTGGCTCCAACAATCCCGAAGGCATCGAGATCAAGAAGAAGAAAGACGCCAACGGCAAACCGCTGGACGGCATTCCGTTCCATCCTTATTACACGGTCAAGGATCTGTTCGGCGCGGGGTTCTTCCTGACCATCGCCGCGTTCATCCTGTTCTTCGAACCGACGTTCGGTGGTCTGTTCCTCGAATACGACAATTTTGTGGTCGCCAATCCGCTGGTGACGCCAGAGCACATCAAGCCGGTGTGGTACTTCACGCCTTATTACGCGATGTTGCGTGCGGTTCCTGACAAGTTGCTCGGTGTGATGGTCATGGGCGGCGCGGTGCTGATCCTGTTCTTGGTGCCTTGGCTCGATTACAGCGGCGTGAAGTCGGTTCGTTACCGCGGCATGCTCACCAAGGTGATGCTTACCTTATTCGTCATTGCCTTCGTGACCTTGGGTTGGCTAGGCTTGCAGGCAGGCAGCACCGAGCAAACGTGGGCGGCGCGAGTATTCACCCTTTATTACTTCGGTTTCTTCATCACCATGCCGATTTGGACCCGCATTGACGCGGTGAAATCGGTTCCGGACCGGGTGCCAGCGCATGACTAAGCGGCTTGCTTACTTGCTACTCACATTGGCTTTGGCGCCGGCAACGGTCTTGGCTGCGGGCGGTGGCGCACTGCTTGAGAGTCACGCCAATATCAACGACACCGCGTCGCTGCAACGTGGCGCGGCATTGTTCAGCAACTACTGCGCCGGTTGCCATTCGCTGAATCTGCATCGTTATTCGCGCACGGCCGAAGACCTCAATCTGACCGAAGCCCAGGTCATGGAAAATTTGGCGCCAGCTGGTGCCAAGTTCGCCGAGACCATGCAAGTAGCAATGAATCCGGATGACGCCGCCGTTTGGTTGGGCAAGGCACCGCCTGACCTGTCCTTGATCGCGCGCGCCAAGCCGGGTGGTCGGGACTGGACTTACACTTTCCTGAAGTCCTTCTACGTGGATGAGACTCGCCCCAGTGGCTGGAACAACACCTTGTTGGCTGGCAGCAGCATGCCGAATGTGTTGTGGGAGCTGCAGGGTATTCAACGTCCTGTTTACGACGGCGAGCATGCGGGCGCTGCCACACCGGCTCATCTGGAAGTCGCCTCTCCGGGCCGCCTGAGCGCCAACGAGTTCGATCAAGTCATCCGCGATCTCACTGCGTACTTGCAGTACGTCGGTGAGCCAGCGGCTCTCAAGCGGTCGTCAGTGGGATTGTGGGTGATCGTGTTCCTGGCATTTTTCACATTTCTCGCCTGGTTGCTCAAAAACGAGTACTGGAGCGACGTCCACTGAGGGTTTCTACCCGGCGGGCGACACGGGCGCCTGCAAGGCTCGCCCGCTCGCTGGGTGAGGTGACTTCCATGGCAGCGAGTTCGCGCATGCGCAATACCCTGACGTTGTTCACTGCACGAGATTGCGCCGTCTGCCACCGGGTCAGGCTGGTGTTGGCGGCGAAAGGGGTGACCTACGATTCGGTATTGGTCGATCCGGCAAAGCCGCCGGAGGACTTGATCGAATTGAATCCGTACCACTCGGTTCCGACCTTGGTCGAGCGCGATCTGGTGCTCTATGCCGCGTCTGTCGTCAGCGAATATTTGGATGAACGTTATCCGCACCCTCCCTTGATGCCAGTGGATCCGTTGTCGCGGGCGCGACTGCGCTTGGCGATGTTGCGGCTTGAGCACGATTGGGTGCCGCAGGTTCAGGCCATTCAAGGTGGCAACAAAGTTCAGGCCGAAGCCGGCCGTAAGCGCTTGAAAGAATTGCTGGTGGGGTCGTTGCCCTTGTTCAAGGTTTCAAAGTTTTTCCTCAACACCGAGATGAGCCTGGCCGATTGCGCGTTGGCACCGATCATCTGGCGACTGGATGCGCTCGGGGTTGGCTTGCCGAAGGACGGTAAATTGATCGAAGACTACGGCACCCGGATTTTCCGCAATCCCGGCTTCGCGCGCAGTTTGACCACGGAAGAAAAACTCTTGCGAGAACTGCCGTGAGCAAGCCACCGACCGTCGTCATGACCTCCAATCGACCGTATCTCATCCGTGCGATATACGAGTGGATCGGCGATAACGGCATGACCCCGCATTTGCTGGTCGATGCTACCCAGGCGGGTGTGCAAGTGCCAACGCAGTCGGTCAAGGATGGTCAAGTCGTGCTGAATATCGCCGCGCGTGCTGTCGGTCAGTTGGACCTCGGCAATGATGGCATTCGATTCATGGCGCGTTTCTCGGGTGTCAGTCACTCGGTGCGCGTTCCGTTGGCCGCTGTGCTTGCCATTTATGCGCAGGAGACGGGCCAAGGCATGATGCTGCCGCGCGATGACGAAGCAAGCACTGCTGCCGCTGCGCCCGAAGAAGAAGCCGCGCCTGCCGCAATCACCGAAAGCCCGAAGCGACCGAGCTTTTTGCGCGTCGTGAAATAGCGGCCAAGGTCGGCGCGTACACAGCGTCTGTTACCAGTGGCATGCGCAAAGTTTTTCGTCAGCGGGCTCAATGGCTTTCTTCCGGTGAAGATTGGGCTGAATGCAATGAAGCCCAACCTGCCCCGTCAGGAGAAAACGAATCCGCAATCGATCCCCGTCATCGTCCCGCTTAATGTTGGGCTTCCTTCGTCAGCCCAACCTACCGGGCTTCTCCAGACCACACCACCGACCTAAGGCAAATTGCGCGGAATGGCGCTGCCGAAGGGATAAGTGGGTTCGTTGGATTCAATGGCAGCCGAAAACATTGCGAGGAATTGTGTCAGCGATGGGGCGACAACGGAACAGGACTCAAATTCTGGGCCAAAGCCGTAAACCACGCAGCCTTGCAGCCGACCCGATAGCACAACGGCGAAGTATTGGTAGTCACCGTTGACAGCAAGATAAAACGGAAAATGTGCATCCCAGAAGGACCGAATTTTGGCGATCCACTCTTGATCTTGATCCTGCTGGGCAACCTCCAACGACATGGCTTCAAACTCGTCGAAGCGAAATTCTTCGTTCTGGCGCGGGCGTGATAAGTCGTCTACTGAGATAAACCAAGCCTGCTCGCACGGAGCGAGGCAAAGCGAAAACGAATGGATGAACGACTCAAGTTCTGCCGGCAGCTGACCATGACGTGCAAGAACGCACTGCGGTAGTCTCCGGTCACGCGCGGGGGACTCGACTCGCCATGAATGTTGGACCAGAGTCGAGAAAAACCTGTCCACTCGCACTACCGCTCAATCGACTGCGAAACCGCCTCTGGCTGACTGATCCATTGCAGCTCGGTCCCCAGCAACGCCAGCGTCCCGCGCGCGCGATCGCTGCCTTCGCGTGAATAGTCGAAGCTGTAACGGCGCAAGATTCGCAAGCGTCCTTGGCTGTCGCGACGCAGACTCATCTTGGTCAACATCACGGTCTGATCCAGCAGTTGCACGCCTGCACGTTCGCAGGCGCTGCGGCCGGCGCGTCGCGCGGATTCGCTGGCGACGGTTGAGGCAGACCAAAGCAGGGTCATGGCGCCGATCACAAGCAGGGCAATCAAGGTAAGTGTCATCTGCGAAGTGTGGGGACACCGCGACGCGCCGACAAGCCTCGGCGTGTGTGCGTGATCGAACGGTCGCGTCGAATCCGCTCGATCGGACCACTTGGCAAGGGTGCCGCGCGCATCGCCACCCGAGCTAGAATGCCCGCACACGCTATTGGGGAGCGGCGGTGATCGAGATTCCGGGCTACACCATCCTTGGGAAAGTCGGCCAAGGCGGCATGGCGTCGGTGTTTCGCGCCCGCCAGGTGCTGCTTGATCGCGATGTCGCGCTCAAGGTGATGTCTTCGCAGCTGGCGCAGGACGAAGCCTATGCCCAACGCTTCCTGCAGGAAGCGCGGATGTTGGCAGCGCTTAACCACCCCAACGTGGTGCAGGTATACGACGTCGGGGTGACCCCCAGCGGCCTGCATTATTTCTCGATGGCGTTGCTGCCGGGCGGTGATTTCGCCGACCGCATGCGCCAGGGGCTGAGTGAGACCGAGCTGCTGCGGGTCTTGGTGGCGGTCGCGACGGCGCTTGGGTTTGCGCACTCGCGCGGTTACGTGCACCGTGATGTGACGCCCGGCAACATCCTGTTTGATGGGCATGACACGCCGGTGTTGACTGATTTCGGCATCGCGCGCGCCTTGAGCGCGGTATCACGCTTGACCGGCTCGGGCATGTCGATTGGCACCAGCCATTACATGAGCCCCGAGCAAGCGCGTGGCGGCGCGGAAATCGATCATCGCGCCGATATCTATGGTTTGGGTGTGCTGTGTTACGAGGCAGTCGCGGGTGAGACTCCGTTTCGCGGCGAGGACGGCTTCGCGGTTGCATTTGCGCATGTCAACGATCCGGTGCCGCGTTTGCCGGAAGAGGTGTCGCGTTGGCAGCCGCTGATCGACAAAGCGATGTCCAAGTCGCCGGCCGATCGATATCAAAACTGCGCGGAGTTCATCGAAGGCCTGAAACTGGTCGCGCCGGGCGAGTTTTCAACCTTGCGACCCACGGCAGCCCCGCCGCCGCCGCGGCGTACGCCGGCACCGCCAACCAATACCAAGCGTGGGTCAGTCGGCAAGCCGAAACCCATCGGGCTGATTATTGGTGCGGTGGTAGGTGTGTTGCTGTTGGTAGCTGCTGGCTTGTGGCTGGTGTTTGGCGGCAGCAAACCGCGCACTTCAGCCCTGCCATCGACTGCAGTATCGACGCCGGTCATCGCGCCAACCCCGAAGCCCAAGCCGCCTGTCGTCGAAACGCCCGTGGTCGACGATCTAAGCGATTCCGTCGACGCAAGCCTGGTACCGGTCGGCGAGCCGTTGACGGACGCGGACGCAGCAGCCGCGTTGGCAGAGGCAATGGCCACGACCGTACGCGATCCGGTGCTGGCGCTATTGGAGGCAGGACGCGCCAATATTGCTGCGGGTCGGTTGATCACACCGCCGGTGACCAACGCCTTGGATCGTTACAAGCTGGCCTTGGTGATCGAGCCAGACAACGTTGAGGCCGGCAAGGGCATCGCCAGCGTGGCTCAGGCGTACCTCGATCTCGCTCTGCCGCAAACCTCAAGCGAACAACTGCAGGCGTGGGTGGCCAATATCGCGGCAGCCGAACAAGTGGCTGCGCAGCATCCTGCCGCGGCATCGGTCTTGGCTGCAGCCGGGGCCGCGCGGCAAGCACGCGCCAAATCGTTGATTGCCGAGGGCGAGGCGGCAATCAAGGCGTTCAATCGCCAGGCGGCGGTCACCGCATTCGAGAACGCGTTGGTGGCGGCACCCGGGCTGCAAGCGGCGCAGACGGGTTTGGCCACCGCGAAGAAAGTCGGCGAGGTTGGCTACACATTCAGCGATACCAGCAAAGGCGGCGCGATCGCGGCGACCTTGGTGGTCGTGAGCAAGGGCTTGGCGGTGGGCAAACGCGAAGTGACGCGGGGCGAGTTTTCGGTCTATTGGTCAGCGGCTGGGTCAGCCAAATTCGGTGCCAACTTGCCGAGTTGCCGGGACCGTAACTCGGGCGCTTTTTTCGGTGGCAAGAAGAGTCGTACCTGGCAGGCGCCAGACATCACGCAGGATGCCAGCCATCCGGTAGTGTGCGTCAGCTATGCAATGGCCGAAGGCTACGCCGCTTGGCTGGCCGCACAGACTGGCAAGTCCTATCGATTGCCCAAACTGGCTGAAATTTCAGCCTATGCGTCGCCCTTGGTTGGCAACTGCAAGACCAATTTACGTAACGAGCGTGGTTGTCAGGACGGTCATGAAGGTACCGCACCGGTGGGTTCGTTCCCTGCGAGTGGCCCCGGACTCTTGGATACCGTCGGCAACGCGGCCGAATGGACTTCGGATTGCGCCAAGGGCAATTGTGCTGAGCGCCTGACTGCAGGCGGCAGTTGGTACTCCGACGTGGGCGATCCGTCGTCGCTGGCGAGGCCGGCCGACGACGCCTTCAATACGGTAGGCTTCCGAGTTGTGCGAGAAATCGATTGAATAACGCCAATCGTGCGTCGCAGACCCACCCGAGGAACTGATGAAACTGATTTTCCCCAATGGCGAGCACCCGCAGGCGCTGCTCAACGACGGCATCAACCGAATTGGCAGCGCGCCGGACTCGCAAGTGCGGCTCAACCTGCCCGGAATCGCTCCGGTTCATTGTGAACTTTCATTGCAAGGCAGTGGTGTCACCCTGCGCGTGCCGGATGCCTCCAACCCCATTACCTTGAATGGCAAACCCATCCAAGGCGTGATGGCTTTGCGTTCCAACGACATGATCGGCATCGGCGGCGTGCAAGCGCGCTTCGTGGTGGTTGAAGTGGCTCGTGGTCGCAGCGCGCCTGAAGCGGACGGTGATAGCGGCTCGACGCGCTTGCGCATGGCAGTACCCAAGTTTGTGCTCCGCGGTGTCTCCGGGGCGGCGTTTGGCAAGAACTATCCGGTTCCGAGCCAAGTGACCATCGGTCGCGCACCGGAGTGCGAGATCAGCATTCCCAGCGATGAGATATCGCGCAAACATGCGCAGATCAAGCCGATCTCGGAAGGCTTGTCGGTGGAAGATCTGGGATCTTCCAATGGCACCTTCATCAACGGTCAGCAGGTGAAACAAGGCATCCTGCGACCCGGCGACGAGCTGCGCCTGGACACCATTCGATTCTTGCTGGTTGCCCCGGGCATGGAAATTCCAGGCGCGGCCAAGGCGACCCTGAAACTGCCGGTCATGGGCAGCAAGCGCCCCAACACCATTGGTATCATCGTGGCCGCGTTGGCTGCGTCGGCGGTGGGCGCGGGCTTGATGGTTTACCTGTTGCGATAAGCGTTTTGGCGGTAGCTCCAGTGTTGATGCATTGGGAGCTGACGGCTGGGGTCAATCGTAACTAAGCGCCTGACTCCTTCCCCAAAACACGCGATAGGTAAAAATCGTGTAGCCGAGTATGGCGGGCAAGGTGATGGTGGCGCCGACCAACATGATTGCCAGTGACTCCGGGGCAGCCGCCGCGTCCCACAAGGTGATACGGTCGATGACCAGGTAAGGAAACAGACTGTAGGCCAGGCCCGCGAAGGCGAGCATGAAGATGCCGACGGCAAACGCGAATGGTCGCCAGGGACGTCTGTCGGGATCGCGAGCCAGTTGGCGCAACGCAGACTCGCTGGCCGCAAACAGCAGGGCGGTCAGCACTGGTACTGGCGCCAGCATCAACAGACCGGGCATGGCAAACCACTTGTCGAAGATGCGCGGAGTGACCAGTGGAGTTGCCAAACTTACCGCGGCGATGCCGATTCCGGTGAGCCACAGGCTGGCATAGGCCCAACGAATCGCCTTGTTTACCAAGGGGCCGTCGGCCTTGATGATCAGCCAACAGGCGCCCAGCAAGGCATAACCTGCGCACAAGCTGAGGCCAATGAAGGCGGCAAAGGCGAAACCTGCGACGTCATTGCGAAAGCCGATGATGTAGCTGCCCAACATCCAGCCCTGTGCAAACGAGGCCAACAGCGAACCAGCAAAGAAGGCACCGTTCCACAGCGCTTTGTGGTCCGCGTGCGCCTTGACTCGAAAATCAAAGGCCACCCCGCGCAGAATCAGTCCGATCAGCATGGCTGTGACCGGCAGATACAGCGCGCCGAGGATGACGCCATGAGCCAGCGGAAACGCCACCAGCAACAGGCCCACGCCCAATACCAGCCAGGTTTCGTTGGCGTCCCAGAATGGCCCTATCGAGGCGACCATGCGGTCCTTCTCGTCATCGTCTGCCGCATGCATGAGGATGCCGACGCCGAGGTCGTAACCGTCGAGCACCACGTAGATCAGCATGGCCAACGCCATCAGCGCAGTAAAAATCAGCGGCAGCCAGACGCTGCTATCCATCGGTTTTCTCCGCGAGCGATGACGCAACAGGCTTGGCAGTGGCGGCGCCGCCTCGCGCCAGATGAAACAGCACGCTGATATAGGCGGCCAGGAGCACGACGTAGATCATCAAATAGGCGCTCAAACTCAGACCTATGATCGGAGCAGGTACTTTCGACGCCGCGTCTGCGGTTCGCAACACACCGTAGACCAGCCAGGGTTGGCGGCCAATTTCGGTGACATACCAGCCTGCCAACGTCGCTATCCAGCCGGAGAACGTCATGCCGACCAAGCCGCGCAATAACCATCGCGGCAACTCACGACCGCCTCGCTGCAACCACGTCGACGCCCACGCCGTGAGCAGCATCAACATGCCGATGCCTACCATCACCCGAAATGCCCAGAACACGGGTCCAACCGGCGGGTGAGCGTTTTCGAATTCGTCGAGACCCTTGATTTCCCCGTTCCACTCGTGAGTGAGGATGAGGCTGGCAAGCTTGGGAATGCCGATTGAGTAGTCGTTGCTCCGCTCGGTGGCATTCGGAATCGCAAACAGCAAGGCGGGAGCGCCGCGCTCGGTTTGCCAAACACCTTCCATCGCGGCGACCTTGGCCGGCTGATGCTCAAGCGTATTCAAGCCATGCAGGTCGCCCACGAAAATCTGCAGAGGAATCAGCAGTGCCGCCAGGCAGACGCCAGTGCGGAGAGCGGTCGTGACCGCTGGGCGAGTATCGCCACGCAGCCGTTGCCATGCCGAAATTCCAGCCAACAGAAACGCAGCGGTGAGTCCGGATGCCAACAGCGTATGCGTCAGACGGTAGGGGAATGACGCGTTGAAAACGATGGCGAACCAATCGGTTGCGTGGGCCCGGCCATCCACCATCTCGAAGCCGCCGGGTGTTTGCATCCACGAATTGAGCGCAAGAATCCAGAACGCCGATAAGGTCGTCCCCAGCGCAACCAGGACGGTTGCCACGGTATGCACGTGTTCACCCACGCGCTGACGACCGAACAGCATGATCCCGAGAAAACTTGCTTCGAGGAAAAATGCGGTCAGCACTTCGTAAGCCAGCAAGGGACCGGCGATGTTGCCCACCGTTTCCATGTAGCCCGGCCAGTTGGTGCCGAACTGGAAGCTCATGGTGAGTCCGCTCACTACGCCCAACGCGAAGCTCAACGCGAAGATTTTCACCCACAGCTGATAGGCACCCATCCAGCGGGAATCGCCGCTGCGCAAGAAGCGCAGCTTGAAATAAAGCAGCACCCAACCGAGTGCGATGGTGATGCTCGGGAACAGAATGTGGAAGCTGATATTGGCGGCAAACTGGATGCGCGCCAGCAGGATCGGATCTACCGCGCTGTCCATCAGCCGTCCTCAATCGGCTTGGCGCTGGCGCTGCCCGTCAAACGATTCTTGAACTCCAGCAGGCGCACCACGGTGGCGCCCATGCTCATCAACGAAATCAGGGTCTCCGGCGGCAGTTTGCGCACATCCGCAAACCACTCGGTCATCCGTTCCATCAATGCATACATGTCGCCCATGCGTGTTTGCGCATGGCGTTCGCGGGCGGAGGCAGGTGACTCCAGCATCGCGTCGCGCAGCATGGACAGCGTTGGCTCGACCTCTCGCCGTTGGCGCTCTTCCGCCAGCGTCTTGAAGATCACCCATACGTCCTCAGGTGCGCTGAAATACTCGCGCCGATCACCCGGTCGATGCGACAGGCGCACCAGTCGCCACGCTTGCAGCTCTTTCAATCCCATGCTGACGTTGGAGCGCGAGACTCCGAGTTGCTCGACGATATCGTCGGCGTGCATGGGAGCCTCAGCCACAAACAGCAGGGCGTAAATCTGCCCCACCGTGCGATTGATGCCCCAGTGGCTGCCCATCTCGCCAAAGTGGAGGACGAAGCACTGAATCAAAGGCGGTAGGTTCATGTCGATATTGTAAATTCAGAAATAACTGAAATACAAGAAATAAAAGGAGCGCCTGCTCGCTGTGAAGTGCGATTGCCTGACCATCGCCCAAGAAAAAGGCCCCGCCTCTTGCGAGACGGGGCCGCCGGTGGAGCAGTGTCGCTGCCGTGCTCGGAAACTACGCGGTACGGCGATACAGCATCAACATGCCAAACGACAGCAGGCCAGCAAGCAGAGCCAGCAGGCCCCAGGTCGCGTTGGTCGGGATGCTGGTTGGCGCCGGGATGTTGCCGGTGCCATTCAAGTTGACTGTGGTGGTGCTTGGAATGTTGGTGACCAGCTGCAACGCGCCAGTGGACGTGCCCACCGAGGTCGGAG
>JBQTGY010000043.1:0-20902 GCA_052390415.1 Pseudomarimonas sp. | reverse complement strand
CACCATGCGCTTCCCGCTCGGTGAAGCCGTTGTCGAGCATCCAGTAGTCGTTGTACATCTTCGACAGGTACTTGTTGCCGGTATCGCAGACGAACACCAGCACCCGCTTGGGGGTGGTCTGCTCGTGGCAATAACGCAAGGCCGCCGCCAGCAAGGTGCCGCTGCTGGAGCCGCCCAGAATGCCTTCCTTGCGCAGCAACTCGCGTCCTGCGGCAAAGCTCTCCTTGTCACTGATCGCATACGCCTTGTGGACGCGAGTAAAGTCCGAAATTGGCGGCAGAAAATCCTCGCCGATGCCTTCCACCATCCAGCTGCCAGACTTCTCCGACAGCGTGCCCTCGTTGATGTACTCGGTGAGGATGGAGCCGACCGGATCGGCCAAGATCAGTTGCGTGTCTGGCGAGAGTTTGGCAAAACACCGCGAGAGCCCCGTCATCGTCCCCGACGAACCGCAACCAAACACGATTGCGTCGAGCTTGCCGTCCATTTGCGCCAGAATTTCCGGCCCGGTGCCTTCTTCATGCGCGCGCGGATTGTCGGGATTGCCGAACTGATTGATGAAGTACGCGCCCGGCGTTTCCCGCGCGATCCGCTCGGCCATGTCCTGGTAATACTGCGGATGACCCTTGGCGACGTCGGAGCGGGTCAGCAACACCTCGGCACCCATCGCCTTCAGGTTGAAGATCTTCTCGCGACTCATCTTGTCGGGAACTACCAGCACCAGCTTGTAGCCCTTGGCTTGCGCCGACAGCGCCAAACCAATGCCGGTGTTGCCGGCGGTGCCTTCGACCAAGGTGTCGCCGGGTTTGATCTTGCCCGAGGCTTCCGCCGCCTCGATCATTTTCAGACCGATGCGGTCCTTGATCGAGCCGCCGGGGTTATGGCTCTCGAGTTTGAAGAACAACTCACAGAGGCCCGCATCAATCTTGTTGGCGCGCACGATCGGCGTATTGCCGATCAGATCAAGAACACTGTCGTGGATAGTCATGCATTGGCCGCAGCGCAACCGCATCGCGCGGCCTGCCATGGCTCCGTGGGGAAAGCGCAAGTATAGCTTTGTGGCTGCCTCGTCCCGTCAGGGCGTGGCGACTGAATCGCGCCGCGTCCGCGATCAGCCATTCGCCTTCAATCCGGCGAACTCAACTCGGCGGAACAGCGTCAACCATTCAAATCCTGCGATGGCGGAAATCCAGTCAATCGCTCGCACTCGACGCACGAGATCTATCGATCAGCTGGATTCCCGCGTTCGCGACACGCCGCAGAATCTGCAACACCTCGGATTGGCGTGCGATCAATGCAGTCCGTGCTTCTTTTCGTACATCCGCGTCAAGCGGTCTTTGGCGTGCAACTTTTCTTTCTTCATGCGCACCAGCGTGGTGTCGTCCAAGGGCAACACGCCGAGTTCAGCGTCGAGCACCTGTTTGTCTAGCTCCTGGTGGCGGCGATACAACTGACGAAACTCGTTGTCGCTCTTCAGCATGGCTTCCACTTCGGTAGCGGGTTGGGTTTCAAACATCGCGAGACTCCTTGGGGTAGAGATCAGCTTGATTGAGAGTGGCTTGTTGGAGATTTGCCAGATTGACTCAGGCTTGGCCTGGGATCCGTCGCAGCAAACGAACGCAAGGACAGAAAAACGCAAACGCCCCGCGCGGGGTAACCGGGCAGGGCGTGGGTTGGGACGTGCAAGGAAGTGGTGAAGCCGGGTGCCGCGCTTAGCTGCGACCCCGCCCACACACTTGGGACGGCGATCTCCTCGCTGGCGATTTCATACTTCATCGGCCCGACTCCGACTGGCCGCGCGAAACCACATCGCACGGCACAAAGACACTACGCCTAGATTTGGGGGGGTGCAACTGGTGTTGTTTTGGGTTGGGGGTTTGGTCGGCTTTCGCCGCGCTCGGCATTCAGGCAAAGGCCGGAATCCAGCTTTTCGCTTCAATCGCTTGGTTTTGGCGCGTCGCAAAGTTTCGTCCACCTCTGCGGTGGCCGAGTCACTTTTCTTTGCTTCGCCAAAGAAAAGTAACCAAAAGAAAGGCGACCCCGATGTGGCGCTCGCGATGAAGCCGCGAGTTCGCGTCGGTTGGGAGGGGTTTTTGACAGCACATCCATGTGCTGGCAAAAACGCACGCGCATCCATGTGCGCACCCCTGACGGGCCTGATCTCCCAACCGCCGCCGCCACAAAGGGGACCCCAAGATCTAGAGCAAGAGCAAACGCGCGCAGCGTGAAAGTTGGCAGCTGTTGCTGATGACTTCTGTGCCGTAGCTGTTGCTGTTGCTGTTGCTGTTGGCTGTTGGCTGTTGGATGTTGGCTCTTGGCTGTTGCTGTTGCTGTTGCTGTTGGCTGTGGCTTTTGACCTGCAACCCCGTCATCGCGCCGAGCAGCGGAGCCGGGCTCGGGGGAAAGGCGCGAATGTTCGAGCACATGGATGTGCGAGTCCGCGCCGGCCCGAGACCGGCGAGCAGCGCAGGGTACTGAGCGAAGCGAAGCGCGATGCTCGGGTCGCCTTTCTTTTGGGTACTTTTCTTTGGCGAAGCAAAGAAAAGTGACTCGGCTGCCGCTGAGGCAGACGAAACCTTGCGGAGAGCCATCACACGGCGAGAGAAGCGAGAGCTGGTTTCAGGCCTTCGCCGGAACGAATAAAACCCTCAGGAAAAGCCGAAGCGCTCAGTGCCCCACCACCACAATCTCCACCCTCCGATTACGCGCGCGCCCCTCCGCCGTCGCGTTATCCGCGACCGGACGATTCTTGCCCATTCCCACCGCGGTGAGGCGCGAGGCGGCGATGCCTTCTTCGACCAGTGCGGTGCGTACGGCCTCGGCGCGTTTTTGGGATAACGACTGGTTGAGGTTGTCGCCGCCACGATCATCCGTGTAGCCCTCGATCTGCACATTCGCGGTGCCCGTCTTGCCCACGAACTCGACGACGCGCCCGAGATTGGCGCGGGCCTCCGGGCGCAGTGTCGCCGAGCCGCTGGCGAAGGCGTCGCCGGACAGGGTCATCACTTCGCCGCGTGCGTCGGTTTGCGAGGTCATGGTTTCCAGTTGCATGCGCAGGCTATCGGCGGCTTCACCTGCGAGTTCGGCCTCACGGCGGGCGAGGGCAGCTTCGGTGGATTGCGCGGCCGCCAGACGGCGTGCTTGGTCGGCTTCTGCAGAAGACAACTCACTTTCGCGGCGCGCTTCCTCGGCATCGGTATTCGCGCGCTGTGCTTCTTCCGCGCGGGCCAAACTTTGCAGACGCAGCTTCTCACCCTCCAGACGCGCGATCTCGGCGTCGCGGCGGGTCGCTTCCAGCAAGATTCGGTCATGCTCGCGATCCAACTGATCGGATTGTTTGCCGGCCAATTCGGCTTGCGCCACGGTACGTGCGATCTCGACCCGTCGCTCGGCCAGATACAGCTCGTTGACGCGCGCATCGCCGCGACTGACGGCCAAACGCGCCAATGCCTGTTTGGCTTCGGCGCGTTCACCGCCGGCGAATTCGCCCATGGCCGGGTCGGATTCAAGATTGGCCAGAGATGCTTGCAGCCGTTCAAGTTGCAGATCTCGCTTGGGCGCGGACGCGCAGCCTGAAAGCAAGACGGCACTGATGGTCACTGCAACGACCCGGTTCATTGAGCGTCTCCTTGACCTAGCAGCTCCCGCCGCAACTTTGCGTTCTCGCTGGATTTGCGTTCAACCTCGGCCCGCGCGCTGGCGGCGCGGCTCTTGGCGGCGGCCAACGCCGCGTCGGCGGCGGCTTGATTGGCGAGAACCTGCGCACGCGCGAAGCTGCGCTCGGCCACCGCGGCGTCGGCTTCGGCACGTTTGTCGATGGCAAATCCCAGTTCGACGGGCGCATGCGATTCGGCACCCAAGTCGCGGGCGTGTCGCAAGGCTGCGTCGGCCGCATCCAGCTCGGCCAATGGGGGTGGCGTCGAGGCGCAGCTGCTCAGCAAAGTCCCAACTATCAGGGCCGCGACGAATCGCATGGGAGCGTGGCCTATTCTTTCGCAGCGTGTCATATCATTCGACCTGATCGTTGCCAGAGGTTCGGCAGCGTATTGTGGAAAGCCACGCCAGCGCATGCAATGGCCGCGACATCGAGTCATCGCTCGCTGATCGCGCCGACGCCAACAGGTGACGCTAATAGAACCAGGGGATTCCAGCACATGGATATTGGTTACTTCCTGAAACTCATGACCGAGAAGAGTGCTTCGGACATGTTTTTGACCACCGGCGCGCCGGTGAACATCAAGGTCGAGGGTAAGCTTTATCCGCTCGGCAATACAGGCTTGCCTGCGGGCATGGTCAAACGCATCGCTTACTCGCTGATGGACGAAGGCCAGGTGCCGGTGTTCGAGCGCGAGTACGAGCTCAACATGGCCATCGCGGTGAAGGACGCAGGGCGCTTTCGCGTCAATGTGTTCAAGCAGCGCGGCGAAGTGGGCATGGTGATCCGCGCGATCAAGAGCGAGATCCCCAGCATCGAAGAGCTGAAGTTGCCGGAAGTGCTGAAGTCCATCATCACCGAACCGCGTGGTCTGGTGCTGGTGGTGGGTTCCACCGGTTCCGGCAAGTCAACCACGCTGGCTTCGATGATCGACCATCGCAACAGCACCCAGAACGGCCACATTCTGACGATCGAGGATCCGATCGAGTTCCTGCATCGGCACAAGAAGTCCATCGTCAATCAACGCGAAGTGGGTTTGGACACACATGGCTTTCATACCGCGCTCAAAAACGCGATGCGCGAAGCGCCCGACGTCATCCTGATCGGCGAAATCCTTGATCAAGCGACCATGGAAGCGGCCATCGCCTTCGCGGAAACCGGACATCTGTGCTTGGCCACGTTGCACTCGAACAACGCCGACCAGACGCTGGAGCGCATTCTCAATTTCTTCCCCGAGTCGGCGCACAAGAACATCCTGATGAACTTGTCGTTGAACCTGAAAGCGGTCATCAGTCAACGCTTGGTGATCGCCAAGGACGGCAAGCGCATACCGGCGACCGAGGTGTTGATCAACACGCCGATGATTCGCGACCTCATGCGCCGCGGGCAGACGCACGAAATCAAGGAAGCGATGGACAAGTCGCTGGAAGACGGCATGCAGACCTTTGACCAGGCATTGTTCCGTCTCTACAAGGAAGGCAAATGCGAGTTGGAGGAAGTGCTGAAGAAGGCTGACTCACGTGACGGCTTGGCATTGAAGATTCGTTTGGCCGAAGGTGCCAGCGGCGACCACGATCCGTACGCGGAAGTGTTCTAAGCAGCGGAGCAAACTCCGCCAAAACAGCATAGAGAGTTGCAGTACAGGCAGTCGCCGTCGCTTGAAACACATTCGCGCGGGAGCGCCTCCCTGTGGATTGCTGCCGAGTTCTGCGAGAGACGGTATCTACAAGAGCTTGCGCGCTGCGCCAGCGAATTTGAGCTGCGCACAAAACTTGAAGCGAAGGCGTCCGCGCAGCGCACGAACTTGCTCGGCTGTCGTCAACCGAAGAATTCCGTCTTGGTGACTGCTTTGCCTCGCGCTGTCAAATGCCAAACGTGCACCCTGTCACACGAATGTAGTCGACAGCTGCTCAGTTCCGGTTCACACTTCCGCCGCTTCGCCGATGCGCCCTTGGAGGGGGTCACGGTGAGGTCTTGAGCTCAAGCCTGACCCGTTCGAACGGCGAGGATCGCCCAGCACCGGTGTTGCCGTCGATCATACGTTCGACGCTCATTGCTGAGCGTGGGGCGAACGTGTGGCTCCTGAATCTGATTTGGAATCGGCAACCCAGCGCAGCGGACTGAAGTCTGGCTTCCACTGTCGAAAGCATCGCGCGGCACGCGCACGCTCGATGCGGAAATCAGGAACCCGGGAATCATGAAGTTTCGCAATTGGCTGGGCGTTTGCCTGGGCGGCGTAAGCCTGCTCGGCGTGGGATCGGCGAGCGCCGACGTGTTCATCAACGAGTTTCATTACGACAACGCCGGCACCGATACCAACGAAAAAATTGAAGTCATCGCGCCGGCCGGCACCAGCCTGACGGGCTGGTCGGTAGTGCTCTACAACGGCAGCGGTGGCGCGTCGTATGCGACGCTGGCCTTGTCCGGCACCGTGGCCGATCAATGCGGTGGACACGGCACCGCCGTCGTCACGGTTGGCACTACCGGAATGCAGAACGGCGCGCCGGATGGTTTTGCCTTGGTCAACGCCAGCAATCAGGTCGTCCAGTTCCTGAGTTACGAGGGCACCTTCGCGGCGACCAATGGTCCTGCCAGCGGTTTGACCAGCACCGCGATTTCGCAGTCCGAGACCGAGTCCACCGCCAGCGGCCATTCGCTGCGTTTGACCGGCAGCGGCACCACGTACAGCCAGTTCACGTGGGCGGCCGCGGCGGCCAGTTCGTTTGGCGCCTGCAACGCCGGGCAAACCTTGACCGGTGGTGGCGGTGGCACCGCCAACATGCTGACCAACAATGTGCCGGTGGCCAATCTGGCAGCGACCACCAACAACGCGGTCAACTACGCCATCAACGTACCCAGCGGTGCCAGCAACCTGGTCATCCAGACCAGCGGCGGCACCGGTGACGCAGACCTTTACGTGCGCTTTGGTGCCGCACCAACCACAAGTACCTATACCTGCCGGCCGTACCTGAGCGGCAACAACGAGACCTGCACCATCGCTGCGCCGCAAGTCGGCACCTATCACGTGATGGTGCGCGCCTATACCTCGTTCACGGGCCTGACCTTGCGCGGCAGCTTCAGCACCGGTATTGCCGATCCTGCGCCGACCCTGAGTTCGTCATCGCCAAGCAACGGTGCAAGCGGCGTCTCTGCCAGTGCCAATCTGAGTCTGACCTTCAGCGAAGCGGTGACCTTGCTCAGCGGCTGGAGCACCTTGACCTGCGGCAGCACCGGTGCACATCCGTTTGTGGTCAGCGGTGGGCCGACCACGTTTACGCTGAATCCGAATACCGATTTCGGTGCGCTGGAGACCTGCACGCTGTCCATCGTGGGCGCCAACGTGCGCGATCAGGACGGCACCATCACGCCGATGGCGGCCAACGCGTCGGTGAGCTTCACGACGACAGGTGCACAGACCGGCTACTACGCCGGCGTGGTCACCAGCAGTGCGGCCGCCTTGCGCAGCTCCCTGCATCCGATCATCGATGACTCCACCAAGATTCCGTACACCGCCAGCACCACCGATACCTGGGATGTGTTGAATCTGGCCGAGCAGGATCCGCTCAACAGCGGGCGCATTCTGGACATCTACAAGAACGCGACTTACACCAAGTCGGCCGGTGGCAACGATTTCTACAACCGCGAGCACACCTGGCCGAACTCGTTGGGCTTTCCGTCCGATGGACCGACCAACTACGCCTACACCGACGTGCACATGTTGATGGCCTCGGACATCAGCTACAACAGTTCACGCGGCAACAAGCCGTATGACAATTGCCCCAGCGGCTGCACCGAATTTCCGACCGCGGCCTACAACGGCCAAGGCGGTGGCACCGGCGTGTATCCAGGCAATTCGAACTGGAGCAACAGCAGTGTGTTCCAGGTTTGGCACAAGCTGAAAGGCAATGTCGCCCGCGCCATGTTCTACATGGATCTGCGCTATGAAGGTGGAACCCATGGCGTCAGCGGTGCGGCCGAGCCGGACCTGCGTCTCACCGATACCTTGTCGTTGGTGGCGACCACGGGCAGCAATGCCTCGGTTGGGTACATGGGCAAGCTGTCGACTCTGATTCAATGGCATCAACAGGATCCGGTCGACGCCGCCGAAGTGCTGCGCAACGAGCTGATCCAGACCTATCAGGGCAACCGCAACCCATTCATCGATCATCCGGAATGGGTGGCTTGCATCTATCAGAGCGTCTGCAACTAGGTCCACGACGCCAGCCGATGCCAAGCGCGTCGGCTGGCGGCAGATCGGGCGGACTCAAGATCCACAAGGCATTGCCCAGGCAGTCAATTCGGAGTTCAGCGGAGCAAGTTCGCGCGCCGTGCGCACGCCTTCCCTTCGCTCGGTCCGCTCTACCAAAGTTTGCACGCGCCGCGCTCTTGCAGAGTCGACCGAGCAATGCGAAGGCAACGCGCGCAGCCCGCGAATTGATGGGCTTTTTTCCGGTCCGCGAAGTTCGGGCGTTTTTTCGCGACCTCATGAAATGTCCGGGCTAGACTGGCCCTCACCGCCACGTCCAGCAAAGATCACGTATGTCAGCCAACCTGATCTACCCCGCGTCGGCCGCTTTTGCGGCTGCCGCCTCGTTGCAGCCCTCCGACTACGCCCGTCTATACGCAGAATCCGTTGCCACGCCCGAAGTCTTCTGGGCCCGGATCGGCGAGCGCCTGGATTGGCTGCGCACGCCCACCGTCATCAAGGACGTGTCATTTGCTGCGGCGGACTTTCGCATTCGCTGGTACGCCGACGGCGAGCTGAACCTCAGCGTTAACTGCCTGGATCGTCACTTGCCGCTACGAGGCGACAAGACCGCGATCGTTTTTGAAGGCGATGCACCTGGAAACAGTCGCCACATCAGCTATCGCGAGTTGCACCGTGACGTGTGTCGTTTTGCGAATGCAATGCGCAATCTGGGCGTGGACAAAGGAGATCGGGTCACCATCTATTTGCCGATGATTCCCGAGGCCGCGGTGGCCATGTTGGCCTGCGCACGCATCGGCGCCATCCATTCGGTGGTATTCGGTGGCTTTTCGCCGGAAGCGCTGGCCGGACGTATCGCGGACTGTGGCAGCAAAGTTGTCATCACCGCGGATGAAGGCGTGCGCGGAGGCAAGCACATCCCCTTGAAGCGCAATGTCGACGAAGCACTGACTCACGACCGCACGGCCTGCGTCGAAACGGTGATCGTGGTTCGCCACAGCGGACAAGCGGTACCGATGCAGGCCCCGCGTGATCGTTGGTTCGATGTGCTGATCGATGGCCAAAGTGAGTTCTGCGAGCCGGCGCGCATGAATGCGGAAGACCCGCTGTTCATCCTCTACACCTCCGGCTCCACCGGCAAACCCAAGGGTGTGCTGCATAGCACCGGCGGCTATCTGGTGTACGTCAGCTACACCCACGAAAGCGTGTTTGATCTGCAAGAGAACGACGTGTTCTGGTGCACCGCCGATGTCGGTTGGGTCACCGGCCACAGCTATGTGTTGTACGGCCCTCTATGCAATGGCGCGACCACGCTGATGTTCGAAGGTGTTCCCAATTATCCCGACAGCAGTCGCTTCTGGCAGGTCTGCGACGCCCATCAGGTGACGATCTTCTACACTGCGCCGACCGCAATACGCGCCTTGATGCGCGAAGGTGATGAGCCGGTCAAACGGACCAGCCGAGCGTCGATTCGCTTGCTCGGCACGGTCGGCGAACCGATCAATCCGGAAGCCTGGGAATGGTATTGGCGGGTAGTTGGTGATCAGCGTTGTCCCATCGTCGACACCTGGTGGCAGACCGAAACGGGCGGCATCCTGATCTCACCCTTGCCGGCTGCGATTGCGCAAAAACCAGGCTCGGCCACGTTGCCATTTTTTGGCGTGATGCCTGCGATCGTCGATACCGAGGGCGCTGTGCAAGCAGGCGCTTGCAGTGGAAATCTCGTCCTGCTCGAATCGTGGCCGGGGCAAGCGCGCACCCTCTACGGCGATCATCAGCGTTTCATTGACACTTATTTCAGCACCTACCCCGGTTGTTATTTCACTGGCGACGGCTGCCGTCGCGACGAAGATGGTTACTACTGGATTACCGGCCGCGTCGATGACGTGATCAACGTCAGTGGCCACCGCATCGGCACCGCCGAAGTTGAAAGCGCGCTGGTCGCGCATCCGCACGTCGCCGAAGCGGCTGTGGTCGGTTTTGCGCACGACATCAAGGGCCAAGGCATCTACGCCTACGTGACCTTGAATGCCGATCAGCTGCCAAGCGATGAGTTGCGTCACGAGTTGATCGTCTGGGTTCGCAAACAGATCGGCCCGATTGCCGCGCCTGATCACCTGCAATGGGCACCGGGCTTGCCGAAGACCCGCTCCGGCAAGATCATGCGGCGCATCCTGCGCAAGATCGCCGAGGATCTGCCGGATCAACTGGGTGATACCTCAACCTTGGCCGATCCGTCTGTCGTAGAAAGTTTGCTGCGGGAACGGATGATGAGGTAATCGGTGATCTACCCGTATTTGTAGGAGTGCCGGAAGGCGCGATTCGGATTCTCGACATGCACGAGCGAGGTAGGGTGTCTTGACGCACCAGCACTTGGCTTGAACCGAAGCCGGTGCGTCAAGACGCACCCTGTGGCATGTTCGGGCGAGCGAGCGCAGTGAAGGCGTGGCTGCGCAGCAGCCCATCGGCCGAAGCCGCAACACGGGTTCTCGACATACACGGGCCATCGCGGCTTCCGCTCCTGCAAAAAATTTAACCGCGCCTCAACCGACAGGAATGCCCCGATGAAAACGTTTGCCCTCTTCAGCGTGCTTGCAGTGGCGTCAAGCGCCCTTCCGACCAGTTCGGCGGCAAACGAGCCTGCCACCCTGCCACATTGGTTGGCGGGAAGCTGGTGCGGCGAAAACGCCAAACGTCGGGTCGAGGAGTACTGGATGCGCGGTGCCGGTGGGTTGATGTTGGGTGTCGGCCGTGCGCTCGCACCGGGCCGCAAGGCGCAGTTCGAGTTCATGCGTATCGAAATGGTTGACGGAGAGTCGAACTTCATCGCGCAACCCCAAGGTGCCGCTGGCACGATCTTCAAACAGAGCGCTGCGGGTGATGACTGGGTGCGATTCGAAAACCCGGCCCACGATTTTCCGCAGCGCGTCGAGTACCGCCGCCAAGGTGAAGACTTGACCGCGACCATCGCTGGACCCGGCAGCGATGGCAAACCAATGACGATTGTTTACGAGTTCAAACGCTGCGCAGGCTGAGTTCGTCGCGATCAGCGCTAGCTAAACAAAAGGTCAAACGTTCCTCAGCGCGAACAGCGCGCAAAAAATGCTTCGCTCATCCGATAGCGATGCAGCGCATCGGCCTTCTGCAGGCCATGTTTGGCGCCTGGATAGGTCATCAGCTCGAACGGCTTGGCGCGTTTTTGCAGCTCGCTCATCAGGTGCGTGCTGTTGCTGAAAAGGACGTTGTCGTCGGCCATGCCGTGGATCAGCAGCAATTTCGATTCCAGGCCATCCAGATGAGTAAAGACGCTGGAGGCGGTGTAACCCGCTTGGTTGGCGTCGGGGTGATCCATGAAGCGCTCGGTGTAGTGAGTGTCATACAACGCCCAATCCGTGACCGGCGCACCAGCAATGCCGCAGGCATAGGCGTCACTGTGTTTGGCCAGCAGCATCAAGGTCATGTAACCGCCGTTCGACCAGCCGTGCACGCCGATGCGCTGCGCATCGGTCCACGGCTGTGACCGCAGCCATTCCACACCAGCCAGTTGGTCCACCACTTCCACGTTGCCTTGCTGGCGAAACAGCGCACTGCTGAACTTGACGCCGCGACGCGGGGTGCCGCGATTGTCGAGCGAGAATACGACATAGCCTTGCTGGGCCAGATACTGATTGAAGAAATGATCGCCACGGCCGGGCCAGGCACGGACCACGGTCTGTGCAGCGGGGCCGCCATAGACGTACACGACCACGGGATACTTCTTGCCGGGATCGAAGCCGGCGGGTTTGATCAGGCTGTAGTGCAATTCACTGCCATCGGCGGCAGCAAAACTACCGAACTCCACCGGTTGATGCGCGGCATGATATTTCGCATAGGGGTGGGCGGGATCGGTCAAGGAATTGGCAACCAAGGTGGCGACTTTGTCGCCATTGGCGCGATGCAATTGAATCTGCGGCGGCGTCGAAGCATTCGACCATTGGTCAACAAAGACGCTGGCGTTCTCGCTGAAGCGCACGTCGTGCCAGCCCGGCTCAGGTGTCAGGCGCTGCGGCTCGCCACCACTCAGTGGCAGCGAATAGACATGACGCTCCAAAGCGGAATCCCGCGTCGCGCTGAACCACACGGTGCCAGCATTCTCATCAACGGCCAGCACCGCCTCCACCATCCAGTCGCCTCGTGACAATTGTTGCGGATTGCCGTCAGCGTCATACCGGTACAAATGCGAAAAGCCGTCGCGCGCGGACGTCCACAGGAAGCCGCCGGATTTCAAGAAACGCAGGTTCGCGTGCAGATCGATCCAGGTCGATGACCGCTCTTGCACGAGCGTGCGGCGACTATCCTTTTCCAGGTCAACCTCGATCAGGTCGAGCTGGCGCTGGTTGCGACTTTGCCTTTGAAAGGTGATGCGTTGGCCGTCAACCCAATCGACACGGGCAAGATAAATATCCGTCTCTGCGCCGAGGTCGATCCACTGCACCGGTGCGGCGACGGGCATTGCGCCGTCCGGCTTGCCTCGCAGGGCATCGCCCATCGCAATCACGCCGAGTTTGATGGTGACATTGGGATCTCCAGCGGCGGGATAACGCTGCGCGATCACCGCCGAGCGATCCGGATAAATCTCGACGCGTTCGCGTACTGGCACCTGGCTTTCATCGATTCGCGCAAAGGCAATCGCTGAGTCGTCCGGTGCCCACCAATAGCCGGTGTGTCTATCCATCTCCTCGTCAGCGACAAACTCTGCAATGCCGTTGCCGATGGTGTCCGAACCATCGGTCGTCAGCTGGCGCTCGGCACCGGTGGCAAGATCGATCAGCCACAGATTGCGATCACGGATGAAGCTGACAAAGCCGCCCTTGGGCGAGACTTTCGGATCGGTGGCGAAGCCGCTGCCGCTGGTCAGTTTGCGTACCGGTGAAGCGTTCGGGCGTGCTTCGGCAGCGACGGTGAGGTCATACAGATACAACTCACCGCCCAGCGGAAACAACAAGCGCTTGGCATCGGGTGCCCAATGGTAGTCAACGATGCCCGCGAGTGCGGCGATGCGCTGGCGTTCGCGGCGCGCCTTTTCTTCGTCAGACAACACTTCGACGCCGGGCAACACGACCTTCGAGTCGACCAGCAAGCGAGTCTCGCCGGAGGCCACGTGGTATTCCCACAGATCCAGTTGATAGCGATCAGCATCCTTGCCGCGCAAGAAGGTGACGCGCGCACCATCCGGCGCGATCTTCGGCTGGGTCAAGGTGGGACCTGACAACGGTGCGTCACCGGTGATGGCTTCCAGGGTGAGTGCTAACGCGGTGTTTGGCGCTTGGGCGGCAAGGGTCATGGGCATCAGCGCAAAAGTGAGTGCGAGCGAGCAACGGGTCAGCATGACGAAGGTGTCCTCGCGAGTTGAAAAATGGAATGCCATGGGGCGTGGCAAGCGTACAGCGACAGCCGAACGTTGGGCTGCGCTGCGGCATCACGCAGTCGGGACCGAGCAGTGACTTCGGATGGTGCAACGCAGCACCGAAAGTAAGCACGGAATTGACACAGAGTGTCAAAAATTGGAGTAGCGTTCGTCGGTCGCGCGCGAACGTTAGGGGACCGCCGCCGTGATGCCACACGTCGATGTCATCTCAACCTTTCTGGGAAAATTGGATGAACCTTTATCGTTTAGGTGTTGTGCTGGGGATCAGTCTGGGGGTCGTTGCGGGACCGGCTGTTGCCGCCGAAGATTTGTTTACGCCAGAAGTCAATCGTGGCCGCTACGAGAAACCGGGCGCACTCCTGCAACAAGCGCTGGCAGATCCGGCCAACGCACGCTATGAGCAGGTAAATGCTCGCGCCGAGCTGATCCACGATGCTCAACTTGTGGTTCAGTTGAGTTTGCCCGGCGGCATCGTCGTCGATGCCGAGAGGACCAGCTTCGAGCAGATGGAAAGCGGTAACCAGGTATGGGTCGGCCGCATTGACGACGCCGTGCTGCCGACCGTCACTCCGCTGGGCACTGAGGCTCTCGACGCCTCACTCGACAACGTCATCATGGTGCGTTCGGGAGATACCTTGCTCGGCACCATTCGCATTGCCGGCGAACTGTATCGACTGCTGCCGATCGATCGCGGCAGTCACGCCTTGATCTGGGTCGACCAGTCCAAGTTTCTGCCGGATGAAGACGACACCGCCTACAAGGAGATGCGCAATGGCCCGACCGAGCAATTCGTTGCTCCGGAAGTCGCGTCGCGCGCCATTTCCACCATTCGGGTAATGGTTGCCTTTGGAGCATCCGCAACGGCGGCCGTCGGCAACGAACAGCAGGCCATGGATCTCGCGTTTACGGAATCCAATCAGGCCCTGGCAGCGACCAACACCGATATCCGCTTTCAGCAAGCCGGTGCGATCCGTTTCTTTACCCAGGCCGAGACCACCAACTACACGACGATGTTGAGCCGGCTGACCAATGGTTCAGACGGGTTCTACGACACCATTGCCGGCCTGCGCAATACCAACACAGCGGACCTCGTTGCCTACATCGCACCCGCCAGCAGCACCTTGTGTGGACAAGCCGCCGGCATCGCCACGCCCAATGCGTCGGCCTACTTCGTGATGAGCCCGTCGTGTCTGTCAGGCAACTTCACCTTCGTGCACGAAGCGGGCCACGTGGTTGGCACTCGGCATGACAATGACCCGACCCTGACCCCGTATGCCTATGGCCACGGCTATGTGATCACCAGCGCCAATCGGCGCACGGTGATGGCGGTCAATAACGGTCCTTGCTCGACCTGTACCCGCATCGGTGCGTTCTCGTCACCGAACTACACGGTCAGCGGCCTGCCCATCGGTACCGCCAGTCGTAATGACAACACCCGCGTTTGGCGCACCCGCGGACCAACAGCCGCCGCATTCCGTTAAGTTGAAAACGCACCCGACGGGCCCGTGATGGCTCGTCGGGTGCAGCTGCTAAGCAGCACTGCCTCATGAGCGCCTCAATCGCGCGCCTCTGCCAGCACCCAATCGACAAACGCGCGAGCGGCGGGACGCAGCGGTCGATGGTCGGGGTAGACCAGGTAATAACTCCAGCGCGCCGGCAGCATCGGTCCCGGTAGGGCGACCAGCTCACCGCGCGCCAGCCAGGGCCTGGCGATGCGTTCACGCGCCAAGGCCGCGCCCAGGCCACACGCCGCTGACCGAAGTGCATCGGTGGAGTCGTTCATCGAATAACGCTCGTCGATCCGGGCACCATGCAAACCGGCCGCGCGGAACCAGTCCAGCCAGCCTTGACGGGCGAGATCGGCGATCAGCGGCAGGCGCGCGATATCAGCCACCGCGCGAATCCGCGCGCGCTCGACCAGTTCAGGGCTGGCGACCGGGAACAAGTGGTCAGACATGACGTAATGCGCGCTCAAGCCCGGCCAGTGGCCGATACCGAAGCGCAATCCCAGATCAGGACCACCGTCATCGAAGCGCGCCATGACCGGATCGGTCTCCAGCCGCAAGCGCAGCTTGGGGTAGCCGGCAATGAAGCGCGGCAGGCGCGGGATCAACCAGGCCTGGGCCAGCGAATGCAAGGTGGTTATTCGCAACAGCTCGCCTTCATCACGGCGCTCGCGCAAGTCCAGCAGCACACCTTCGACGTCGCTGAACGCGCTACTGGCGGCGTCTGCCAGTCGGCGACCTTCGGCGGTCAGGGTCACTCCGCGCGCATGGCGCTGAAACAGAGTGACTCCCAGACGAGCTTCCAGCCGTCGCACGTGATGACTCACAGCGCTGCCAGTGAGGTTCATTTCCGCCGCCGCGCGGGCAAAGTTCTGATGCCGCGCGGCGGCCTCGAACGCGGTGAGAGGGACCAGCCAATCGGGACGCAAGCTCATGGACGAGCCACAAATGCAGTTTGTGTCTGCCACGCAAAGTACGCGCTTGCGTGGATTTATGGCAAGTCGACAATGGCGACTTCCGCAAATCCACTACTTTGGTGATCCCTTGAACGCCGCCAACCCCGTGCTCGCTCCGCTGGCCACAGCGCAAACCCGCGATTGGCGTACGCCAATTGAACTGACGGTGCTGGGAGCGATCTGGGGCGCATCCTTCATGCTGATGCGAGTGGCCGCGCCGGAGTTCGGTGCGCTGCCGCTGGTTGAGATGCGCCTGGCGCTAGGCGCGCTGATCCTGCTGCCGTTTCTGTGGATGGAGCGGCAGCGCTTTCCGGCCAAGATCTGGGCCACGCTGGCGCTGATCGGCGCGATCAATTCGGCTGCTCCGTTTGCCTTGTTTGCGTGGGCGGCTCAGCAAGCGCCCGCAGGCATCGGCGCCATCTGCAATGCCATGGTCGTGTTGTTCACGGCGGTCGTCGCTGCGCTGTTCTTTGGCGAGCGCATCGGCACCCGCCGCGCCATCGCGTTGTTGGTTGGCTTCAGCGGTGTATTGCTGTTGGCGAGCAGCAAGATCGAAGGCGCCAATGTGGGAGCAGCGGTGGCCGCGGGCACCTTGGCGGCGCTGTTGTACGCGTTCGGCGCCAACCTGGTGCGCAAATATCTGACTGGCATGCCACCCGCCGCAGTCGCCGCCGCGACACTGTCGTGCGCCGCTTTGCTGACCCTGCCTTTCGCGCTGGTGACGTGGCCAGAAGCCGCTCCCAGCTTGCGCGCATGGTCGGCAGCGAGTCTGTTGGGTGTGGTCTGCACCGGTCTTGCTTTCGCCGTGTTCTATCGCCTCATCAAACGCGTCGGCGCCTCGCGCGCGGTCGTGGTGACTTACCTGGTGCCGCTGTTTGGTGTGTTCTGGGCCTGGAGCCTGCTCGGCGAGCCGGTGACCTTGGCGATGGTCGGGGCGGGGGCGTTGATCATTGGTGGTGTGGCTTTGAGCCAGCGGTCGTCGTAGGAGCGCACTGCAAACAGCCAAGCAACGTCTTCAACGCGGAGGCGCAGAGAAGCGCAGAGAAGCGCAGAGAAGCTCAATAAAATCTGAAACTCGATGTCGAGCCGCGGGGCGAAATTTTGATCTGTCCATGCGTTTCTCCGCGCCTCCGCGTTGAGGACGTCGCATCTGATTTACTTCAGAAACAACCGCGCCAACTCCGCGCCCGGATCTTCCGCGCGCATGAAGGCTTCACCGACCAGAAATGCGTGCACGTCATTGGCACGCATGTGGTTGACGTCGGCGCGGGTGAGGATGCCGCTTTCGGTGACCAGCAGGCGATTGCCGGGCACTTCGGGTAACAACTTCAGCGTGGTATCAAGGCTGACCTCGAACGTGCGCAGGCTGCGGTTGTTGATGCCGATCAGCGCTGCGTTGGTGCGCAGGGCGCGCTCCAGTTCTTCACCGTCGTGCACTTCCACCAGCGCGTCCATGTCCAGGCGCTTGGCGACGCGGGCCAGCTCCACGAGTTCGGCATCTTCGAGTGCGGCGACGATCAACAGAATCGCGTCTGCACCCAGCGCGCGCGCCTCAAACAGTTGGTAGGGATCGATGTTGAAGTCCTTGCGCAACACCGGCAGCGTGCAAGCGTCGCGTGCCTGCTGCAGGTACGCGTCGGCACCTTGGAAAAAGTCGATGTCGGTCAACACCGACAAACAGGCTGCACCGCCTCGCTCATAGCTGGCAGCAATCTCGGCCGGTCGGAAGTCTGCGCGCAGTACACCCTTGGAGGGGCTGGCCTTCTTGATTTCGGCGATGACCGCCGCTTCGCCTGTGTGCGTACGCGCGCGCAACGAGGCCGCAAATCCACGCGGCGGCGAAGCTGATTTCTTGAGCTGTGTTTCCAACGCTGCCAGCGATACACGGTCTCGCCGCTCGGCCACCTCGACCGCTTTGCGGGCGAGAATTTTCTGCAAAATGTCGCTCATGCGTTGGCTCCGCCGAGACGCCGCGTGCTGGCGACAAATCGATGCAGTTGTGTCGTCGCTGCACCCGACGCCATCGCCGCACGCGCTTGGCAAATGCCGGTCGGAATGTCGTCGGCCACACCTGCGGCGTACAACGCGGCACCCGCGTTGAGTGCAACGATCTCGCTGGGCAAGCCAGGTTCACCAGCGACTGCCGCGCGAAGCATCTGCATCGATTGTTGCGGATCATCGACGCGCAAATTGCGACTGGCGGCCATCGGGATGCCGAAGTCTTCGGGGTGAATTTCGTACTCGCGAATGGTGCCGTCGATCAACTCGCCGACCAGGGTGCCCGCACCCAACGAAATCTCGTCCATGCCATCGCGGCCCCATACGACCAGCGCGCGACGCGCGCCCAAGCGCTGCAACACGCGCACTTGAATGCCGACCAGATCCGGATGAAACACGCCCATCAAGATGTTCGGCGCACCGGCAGGGTTGGTCAGTGGGCCGAGGATATTGAAGATCGTCCGCACGCCCATTTCGCGGCGCACCGGGGCGACATTTTTCATCGCTGGATGATGGATCGGCGCGAACATGAAACCGATGCCGGTCTCCGCAATGCAGGCAGCGACCTGGGCCGGTTGCAGTTCGATGATCGCGCCCAGGGCCTCCAGCACGTCGGCGCTGCCGGACTTGGATGACACGCTGCGGTTGCCGTGTTTGGCGACCTTGGCGCCGGCGGCCGAGGCCACGAACATCGCTGCGGTAGAAATGTTGAAGGTGTGCGAACCGTCGCCGCCGGTGCCGACGATGTCGAGAAAATTGTCTGCCTCCGCTACCTCCACCTTGGCGGAAAACTCACGCATCACCTGCGCGGCACCGGCGATCTCGCCGATGGTTTCCTTCTTCACCCGCAAGCCGGCCAGGATCGACGCGCAGATCACCGGCGAGACCTCGCCGCGCATGATTTGCCGCATCAGCTCGACCATTTCGTCATGAAATATCTCGCGGTGTTCGATGATCCGGTGCAGGGCTGCTTGCGGGGTGAACGGCATGCGCGATTTGGCTCCGATTGAATGCATTGGCAACGATGGCGGGCAACGACGCAACAGACAGCGCGACAACCGCACAGTTTAGCGGCCGCGTGCGACTGGATCGGATAATAGTCTCAGCGCCGCTTGAACAAACTCAGATCAAAGCGCGAGCGACCTTCGATCAGCAGATCCGCCAGCACTTCACCCAACACGCTCGCAAATTTGAAACCATGCCCGGAACAGGCGCTGGCAACCAACACCGCCGGCTGCTGCGGCAGGCGGTCGATCCAGAAATGTTCGTCATTGCTGTTGGTGTACATGCACACTTCGGCCGCGCGAAGGGCACCATTCGCAGCAGGCAGATAGCGCGCCAGCAAGGCGCGAATCGCCGCGATCTCCGTGGTGGAAACATCGCGATTGAGCCTGTCTGGATCACAGCGCTGACCTTCGTGATGAATGGCGAGCTTGATGCCCGAGCCCATGTCCGGGAAACCGTAGAAGAAGCGCTGCGAATGGGTCTCCCACAGATGGATCGGACACCGCTCCGGCGTGAACAGGGTGCGGTCACTCACCGCATCAAACCAATACAACACTTGCCGCTCGACGGTGAAACTGTTGGCCAGCGATGGCGCCAGCGAGCCGATCCAGGCTCCCGTCGTCAGCAGCAATTGTTTGCCGCGGTATTCGCCTTGGCTCGTGAACACACGCACACCATCACCATCCTGCTGCCAGTGGGTGACGACTTCGCCGAATCGCAACTCCGCGCCGTGCGCGTGCGCCACCCGCAGCTGTGCCTCGATGCAGGCTTCCGGCAACAGCACACCGGCGGCGGGCTCCCACACCGCCTGCATGTCGGGGTCAGGTCGCAGCGCCGGATAACGCTCGCGCAACGCGTCGGCATCCAGCAACTCGTGCGCCAGCCCGTGCTGCCTGGCGCTGCGCAACACGCCGGCCACCAGCACGCCATCGCGCGGGCCGATCATCAAGCCACCGGTGGGACGCAACAACTCGCTGGCCGAAAGTTGCTCCAGTTCCATCCACAGCTGCCACGCACGTTGCAGCAGCGGCACATAAGCCGGATGCTCGAAATAGGCGGTGCGGATGATGCGCGACTGCCCATGCGAAGACCCGAACGCATGCGGCGGCGTGTAGCGATCAAGACCCAGCACCTTTGCACCGCGCCGCGCCAGTTGGCAGGCTGCCGCACTGCCCATGGCGCCGAGGCCGACGATGATCACATCGTGCTGCATTGGTGACGTCATCCGCGCGCTGGTCCGTTACGTGGCGCACATTCATCCGACATGTTCAGGCTGCCGCAGCGTGCGTCGGTGCAGCTCATCGCTCAACCACGCAGAAAGTTCTGCAACAGGGCGTGACCATGCTCGGTCAAGATCGATTCGGGATGAAACTGCACGCCCTCAATGTCCAACGAGGTGTGCCGCAGGCCCATGATCTCGTCGAACTCACCGTCGACCGTTTGCGTCCATGCGGTGATTTCCAGGCAGTCGGGAAGGCTGTCGCGCGCCACCACCAGCGAGTGATAGCGGGTGGCGGTAAAGGGGTTCGGCAAGCCTGCAAACACGCCACGACCGTGGTGATGAATCAACGAGGTCTTGCCATGCATGATGGTCTTCGCGCGCACCACGTCGCCACCAAATGCCTGCCCGATCGCCTGATGGCCCAGACATACGCCAAAGATCGGCAGGCGATCACCCAAGGCATCGATCAGGCCCAGGGAAATGCCGGCCTGGTCCGGCGTGCAAGGCCCCGGCGAAATGACGATCCGCTCGGGCCCCATGGCGACCACATCGGCCACGCTCAAGGCGTCATTGCGCACCACATGCACGGTCTCGCCCAACTCCTGCAGGTACTGCACGAGGTTGAAGGTAAAGCTGTCGTAGTTGTCGATCATCAGCAGCATGGGTGCTTCAAGCTCGGACGTTGGTGGAAACGGCGGGTTCAGCCAGATCATTGGTCGCAGGTCAAACCCGACAAGCGCCGCAGCATATCGCTCTCGGTGTCACGTTGGGTGCGTCTCGGACGCACCGGACTTGCCGTGAACCAGAAGCCTCGGTGCCACGTAGGGTGCGTCGGGGTCCCACCCGCCGGTGGGTGGAACACGAGCCGGTGGGGGCCAGAAGCCCCCGAGTGGGCCCACACGACCCCGCCAGTGCAACCCAGTGCAGGCCCGTAGCCGCGCGGACGC
>JBQTGY010000042.1:0-37283 GCA_052390415.1 Pseudomarimonas sp. | reverse complement strand
GTTTTTCTTCCAGACCCACCACCCGCCCGTCGCCATCAAATTCGGCGACGCCGTAACGCTCGGGATCCTTGACCCAATATCCAAACACGGTCGCGCCATCGACGTGGGTGGCAGCGCGACGCAGTTGCTCGCTGAAGCCGTGGCCGTAAAAGATGTTGTCGCCGAGAACCAGACAACTGGGTCCATCGGCGACGAAGTCGCGACCGATGATGAAGGCCTGCGCCAGGCCATCCGGGCTCGGCTGCATCGCATATTCGATGCGCATGCCCCATTGCGATCCATCGCCGAGCAGGTGCCGGAACATCGGCTGCTCGTGCGGCGTATTGATGATGAGTACATCGCGAATGCCCGCCAGCATCAGCGTGCTGAGCGGGTAATAGATCATCGGCTTGTCGTAGATCGGCAACAGCTGTTTGCTGATCGCGCGGGTGATTGGATATAGCCGGGTGCCGGAACCTCCGGCGAGCACGATGCCTTTGCAGATCATGGTTGGATTGCTCTTGTCGCGTGGTTTTGCTGCGAACGCATCAGGACACTCCGCCAATGCGTTGCAGGCGATAGCTTCCATCCAGCACGCCGGCAACCCAGTCCTGATGATCGAGATACCAATCGATGGTGCGGGCGATGCCCGTCTCGAAATCGAGGCTTGGCCGCCAGCCCAACTCGCGCTTGAGTTTGCTGGCGTCGATGGCGTAGCGGCGGTCGTGTCCGGGACGGTCGGCAACAAAGGCAATCTGATTCTCGCGGGCGACACCATCGACGCGCGGACGGCGTTGATCCAGCAGGGCACAGATCGCCTTGACGACATCGATATTGCGTCGCTCGGCATCCCCGCCGACGTTGTAGACCTCGCCCACTCGCCCCGCGGCCAGCACGGCTCGAATCGCCTCGCAGTGGTCGCCCACATACAGCCAGTCACGCACGTTGCTGCCATCGCCGTACACAGGCAGCGCTTCGCCGGCCAAGGCGCGCGCAATGATCAACGGGATCAACTTTTCCGGGAACTGATAAGGCCCATAATTGTTGGAGCAGTTGGTGGTCAGCGTTGGCAACCCGTAGGTGTGGTGAAACGCGCGCACCAGATGGTCTGACGCCGCCTTGGACGCCGAATACGGAGAGTTGGGCGCATAGGCCGTAGTCTCGGTGAAAGCACCGGACTCGCCCAGCGAACCGTACACCTCGTCGGTGGAAACGTGCAGAAAACGAAATCCCTCCCGAGCCGTCTCGTCGAGGCCACGCCAGTAATTCTTGCTCGCCTCCAGCAGGCTCAAGGTGCCGACGACGTTGGTCTGCACGAATGCAGCGGGACCATCGATTGATCGGTCGACATGGCTTTCGGCCGCAAAATTGATCACCGCCGAGGGCCGATGCTCGGCCAACAGCGCCTTGACCAATTCGGCGTCGCCGATATCTCCGTGCACGAATACGTGCGCTGGATTACGGTCCAGCGACGCCAGGGTATGCCGATTGCCAGCGTAGGTGAGCGCGTCGAGAGTGATGATTCGCGCCGCGCCGTCGGCAATCGCTTGCAAGACAAAATTGCCGCCGATGAAGCCGGCACCGCCGGTGACCAGCCAGGTGGGTGTGTTCATGCCAGCAGTGCTCGCGGACCATGCCAACCAGCCATGTCGACCATCAACACACGCTGGCGATTGGGGTTTTTCGTCACGACAGATTTCATCTGTATCTCGTTTAGTTTGACTTTGAGAGGTCTGACCAACGGCTCGAAGTAGTCACGCGCTCGGGCAGTCATTCATCAAACACATCGGGTTTATCGTATTTGGGTCGAGGGCTCGAGGCTCCAAGCGATCACGAGTCGCCGACATCGCGCACATATGAGTCCGCTCGGCGAAGTCTCCATCACCGCCGATCGAGCCGCGCCCGAACGTCAACGAAACGCTCATGGCATCCAGAGTCGGCACGCGCTGTCGCTCAAACGCATGGCGCACACGCGCCGCACTGAACGACGTAAAGGTTCCTGATCAGGAGAACGTTGCTCGTATGAGCCATGACTCAGCGGATTGCAGCCGAACAGCAGCGATGAGCGGAATGATAACGCGCCACTTCCAATTTCCGAGGCCGCGCAATTGAAAGGGTGTCGTCGTGACACCCCGTTGAGCATGGAATGGCGGCACCTGAGCGGAGTCGTTCGCTGGAGCATGCCCCGTCGCAATGGCTACGCAGCCATGCAGAAGAAGTTGAGTTTGTTGCCGTCCAGATCTCGGAAATAGCCAATGTAAAAACTGCCGCCACGCGGGCCCGGTGCGCCCTCGTCAGTCGCGCCCAACGCCAGCGCCTTCTTGTGTAGCGCATCGACTTGCGCAGGAGTCTTCACCACCAGTGCAATCATGGTGCCGTTGCCGCGGGTGGCCGGCTGACCATCAAACGGCAAGATCACGCCAAGTGCGGCCTGCGATGCCGACGCGCTCCAGAATACGAAACGCTCTGACTCCATCATGCGTTTGCCACCGATCTCTGCTAGCAGCGCGTCATAAAACGCAGTCGCCCGCGGCAAATCATTGGTGCCCAAGGTCACGTATCCGATCATTTGCCACCTCGCTGCGCAAAGCGCGCAGCTTACGCCTCCGATTCCTTGCGCCACCAGCCCTGTCGCCGGGCAGCCGAATCGGCTGTTGCGAGATCGGTGACGTCTCGCCGCTCGCGGAATGGCGGCGCATGCGATTGGCCAATGACAAGTGACCACGACGCGATTCCCGGGGATGCGCGCTCGTCCGCCGGAATTGTCAGCGCGTCGCACCAACATGTATGCTTTACCTTACATTTAGTAAGGTCAATGTTACGCATGCGCCGAATTATTGCCGTTCTGCTGGTGGCACTTTCCCTCGGTTCGCTGATCGCCAATGCCGCGGGCGCATGGCCGATTCAACCAGGGGTCGTCGGCGCTGCGCTGATGGTGGTGGCGGCGTTGGCCGTCCGCCGTCGCTGGGGAGTGCTGGCTGAGGCTGCCCCAGGTTCGCCCGAACGTGCGTTGTGGATCGGGCTGTTCGGCAACGGCGTTGTGGCGGCGCATCTGGCGGTCACGCTTTGGCACATCGGCCCGAATATGGTGATGCACACACCTCAGATCCACGCGCTGGGCGTCGACAACTGGACCTTGGTCGCCGGCTGGGCAGTCTCGTACTGGATTGCACGCGATCCGCAACCACGATCAGACGAGCGCGACCAAGTGATCGCCGCCAGCGGCATGCGCGCCGCTTACTACGGCCTGCTCGCCTTGTTGATCGCACAAATTCTGGCGCTGGGGTTCGTGCGTGACGGCTGGGTGGCCGAGATGTCGCACCCGAGCATCGCGCATGGCCTGATCCTCGCCATCATCGGCAGCTGTCTGACTGACGCGATCAGCCGCCTGCGCGCCTATGCGGCCGACGCCGATGCCAATGCCTTTGGCGCGAGCCCATGAGCCAACCGTCACCCATCGGCAATCACCTGCGCAGGCTGCGTTTCGAGCACGCGGAGATGTCGCAGGAGACGCTTGCCCGGCGAGTGGGCATCACTCGGCAAACCATCATCGCCATCGAAGGCGGCCGCTACGCACCGTCGCTGGAACTGGCTATGCGCCTGGCGGGGGAGTTTTCACTGAGTGTGGACGCGGTGTTTTTCTGGAATTCGTCAGCGCCCGCGTCACCTGACTCATCGCCATCCGATCTGCCGCCTGCCTGAACACTTCGCGTCGCTGCTCACCCTCTTCTCCCGCCAAGGATCCACCGATGTTCCATCGCCCACTCAAGTTGCTGCGCAAGTTTGCCGTGTGGACAGCCGCCAGCCTGCTCGTACTGACCTTGGCGGCCGTAGCCTATGTCGGCTACGTGGTCACCAGCTTCGACACGGTCACCCTGCCACAGCGCTATGGTCAGGTCGACGCAAAGCTGTTCGCGCCGGCCGGTGCGCCGCGGCCATTGATCGTGGGCTTGGGTGGTGCTGAGGGCGGCAATGGTTGGCTGCATCCGCGCTGGGAAAAACAACGCCAGCGCTTCGAACACGCTGGTTACGCGTTTTTGGCAGTGGGCTACTTCGGTTTGCCCAACACACCCGAAAAGCTGGATCGCATTGCGCTTGAGGGTGTGCATCAAGCTATCGTCAAAGCACAGTCCGATGCCGCAGTCAGTGACGCCTGCGTGATCGTGCTGGGGGGTTCCAAAGGCGCGGAGTTGGCGCTCACCTTGGCTGCGAACTTTTCGGACATTGACGCGGTGATCGCGCTGGCACCGGGAGACACTGTCTTCCCCGCCCACACCGATGCGATGAACACGTCATCCTGGGCGCTCAATCGAGAGCCACTGCCCTTTGCGCACATGCCGTGGGCGGCGACCTTCGACCTGTTGAAGGGTGATTTGCTGGCGGTGATGCAGCGCATCCTCGCCGACGAATCTGCCGCCGCCGCAGCCATCGCCGTGGAGCGCATCAACGGTCCGATCCTGCTGATCGCCGCCGATCAGGATGAAATGTGGCCGGCACAAACGATGTCGGAGCGTTTGATGAAACGGCTGACCGAGCATGATTTTGGTCACGTCCACGAACTGAGCGTGGTGCAAGGCGACCACGCCTCACCGATCGATCACTTCGATCGTGTGGAAGCGTTTCTGCAAGACACTGTCGCCAAGCAGCCTGGATGTGCCACGCCTGTCGACACGAACGCCGCGACCCCGCCCTGATTGCCACCGCCCGGGTCTGGCTACTGAAGTCAAACAAGCACCGCGTGCAGCGCGCGGTTTCAAGCCATCAACAGCAAGCGAAACTCGACCCCTGGGTCGCGCGCCTGAACGTCGACTTCGCCATGCATGCCGTGCGCAAGTTGGCGGACCAGGGCGAGACCGATGCCGGTGCCTTGCGTTTCGCGCGTCAGCTCATTGCCCGCGCGGAAAAACAACTCAAATATGCGCTTGCGCAGAGCCGCTGGCACACCGGGTCCATGATCGCGAACGGCGAAGGCGATGCGGTTCTTGTCAACCGCCGCGACGCTGATTTCGATGCGTTTGACATCAGCCTTGGCAGAGAACTTCAGCGCGTTGTCGACCAGATTGATCATGACCTGCACCAAGGCGTCGGTATCGACGCTGAGTTCGACCTTCGCACATTCTTGGTCCAGGTCGAAACTCACTTCAAAGCCGGCGCGTTCGATCTGGCCATGCACTTTGGAGCGGATCACATCGAACAAGGTGGCCACCGCTTGCGGCTTCAACTCCAGCCGCAACTCGTCGCGTTCCAACCGCGCCAACTGCAACACGTTGGCGATCAGGCGCGACAAACGCTCGGACTCATGGAAGATATAGTCGTAGTACTCGCGCCTCTTTTCCTCCGACGCCCAACCTGCGCGCAGCAGTTCACCGTACATGCGGATCGAGGTCAGCGGGGTCTTCAACTCGTGACTGACGGCGGCGATGAAATCCTGCTGTTGGGATGCCAAGCCTAGCTGTTTGAGTCCAAGTCGATAGAGGGTGAAAAACCCGGCCATCAGTACACCGAACAGGACGACTCCGGCCCAAGCGACCAGCGACAGGCCCGGGCTGGTCGGCAGACGGCGGATGGTCCAGATCAGCTCCATGTCGGCCAAAGGCGCGGAGAGCCTCGCGCGATGCAACAAGGTGCCAGTGAGTTCATCGGCCTGCTGGTCATGGAGACGCCCACGACGACCGTCAAAGCGTTGCAGCACATCGCCTTGCCAAGCCACCAGAAGGTCGCTGACCGGACTCACCACGCTGCCTGCGAATGGCTGATCGATCATGCCGCGCAGGAACGCATCCTGCTCGATCAAGGCACCTTGAATGCTGCGCTCGCCATTGCGCCACACGCGCCGAAACAACACGAAGTGGCCACTGCCGAGTTGGGCGATCTCGAAGGGATCGAGTTCGCTGTCGAACATGCGCAGGGGCGCGGCAGTCAGTACCGAGTCACGCAACGAGACTTTCGCATCCAGCAGTTCGGCTTCGCGCGCCGAAGCGGGATTCTCGCTGGTGACCGTGGCGGCTTGTTCCTTGGCGGCAAAGGTCGGCAGTGCCGCCTGCTCGACGCGTCGGCCTCGCTGAGGTAGCGCCAGCTTCTGCTTGTCTTGCCGAAGCTCTTCCTGCAGATACTCATCGCGCTCGGCATAGGCATTAGCGAGATTGAGGTCGGTGACCTTGCCTAGCGCCTTGGCTTCCTGAGCACGAGGTCCGGCCTGGGCTTGATTAAGCTGGTCGAACGCGACCTGGGCCGGCGGCGGTGAGGCGGCGGCGGCCGTCGCCGAGGCAGCGTCAGATCTGCCGAGTCTGCTTTCAACGGCGGCCGTGATCGGACTCGGTGAGTTCTGCCGCTCGTCTTTGCTTGTAGCGGCCGCCACCTGCAAGGTGGCAGCCCGCCGCTTGACCACCAGCTGATTGCGACCCAGCACATCCTGCAGGCTATCGGCGAGCGCTTGGCGCGCCGCGACTTCTTCTTTTGTCAGCCCCAATTCTTCAAAGCGACCGTCCTGCTGTGGCAACAAGGGACTGCTGAAGCCACCCTCGGCATCGATCTGAAACCAACCGAGCAATCCCGGAATGTCGCTTTGCACCGGAAACCGCGCCAGCGGCGAACGTTGCAGCAAAGCCTCGATGGCCGGATCGGTCGCTGCATTCAGACTGGTGACATTGAGGAAAGTGTAGTCGGCGTAGCCGCGCGCTTCTTCCGTTGCCACCAGTTGCTGCAGGCGCGCATCAATGCGATCAGCCAGTTCGACCGCCAACTGCCGATTTTGATGGAATGACTCCCATTTCAGCTGCCGCTGGGTTTGCACCACCAATACGGCGCTGGGAATCGCCAGTGCCAGGAAAAGTGTCCCCAAGGTCCAGCGCAAGCGACCGCGAGTCATGCCATGCGAACGCGCTCGGCTCATGCGTCCGCCAGCAACAAGCGATAACCGCCTCCGCGCACGGTCAACAGGCATAGCGGCAGTTTGGGATCGGTCTCGATCTTGCGTCGCAACTTGGCGATATGGATGTCGACGGTGCGAGTTTCGATTTCCATCTCACGGCCGTAACCCCACACCTTGTGCAACAGTTCTTCGCGCGACACCGGCCGCTCCGCATTGGCTCCGAGATACTGCAAGACCTCCATTTCGCGACGGGTAAAGTGCGTCTCTACGCCATTGATGCTGGCGCTCAAATTGCGAGTATCGATGGCGATGCCGCCGAGCAAACGCAGGTGCGAGTCGTTGAGTAATGCCGGGCGCGCGCGCCGCAACACGGCTTGCACGCGCAGCACCAGTTGCGCGACCGAAAAGGGTTTTCCGACGTAGTCGTCAGCACCCAATGCCAAGCCATGAATGATGTCGTCGTCGTTGGTCTTGGCGGTCAACATCATGATCGGCAGGTCGGGGTCACAGCGGCGCAACTCGCCGCAGATCGTGAAGCCATCCACGCTCGGCAACATCACGTCGAGCAAGATCAGATCGAAGTTGCCGCGTCTGGCCTTGGCGAGCCCATCCGCGCCGTCGCTGGCGGATTCAACCAAATAGCCGTGATAGACGAACACGTCGATCAAGCCCGCCCGTATGGCCGGCTCGTCTTCGATGATCAACAGGCGTGGCTTGCGTTGCATGCGGTCACTCGTTCTCGCATCAAGGGTTATCGGTGGAGTAAACGCTTCTCTTCGAGCCCCTCTCCCGCTCGCTTCGAGCCCCTCTCCCACTTGCGGGAGAGGGGAGAAGTTCGGCATGGCCGTTCACAGCGTTCGACACTAACACCGCCGTCGTCCGCAGCGCATGCAAACAGTTTGTAAACAGCCGCCCGCAAGTGTTTACAGCGTTCGGCCTGTTTTCGCCTGCGGCGGATTCCTAGTCTGTTGGCACCCCAACGACAGGAGACTCCGATGCCCATGATCAACCGATTGACGCGTTTGTTTCGCGCCGACATGCATGCCGTGCTGGACGGCATCGAAGAGCCTGACTTGTTGCTGCGGCAAGCACTGCGCGAGATGGAAGAAGCGCTGGCCGACGGCAGTCGCAAGCTCGAGCTGGATCGTCAACAACGTGATGCGCTGGTGCGCCGTCAGCAGGAAATCAGCACCACGCTGACCAAAGTCGATGAAGAGCTGGAGCTGTGCTTGAACGCCGACAACGAAGCGCTGGCGCGAGTGTTGTTGCGACGTCGATTGGAAGGCGAGCGTCTGCTGGCGCACTTGCAGCGGCAAGCCGCCCGCCTGGAAGTCGATATCACCCAGGACCAACAGTCACTCGAAAAACAACGCGCACAGTTCGAACAGCTGCGAGCACAAGCGCAAGCACAGACACCTTCGACTGATGCCGCCGGTTTCGCCAGTCCGTGGAGCGCCGAACAGTTCAACGTCTCCGATGCCGACGTCGAATTGGCGTTGTTGCGTGCTCGCCGGGGGCGCGCATGAACGCCGCCGGTTTCTGGCGCGGCGTTGCATTGGCGTTTGTTCTGAGCGCCATCGGCGCCGCTGCATTCTGGTTATTGGCACCGTTCACCGGCACCCACATCGCCATCCGTCTGGTGCTGTTGTTGGTTGCCAGCGCGACCTTGCTCGACCTGTTGTTGCAAGGTCCCAACCGCGCCGGTCGATTGCTGGTGGCCGCGAGCTGGTTCGCGATCTGCGTCGGCTTGCTGGTCTTCAACCCGCCGTTATGGTTATGGCTGGGCTTGCTCGCAGCGCTGCCGTGGCTGTTGCGCAATCTCGGATCTCACGCTCGGCCACTGCCGGCCTTGCTGGATGCCGCCGTCATGCTGATCGCCGCCGCCGTTGGCATGGCCACCTTGCGCCACAGCGGCAGCGTGGGTCTGGCCCTGTGGAGCTTCCTGCTGCTGCAAGCGTTGGCCGCTTCGTTCTCGACCGCTACGCGAACCCCGACTGCGTCCGGCGACCGTTTCACCCATGCACAGCGCACCGCAGAAGCCGCTCTGCAGCGTTTGTATGACTCCAGCGCCACCCGTTGATCGCTCGCCCACGCGCCTTGTTTCCATCCCCCTCATCTGCTCTGACTCAACCAGGAGACTCACCATGAAAACTCCCATCCTCGCCGCCGCTCTGCTGACCGTCACCGCCGGCCTCGTCTTTGCCTATCCGTCTGCCACTCCGCCAGCAAAGCCGCCGACCACGGTCACTCCGACCACGGTCATCCCAACCAGCCTTGCCCAGCAACAAAACCCACGCATTGAAGTGGTGTTTGTGCTCGACACTACCGGCAGCATGAGCGGCATGATTCAAGCGGCCAAGGACAACATCTGGTCGATTGCCAGTTCGATGGCGCAAGCCAAGCCTACCCCTGAACTCGCCATCGGTCTGGTCGCCTTTCGCGATCGTGGCGACGAATACGTGACCAAGGTCATCGACCTATCGACCGATCTCGATCAGGTCTACGCCCAACTCATGGATTTCGAAGCCGCCGGTGGTGGCGACACGCCCGAGGCGGTCAATCAAGCCTTGTCCGAAGCCGTCAATCGGATCAGCTGGAGTCAGAACCGCGAGGCCTATCGGACCGTCTTTCTGGTGGGTGATGCGCCGCCGCAGCAGTATCAAGACGAAGCCGGATTTCCGCAGATCATGAAGTCGGCTACGGGGCGCGGCATCGTGATTAACACCATTCAAGCCGGCAGCGCGAGCGACACCCGCGCCAGCTGGCAGCAGATTGCTTCACTCGCCGGCGGTGCCTACTTTGAAGTGGGCCAAGGCGGCAGCGCGGTGGCCGTGGCGACGCCGTTTGATGAGTCGATTGCTGCACTGGCCCGCGAACTGGATGACAGCCGCATGTTCTTTGGTGATGCCGGTACGCGCGAGGCGATGGCAGTCAAACAAGCCGCAGCTGAAAAAGTGCACGCCGCCGCCTCCCCCGCCGCCCAAGCCAAACGTGCCCAGTTCAATACCTCGGCGGCCGGTGCCAGCAATTTACTGGGCGAGAGTGAACTGGTCGACGCCATCAGCACGGGCAAGGTCAAACTGGCTGACGTACCCGCCGAAAATCTGCCCGCCCCGCTGGTCGCCATGGATGCCGACGAGCGCGCCAAGGCGATTGAAGAAACCGCCGAGCGTCGGCGCGAAATCAAGGCCGAGATCGGCCGCCTGAACGAGCAGCGGCAGGCGCACATCGAAACCAACCTCGCCGCCGCGACCAGCAGCCGTGATTCGCTCGACTACCAGGTGTTCAGCACGGTCAAGGAGCAAGCCAAGGACAAGGGCCTGCGTTACGACGAAGCCAAACCCGTGCATTGATGATTGATGGCTTGAGCATCAGCATCGACCCAATTGCACACTGGGCTCAGGAAAAAGGCGCTGCATTTGCGGCGCCTGTTCTGTTTGGGAGCAGCGGCAAAAAAGAGCGTTGGTGGAGCGCAGCCTGCTGCGCTTCTTCTGGAGATTCCCCGCGATCAGCTCGGCCCACCGTGCTCTGGCATCATCGCCTGGCGCAGCTTGCCCCGCCGCCAGGAGGAATTCACGGTGAAGAAAGAGACCCCGCCAACTGCGGTCGAGCGAGACCATGGATAGTCGACGCCCAGCGCATCGCCCACCATCGTCCGAGCGGCTGCACGTCCTGTTCGTGCATGGCATGGGGCGAACGCCGCTATCCAGCTGGCCAATGTTGCGACGCCTGCGTCAGTCAGGCTTGCAGACCCACACCTTCGGTTATGTGGCCGCACTCGAAACCTTCGACAATATCGTCGCTCGCTTGATCCGGCGAATCGAAGCCGTGTCCAACGTTGGTCGCTATTTGGTTGTCGGCCACTCCTTGGGCGGCGTATTGCTGCGGGCGGCCTTGAACAAGATGGACCACAGCATCCGCCGGCCCGAGCATCTGTTCTTGCTCGGGTCACCGATCGTACCCGCGCGTCTCGCGATCCGGTTGCGAAACAGCATCGCTTATCGTTTGTTGACCGGCGACTGCGGGCAACTCCTGAGTTCGGAAGAACGCATGCGCGCCATCGGACCCATCGACATCCCCACTACCGCGATTGCCGGTGTCCGTGGTACGACTTCGCGCCTCGGTCCTTTTGCTGGCGATGCCAACGATGGCGTGGTCGCCGTCTCCGAGGTCAGGGCAGACTGGTTCGCGCGCCTGACCGAGGTGCCCGTGCTGCACACGTTTTTGCCGTCGAGTCAGAAGATCGCCGCGATCATTCTGAGTGAGCCAACCGCCGCGACTGGAAACTGACCGTGATGAAAACTCGAATTGCAGCTGTGCAGGACATCGGCGCCGTCGCCGAATTGTTTGACGCCTATCGCCAGTTTTACGAGGAAGCCGCAGACCTGACCCTGGCGACCCAGTTCATCACAGAACGCATGCGCAACAACGAGTCAGTCATCCTGGTGGCGGAAGACGATGGCACAGGCTTGCTGGGCTTTTGTCAGCTCTACCCCACGTTCTGCTCGGTCGAGGCGCGGCCGATTTATGTTTTGTACGACCTGTTCGTTGGATCGGCGCATCGGAAGAGCGGCGCCGGCCGACAGCTGATGTTGGCCGCTGAAGCGCACGCGCGCCAACAGGGAAGGCTGCGTTTGAAGCTCTCCACTGCGATCAACAATCTGCCTGCACAAGCGCTCTACGAATCACTGGGCTGGCAGCGCGAGCAGGAGTTCTACGCGTACAACCGCAGCTTGTCTTGACCCACCGAGTGGCTCGAGTCGGTGGCTTGCCTGCAGTCCCGCGACCATGCGTCTCGGCACGTGTCAGCGGCCTCACTCACGCGAACAATCGCGTCACCGCGGCGTTGATGGCGAGGCCGCCAATGGTCAGGAAAACGAATAGGCTGGCCGCCAGCATCATCGGCCTGGCACCTGCCTGCCGAATGGCGCTGAATTGCGTGCGCAAACCCAGGGCTGCCATCGCCATCGCCAACAACAACGTGTCCAGGTGAATCAGCGCGGCAACCAAGGTGGGTGACAGCCAAGCCGTGGAATTGAGCGCGGTCACGGCGATGAACAACAGCGCGAACCAGGGAATGGGAATCGAGGCGAGCGACAGCTTGTCTCCACTCGCCGCCGCGTTGGAGCGTTGCAAGCCAGCCGACACGATGAGCAGAAATGGTGCCAACAGCATCACCCGCATCATCTTCTCGATGACGGCCGTCGCGGCGGCCGCCTCACCCACCGATTTGCCGGCGACCACGACTTGAGCCACCTCATGAATCGTTGAGCCGACATAGATTCCGTAGGCCTGTTCGTCCAAACCAAACCAAAGGTTCAGCCACGGATACAGGAACATTCCCAAGGTTCCGAATACCACGACGGTCGCCACCGCCACGGTCACCTTGTGCGGCTCACCGCGAACGACCGGCTGGGTCGCCATGACGGCTGCCGCGCCGCAAATCGCGCTGCCGGCACCGATGAGCATCGAGGTTTCGCGATCCAGCTTGAACACACGAGTACCGAGATATACCGCCAGCAGAAACACCGAACCCACCATCAGAACGGCAATCGTGATGCCACTGACGCCGACGCTGGCGATGTCCTGGAAAGTCACGCGTAGTCCATACAAGACAATTCCGGCGCGCAGCAACATGGCTTTGGAGAAGTCAACGCCAGCACCGGTGTGAGCAGCGATGGTGGGAAATACGCTGTTGCCCAATGCGATGCCCAGCAAGATCGCCAAGGTCAGTGCGCTGAGACCCGAGGCACGCACCTGCGGGATGTTCGCGATGGAAATTGCCGTGAGCGCCAGCGCACCTGCCAGCACCAGCCCAAGCCAAAACGAGCGCTGCGGATGAATGCTTTTGGAAGGGCCATTGGCAAGGGCAATCGAGGGAGTCACAGCGTGCCTGGGGGGATCAGATGGCGCCACATTGCGCCGACTCTGAAAATGCGTCCAGCGCATATACTTCATCAAATCATGAACCAGCCTCATGCTGGGAGGCGAGATTCAATGAACCTGCACCTGTTACGGATGTTTGTGGCGGTGGTCGAACACAACAGTTTTTCACGCGCGGCGGCGGCGCTGTTTGTCAGCCAATCGGCGGTATCCAAGGGTGTGCGCGAATTGGAGAGCCAACTCGATATGGTGTTGGTCGAACGCAGCGTTCGCATCAGCGATGGGCTTCGCGGGATCTGCCTGACCGAAGGTGGACAAGCCCTTTACCAACACGGCCGCGGCATTTTTGCGCTGGAACGTATCGCCAGCGAGGATGTGCGCGATCGTTTGCAACTGCGCAAAGGACGATTGCGATTGGGCGCCAGCACGACGGTGGCAGGTTACTGGCTGCCGCCTTACATCGCCGATTTCATGCGGCGCTATCCAGACATCGAGCCGGCGCTGTTCGTTGGCAACACCAAGGAGGTGACCGGTGCCATCATCGATTGCCTGATCGACATCGGCTTCGTCGAGGGTGCTGTCAGCGATGAACGACTGCAAAGCACTGTCTGGAAGCAGGAACCGTTATTGCTGGTGACCGCCGCCAATTCGCCATTGGCGAACACGCGGCGGCCGACGGTGAAACAATTCTCCGAACAGACCTGGCTCATCCGCGAACAAGGCTCGGGCACGCGTCAAGTCGCTCAACGTTTGTTGGATGGCTGGGGCGTTGCGACACCCAGAATGGTCGAAGTCGGCAGCAACGAAGCCATTGCTCGAATTGTGGCCAGCGGCGGTGCGATCGCCTTGTTGCCGGAAGCCATTGTTGGCGACCTCCTGAGCGCCAAGCGCTTGCACCCGATCGAAATGCCGGAGACCGCCGGCTTGCTGAGACCCTTGCATCGGATCGAACTTTGCAATCGACCCTTGCCCGCAGCGGCGCGCGCATTTCTGGAATTGACTGACGCAAAGCCCTGAAACCAAATCGGCCGCAACAGCGGCCGATTTGATGACGCTATAAAAACTGCGATCAGCTGCCGCGTGCAGCCAGATCTTCCTTGATGCGAGCCGCTTTGCCTTCCAGGCCACGCAGGTAATACAACTTGGCCGAGCGGACTTTGCCGCGCCGTTTGACCTGAACTGACTCAATCATCAACGAGTGGGTCTGGAACACGCGCTCAACGCCAGTACCATGAGAAATCTTGCGAACGGTGAAGGCTGAATTGAGGCCGGCGTTCTTGATTCCGATGACCACGCCCTCGTATGCCTGGACGCGCTCGCGCGCACCTTCCTTGACTTTTACGTTGACGACGACGGTATCGCCCGGGCCAAATTCAGGCAGCTCGCGCTGCATCTGCTCGGCTTCAAATTGCTGAAGAAGATTGCTCATGGTTGCACCAACGTTATGTAGTTATGGTCACAGGATGCGTTTCTCTAGCTCAAGCCACGCATCGGTCAGCTGGGCAGTATAGCGGGTCTTTTGTGGCTTCGCTATGCGAGTGACTTCGACAGCCTTCACTTCGTGCTACCGAAGTCGTTCGGTTTACTGCATTCGGCCTCACGCTCGCGCTTGAACTCAGCGAGCAGTGCAGCGTCTTGCTTGCTCAACTCGACATTCGCGAACAGGTCTGGACGGCGTTGCCATGTGCGCCCCAATGCCTGTTGCCTACGCCAGCGTGCGATGGCCGCGTGATCGCCTGACATCAAGACGGCCGGCACTTCGCCCATGGCATGTGTCGGTGGTCGCGTGTAATGCGGGCAGTCGAGCAGGCCTTCCTCAAAGCTGTCTTGCGCTGCCGATTCAGGATGATTGAGCGCACCACCCAACAGGCGTCCGATCGCATCAATCAGCACGGCGGCCGGCAACTCACCGCCACTCAAAACGTAATCGCCGATTGAAATTTCCTCGTCCACTTCGGACTCGATGAACCGCTCGTCGACACCCTCGTAACGACCGCTGAGCAGGATCAAGCGCGACATGGCCGCCAATTCGCGCGCCCGCGACTGGGTCAAGGGCTTGCCCTGAGGGCTCAAGTAGATGAGCGGCGCGGGAATTGCCGAATCGGCGCGTGCCGCCCGCAACGCCGCCTGTAGCGGATCGATCAGCATCAACATGCCAGGCCCACCGCCGAACGGGCGGTCATCCACACGCCGATAATTGCCGCGCGCGTAGTCGCGTGGGTTCCAGGTGTGCAGATCGAACAAGCTCCGCGTCTGCGCACGCCCGACCACACCATACTCGCTGGCTTGGCGGATAAAATCGGGGAACAGGGTGATCACATCGATACGCATGCTCACCCTTCGGTAATCAGAACTCGGGGTCCCAATCGACCACGATGCGGCGACCCACCAGGTCAACCGAAACTACAAATTGGCCGGTGACAAACGGAACCAGGCGCTGGCGCTCACCCTGCACTACCAGCACGTCATTGGCGCCTGTTGCAACCAAGTGATCCACGATACCGAGATCGACGCCTTCCACCGTGGCCACGGCCAAACCTTCCAGGTCGGCCCAGTAATATTCACCCGGTGCGGCCGCAGGCAGCGAGCTGCGCGCAATCCACACTTCCGCGCCCGCCATCGACTCGGCGGTATTGCGGTCTTCAGAAGAAGGTGTGCGGAATACCAGACCACGACCCTGCGCTCGCCATTCGACAACCTTCATTGTCGACTCAACGCCGCGATGGCGAATCTGCCAAGGCCGATATTCGAATATGGCGTCGAGCGGGCGGGCATAGGAGTGCAGCTTCATCCAGCCCTGCACACCCAGCGCACCTGTGATGCGGCCCATCAAGACGTATGTAGGCGCTTCGCTAGTGGCTTGAATGCTCATCGCGACGGGCTCAACACAAAAGATTTGAGAGGCTTCAGCAATGTGCAACCCAGCGTGGAGGATGCACTCAGCGGGCCGTCTAGCGACCCGCCACACTTCACGCGGCTGGAACGACCGACGCCTGTTTGAACAACGATGCGACTTTTTCGGTCATCTGCGCGCCGTTGCCGATCCAATGTTTGACACGGTCGGTATCCAGCTGCAGCTTGGCTTCAGAGGCCACGGCAATCGGGTTGTAGAAACCCAGACGCTCGATGGCGCGACCGTCACGCTTGTTGCGCTGATCAGTGACGATGATGTGGTAGAACGGACGCTTCTTGGCGCCGCCGCGGGTCAGACGGATCTTGACCATAGGTCGATAACTCGTAGTTTCTGGAAGAGGGCAACGCCCGCATCGGGCGAAGTGAACGGCGAAGTGAACGGCGAAGTATAGCGGCGCATTTGCCGATTGGGAATCCCAAACTTCAGATTGGTCGTGGTTGTGGTCGCAAATGCCCAACCTGACCACAGGCAAGGCTCGCGTCGTGGCATCCACGACTTAGCTTGCAGAAACTAAAGAGCCCCGCGACTGCGAGGCTCTTTGTGGATCGATTATCTCGGCAATGCCAGCCGATCATGTCTGGCCCATGAGATCTGGCCGATCAGAACTTCCAGGTGCCGGAAATCAGCATGCTTCGGTTCACCGCATCCTTGCTGTTGAGACTGGAGTCCAGCTCGCGCTCTTCGTAGGCCAGCCCCATCTCAAACGATTTGCTGAACTGCTTGGCCAGATCAATCGAGTAGGCACGCACATCATCCTCACGCCGATTGGGCAGATTCTTGAAGTCCACGAAATCGTCCTTCACGCCCAAGCCGAGGATCATGTCCCATGGCAGCTTGCGCGAGTAGGTGAGCTGCCAGCCGTCGGTGTCCTTGTTCTTGGTCACCAACGAAGAATCCTCGACCCGCGGCGAATACTTGGCCTTGAAGATGTCCTTCTTGCTGGCGGTGAACTGCGCGCCAATGGTGAAGGTGTTGATGATCGCATCCGGCGAGTCCGGATTGGTGATGTCCTGGTCCTGATAGTTGTAAACCGCGTCCATCGTGAACTGCTTGTTGAACTCTTTGGAGGCCGCCAAAGTGCCGACCAGGGTGCCAACGATCTTGTTGCCGTGCTGGCGAATGAACACATAGGACACGGCTGGCTTGATCTTGAAGCCGATGTCTTTGAGGTTGAACTCGGGGCCGGTCGAGAAAGCGAAATTCTGCTTGTCCTTGTTGTCCTGGCCATGATGGAAATCGCCCACACCGCGCAGGGTTGAGCCCCAGCTCACCACGCCGCCTTCGAAGGCGAACTTGTGGCTGAGCCCGAGTTTGCTGGAGATGCGATTCAGTGATGTCGACCTTGTCGTGGCTTTGTCGGAGACAGCCGCACTGATCAGGTCGTCGAGGCTTTCGCCTTCGCTTTGGCCGCGCTTGCCTTCTCCATCATCATCATCATCATCATCGTCATCTTCATCGTCATCCATACCGTCATCATCTTCGTCGTCTTCATCGCCATCGCCGTCGTCATCATCGGTGGCGAGATCGAATTCGTCTTCACTGAAGTCAGTTTCGTCGAGGCCAATGTCGTCGAAATCGTCATCGCCGAAGTCGTCCCCGTCGTCCCCGTCGTCCCCGTCGTCCCCGTCATCGCCGTCATCGCCGTCATCGTCATCTTCACCATCGTCTTCACCCAGCTTGTCTTCGGCTTCGGCGAAGTCGCCAAAATCGGCAAAGTCAAAACTGTCGGACGATGAGGGCGCGACACCAATGTTGTCGTTGGTTCGGAACTCAAGCTCAAGACTGCCCTTGATGTTCTGTCCACCGATTTCCACGGCCACCACGTTGCCTGCAAAAAAAGCCGCGCCAATGGCCACCGCCAGCGGCAGTCGCTTCATCTTCATACGCACCCCTGCTTGTTGAAAAATGACGGAGAAGTCTAGCTTGCCGCGCCGCATTGGCAGCGGGATGCTAAAAAGTTTACGTTCGACATTGTGACGCCACCGTTTGCCCGCCCACAATCAGGCCAACGACTCAACCGCCCAGCGAAAATCCACCTGGCCCGCGACGCCCGCCGAGCATGCCTTGCATGCCACGCATCATGCCCTTGATGCCGCCGCCGGACAGCTTGGACATCATCTTTTCCATCTGCTGAAACTGCTTCATCAAGCGGTTGACGTCGGCAGGCGTGGTGCCCGAACCACGCGCGATACGTGCACGCCGCGAGCCATTCAAGGTCGCGGGAAAGCGGCGTTCCTTTTTCGTCATGGAATTGATGATCGCCACCAGCCGCAGCACGTCGCGGTCATTGACCCGACTCTTGACGCTTTCCGGGATCTGCCCCATGCCGGGAAGCTTGTCGAGCAGGCTCGAAAGTCCACCCATGTTCTGCATCTGCTCCAGCTGATCTTTCATGTCATTTAAGTCAAATTTCTTGCCCTTGATGACTTTCTCGGCCAGTTTGGCCGCCTTTTCCTGATCGACGTTACGCTCGACTTCTTCCACCATCGTCAACTCGTCGACCATGTCCAGGATACGGCTGGCGATACGATCCGGATGGAAGACATCCAGCCCATCCATCTTTTCCGACGTGCCGATGAACTTGATCGGACGACCGGTCACATAACGCACCGACAGCGCGGCGCCACCGCGCGCGTCGCCATCGGTTTTGGTCAGCACGACGCCCGTCAAAGGCAGCGCATCCGAAAATGCGCGCGCGGTGATCGCCGCGTCCTGACCACTCATGGCGTCGACGACGAACAAGGTTTCGACGGGATTGATCGCCGTGTGCAGCGCCTGGATCTCGGCCATCATCGCCGCATCGATTGCCAAGCGGCCGGCGGTATCGACCAACAGCACATCGACAAAATTCTTGCGTGCCGAGTCGATCGCTGCGCGCGCGATGTCAACCGGCTGCTGATCGGGAGTGCTGGGATGAAACAGCGCGCCCACTTGATTGGCGACCGTTTCCAACTGTGCAATGGCGGCCGGACGATAGACGTCGCAGCTGACCACCATCACCTTTTTCTTGCGCCGTTCGCGCAGTAGTCTGGCCAGCTTGCCGACGGTGGTGGTCTTGCCAGCGCCTTGCAGGCCCGCCATCAAGATCACGGCGGGCGCAGGCACGTTGAGGTTGAGGTCATTGGCGGCCGAGCCCATCAACGTGGTCAGCTCGTCGCGTACCACTTTGATGAGCGATTGCCCTGGCGTCAGACTCTTCAGCACCTCCTGACCCACGGCGCGAATCTTGATGCGCTCAATCAGCGCTTGCACCACCGGCAGCGCAACGTCGGCTTCGAGCAGCGCAACGCGCACTTCACGCAATGCCTCGCGAATATTCTCTTCACTGAGCCGACCCCGCCCGCGCAGACGGTTGACCGTGGTGGAAAGGCGTTGGCTAAGTGACTCGAACATGCGGGGCGAATCTGGGCGGCAAGGGGCCGCGGAGTATAACGCAGCGGCTCACAAGACCCGGTTCGCCGCGTTCGCTTGGTATGCGACACTCCGGCCGATGATTGCCTTCGCCAGCACTGCCATCGGCCTCTACTTGATTGCCTCCTGGCTGCTCGGCCGTGCACCGGTGGTCACTAGCAGCGTTCCGGGCACTTCAGGCCATCGATTGGCACTGCTCTTGGGTAGTCTGGCTACCCTCGCCCACTTCGGCGTACACGCTGGCGCATGGCGCTCGGTCGGCGGCGTCGATCTGCGCTTCTTCGCGGCGCTCTCGTTGGTCTTGCTTGGGATGGCCTTGCTCAGCACTGCAGTCGCATCCAACCGACGATTCGATGCGCTGGGTGGCGTCGTCTATCCGCTCGCCGCCTTCGGTGCAGGGATATATGCCCTGCAAGGCAGCGGCCCCGCCCAAGCACTCGATTGGCGCTTGCAATTGCATGCATTGCTGGCGCTGCTGGCATTCGCAACGTTGGCCGTCGCGGCGCTGTTGGCCGTAATGCTGATGCTGCAAGAAGGAGCGCTACGCCGGCGCCAGTTGGACGCACCGCTTTTACGTTGGTTGCCTCCGCTGACCGAGCTGGAAACGCTGCTGTTTCGCACCATCGCGGTGGGATTCGGCTTGCTGAGTGCCGCATTGCTGACCGGCGCCCTGTTTGTCGACAATTTGTTGGCCCAACATCTGATGCACAAGACCGTGCTCAGCGTGTTGTCCTGGTTGGTGTTTGGCGCGCTGCTGGTCGGACGCGCCCGCTACGGATGGCGTGGCGGTCGCGCGGTACGCATGACGCTTGCGGCGATGGGCTTGTTGCTGCTGGCATTTTTCGGCAGCAAGTTTGTGCTGGAGTTGGTGTTGATGCGCGGCAATTCATGAGTCCGGATAGCGCTGAATCGCGTGAGCGTCGACGTCACCACCGGTTCTCGATGGTGGCCAGCGTGCGCGTGTACTCGGGAACGGCAATGTGGACCACAGGCTTGATCGACGTGTCGCTGCGCGGCGCGATGGTGACTCGTCCCGAAGGATTTGTCGGCGAGGCGGGCAAGCTGTTTCGACTGGATTTGCGCCTGGAGAATGGTCCGATCATCGCCATGGCCGTCAAACTGGTGCGCGCCGGCGAGCGCGACCTCGCATTCGCCTGTCACAAGGTCGATCTGGATAGCTTCACTGAACTCAAGCGCATGATTGAGCTGAATTTGGGCAGCACCAGCGCGCTGAATCGCGAGCTGTCGATGCTGGGTCAATAGCCGCCGTCGGCACCTCTGCGTCCTGTTGCGCGCACGCTGACTTCAGATCGCCTGCATCGCGTCGGCCAATCGCGCCACCGCAATCACTTCCAGGCCTTTGAATTTCTGAGACTTCGGTGCGTTGGCTTGAGCCACGATGGCGCGCGTAAAACCGTGCGTGGCCGCTTCCTTCAAACGTTCCTCGCCATTGGGCACGGGCCGCAGCTCGCCCGCCAATCCGACTTCGGCAAACGCAATCGTGCCCGCTGCGATGGGCTTGTCACGCAGCGATGAAAGCACCGCCAGCAGCAGCGGCAGATCGGCGGCGGTTTCCTGCAAGCGAATGCCGCCGACCACGTTGACGAACACATCCTGATCCGAAGTGACGATACCGCCATGCCGGTGCAACACCGCCAGCAGCATCGCCAACCGATTCTGATCCAGACCGATGGCGACCCGGCGCGGATTGGATAGTGGCGATGAATCCACCAAGGCCTGCACCTCAACCAACAGCGGCCGAGTGCCCTCACGGGTCACCGTGACCGCGCTTCCGGGCTGCGGCGTGCCGCTTCCAGACAGAAAAATGGCCGAGGGATTCGACACTTCGCGCAGCCCGCGGTCAGACATCGCGAACACGCCGAGTTCGTTGACGGCACCGAAGCGATTCTTGAACGCGCGCAGGACGCGAAAACGCGAGCCGCTGTCGCCCTCGAAATACAGCACGGCATCGACCATGTGCTCCAGCACGCGCGGCCCGGCGATGCCGCCTTCCTTGGTGACGTGGCCGACCAGAAAGACGCTGGTCCCGGTCTCCTTGGCAAAGCGCACCAAGCGGGCGGCGGATTCTCGCACCTGACTGACCGATCCCGGCGCAGCGGTGAGTTCTTCCGTCCAAAGTGTCTGGATTGAATCGGCCACCATCACTTTCGGGCGCAGCTTGGACGCATGTTCGAGAACCCGCTCGATGCTGGTTTCGGCCAGAGCCAGTAGTCCCTCGATCGGCAGCCCAAGCCGAGTCGCTCGTGCCGCCACCTGCGCCAACGATTCTTCGCCGGTCACGTACAACACTGGCGGGTCGCGCCCGAGCAGGGCCATGGCTTGCAACAACAAGGTGGACTTGCCAATGCCAGGGTCGCCCCCGATCAGGACGACTGAGCCGGAAACCAAACCGCCACCGAGCACACGATCCAGTTCAGCGATGCCGGTCGAGCGACGTGCATCCACCTCGGCGGGCACATCGGCGAGCGGGGCAACCCGTGCGCCCGCCGCGTCGCCTACCCAGCTCGCGCGGCGTCCAGTAGATGCCGCGCCCGCGGGCTCAACGACCAACTCGGACAGGGTATTCCAAGCGCCGCATTCACCGCATTGACCTTGCCATTTGCCATAGCTGGCGCCGCATGCGCTGCAGACATGCGCGGTACGCGGTCGGTTTTTGCTCACGTGATTCTCTGGCCAGTGACGGGCTGCGGGGAAAAGCGGTGGCGACTGCGACTCAATACGGCCCCATCAAGCGGTCTATTGAGTCTTCAGAAGTTCCCACAGCACGGCTGCAAGTACGACCAATACAAAGCCCACTCCCGCCTGGCGTATCCACATCGGCACCGGCTTGGGCCCGAGTTCCACCGACGAAGCGGCGGGACGTTTGCGCCAGTCGTCCTTGATCGGCTCCAAGCGCAGGCTGGAATTTTCCAACAATTGATTGGCCAAGACCACAGGCGCGACATCCGTTGCCGGCCGCAGCACGGGCACAGCGGTAGGCCCGGTTTCCATTTGCGCATCCGAAAATCCGAGCGCACGCAGGCGCTCGGAAACGCTGTGGCCTGGGTCCACGCTGAGCCTTTGCTGCAGCGCGTCGTTGGCGGTCAGCAGGCCGCGCAGCTCGCGCGCGAATGCCGTCAGATCCGGGTAACGATCCTTGGGATTTTTCGCCAACATCCGATCCAGGATGGGCTGGGCGAATGCCACGCGATCGGGCAACCGAGGCGGCGGCGTATTGACATGCGCATAGGCCACTTGCATCGGCGTCTCAAAATCAAACAAGACCTTGCGCGCGAGCAACTCGTAAAACATCACACCCAGCGAGTATTGATCGGTGCGGCCATCGACCGGTCCCGCTTGCGCCTGCTCCGGACTCATGTACGTCGGTGTGCCGATCATCATGCCGGTTTGGGTCAGCCGCATGGCATCCGAACCGGCAACCCGGGCGATGCCAAAATCGGTCAACACCGGCGTCTTCTTGCCACGAAACAGGATGTTGCCGGGCTTCAGATCACGATGGACCACGCCATTGTCGTGCGCAAACTGCAGCGCATCAGCAATCTGTACGACGACCGCAATCGCCTCGGACAACACCAAGCCGTCCTTCATGCGGTCCGAAAGCGAGCCTCCGTCAAGCAACTCCATCGCGATATAGCTGATGCCATCGCCCTGCGAAATGTCGAACACACCCACGATGTTGGGGTGCGGCAGGCGCGCCATCGTCCGGCCTTCGTTGAGAAAGCGCTTCTCCTCGCTGCCATCACCCAGCTGGCGCATCACCTTGATGGCGACCTTGCGATCCAGCGAGCGCTGCACGGCCACATAGACCGACGCCATGCCGCCCTGGCCGATCTTGGCGCCCAACTCGTAACCGGGAATCTGATAGACCGGTTCGATCAGCGACTTTGCTTGGATGGTTTGCTGAGTCATCTTCCCGGAGTTAGCGGCGTCGGAGGCGTGGTGATGCATTTCGCGACGCCGTGGGCGGCGGTCAACTGCCGAAGTTTACGATACTCGTCCGCAATGTGTGACGAAGTTCGCCGATAGCGACGCTTTCCGTCTGCCGCGTGCGGGCTCTGTTGGCATGTTGAACCGCTGCCAGATTGCGCGATGGCCGCTTGACCGACGCACCGCCACATCAGCGCAACAGGTTGAATCACGAGTGGCCAGCGGAGGAAAGCATCCGCGTTGAGCCCGCTGGCAGGTTGGTGGCTACCTGCCTGTTTGGGACGGTGATCTGGTGCCGGAAATAGGAATCGAACCTACGACCTCATCATTACGAATGACGCGCTCTACCAACTGAGCTATTCCGGCAATTTCTTACGTACGAGTCGGTGCGACCCGGTGTTTCGGGGTTAAACCCTGCGGTTATTGCGCCCTGCCTTCGCGACAGTGATCTTGCGAATGCAGGTACCGCGCATCGCGGCGCGGGCGCGCAGTGTAGGCGCGGGGGTTGGAGGCGGTCAATCGACCATTACCACACGCAGGCCTTTCGGCAGGGCAAACACGATGTTTTCCTGCTTGCCCTCAAGCTCCACGGCGGCGTCCGCCCCGAGCGATTGCAGACGAGCCAACACACCTTCCACCAACACTTCCGGCGCCGATGCACCGGCGGTGACGCCGATGGCGCGCTTTCCATCCAGCCAGGTCGGGTCGATGTCTTCGGCACCATCGATCAGTTGTGCCTGACTGCCTTCGCGTTCGGCCAATTCGCGCAGGCGATTGGAATTCGAGCTGTTGGCCGAGCCCACGACCAATACCAGATCGCAGCGTCTGGCCAACTCGCGCACGGCGTCCTGCCGGTTCTGGGTGGCATAACAGATGTCGTCGTGGCGCGGGCCTTCGATCCTGGGGAAGCGCTCGCGCAAGGCGGCAATGACCAAACGCGTGTCGTCCACCGACAGCGTGGTTTGTGTGGTGTAGGCGAAATGCTCGGGTTGCTGCACTTCAAGCTTGGCCACATCCTCCACGCTCTCGACCAGGTGAATCGCTCCGCTGCCGCGTTCGGCGCTCCACTGACCCATGGTGCCTTCGACTTCGGGATGTCCGGCGTGACCAATGAGAACCACGTCACGTCCCGCCCGACAGTGTCGACTGACCTCGATGTGCACCTTGGTCACCAGCGGGCAGGTGGCATCGAAAACCTTCAGCTCACGCCGATCCGCTTCCTGTCGGACCGCCTGCGAGACGCCATGCGCACTGAAAATCACGGTGGCACCGTCGGGCACTTCATCGAGTTCTTCGACGAATACCGCGCCGCGCGCGCGCAGGTCTTCCACCACGAATCGGTTATGGACAACTTCGTGGCGGACGTAGATCGGCGCACCCAAGGTATCCAGCGCGCGCTTGACGATTTCGATGGCACGGTCAACGCCGGCACAAAAGCCGCGCGGGTTGGCTAGCAGGATTTGCTGGCCCAGAGCCTTGCTCATTTGCCGCCCTCCTTTTTGCCTGGCACAAACAGCCCGAACAGTAGCAAGCCAATCGCTCCGCCAACTATGGAGGCGTCAGCGATGTTGAAAGCAGGCCAATGGTGGCTGCGCCAGTACCAATCAACGAAATCGACGACTTCGCCGCAATGCAGCGGATGCGCGCAGCGCAGGCGATCCACGAAGTTGCCCAATGCCCCGCCGACGATCAAGGCATACGGCAACGCCTGTTGCCAATCATTGCGTGGCGTGCGGGTCAGCCAGAAACTCAGCATGCCGCTGATCACCAGTGCCAGACCGGCAAACAACCACCGTTGCCAACCCGAGGCATCGCCCAGAAAGCTGAAAGCCGCGCCAGGGTTGAAGGTGAGCGTCCAATCCCACCAGCCTTCAATGAAGGCGACCGACACGCCTGGCTGCAACTGGCTGAGCGCGATGTGCTTGGTCCATAGATCGAGCGCGATGATCAGCGCCGAGAGCAACAGCCAAGGCAGCGCGTTGGGGCGATGGGAGTTGCTCATGGGTTCTCGGATTTCTCGCACTCAGGTGTTCGCTCACAGGAAACGGATTCGAGTTGTCGGTCGGCCTCGGAATGCTCGTAATCCCCGCGTAGGCGGGGATCCAGTCGCGCTGAAGCTGCCAATCCTCTCAAGTCCACTGGATTCCCGCCTACGCGGGAATGACGACCCATTGGCATTGGGTCTTGGTGGCTGACACGGCTACGGGTATGAGCGGCACGACTTGCCTTCTCGCATTTTCTAGAACCAGCGCCGCACTTCGCCGACACCCTGCACGTTTTCGACGCAGCGACCGCAAATTTCCGGGTGTTCGGCGTGACCGCCGATGTCATCGACGTAGTGCCAGCAACGAACGCACTTGGCATTCTCCGTTGCCGTGGCAACGATCCAGGCTTCGGCACCATCCGCCCGCAACGCAGAATCGGGTTTATGTGACATGGGCGCCATGCTCAGCCGCGAGGTAATGAAGAAGAATCGCAGTTCGTCGGCCACACTGGCCAGTCGCTGCAAGCTGGCCTCGTCCAGATACAGCGTCACCTCCGCCTGCAACGAGGCACCAATCGCGCCCGCCGCACGCATCGGTTCCAGCACGCGGGAAACCGCGATGCGCAATGCCATCAGCTGCTCGATATCGGCCACGCTCAACGCTGCATCGGCGGGCATGGACGACAGGCAGTCGTACCAGGTGGTGAACAGCACATCATCGGCGCGTTCGCCGGGCAAGAACTGCCACATCTCGTCGGCGGTGAACGACAGGATCGGCGCGATCCAGCGCGCAAACGCATGCGCGATATGCCACATCGCGGTCTGCGCCGAGCGCCGACCGAGACTGTTCTCCCGCATCGTGTACAGCCGATCCTTGGTGACATCCAGATACAGCGAGCCCAGATCGACGGTGCAGAAATTGGACAGTGCTTGCACGATGGCGGCGAAGTCGTACCGCGTATAGGCCGCCGTGATGTCGGCCTGTAACGCATGTGCGCGGGCCAGCACCCAACGATCCAGCAGCAACATGTCGGCAGCGGCGACCGCGTGTTCCGCCGGATTGAATCCGTCGAGATTGCCTAGCAAGAAGCGCGCGGTATTGCGAATGCGTCGATACGCGTCCGCGCTGCGCTTGAGGATTTCATCGCTGACCGCGATCTCGTTGCGGTAGTCGGTCGAGGCCACCCACAGGCGCAGGACATCCGCACCCAGCTTGTCCATCACTTCTTGCGGAAGGATGACGTTGCCGATGGACTTCGACATCTTGCGTCCGTGCTGGTCCACCGTGAACCCGTGCGTCAGCACTTGCCGATACGGCGCGGCTGCATCGATGCCGATGCCGGTCAGCAACGAGCTTTGAAACCAGCCGCGATGTTGATCGGAGCCTTCGAGATACAGGTCTGCCGGTTTGCCCAATCCGCGCGCCGCCAACACCGCTTCGTGGGTGACGCCCGAGTCAAACCAGACATCCAGAATGTCGCTGCTCTTGTCGTACTCGGCCACCTCCGAACCCAGCAGCTCGCTGGCATCCAAGGCGTACCACGCGTCGACTCCACCGCGTTCGATGTGCTCCGCCACGGCGTGCATCAATTCAACCGAACGCGGATGCGGTTCGCCGGTGACCTTGTGGATGAACAGCGCAATCGGCACACCCCAGGTGCGCTGACGGCTGATGCACCAGTCGGGGCGGCCGGCGATCATCGAGTGGATGCGCGCTTCGCCCCACTCGGGGAACCAGCCACCGGCTCTGCCGATAGCGGCAATCGCAGCCAACGCCTTGTCGCGCAAGCCGGCCTGCTCCATCGAGATGAACCATTGCGGCGTGGCGCGGAATGCCACCGGCGTCTTGTGCCGCCAACAGTGCGGATAGCTGTGCAACAAGCTGCCGCTTGCCAGCAGCACGCCGCGCTCGCGCAACAGGGTCGTGATGCTGTCGTTGGCCTTCCAGATGAACTGGCCGGCCACGAGCGGCGTGCCTGGCAGATACACACCATTGCCGCCCAGCGGGTTCATTTCTGCGGCGGTGTACTGCTCAAGCAGACCGTATTGCTGGCCGACGATGAAGTCTTCCTGTCCATGGCCGGGAGCAGTGTGTACAGCGCCGGTGCCTTCTTCGGCGCTGACGTGATCGCCAAGGATCAGCGGGATTTCGCGCTCGTAAAAAGGATGGCGCAAGCGCACGTGTTCCAGCGCCTTGCCGCGCACCCGTCCGAGTTCATTCGCATGCTCGATGCCATAGCGCGCCAGCACGCGATCCACCAGTTCAACCGCCACCACCAACAGCAGACGACGACCCTCGCGACGCGGACCGTCGACCAATGCGTACTCAAGTTCGGCGCCCAGCGTGACCGCCAGACTGGCAGGCAGCGTCCATGGTGTGGTGGTCCAGATAGGCACCGAAACAATGTCATCCGTCGTGACGCTGACCGCAAATTTCCCTGCCAGCTCAAGTGGATCAAGCGCGTCATAGGCGACATCGACCTGTGGCGAGGTCTTGTCGGCGTATTCGATCTCGGCTTCGGCCAATGCCGAACCACAATCGAAGCACCAATGCACCGGCTTGGCACCACGACTCAAATGGCCGTTGGCGACGATCTTCGCCAAAGCGCGAACGGTGTCGGCCTCGAAGCGGAAGTCCATGGTCCGATAGGGATTTTCCCAATCACCGAGTACGCCGAGACGCTTGAAGTCGCTGCGCTGACCGTCGATCTGCTCAGCGGCGTACTCGCGACACTTGACCCGAAACGCCGCCGGATCGAGCTTGGTTCCAACCTTGCCGTGTTTCTTTTCCACCGCATGTTCGATGGGCAGGCCGTGGCAATCCCAACCGGGCACGTAAGGCGCGTCGAAGCCCGCCAACAGCTTCGATTTGACGATGACGTCTTTGAGGATCTTGTTGACCGCATGACCCAGGTGAATCGCGCCATTGGCATACGGTGGGCCGTCATGCAGCACAAACAGCGGCCGACCTTTTGCGTGTTCGCGAATCTGCCCGTACAGGCCATCTCGCTCCCAGCGCGCCAGCGTGTCTGGCTCCCGCTTGGGCAGATCGCCACGCATCGGGAACGCCGTTTCCGGCAGGTGGATGCTGGCTTTGTAATCGTGCATAACGCTCACGCAGTGGTCAGGATTTGAGGTGTGGTTGCCGTCGAACAGGCGCTCGATCGCAGGATGGATCGCGCCTCGGCGGCATCGCGATTCATTTGCACGACCAAGGCCGGCAAATCAGCGAATTTCTCTTCGTCGCGCAACTTGGCGACGAACTCGACCTCGATGCGCTGGCCGTAGAGATCGCCATCGAAGTCGAACAGATGGGCTTCGAGCAAGGGCTCGACACCATTCACGGTGGGTCGGGTTCCAAGACTTGATACGCTGGGCCAAGGCTGGGAGCCAACGCCATGCACCCGGGTCGCAAAGATGCCGCCCAATGCCGGACGCCGTCCGGCGAGTCGCAAGTTGGCGGTGGGATAACCCAACGTGCGACCGAGCTGCTTGCCACGCACCACGCGATTGGCAATCGAATACGGTCGACCCAGCATGTGTTCGGCGGTCTTCAAGTCGCCCGCCGCCAGCGCGGCGCGAATGGCCGAGCTGGAAACGCGCTGTTCAACGTGGTGGTGGGTGTCGATGGTTTGCGCCGTGAAACCATGCGTCGCGCCATGTACCTGCAACATCGGCAAGTCACCGCGGCGACCGCGACCGAAGCGAAAATCGACACCGGTCCACACCTCACGTGCCGCCAGGCGCTGCACCAATACCCGCTCGATGAATTCCTCGGCTTGCATCGATGCCAGCGCTGCGTTGAATCGCAGCATACCCACATGATCGATCCCGATGTTTCGCAGGCGCTCGAAACGGTCACGCCAAGAGGCAACCCGCGCCGGCGCCTGCGCGCCAAGAAAGAACTCGCGCGGGATTGGCTCGAAGGCGAGCACGGCGGTGTCGAAGGCGAGCTCGCGGGCACGCTCACGCGTGCGCCTGATCAACGACTGATGGCCAAGATGCAGCCCATCGAACGCGCCGATGCACACCACAGTACCGCGTCGACTGACGCTGCCGCCGTCGACATCTCGAAACAAAAGGGTCATTCAAAAATTATACCCCGCAGTGCAGCATCGCCCGGCAGTAAGCGGTGCTCACCCCGTGGACCTAACGCTCGCGCAGATCGCGCGGACGCAAACCGGCCACCAGCAGTCCAATGGCATAAGCGACCGCGCCAGCGGCAATCAGCGCTGTTGATGCCAACCACCGCTGCAGCTCGCCCATCGCCGTCCAGTCACCCAACCAACCACGCAACAGCAAAACACTGCCGATCATCAGCAGACACGCCAGCAACAACTGCAAGCCAAACCGACGCCAACCCATTTCGGCAGTGAACAATCCCTGCTTGCGCAGCGCGCGCCAGAGCAGCCAGGGATTCAACAAGCCCGCCGCAGCAGTCGCAAGTGCGATCCCCGCATGTGCACCGGGCACGCCTTTCAGCAACATCGGCGTAACCAAGACCACCATCAAACTGACATTGACAATGACCGTGATGATCGCCACTCGCATCGGCGTGCGGGTGTCCTGACGTGCATAAAACGCCGGCGCCAGCACCTTGCTCAGCATGAAGCCAGGCACACCCAGACTCATCGCCATCAAGGCCAATGCGGTCATGCGGGCATCGTCAGGCGTAAATTCGCCGCGCTGAAATACGGTCAGCACCAAGGGCTCGGCCAGCAACAACAATCCTAGCGCGGCCGGCAAGCCGATCAGCCACACCAGCCGCAAGGCCCAGTCGAGGCCGCGCGAAAAGCCGGCCACGTCAGCACTGGCAAACTGCCGTGACAGGTGCGGCAGGATTACCGTGCCAATCGCTACACCGAACAAGCCAAGCGGGAACTCCACCAAGCGATCCGAGTACCACAGCCAGGTCTGGCTACCGGTGATCAGAAGCGAGGCAAATATCGTCCCGACGATCAGATTGATCTGCGCCACCGAGGAGGAAAAAATGGTCGGCAACATCAACTTTCCGACCCGTCGCACTTCGGGGTGGCGGAGATTCAGGCGCAAGCGCGGCAGCAGCCCATGCCTGGCCAGCGCTGGCCACAACAGCAGGAATTGCGCGATGCCGGCGGCAAACACGCCCCAGGCCAGTGCCATCGCCGGCACGTCCAGATAACCGCTAAGGAACAGCATCGCGGCGATCACGGCCAGGTTGTGCAATACCGGCGTGACGGCGGGCAGGGCGAAGCGCTGCAAACTGTTCAGCACCGCGCCTGCAAGCGCGGTCAGCGAGATGAAGAAGAGATACGGGAACACGATCCGCAACATGTCGCTGGTCAGCCCGAACTTGGCGGGATCGTCCAGCGCGCCAGGCGCAATCAAACTGACGATGAGCGGCGCGGCCAACATTCCCAACGCGGTGACCAGCAACACCACTGCGCACAATGCGCCCGTGACGTGATCGAGGAAGTCCTTCAGCGCCGCGCTGTCACCCCGCTGCCGAAGTTCGCTGAATACCGGCACGAAGGCCATCGCAAATGAGCCTTCGGCAAAGATGCGGCGCAGGTAATTGGGCACGCGATAGGCAATCGTGAACGCATCGGTTGCCGCGCCTGCACCAAACAGGGAGGCCTGCAAGACGTCGCGAACGAAACCGGCAATCCGCGACAGCAAGGTCATGCCGCCGAAGGTCAGGCTGGATCGAAGCAGTTTGGGTGCAGTCATTGACCCTTGGCTTCCTGCCGTGGTGTGTGCATCGTCTTCGAAATCCGTGTCGTTGCGTTGACGCCTCCTGCTCGATCACGCATACTTCGCGGTCTTACACGGCAGGACTCGGCTTTTTTGAGCCCGGCTGTATCAGGCCCACTAACGTCACCGACAACGATTCTGCAGGAGCTGTTCCCTTGGCCAACATCAAATCCGCGAAGAAGCGCGCCCGTCAGGCGATCGTGCGCAACGAGCGCAACGTCAGCCAGCGTTCGATGCTGCGCACCGCCGTGAAGAAAGTGCTCAAGGCCATTGAGGCCAACGACGCCACCGCCGCCAATTCCGCCTTCAACACCGCGCAACCGATCCTTGATCGTTTCGCCGCCCGTGGCCTGATCCACAAGAACAAGGCCGCGCGTCACAAGAGCCGACTGACCGCACGCATCCGCGCGATTGCGTAAGTGGTTGTGGTACTGAGCTAAACAAAAGCCGGCGAAAGCCGGCTTTTGTGCGTTTGGCGATGCCAATTTCACCCGCCGCCAAGCCGTCGAACGAGCGAGCCTTGCGCCGGGCATGACGAATCAGGCGCCGCCAACTTCGGGTGTGGTCGGCGCAACCGCAGTCGCCTGCACTTCCGCCATGGCCTCTGACTTTGCTTCGGCCTCGGCAACGCGAAGTGCATCCAGATGGCTCATCACCTGCTGCGCGACCGCCCAGGTGCCTTCTTTACCAATTGCGGCCACCGCAAACCAGGGCGCCTTCCAATCCAGCGCTTGCAAGATTCGCTCGACTCGCTCCGCACGCTCTTCCTCAGCCAGCAAATCGAGTTTGTTGAGCAGCAGCCAGCGCGGCCGATCCACCAGCTCGGGATCGAACTTGGCGAGCTCGGCTTCAATGGCCCGCACTTGCCGAGCAACGTACAACTCGGGCGCTTCGTCTTCGACAAACGGCGCCGCATCGACGATGTGCAGCAGCAAGCGCGTGCGCTGGATGTGCTTCAGGAACATCACGCCCAATCCGGCACCGTCAGCCGCACCTTCAATCAAGCCAGGAATATCGGCGACCACGAAGCTGTGATCTTGTCCGACTGAAACCACACCAAGATTGGGATACAAGGTCGTGAACGGATAGTCCGCCACTCGTGGCGTTGCCGCTGAAACCGCACGAATGAAGGTGCTCTTGCCGGCGTTTGGGAACCCAAGCAAGCCGACATCGGCGAGCAGTTTCAGCTCAAGCTTGATGTCGCGGACTTCGCCGGGTGAGCCCGGAATCGCCCGCCGCGGCGAGCGATTGGTCGAACTCTTGAAATGCATGTTGCCCAAGCCGCCCTTGCCACCCTGGACCACCTTCAAGCGCTGACCATGCTCGGTCAGATCGCCGATTTGTTCGTCGGTATCCTGCATGGTGACCACGGTGCCGATAGGCACACGGATGACGATGTCTTCGCCACCCTTGCCGTACATCTGCTTGCCCATGCCGTTTTCGCCACGCTGGGCGCGAAACTTGCGCTGATGGCGAAAGTCGACCAGCGTGTTGAGATTCTCGTCAGCCAACAGCCACACGCTGCCGCCATCACCGCCATCGCCGCCGTCGGGTCCGCCGAGCGGAATGAATTTCTCCCGGCGAAAGCTGACGCAGCCATTGCCGCCATCGCCAGCTTTGACGGTGATGTTTGCTTCGTCGACTAGTTTCATTTTTGGGGACTGAGAGCTTGGGAGCGGGGCTGGAGGGTAAGGTGGCGTGCTTGCGAACCGCAGGTTTGCGCGCCGCTGACCGAGTGTAACGAAGGCTGTCGCATCGCGACTGAGCGCTACGCGCGAGGGCCGGGGCAAGAAATAGCAGCTTGGAACGGAACCCATTGAAACCGGAAAAGAGGTATCAGTCTATTCTCCGCGTGAACGGCGTTCGGGCAGCCACTAGCCCGGACATTGCAGGCGCGCGCCTTACAGCACCAACAAAAAACCCCGCCGCGGCGGGGTTTTTTTGCGCCTTGAGTGGGACGCGCGATCGTGAGGCGTTAAACCGCTGCGCCTACGCTGACGAAGCGCCGATTCTTGGGGCCTTTCACAGAAAACTCCACGGTGCCATCGACCAACGCAAACAGCGTGTGATCGCGACCGAGGCCAACGCCGGAACCCGGGTGAAACTGGGTGCCGCGCTGACGCATGATGATGTTGCCGGCTTCCACAGCCTGACCGCCGTAGATCTTGACGCCGAGGTATTTCGGGTTGGAATCGCGGCCGTTACGGGTACTGCCGCCTGCCTTTTTATGTGCCATGACTTATCTCCTGAGGCTTGTTGACGGCGCTTACGCGCTGATGGCCGTGATTTCGATTTCGGTGTAGTGCTGACGGTGGCCCATCTGCTTGCGGTGATGCTTGCGGCGACGGAACTTGACGATACGCACCTTGTCAGCGCGGCCATGTCCCTTCACCGATGCGGTCACCACTGCACCTGTCACCACTGGCGCACCGACGGTGATGGTCTCGCCATCGCCAATCATCAACACCTGATCAAAGCTGATCGAACCACCGGCTTCCACTTCGAGCTTCTCGACGCGCAGCGTCTCGCCCTTCATTACGCGGTATTGCTTACCGCCTGTCACCATGACTGCGTACATCTGTAATCCTCTGTAGTTCTTCTTGGGGTGTCACAAAGTTCGGCTGTGAATTCACGCACGGCCAATTGAAGACCGCGAAGTATAGCCGTGGTTATCGCCAAACTCAATGAAGGGGGAAGTTCCAGTGGCAATTTCCAGAGCCATAAAAGCGGCAATGCCGTTGCGTTTGCCCTTCTGGCACTGGAACTGGCCAGTGGACCTTCGGCACCCAGCCTCACACTCACCGCGCACAAGCCGCCGCTAGACTAAGCACCTCGCCGTCATCCCCAGACCCTCCCGATGGACTTCATCCGCATTCGCGGCGCGCGTACGCACAACCTCAAGAACATCGATCTCGACCTGCCGCGCGACAAGCTGATCGTGATTACGGGGCTGTCGGGTTCGGGCAAATCGTCCTTGGCCTTCGACACCATCTACGCCGAGGGCCAGCGCCGCTATGTCGAGTCGCTGTCATCGTATGCGCGGCAATTCCTGAGCATGATGGAGAAGCCCGACGTCGACCACATCGAAGGCCTGTCTCCGGCCATTTCCATCGAGCAGAAATCGACCTCGCACAACCCGCGCTCTACCGTCGGCACCATCACCGAGATTCACGATTACCTGCGCTTGTTGTTTGCCCGCGTCGGTTCGCCGCGCTGCCCCGATCACGGACAACCGCTGGAGGCACAAACGGTCAGTCAGATGGTCGATTCGACCTTGGCGCTCAACCCCGATCATCGTTACATGCTGTTGGCCCCGGTGGTGCGCGAGCGCAAGGGCGAGCATCAACAAGTCTTTGATCTGTTGCGCACACAAGGCTTGGTGCGGGCCCGTGTCAACGGCAAGGTCATCGACCTCGACGAGACGCCGAAGCTCGGCCTGCGCCAGAAACACACCATCGAAGCCGTCATCGACCGCTTCAAGCCGAAGCCGGAACTCGCGCAACGCCTCGCCGAGAGTTTCGAAACCTGCATCCGTTTGGGCGAAGGTCTGGCCCGCGTGGTCGACATGGATGACGCCGACAGCCCGGAAATCCTGTTTTCGTCCAAGTTCAGCTGCCCGCTCTGCGACTACTCACTGCCCGAGCTGGAACCACGCCTTTTTTCGTTCAATTCGCCGCTGGGCGCATGCCAGCGTTGCGATGGACTGGGCGTCACCCAGTTTTTTGATCCCGCGCGAATCGTGCTCAGCCCGGCGGCTAGCTTGGCGGGCGGCGCGGTGCGCGGCTGGGATCGCCGCAACATGTACTACTTCCAGTTGATAGTCGCGCTGGCCAAACACTACGGCTTTGAAGTCGACACGCCTTGGCAGGCACTGTCACAAGCGCATCGCGACGCGGTGCTGTTTGGCAGTGGCGATGAGGTGATCGACTTCAGCTACACCAGCGAGTCCGGCGGTCGCACGCCTCGCCGGCACAAGTTTGAAGGCATCGTGCGCAATCTCGAGCGCCGTTATCGAGAGTCGGAATCACCGCTGGTGCGCGAGGAACTGGCCAAGTTCATTTCCGAGCAGCCTTGTCCGGAGTGCGATGGCCAGCGTCTCAACCGCCTGGCCCGTAACGTGTTCATCGGCGAGCACAACTTGCCAGCCGTCAGCGCCATGCCGATCGATGCCACGCAAGCATTGTTCGCGGCGCTCACCCTGCCCGGCTGGCGCGGCGAAATCGCGGCCAAGATCATCAAGGAAATCCGCGAACGCCTGCGGTTCCTGGTCGATGTCGGACTCGATTACCTGACCCTGGCGCGCAAGGCGGATTCCCTGTCAGGCGGCGAGGCACAACGCATTCGTTTGGCCAGTCAGATCGGTGCGGGTCTGGTCGGCGTCATGTACGTGCTGGATGAACCCAGCATCGGCCTGCATCAACGCGACAACGCGCGCCTGTTGACCACGTTGACGCGCCTGCGCGACCTCGGCAACACGGTAATCGTGGTCGAACATGACGAAGATGCGATCCGTTTGGCCGATCACATCGTCGACATCGGTCCGGCGGCGGGTGTGCACGGAGGCGAAGTGGTCGCGCAAGGCGGCTTCAAGGATCTACTGCGCAGCGAGCGTTCAATCACCGGCCAGTTCATGTCTGGCAAGCGCCGCATCGAAGTGCCCAAGGTGCGAACCCCGGTCGACCCCACGCGCATGCTGCGCGTTTTGGGCGCGACGGGAAACAATCTTCGCAACGTCGATCTGGAGATTCCGGCGGGCTGCTTTGTCTGCGTGACCGGCGTGTCCGGTTCCGGCAAATCGACTTTGATCAACGACACGCTGTATCAGCTGGCGACCTTGTATTTGAACGGCAGCAACGTGCAGCCAGCGGCGCATCGATCATTCAGTGGACTGGAGCTGTTCGACAAGGTGGTGGAGATCGATCAATCCCCGATCGGGCGAACGCCACGCAGCAACCCTGCGACTTACACCGGGCTGTTCACGCCGTTGCGTGAATTGTTCGCCCAAGTGCCGGAAGCGCGCGCGCGCGGTTATTTGCCGGGCCGCTTCAGCTTCAACGTCAAGGGCGGCCGCTGCGAAGCCTGCCAAGGCGACGGCATGATCAAGGTCGAAATGCACTTTCTGCCCGACGTCTATGTGCCCTGCGATGTCTGCAAGGGCCGGCGCTACAACCGCGAAACCCTGCAAGTCACCTACAAGGGTCACAGCATTCACGACCTGCTGGCGATGACGGTGGAAGACGCCTTGGCCCTGTTCAAGCCGGTTCCCAACCTCGCTCGCAAGCTGGAAACGTTGATGGCGGTGGGCCTGTCCTACATCACCCTGGGCCAGTCGGCGACCACACTGTCGGGCGGTGAAGCGCAGCGGGTCAAGCTGTCGAAAGAACTGTCCAAACGCGACACCGGCCGCACGCTATACATCCTCGACGAGCCCACCACCGGCCTGCATTTCCACGACATCGAACAGTTGCTCGGCGTGCTGCATCGCCTGCGTGACGATGGCAATACGGTGGTGGTGATCGAGCACAATCTGGATGTCATCAAGACCGCCGACTGGGTGATCGACCTCGGCCCCGAAGGTGGCCATCGCGGTGGGCAGATCATCGCCAGCGGCACGCCTGAACAAGTAGCCGCAAACAAGGCTTCGTTCACCGGCCAGTACTTGGCCAAACTGGACGGCTGGAGGCCGGAAAGCGGGCGCAAACGCCCGCGCAAGGAGGCCGTCGCATGAGTCATGTAGTGATTGCGGTCGACGTGGAAGTGCGTTGGAGCGACATGGACGCCTTCGGCCACGTCAACAACGCGCGCTTCTTGAGTTTTGTCGAAGAAGCGCGGATTCAGTGGATGCAAAGCTTGCCCGAGCCTTGGGACACACCCGCGATCGCGCCGCTGCTGGCGGCAGTCGAGATGAACTTTCGCCGCCCCATCGGCTGGCCAGAAACCGTCCGCATCGAATTAGTCACCCGCCGCGTTGGTAACAGCAGCGTGACCATGGCGCATCGGATTGTTTCGGTGAGTGATCCCGAGTGCCTGTACGCGGATGGGCAGAGTGTGATGGTGTGGATTGATCGTCCAAGTGGCCGACCGACGGCGTTGCCGGGGTTTGTGCGGACTGCAGCCGCTGTGGTCTAGCCGGGCAGATCGCGATTCTGTTGAACCACAGCTGTTGAGCCCCTCTCCCCTCGGGAGAGGGGTTGGGGTGAGGGTGCTCAGGCGCAATGCCCTTCGCCTATCGCGCCCTGCGTTCTCTCGCAAACGACCTAGTCACCGATGAACCATAAATAGGTATGGACCGAGTTTGCGCGCTCGGCAAGAGCGAGGACTTAGGCACACGCTGTTTGACTGAGTTCTAACCGTGCTGGTGAAACGGCTCAGCAAGAACTGGGGATCGTCCACCTCTCCCAGCACCGTTCCACACGCATCTTTCCAGACCGCTTCAATTCCCATCGAGAACCCAACTAGTGGACTGTAACGGACAAATCGAAAGTAGCTCGCTCGGTCTGGCCGCGCTGGACTTGCTCCTCACTCCGCCAATAGCTTTGGCTATTGGCCTCGCTCCGGAG
>JBQTGY010000041.1:0-98493 GCA_052390415.1 Pseudomarimonas sp. | reverse complement strand
TGCCAACCGATCAGCCTGACCGGCACGGGCAGTTCTTGCGGCATGCGGCGGGGGAGGTCTAGGAATTGGAAGTTGTTGGTGGTAATCTGAGGTGTGTTCTTCGTTCCGGCGAAGGGCCGGAATCCGGCCTCCATGCTTCACTTGCCTGAATAGGCCTTGAGGCTCGGTTTCGTCCGCCTACGGCGGCGGCCGAGTCACTTTTATTTTGTTCGCCAAAGAAAAGTAACCAAAAGAAAGGCGACCCGAGCATCGCGCGGCTACGCCGTACCCTGCGCTGCTCGCCGGTCTCGGGCCGGCGCAAACTCGCACATCCCTGTGCTCGAACATTCGCGCCTTTTCCCCGAGCCCGGCTGCGCTGCTCGGCGCGATGACGGGGTTGAAGGTCAAAAGCAATGGCAACAGCCAGAGCAACGGCAGGAGCAACAGCAGGAGCAACAGCAACAACATGCGCTTTGGCTCTATGGAGGGTGCCGCTCCTGCGGCGCTGCTTCTTGTTCGGCATCAAGAGCAGCCGCGCAGGAGCGCGGCCCTCCATGATCCGCCGCCGATCAGCAGCCTCGCGCTCTTGATCTCGCGGTTGACCTCGGGGCCCCTTTGTGGCGGCGGCGGTTGGGAGATCAGGCCCGGCACGGGGTGCGCGCATGGATGCGCGTGCGTTTTTGCCAGCACATGGATGTGCTGTCGGGGCTGCGCCCACGCCTTCGCTTCGCTCGGTCAAAAACCCCTCCCAATCGCCGCGAACTCGCGGCTTCATCGCGAGCGCCACATCGGGGTCGCCTTTCTTTTGGTTACTTTTCTGTATGTCGGGCATCCTGCCCTCCACCCTTCGGGCCGCCTTCGGCGTTCGGGCGCGCTCCTGCGCGCCTCGTGGCGACTCAAAGAAAAGTGACTCGGCCACCGCTGAGGTGGACGAAACCTCACCGAGAGCCCGCCAAAAGCGAGAGACGCGAAGAGCTGGATTCCGGCCCAAGCCGGAATGACGAACAAGTGCGACTGGATTCCCGCCTTCGCGGGAATGACGAAAAAAAAGAGCAGCCTGCGGCTTCACGCCGCCCTTCTCAGCGCATCCACCAACGACGCCAAACTCGCCGCCTTCGGTTTCACCAACCAGAACTTGCCCGCGAAATCCCGAAACTCTTCCAAAAGCTGCTGCCCCCAGACGCTGCCGGTAAAGCGGATGTGCTGCCCGATCAAACCACGCAGGTGCTGGATGTTCTGCTCCATGCCTTCGGGGTTGAGGCGGGTGATGTCGACCAGTTCGTGGTTGTAGCGGTCGACGAAATCGCGGTCGAGGTCGAGTACGTAGGCGAAGCCGCCGGTGAAGCCGGCGCCGAAGTTGAGGCCGGTTCGCCCCAATACAACGATGACGCCGCCGGTCATGTATTCGCAGCAGTGATCGCCGGCACCTTCGATCACGGCGGTGGCGCCGGAGTTGCGAACGGCGAAACGTTCACCGCTGCGACCTGCCGCATACAGTTCGCCGCCGGTGGCGCCATACAGACAGGCGTTGCCGATGATGGTCGATTCGCGTGCCTCGAATCGCGCTTCCTTCGGCGGCGCGATCACGATGCGGCCGCCGGCCATACCTTTGCCGACGCCATCGTTGGCATCGCCGCGCAAATGCAGGTGCAGGCCGCCGGCGTTCCAGACCCCGAAACTCTGTCCGGCCGAGCCTTCAAATCGCGCCGTGATTGGCGCATCACCCATGCCCAGATTGCCCCAGCGTTTGGCGATCTCGCCGGTCACTCGCGCGCCGACCGAGCGGTCGTGATTGGCGATGGGATAGCTGAACTCGCCACCGCTGCGATTGGCAATCGCGCTGCTCATGTCCGCCAACATGCGCGCGTTCAAAGCCCCCGCATCGCGTGGTGGATTGCGCGGCTCCATGCAGAAGGTGGGCGACGTGCTGACCAAGCCGTGCGTGGACAGCAGCGGTGCCAAGTTCAATCCACGTTGCCGCGCCGTCGGTCCCTCCCGCATCGCCAGCAGATCGCTGCGACCGATGATCTGATCCAGTCGATGCGCGCCGATGGAGGCCAACCACTCGCGGGTTTCCTCCGCCACGAAGCGGAAGAAATTCATCGCCCGCTCGGGCAGGCCGGTGAAGTGCGCCTCGCGCAAACGAAGGTCCTGCGTGGCCACACCGGTGGCGCAATTGTTCAAGTGGCAGATGCGCAGGTATTTGCAGCCCAGCGCGATCATCGGCGCGGTGCCAAAGCCGAAGCTTTCGGCACCCAGAATCGCACCCTTGATCACGTCGAGCCCGGTCTTGAAACCACCATCCACCTGCACCCGTACCTTCTGCCGCAAGCCGTTCATTCGCAGGGTCTGCTGGGCTTCGGCCAAGCCCAGTTCCCACGGCGAGCCGGCGTAGCGAATCGATGAGACCGGACTCGCGCCCGTGCCGCCATCGTTGCCGGAAATGGTGATCAGATCGGCATAACACTTGGCGACGCCCGCCGCGATCGTGCCAACGCCGGCGTGCGCCACCAACTTGACTGACACCAGCGCCGCGGGATTGATCTGCTTCAGATCAAAAATCAGCTGGGCCAGGTCCTCGATCGAATAGATGTCGTGATGCGGTGGCGGACTGATCAGGCCGATGCCGGGTTTGGCATAACGCAAGCGCGCGATCAGTTCGTTGACCTTGTGGCCGGGCAACTGGCCACCTTCGCCGGGTTTGGCGCCTTGCGCGATCTTGATCTGCAGCACCTCGGCGTTCATCAGGTATTCCGGGGTGACTCCAAAACGACCGGAAGCGACCTGTTTGATCTTGGAAGATTTTTCGGTGCCGTAACGCAGCGGATCTTCACCGCCTTCGCCGGAATTGCTGCGTCCGCCCAAGCGATTCATCGCGATGGCCAATGCTTCGTGGGCTTCGGGCGACAACGCGCCCAAACTCATGCCGGCCGAATCAAAGCGCGACAGAATTGCCTCGACCGGTTCGACTTCATCGAGCGAAATTGGCGGACCGAGAGGCTGCAGATCGAGCAGGTCGCGCAAGGTCGATGGCGGGCGTTGATTGACGATCTCCGCGTAGCTTCTCCAGTCGTCCCAGTCGCCGGTTTTCACCGCGCGCTGGAGGGTCTGCACCACCTGCGGGTTGTACATGTGGTACTCGCCGCCGTGCATGAACTTGAGCAGGCCGCCCGGATCCAGCGGGGCGATGTGGTCGCCAGCCAGGTTCGTCAGGGTCTGCGCGTCATCCTGCAGATCGTCGAAGTCTGCACCGCCGATGCGCGAAGGCGTATTGCGAAAGCAGAGTTCAACGACCTCATCGGCCAGTCCAACGATTTCAAACAACTGCGCGCCGCGATAACTGCCGATGGTGCTGATGCCCATCTTCGAAAGAATTTTCAGCAAGCCCTTCTTGATGCCACGGCGATAGCTGCGACCCAGTTCGGCCTGCTCACCATCGTGGCCCTTGATCAGGCCCTGACGTCCCATGTCGAAAAGCGTCTGGTAGGCCAGATACGGATACACCGCGGTCGCGCCAAAGCCGATCAGGCAAGCGAAATGATGGGGATCGCGCGCGCTGCCGGTTTCCACCACCAGGTTGCAATTGCAGCGCACGCCGGTTTCGACCAGGTGGCGATGTAGCGCACCGGTGGCGAGCAACGCGTGCACGGCGAGGTGATGCGGCTCGGGTGGGTAGCGGTCGGACAGGATCAGCAGGGCCGCGCCATTGCGAACGGCCGCTTCGGCTTCCTGCTGGATGCGCAGGATCGCCGCTTCAAGGCCTTCGCTGGGTTCGAAGTACAACTCGATGCGCGCGTGATGATCGACGAAATCTTCCATCGCCAGGATCTGTCGCAACTTGCGCTGGGACAGGATCGGCGAGTTCAACATCACCTGCCGCGCGTTTTCGGCCGAGAGTTCAAACGGATTGCCTTCCTGCCCGATCTGGGTCACCAGCGACATCACCAGGCCTTCGCGCAATGGATCGATAGGCGGGTTGGTGACCTGCGCAAACGCCTGGCGAAAGTGGTCGTACAGTGGCCGCACATGCGAGGACATCACCGCAGTGGGAATGTCATCGCCCATCGAGCCGACGGCTTCGGCCTCGGTTTCGGCCAACACGCGCAGCACCGAATCGCGCTCTTCGCGGGTCAACTGAAAACGCTTGCAGAAGCGCTTCAAGGTATCCGCATCCATCGGCTCGGCCGCCAGCGCGGGGTCGATCAAATCGGCGACGATGTATTTCACCCCGGCCTTGAGCCAACGCTTGAACGGCGCACGCGCCGCGTTGATGCGATCGATCGCGCGACTATCCAGCAACTCGCCGCGATCCAGATCGACCGCCAACATTTCGCCCGGCCCCAATCGACCCTTGGCGATGACCAACTCGGGTGGGCATTCCCACACGCCGCTTTCGGAGGCAATCGTCAGGTGACGATCGCTGGACAACCACCAGCGTGCCGGGCGCAGGCCGTTGCGATCCAGGGTACAGCCGGCGTAACGGCTATCGGCAAACACGATGCCTGCCGGACCATCCCACGGCTCCGAATGCAGCGCGTAATACTCGTAGAACGCGGCCAGATCGGGATCGAGTTGTTCGAGTGCATGACCGGCCGGTGGAATCAGGATGCGCAGTGCCTGCAACACGTCCATTCCGCCGGCCAACAGCACTTCCAGCGCGTTGTCGAGACTCTGCGAATCCGAGCCTTCCAGGCTGACCAGGGGATCCAGCGCCTTCACGTCAAACAGCGGCGTGTGCCACTTGTGAGCGCGTGCGCGCAACCAATTGCGGTTGCCTTGGATGGTGTTGATTTCACCGTTGTGGGCGAGCAAACGAAACGGCTGGGCCAGTTTCCACTTTGGCGTGGTATTGGTCGAAAAACGCTGATGGAACAGCACCGCACAGGAAGCCATGTCCGCGCGCGCCAGATCCGGAAACAGCGCCGGCAAAAACTCAGGCAAGACCATGCCTTTGAACGCCAGCGTCGCTGCACTCAAGCTGGCGATATAGAACTCGTTGTTATGCTGCATCGCGCGCTCAGCACGACGGCGCCCCAGGAACAGCGCACGCTCGAAACTGCTGCGATCCATGCTCGCTTGCGGCACCACGAATACCTGTTCGATCAGCGGCATGCCAGCGCGCGCGGTCTCGCCACATACCGAGGCATCCATCGGCAACACGCGCCAACCGGCCACGCGCACGGCCAGTGGCAACAAGGCTTGTTCGATGGCATCGCGACACTGCTGGGCCAGCGCGGGGTCAAACGGCAGAAAAATTTGCCCCGCCGCAAACTGCGGGCCAAGACGGATCTGCGCCTCACTCGCCACCGCGCGCAGATAGGCGTCCGGGCGGTGGATCAGGATGCCGCAGCCATCACCGGTAACGCCGTCGGCCGCCACTGCACCGCGATGATTCATGCGTGCCAAGGCACCGATGGCGGTCTCCACCACCCACCGGCTGGGGCGCGCATCGACTTGGGCGATCAGCCCAAACCCGCAGCTATCGTGCTCAAAGCGCGGGTCGTAGAGACCCCGGCACGGCGTGTCGGTCATGTCGCCTCCGAAGGGGATGGCTGCCAGTGCACGCGCGGCGTGTCGATGCCATGCGAGGCTGCGGACCAGCAGGTTCGACCTGACTTAAGCACACTTGTTGCGATGCCGCAAACTAACGGTCATGGCGATTTGTCATACCGAACCAGTGAAGTCCGGACCGCCATGACCGTTAGCTTGAGAGCTGTGCTTCCTGACCTCTCCCCAGCCCGTCCTGCGCGATGCGCGCACAACCCCGCGCAGGCCCGCGGCTTGCAAGGGCGAGGAATCGCCCCCGAACATCGGGGAGGGAGCTAACCGCCCGGCGAGCGCGGCTTTCGAGGATCTTGGCTGTTTGAGGTGGCCGCACCGCGGCTGCCAGTGTAGATTCGAAGCGTTTTGAGCGGAGACTTGATGCATGCTCGCAATTCTCGTGGCCAGCAGCAAAGGTGGTTGTGGCAAGACCACGGTTGCCACCCATCTGGCGGCCTATTTCGCACTGGCCGGCAAACACACGGTGCTGGTTGACGCCGATCCACAGCGTTCGTCGACGCGCTGGTGCGAGCGCCGCGCCGCGCTGGATCACGCGGCCCTGCCGATCAACGGCTGTCGGCGTGGGTGGCAGAAGCTCATCCCCGCCGATACGCAAAGAATGATCGTGGACGCGCCGGCAGGCGCCATGGCCACCGACCTGGAAGGCTTCATTGCCGAGGTTGACGCCATCGTCGTGCCAGTGCTGCCATCGGTGATCGACATGGACGCCAGCATCGAGTTTCTTGCCAGCCTGAGCGGCAGCGAGCGCGTGCGCCGGCACAAGGTCGCGGTGGGTCTGGTCGGCAATCGCACCAAGCCATGGACCTCGGCAAGCGCCAATGCCTTGGCGCAGATCGAGACCTGGCCGTATCCCTTGGTCACGTCTCTGCGCGACTCGCAGGCGTATGGCTTGCTCAGCGGGCTGGGCAAGAGTCTGTTCGATTACCGTTCCGAAAACGTGCGACGCCATCAACAGGATTGGGACGCGCTGATGAAGTGGCTGCGGCAGGTCAACAAGGGCACGCTGCAATCTTCACGTTGAAAGTTGCAAGCATCGCTGGAGCGGTTGTGTCGCTGTGATGCTTGCGTTGGACCGTGGATTGCGTCGTTCCATGGAGGGCCGCGCTCCTGCGCGGCTGCTCTTCCTGACGAGACCTCAATTTGCAACAGCAGCGTCGCGGGAGCGACGCCCTCCCCAAAGCATCTTTTGCAGCGCCGCCGACAACTGCCAAGCTGGAATCTGAGCGCCAGCAAACTGCTGGAATACCCGACGCAACCATTTAAGGGCGCATTAAGTGCGCTGACCCTAGCTTGACCGCACCTTCGAGGAGTCCTGCGCCATGTTGATCCGCGCCTTGCGTCTACCGCTGTTCGCTGTGTTCGCGCTGTTGGTGGCGGCACTGCCCGCGCGCGCCTACACACCAGAAAGCGGCGTCTGGTGGAATCCGAATGAGCCGGGCACCGGCATGTTCATGGAAATCCAGGACAACTTTGTCGCCATCTCGTTGTTTGTCGGCACCCCCACCGGCACCCCGACCTGGTACACGTCGACCGGGTTTCTCGCCGAAGACAGCAATGCGCTTTACGTGGGCACACTCGACTACTTTCCCGGCGCGCAATGCATCGGCTGTCCGTTTCGTCCGGTGACTCCGCAAATCAACGCCGGTGGCGCCATTCGTGTGGTCTTCAATGCCAACGATCCGACGCGCGCGACGCTGACCATCGGCGGCCGCACGACCAACATCGAGCGCTTTCGCTTTTACTTCAAGCGGCCGGAGGACGAGCAGGCATTACCTGGCGTGTCGGCCAATCTCACCCGTTTGATGGGTGAGTGGCAGGCGGTACTTGACTACAGCGGCACCGCGAACGGTGCGGCAACGTACTTTGGCGATGTGCTGATCTTCGATAACCTCGATTTCGACAACGCGGGTGACTTCGTCGATGGCTGCCGGCCTGCCGAGAGCGTGGGTGGATTTTGCAGCAACACCGATCTCGACCTGCGCTATGCCAACGCCGCCTATGTGGCTGCGGACGGCACGCACGTCATTGTGGTGGAGAACTCCGCCAGCACCTTTGCGAGCTATTTCATTGAGCTGGGCACCAACCAGTTTGAAGGCGAAGTCGCGGTATACAACCGTGGCAGCAATCCCACGGTGTTTTTCCCGGCACGCGGTTTCCGCAGTGCCAGCCGTACCTTCGTCGAAGAAGGCACTGGCCCGAGTCGCAAGGCAACGGGCACAGTGAACAAGGGTCTGCCTTTGACCAGCACGACGGTTGCGGACGGCAAAACCAGCACACGCAGCAAGGAATCGTTGGATCGCCTGAACGCAGTGCGTGCGCAGTTGGAAGCGCAACTGGTGGCGCGTCGGGCCAAGCATTCGAGGTAACGACTCGGTATCGTTTCTGCGGCGATTGCAGCCGGTGAACAATCAGGAAATTGCGCGCTATTTGCCCTTCTCCCTCCGGGAGAAGGTAGCGCGCAGCGCCGGATGAGGGTCCGAGGCGATCTCGGAACAGCGGGCCAGCCCGAACCCTCACCTCAACCCCTCTCTCGGGGGGAGAGGGGCTCAATGCGCAAGGAGCAGGAGCGACTCATCCAATCCGCTACCCTCTCGCCATGGACGGCGTGACACTCCCCATCGACTCCCTGCTGCCGGACATTCTGCGCGGCCTGGCCGAACACCCGCGACTGGTGCTGGAAGCGCCGCCGGGCGCGGGCAAGACCACTCGGGTTCCACTTGCACTGTTGGCTGCCGAGTGGCGCGGCGAGCAACGCATCCTGATGTTGGAACCGCGGCGCGTGGCTGCACGCGCGGCGGCCAGCTTCATGGCACAACAACGCGGTGAAGCCGTCGGCGAAAGCGTCGGTTACCGCATTCGTTTCGACAATCGGACCTCCGCCCGCACCATCGTGGAGGTCGTCACCGAAGGCATTCTGACCCGGATGATCCAGGACGATCCGAGTCTCGAAGGCGTAGCGGCCGTATTGTTCGACGAATTTCACGAACGTCACTTGAGCGCCGATCTGGGCCTCGCACTGGCGTTGGATGTGCAGTCGCAGCTGCGGCCGGATTTGCGCATCGTGGTGATGTCGGCGACGCTGGATGGCGAGCGTCTGGCGCGTTTGATCGATGCACGCCAACTCGTTTCCGTGGGGCGTAGTTTCCCGGTGCAGATCAGCCATCTTGCCGCCATGCGAGGTGAGCGCGATGAAGCGCAGGTGCAGCGCGCGGTGCGCTTGGCCCTGACTGAGCACGTGGGCGATGTGCTGGTGTTTCTGCCCGGCCAACGCGAGATCGCGCGTCAGCAACGGATGCTGGATGGCGTCGCTGCCGAGGTGCTGGCGCTGCATGGCGAGCTGCCAGTCGAGCAGCAGGCTGCGGTCCTGCGCGCCGATCCAGATGGCCGCCGCCGGGTGGTGTTGGCGACCAATGTGGCCGAGAGTTCGGTGACCCTGCCGGGCGTGCGCGTGGTCATCGACAGCGGTCAGGCCCGTGAGCCACGTTACGACCCCAACTCGGGATTCTCCCGACTCACCACCGTCACCATTTCGCAGGCCTCGGCCGATCAGCGCGCCGGTCGTGCGGGTCGTGTCGCGCCGGGTTGGTGCATTCGGTTATGGCCAGAATCACAACGCCTGGAGCCGCAGCGGCGTGCCGAGATGGGCCAAGTTGAGCTGGCCGGTCTGGCCTTGGAATTGGCCGCGTGGGGCAGCAACGATCTGTGTTTCGTCGACGCGCCGCCTCCCGGTGCAATGGCCGCCGCCAACGAACTGTTGCAGCGCCTCGGTGCGCTTGAAGGCAAGGCGATCACTGCGCTCGGGCGGCGCATGTTGGCCTTGGGCACGCATCCCCGTTTGGCGGCCATGCTGTGCGTGGATTTACGGCCTGCTGAGCGCGCGCTTGCCTGCGACTTGGCTGCACTAATCGAATCGCGTGATCCGATGACAGGTCTGCGCAGCGATGACTTGGGTAGTCGCTGGCATGCGTTGGTGGCGATGCGCGCGGGGCGAATGGTGAGCGACGCCAATCGCGGCGCACTGGCCGCGATCGAACGACTCTCGGCACAGTGGCGGCGCCGTTTGCGCGTCGATCCCGCGCCCACCGATTTGCCCACGCACACACTCGGCGACGTGCTGCGACACGCGTTTCCGGACCGCATTGCCCGCCAGCATCACCAAGACCCGCGCCGCTATCAATTGGCCAATGGCCGCAGCGTGCGCCTGTGGGACGACAGTGCGCTGTTTGGCGAGCCGTGGTTGCTGGTGACCGAGTTGCAGGACGCGGATCGTGATGCACGAGTACAACGCGCAGCGACGCTCGACATCACTCGTCTTGAGCGTGAATGCAGCGCGTTGTTCGTGAGCGAGGATCGTGTGTATTGGGACGCGGAAACGCGCCGTATCGCCGCCACCCGCGAACGTCGCTTCGGCCGCATCGTGATCGAGAGCAAACCCTTGGCGACGCCTGACCGCGCGCGGTTTGCCGAGGCTTTGGTGGATGCCGTGCGGCAACTCGGATTGTCGTCACTTGGCTTCAGTGAGTCGTTGCTGCAATGGCGCGAGCGGGTGCGCTGCGTGCAAGCCTGGCGGCCGGAGCTGGGGCTGCCGAGCTTCGATGATGCCGATCTGCTGAGCAGTCTTGAGCAGTGGTTGCAACCCGTGCTGGAGGGCAAGACCCGACTCGATGCGCTGGACGCGGAGGTCCTCGCGGAAGCCTTGAAATCACGTTTGGAGTGGAGCCAACGTCAGCGCATCGACGCATTGGCGCCAATGCGCATTGAAGTACCTTCAGGACAGTCGCGCAGCATCCACTATCAACACGGCGAAGCGCCGGTACTGGCGGTCAAGCTGCAGGAACTGTTCGGCCTTGCAGACACCCCACGCATCGACGACGGCCGCCTCCCCGTGACCCTGCACTTGCTCTCTCCCGGCGGAAGACCCTTGCAGGTAACCCAGGATCTGCGCGGCTTCTGGGATCGCACCTATCCCGAGGTTCGCAAGGAGATGAAAGGCCGCTATCCACGCCATCCCTGGCCAGACGATCCGTGGTCAGCCACGCCCACCCATCGCGCCAAGCCGCGGGGGACCTGACGCGGCGTTGTTGGAGGGCGCCGCTCCTGCGGCGCTGCTCTTCGGCAGACGTCAACCGCAGCCGCGCAGGAGCGCGGCCCTCCAGAAAGCTCGCTAGCCCGGACATTTCATGAGGTCGCGTGAAAATGCCTTCTTCCTGTTGCTGAATAAGGCAATCCGTCGAATCGTGCTTCGAACAGACTGTCCGCCCGCATTTTCCCGCTGGCGCGGCCCTCGCTTGTCCTTTGCGGCGATCGCTGCGTTGTTCGCTCGCTGCGCGAGCCGCCTTCGCATTCGCTCGGTCGTCGCCGCAATGGGCCCACCATTCCGGCTCCTCACGCCTTGCGCTAGCCGAAAAGTCCTGCGCGATCATCCGCGCCCCCTCATGAAATATCCGGGTTAGCGAGGGCAGCCTGCTTCCCTGCGCGCAGAATGCCACGAGTTCCCGAAAACATTGCCGAGCGCCGCGCCAGCAAAGAAATATAGTCGGTCGCAGTGTCAGCGCCGCCAATTGGCGGCGCCCCTCCCAAACACTCAGGTTGCCGGGCGTTTTGATGCGTGCGAATGAAAAGTCGGGTCAGCCGACCTTTAGCTCACACCTAGCTAGCCGCCGAGAGCCTCGCGATCTGCGCGATCACGCAATGCTTGAAGCGAAGCGCTATCGGGTTCGGCCTTGAGCCCATCGATCGCGAGAGTGCGGCAGTTGGTCCACAGGGTGCGCTCACACATCATCTGCGCCGACCGCTCGTAGAACCCGGCAATTTCGGCCAATCCAGCGAGCGCGCGAGCATTTCCCGGCTCCAACTCCAAGACCTTTCGATACAGGTCAACCGCACACTCGCCTGGTGGGTAAATCAGCTTGCGGCCAGGCTCTTTGTTGATCCCGAATTCGCGGTTGGCGTCAGCCTGAACCAACAGCGACTCGACATCGGTGAGATCCACCGGGCTTGGGACCACCGCCTCTGGCGGTAGTGTGGTCAGGTCAACCGGCGCAACTACCGGTGGCGGCGTAACCGCTATGGGTGCTTCGGGTTTCAACAACCAGACCACCAATACCAACGAAATCAAACCCGCCGCCGCCGCAGCGGCCGTGGGCAATGCCCACTTCGGCAACGTCACGCCTTCAGACTCGACCTTGGAGGTCCGCGTGGTGGTGCCAGTCCGTCGTATGGGCCGCTTTTTTGCTGGCGCGGCACTCTTGAGGGCCTGCGCTTCGGGTGCGGCAGCCAGCAGTTGCTCGACCGCAGCAACGAAGGCGTCGCCGGTGGGGAAACGGTTGTCGGCGATTTTGGCCATCATGCCGTCCAACAACGGCTGCAGCCACGCATGTTCCGGCGGCAGTATCGGCACCGGTTGGGTGACATGCATCAACGCCACGGTGAACGGGTCGCTCGCCCGATATGGCGGCTCGCCTGTCAGCATCTCGAAAAACATGACACCGAGGCTATACAGGTCGGAGCGCCCATCAACCTGCTCGGCACGCGCCTGTTCTGGACTCATGTAATCCGGAGTACCGATCGAAGCGCCCGCCATGGTCGCACCGGACTTGGCGTCCATCGCCTTGGCGATGCCAAAGTCGGCCAACACAGCCGTTCCATCGGCCTTGAACAAGACGTTGCCCGGCTTCACGTCGCGATGGACGAAGCCCATGTTGTGCGCGAACTGCAGACCGCGCGCGACATCACAAACGATGTCCAAAGCGTCGGCGACCAACAAGCCTTCATCCACTTTTTCGCGCAGCGTGCCGCCTGGAATGTACTCGGCGGCAAGATAATAAACGGTGCCGTGCGAACCAATGTCGAACACTGTCACCAGGTTCGGGTGTGCCAGCTTGGCTGTGATCCGCCCTTCTTTGAGGAAGCGATCTGTGAACTCGGCATTGGCCGCCAACGCGGGCGCCATCACCTTCAAGGCAACTTCGCGGTCCAGCGATTCTTGAACCGCAAGGAAAACGGACGCCATACCGCCTTCGCCGATCGGGCGAAGGATGCGATAGCCGGGGATGTGAATATCGACCGACTTGAGAAGGATGGTTGAAGACACTAGACGGGCTGCTGCTGTCGGGTAACAACCCGATTATCCACCAAGCACGGCGCGCCGCCTACGGTAGTTCTCGTGATCGGATCAGCCCCGATCACGAGGAACGACAAGGAGTCCAAGCCCCTAATTGGCGGCGCGACGCAATTCGCGCAGAGCGGCAACGAAGTTACCCATCGCATAGGCGTTTTCATTCTCGACGACGGCAAACAGCGCATCAATGCGTCCTTGCAATGCTTTGCTCTTTGCCTCATCAACCGCATTCAGTGTCTCGAACGCAGTGATGACGCTGGAAGCTGCCATCGCTGCCTGCTCGGCGGCGGCATAATCGCGATACTCGCCGCGATCAGCGTCACTCAGCAGACTATCCAGAATCGGCGCCAAGCTGGCTGGCCCGAAATCAGCCTGCGCAATCTGCGGGAGCAGGCTGCGGATATCCGTCGCCAACGCACGCGCAGCTGCGCCTGTGGCATCGCGGTTTTCTGTGGTGGCCCGATGCAATGCCCGTGTGCGTTCCTGCACTCGCGCGGCTGCGCTCTTGTCGACCGCGGCCAAAACGTGCCGGAACATGACCAGATTTGCGTCGTTCAAGCGGACAACGCCGGGTCCAAGTCCCGTGCCAGGACGGGCTGCCCACTTGTTGCTATCCATGCGCTTGTGACACGCATGACAATCGAAAAGCACAAGTTCGGGAAAGATTCCGTTCCAACCGTGCCGAGGATCAACCAAAGTATCGAGCAAATTGACTGCGGCAACGCCTTGGCCGATCCCCCAGTCACGAACACCGTTGAATTCGCCCTTGCGTTGAATGTAGTCGTCATCGATTTCGTAGTGGGTGACTTCAGGCAACCACGTGAATGTATCCAGCTCAAAGCCCAAGCGCGGATGGCCAGCACCCATGATGCGATGCGTGATCATGCGGTCCGGCGTGCCCATGTGGCAGGACAAACAAAGTTCAGCGCGTTTTACCGGATCCGATGTCGGATAGAGGCCATTGCTGACGTTTTCAGCATGCGGCGTGCTCTTGCCCGTATGCGCCGTCAACCAACGCTCGGAGCCCCCATGGCAGGCCTCGCAGCCAACCCCATCGCTCATCTGAAAGCGCTCCCCACGACCAGAGTCGGGCACGTTATCAGCGTGACAGTCCAAACAGACCTTGGCTTCGCGCGCGTCGCCCAAGCCCAGCTTGCGCGCAATTGCCTGACCTTCTGCGGTCGCCAAGGCTTGATACGCCTTGGTCGAGTGCGGGTCGTATTCCTGCCATCGAGCAAATTCACTTTGCCAGACATTGGAATCTTTGTAAGGCTGCGAAGCGCCGTGACAGACGCTGCTACTACAAGTAGCGACGCCCATGTGCTTGTCAGCGTGAATCGTGCCAACAACCGAAGCTTGCACTGCCGACGACGTCAGCAAGCCCAGCAAAAGTGAATAGATACCGTGTCTCATCCCCAACTCCTCCCCAAGAGTGTTTCGGACCCGAGAGTCGCCTCGATTATGCCACTACTGCTTCACCGCTGTGTGGCAGAACTTCTGCCTTTTGCCAAAGACAAACTCCGGCCGCTTGCATAACACGAACTCGCTCGTCGTGACACATCAGCTCTGCTGCATCCGCGAATCGAACGCGAACCTTGTGTGCGCTTGGTTTCAACGCATCGGTTCTTTGTCGAATCACGGTCGGTTGCACCGGTAACGCATCAAATCCCAGGTCGCTCTGGCCTGCTGTCAGATTGAGATAGACCTCAACCAACAGCTGCGCATCCAGCAAGGCACCGTGCAAGGTGCGATGGGCACTCTCGACTTGCAAGCGTTTGCAGAGCGCGTCAAGGCTATTGCGCTGACCTGGGTAGCGCTCACGCGCCAACGCCAACGAGTCGACCACCCCGCACATCGATTGCAGGGTCGGATAGCGACCTTCAAGTCGCGCCAACTCGCCATTGAGAAAACCAATATCAAAACTTGCGTTATGGATGATCAATTCGGCGCCGCGGACGAACTCAACAAACTCTTCCGCGACATCAGCGAACAGGGCTTTGTCGGACAGGAACTCGTCACTCAGCCCGGTGACCTCCTGAGCGCCGCGGTCCATGGGTCGCTGTGGATTGAGATAGCGCTGAAAGGTGCGCCCGGTCGGGCGCCGCTCCAGCATCTCGACGCAACCGATTTCCACCACCCGGTGACCCTTCTCCACCGCCAGGCCGGTGGTCTCTGTATCGAGAACCACTTGTCTCATGAGGCCTCCATGTTTTTGCCGGCGCGCTGCGACTGTTCGGCTGCACGTCGCGCCAACCGGTCTACGCGCTCGTTATCGATATGGCCGGCGTGCCCACGCACCCAAACCCACTGAACTCGATGCGGTTTTTGAGCTGCCTGCAGCCGTTGCCAAAGGTCTTGATTCTTGACCACGGCACCAGCGGCGGTCTTCCAGCCACGGCGGGCCCAACCCTCCACCCATTCGGTGATGCCTTTTTGTACGTATTGCGAATCCGTATGCAGACGCACGTGGCAACTCGATTTCAGTGCCTCCAGCGCGCTTATCGCTGCCATCAATTCCATCCGATTATTGGTGGTATCCGGCTCGCTTCCAGATAGCTCCCGCTCCACCTGGTTGCATCGCAGCAGAGCTCCCCAGCCACCAGGCCCAGGGTTGCCGATGCAGGCCCCATCGGTATGGATCTCCACTTCCTTGATTGCCGCAGCTCGACGATCAGCCTGCATGCGCGTGAGAACCGAATTTCGCAGAGGCGATTCGCGGCCCGATGGCGATCATTCCTGGGCGTCGCTTTCGCGCAACCACCAAGGTGGAAGGTCGAAGTGGGTCTGGAATCCAGTGTGACTCAACGACACTGGCGTCGGCAGGTGAAGGCTCAAGTAGTCGTGGCCACAGCGGCCCAATGCCCAACTCCTGTTCGATCGACAGTCCAGCATCGATCAGCATTCCCTGCATTTGCCGCTCGGCGATCGGTTGTGGCACGGTTCTGCCCCAACTCAGTCGCCACAGACTCGTCGTCGACAATCGAATCGCGAACAACACTCCCTCCGGCAATAGCGCTCGCGCACATTCAGTCATCAATGCAGATGGATCCACAGCCACATCGGTGGCGTACAGAAGGTATATAAGTGAAAGCGTTTCACTTTCGAACGGCAGAGCCTCAGCGCGACACCGCAGGTCACCTGCCAATCCGTTGGTCGTGTGGTAGAGGCTCACCGTGGATTGCAACATGTTCCCGGACAACAGGGGCGACGCCTCCGCACATGGCCGCACAAACAATCCGCGAACTCCGATGTGCGAAGTCAGCAGCGGCGTCACCCGCCGTTGTGCGTCACGCACCAAACTGAGCCCCAACGCGGAATTGAACCAATTGCGAGAGACATCTGGTTGACGTGGTGGGAGAAGGGCCGGCATCTTGCCGTTCATTGTGCCGTAGCCTGCGGCAAGCGTCAGCCAAATTCGAAGCCTCAGGGTCTGTCGACATATACGGAACTTGGAACTAATCCAATGATCAGCTTGCGTGCCCTGCCCGCCTTGAGCGACAACTACATTTGGTTGCTCACCCGTCGCGATGGCACCGCAATCATCGTTGATCCGGGCGATGCTGCTCCGGTGCTCGCGGCAATCAACGAAGGGCTGCGCCCAGTCGCGATTCTGGTTACCCATCACCATCCGGATCATATCGACGGGATCGCCGAAATCGTAGCGACTTACCCCGTCCCCGTGTATGCCCCGGTCGACGTCCGAATCCCGACCGCAGACTTTCGCGTGGCTGGGGGCGACGAATTTGTCATTGCGACTCTTGGCCTGAACATTCGGGTGATGGCCGTGCCGGGCCACACGCGCAGTCATGTTGCGTACTACGACGGCAGCAGGCTGTTTTGCGGCGATACGCTTTTTAGCCTTGGCTGCGGCCGGCTGTTTGAAGGATCGCCCGCGCAAATGCTTGATGCTCTTGACCACTTTAGTTTGTTGCCCGCGGCGACCGTCGTTTGTTGCACCCACGAATACACCGCCGCCAACGGACTGTTTGCCAGCGTCGTCGACCCCCAGAACCTGATGCTCAGAAAGCGTATCGAACAAGTTCACACGCTGCGGCAACAGGGAATTCCAAGTTTGCCAACAACCATCGGCAGCGAATGCGCATGCAACCCATTTTTGCGCATTGATTCGGCATCCGTCCGAAAATCCATCACCCAACAGATTGGGCAAGATCTGGATGATCGGGTGGCCCGTTTCGCCGCCTTGCGACGCTGGAAAGACGGCTTCACCGCGGATATTCGGACGGGAGTATGAGGATGCCTCTCCCGCGCCCCCTCGCCGCTCTCGTCACCGTCGCTGTTGCGATCAGCCTGAGCGCTTGCAGCGGTTTGTCAACGCGCCCGAAGTCGGCGACTTCCGAGTCCTCAGTCCAGCCTGATGGCCACAGCCTCTCGGGGGCCATGCCACTCTCGGAGTCCGTCGATATTTCCTCTACCCGCATCACGCCGACTTCGGACCTGAATCCGAGCATAGACAGTAATGTGCCCACTGCGAGCAATGTCTTGTTGCGATTGCGCGAGCAACTGGTGGAGGACGCCAACTGCAAAGGTGTGGGAATTGAGCGCGAGATTCGAAACTTGGTGCGGCGGCCAGACGCCTTTCTGGACAAGCTCGAACATGCGCTTCCGCTTCTCGAGTACGTGTTGACAGCAGTTGAACAGCAAAACCTGCCGGGACAGTTCGCACTGATACCGTGGGCAGAAAGTGGATTTCGTGCCGATCCCGGCAACCGGGGTTCGGTACAGGGACTTTGGCAATTCACTGAATCTACCGGTCGCGCCCATGGGCTTCGAATCGACCGGGTTTACGACGGTCGTCGTGCGACCATCGACTCCACCCGCGCTGCCATCGAGCACCTTGCGCTGTTGCAGAAGGAATTCTCCGACTGGAGGTTTGCACTGCTGGGATACAACGCCGGGGCTTACCGTGTGTCCAGGGCCATACGCAACCATCCGCTGAATCCGGCCGGTCTGCCGACTGGCTTGGCACCACACAGCTATATCTACTTGCAGAGAATCTCAGCTTTGGGGTGCGTTTTACGCGACCCACAATTGCGGGGCTTGGACACGACCAAGCTGAGTTTCGAGCCCTTGGTTGAAGTGACGCGACCGCAGGGAATCAACACCACAGCTAGGCTTGCACAATTGAGCGCGCTAACGGTGGCCGAGTTCCTGAGATTCAACTCGGCGTTTCGAAACGGTGATGTCGCGGACAACGCGCCGCCAACCATCCTGTTGCCGGAACGAGCCGCCCGCGCGGTGCTGGCCACAAACACGAAGCGGTCGGCACCATCGGGTGAGGGTGATTACGGACAACGCGCCGCGCAATCGGTAACCGCCCAACCGCAACGCGAACACGTTGTCGTTCGAGGGCAGAATCTCTGGCTTATCGCCAAACTTTACGGGGTGAAGTTGCGAGACTTGTTGCGCACCAATGGGCTCTCGCCACGCAGTGTGATTCGACCAGGTCAACGCATTCGGATTACTCCAGATTGACTGATCGGGCCCACTGCAACGCCAGTCGCAGCCGAACCCGCAGACCACGCGAATGTCGCCCGTGGCGGCTGCGGACGATCACCTTGCTCGACGGGTAAACTGGTCCTCTCATTCGATAATGGAAAGAACCATGGGTTTTCTCAGCGGCAAGCGTGCACTCATCATCGGAATTGCCAGTCAACGCTCAATCGCCAGCGGAATCGCCGAAGCGATGCATCGAGAAGGCGCTGAATTGGCGTTCACGTATCAAAGCGAGAAACTGAAGTCACGGGTCGAGGCCGCGGCTCATGCGTGTGGCTCGGACATTGTGCTGCCGTTGGATGTCGCCGAGGACACTCAAATCGATGCCGTTTTTTCGGCACTGTCCGAGCGCTGGGATGGCTTTGATGTGTTGGTTCATTCGGTGGGTTACGCCCCTCGCGAAGCCATCGAGGGCGAGTTTCTGGATGGTCTGACGCGCGCGAATTTTGCGATCGCCCATGACATTTCGAGCTATAGCTTGGCTGCCCTTGCGAAGGCTGCGCGGCCGCAGATGCGCGGGCGCAAGGGCTCCATCCTGACGCTGAGTTACCTGGGAGCCGAGCGTGCATTGGCAAACTACAATGTCATGGGGCTTGCTAAGGCGAGCCTTGAAGCCTGTGTGCGTTATCTGGCGCTGAACCTCGGCCCCGAAGGAACCCGGGTCAACGCTATTTCGGCAGGACCCATCAAGACGCTAGCTGCAGCGGGCATAGCCAACTTCCGCAAGATGCTCGGACACGTCGAGGAACACGCGCCATTGCGACGGAGTGTCTCCATCGAAGATGTGGGTAATGTCGCGGCATTCTTGTGTTCGGATTTGGCTGCTGGCATCACCGGCGAAGTGACTCACGTGGATGCGGGTTACAGCATCCTCGGCATGACCGGCATCGACTGAGCAAACAGATCCGAAATCAGATTCAGGCGCAGTCGCGTGCTCGTGTTGAGGAGCGACTGCGCCGATACCTTTCCGAGATACCGACTACATCCGTTCAGGCGCAAGCTCTACCGGAATTTGCTTGCGCAGCGCAGCGGTATAGGCCTGCGCCTCGGCAGCACCGAAAGCTTGTGCCAACTGATCCCGAAGGGCCACACGTTGTTCACCTTCGGTATCACCCACCTTGCCAGGCCGAATTGCAATGACCTGTAGCAAGGCGTGGCGATCTCCGCCGAGCGCGACCTGCGAACTTGCGACGGCATCTTTGCCGGGATGCTGTAGTGCAAAAGCGGCGGTGCTGATGGCGGCGTCCACCGCGACCCCAGTGCGACCAACGTCCAGTGCTTCCTGCACTTCCAGAGACAGCTCGGCTGCGATTGCCGCCAAAGATTCACCTGAGTTCAGACGATCAAACAGAGCTTTCGCCTTAGCACTCGCTTGGTTGGCGCGCTTCTCTTGGCGAAGCTCGGCTTCGACTTGTACTCGGATATCAGCAAGTGGAATCGGCACAGCAGGCTTGTGATCAACCACCTTCAATGCGAAGTATCGGTTGTCGCCAATATCGACGGGTTCACTCACGTTTTGCTCAGTCAACACTGCCGGTGAGAAAGCTAACTCGATCACCTTGGGATTCGAGCTGATGGGGTCTGCCCCGCCCAGGCGGCTGAATGGACCGAGCTTCTGAATTTCCAACCCCAACTCTTTTGCTGCGGTTTGCAGTGTAGTGGGGTCGCGGTAGATTGCGTCGACCATTTTTCCACTCATGTCACTGAAACGCCGCTCGCGCTCGGTCTCCAGGAACTCTCGCTGCAGCTCGGCGCGCACATCGGCAAACTGTTTGCGCTTCTCGGCGCGAAGTTCGCGCAACTGAATCACATGCCAGCCCTCGGCCGACTTGATCGGGTCGCTGATCGAGTTGACAGCGAGCCCAAATAGCGCCGTTTCAAAGGCTGGATCGGTCAAACCTCGCTCCAGCCAGCCCAAATCTCCACCGGCCGTCTTGGAACCCGCGTCCTCCGAATGCTCACGAGCAAGTGCGGCAAAGTCGGCGTCGTCAGCCCGCGCCTGCACCACCAAAGCCTGTGCTTTTTCCTGCGCAACACGTTGCGCATCCGCGTCAGCATCAACCGCCGTTTTAATCAGAATGTGCGAAGCGAGCCGTTGCTCAGGTTCAACGAAACGACTCTTGCCCTCGTCATAACGCTGCTGCAGGGTCGCGTCGTCCGCAACCGCAGGGACTTCCAACTTGGCGGAATCGAGCAACAGGTACTCAATGCTGACCAACTCTTCCGTCAGATAGCGATCAGAATTGCGAGTGTGGAACTCGATTAGTTCCGCCTCGTCGAGTGGCTCGTTTCCAAGTTCAGGCGGATCCAGGACCAAAAATCGCAGATCTCTCCGTTGGTCACGCAGTGCCAAGTACGCATCGACATCGGCGACGGTTGCAAACGCGGTGGATTCGATTTGTTCAGGTAGCGCACGCACTTCAAGGTCGCGAAGCATGCGCCGCTCGAATTCTCGCGGGCTCATGTTTTGACCTGCCAACAACAGGCGGTACTGATCCGGACTGAACTTTCCTTCGACGTGAAATGCGGGGATGGCCGCAATTTCCTTGGCCAACGTCGCGGGAGCAATGATCGCACCCTGCATACTCAAAGATTGCCGCAACAATTCTTCGTCCACCAGACGATCCAGCAACGCTTGGCGCGTTTCCGGTCGTTCAAGCATTGCGCCGTCGTAGCGATCTCCGAGCATCTGGCGCATCTGCGCGCGATATTCCTCGAAGCGTCGCTGAAATTCCTGCTGACTTATCTCGGTCTCGCCAACCTTGGCGACCCAAGTCTCCGCTGGGGCGGAGAAATAGTCGGTCACGCCAAAAAAAGCGAACGGCACCACCAAGATACCGATGATGACAAAGGCTACCCAGCCAGAAGTTTTTTCACGGAGTTTTTGCAGCATATCGTGAAGTGCGCACCCGTTATGCGGAGGTGTTGCGCCGCCCGATGCGAGACGCTGAGCCTACCGCTGAAAAGACAAGGGCGCCGTTTTGCGGCGCCCTCGTGAACATGGCGGAGTGGACGGGACTCGAACCCGCGACCTCCGGCGTGACAGGCCAGCATTCTAACCGACTGAACTACCACTCCGCGTTCTTGGTGCTGGGTGTTGCTGACGGTATCCGCTGGTGGGTGCTGAGGGTTTCGAACCCCCGACCCTCGCCGTGTAAAGGCGACGCTCTACCGCTGAGCTAAGCACCCAACGAAGCTCGTCAGTTTACAGCATCCTTCAGCGCCTTACCAGCCTTGAACGATGGAACTTTTGACGCCTTGATTTTGATCGTCTGCCCGGTGCGCGGATTGCGGCCTTGACGCGCCGCACGCTTGCGAACTTGGAAAGTGCCGAAACCAACCAATGACACGCTGTCGTCTTTCTTCAGCGCTTTCTTGATCACTTCAATCACAGCATCCAACGCGCGCCCTGCATCTGCCTTTGAAAGCTCAGCAGCATCTGCAACGGCTCCGACGAAATCAGCCTTGTTCATTGTCACTCCCTAGCGATAGTTTTGGTTTGCCCCCGAGGATGCATAGCCGGACAGACGCACCACTGTTGCATTTGTCTGGCTTGCGATGTCCTTGCGTCGCGTCGTTGTCTTTTCAGTAGATGACGGGCGGCGGACGCTGGGATTTATACCAGTGCAGGTTTCCCATAGCAACACGAAATTGCTAGGTTTTATGCGGGTTACAGCCGCATTCGGGGGTTGACGTTCAACCCCATCCAATGCCATTGATCGACCAGCCAACTGTTCAGAGATGCAATCGATGCGCACGCAATCATTAGTCCAACCTTTGCTTGCGCGCGCTAAAGACTTGATTACGCACACGTGCGACAAAAACTTCAGATGCTCAGTCGAACCGCGCCCATGCGATCTGGCCGTCAATTGCCCGTAGCTCGTCAATGCGCGCGTGGCACCTGGTTAAGGGCAGATTCTTTTTCGGGTTCGCGCTTGCCGGCATCAGCGATGCTCGAAACTCTCGGTGTCAGGGGCGATGCCAGCGCAAGATCCAACACCTCATCGATCCATCGCACGGCCTTTATCTGCAGGTCGCGCGTCACATTTTCCGGGATGTCGGCCAAGTCCTTCTGGTTCTCTTCTGGAATGATCACGGTACGAATGCCGCCGCGCAACGCGGCCAACAGTTTTTCCTTCAACCCACCAATCGGCAAAACCCTTCCACGCAAGGTGATCTCGCCAGTCATCGCCACGTCTGCACGCACCGGCACTTTTGCCAGCACCGACACGAGTGCTGTCACCATGGCAATGCCTGCGCTCGGCCCATCCTTCGGCGTCGCACCTTCCGGCACATGCACGTGAATGTCGTACTTTTGATGAAAGTCTGGCTCGATGCCAAGACTCTCAGCGCGCGTGCGGACTACGCTCATTGCTGCCTTGATCGACTCTTGCATCACGTCGCCAAGCTGGCCGGTATGCAGCAAACCTCCCTTGCCAGGTGCCAAGGCAGCTTCGATTTGCAACAAGTCACCACCGACTTCAGTCCACGCCAAACCCGTCACCAGGCCGATTTCGTTGGCCTGCTCGGCGCGACCAAAATCATGCCGGCGAACGCCCAAATATTTGCCGATATTTTTCGGCGTAACGGTCAGGTCCGGCCGCTTGCGGGCGGCTTTGCGCTTGGGTTGTGGTCCAGCAAGTGCAACGTCTTTCACTACCTTTCGACAAATCTTTGAAATCTCACGCTCGAGATTGCGCACCCCTGATTCACGCGTGTAATAGCGCACGATTTCACGAACAGCATCTTCGCTGAGCGCCAACTCATGCGTTTTCAGTCCATTCGCGGTCAGCTGCTTCGGAACCAGATAGCGCTGGGCAATATGTAGTTTTTCGTCTTCGGTATAGCCCGGAATCCGAATGACCTCCATACGGTCCAGGAGCGGTCCAGGGATGCGCAGCGAGTTTGCCGTGGCAACAAACATCACTTCGGACAGGTCAAGGTCGACCTCGAGATAGTGGTCATTGAAGGCATGGTTCTGCTCAGGATCCAGCACTTCCAGCAAAGCCGATGAGGGATCACCACGGAAGTCCATGCTCATCTTGTCGATTTCATCCAGCATGAACAGCGGATTGCGAGTACCTGCCTTGCTCAAGTTTTGCACCACCCGACCGGGCATCGATCCGATGTAGGTTTTCCGGTGGCCGCGAATTTCGGCTTCGTCACGCACACCTCCCAAACTCATGCGCACAAACTTGCGATTGGTCGCCTTTGCTATGGATTGGCCCAAGGACGTCTTGCCAACGCCGGGCGGACCCACCAGACACAAGATTGCGCCCTTCATGCGCTTCACCCGCTGCTGCACAGCAAGATACTCGACGATTCGCTCTTTCACTTTTTCGAGCCCGTAGTGATCGGCGTCGAGCACGTCACTCGCCACCTTCAGATCGCGTCGGATCTTGCTGCGCTTTTTCCATGGCACGCCCACCAGCCACTCGACGTAATTGCGAACGACGGTTGCTTCCGCTGACATGGGTGACATCTGCTTGAGCTTGTTCAGCTCGGTTCGCGCCTTGCTCTCGACAGGCTTTGGCATACCGGCAGCAGCAATTTTACGCGCCAGCTCCTCGATCTCATTGGGCGCATCTTCGTTTTCGCCCAGCTCCTTCTGAATCGCCTTCATTTGCTCGTTGAGGTAGTACTCGCGCTGACTCTTCTCCATCTGAGACTTGACTCGCCCGCGGATACGCTTCTCGAGTTGCTGAACGTCGATTTCACCGTCGACAAAGCCAATCAACATTTCCAGGCGAGCGCCAACCTCGAAGGCCTCGAGCAACGCTTGTTTGTCTGCCAAGCGAATGCCGAGATGCGCGGCCACGGTGTCAGCAAGTCGGCTGGGATCGTCAATACCGGCGAGCGTTGACAACAACTCCGGCGGAATCTTGCGATTCATTTTCACGTACTGCTCGAACAACGAGACCAGTGACTTCAGTGTCACTTCGACTTCTCGATCTTCGCGTTCGTACACCGGCTCGACAACTGTGCCATGCGCAGTCAGTCCTCCTTCGCCGTCGCCATAACCGCTCACCTGCGCCCGCGCAACCCCTTCAACCAGCACTTTGATGGTGCCATCCGGCAGTTTGAGCAATTGCAGCACATGCGCGATGCAGCCGACCGCATACAAATCGTCCGCACCTGGGTCATCGATGTCAGGACTTTTCTGTGCAACCAGCAGAATCTGTTTCTCGCCTTCCATCGCTTGGTCTAACGCGCGAATCGATTTCTCCCGCCCTACAAACAGGGGGATCACCATATGCGGATAGACCACCACATCGCGCAACGGCAGCACTGGCAGCGGCGGTGTAGCTGAGGCAGAGGTAGATGCAGTCATCGAAATACTCCAGAACAGTGCTACCGCCACCATAGGCGAACAACGCAGGTAACGGGCGGGCAATATGCAAACATTGGGGTCGGCTTGGCGGCCCACAAGTGGGGCGCCGATTCGCGATCAGCTCTGGAATGGATCTGCCGCAGCTTATGCTGCGGCAGCCAATGAGCGCCGGAACGATTCGGGGCGCACTGCCCGAAACGATTCAGGCCGCGGGCGATTCGGCCGCTTTGGCAGAGCTTGAGTAGATCAAGAATGGCTCGGCCTGATGATTGATCACTGACTCGTCGACGACGACTTTGGTGACGTTTTCAAGCGACGGTAGTTCGTACATCGTATCCAGCAGCACGGACTCAATAATCGTGCGCAAGCCGCGGGCACCGGTTTTTCGCTTGAGTGCCTTGCGGGCGACAGCCGCGAGTGCTTCCGGTCGAAACTCAAGCTCGACGCCTTCCATGTCGAACAGTTTCTTGAACTGCTTGGAAATTGCGTTTTTTGGCTCAGTCAGGATCTTGACCAGAGCCGGTTCATCCAGCTCCTCCAAGGTCGCAACTACGGGCAGGCGACCGACAAACTCCGGGATCAGCCCGAATTTGATGAGGTCTTCGGGCTCTACATCAGCCAACAATTTGCCGACATTGGCTTTTTGATCCTTGCTGCGAACTTCAGCCCCAAAACCGATCCCCGCTGCATCTTGCGTGCGTTGCTGGATGATCTTGTCCAATCCCGCAAACGCACCACCGCACACGAACAGGATGTTGCGCGTGTCGACTTGCAAGAACTCTTGCTGCGGATGCTTGCGACCACCCTGCGGCGGAACGCTGGCAATGGTGCCTTCGATCAACTTCAGCAATGCCTGCTGCACGCCTTCGCCGGACACATCACGGGTGATCGACGGGTTCTCGGACTTGCGGGAAATCTTGTCGATTTCATCGATATAGACGATGCCGCTCTGCGCCTTCTCGACGTCGTAGTCGCACTTTTGCAGCAGCTTCTGAATGATGTTCTCAACGTCTTCGCCAACGTAGCCAGCCTCGGTCAGCGTCGTTGCATCAGCAATGGTGAAAGGAACATTCAAAAGGCGGGCGAGCGTCTCGGCAAGCAACGTCTTGCCGCAGCCGGTGGGGCCAACGAGCAGAATGTTGCTTTTCGAAAGTTCGACTTCGTCGTTTTTCCCGCGCGACTCCATGCGCTTGTAGTGGTTGTAAACCGCAACGGCCAAGGTTTTCTTGGCGCGCGGCTGTCCGACCACGTACTGATCGAGCACATCGAGAATTTCTCGCGGTCGCGGCAGATGGCTACGAGTGGAAGCCGCTTTCTCTTCCAACTCTTCGCGAATGATGTCGTTGCATAGCTCGACGCATTCATCACAGATGAACACGCTCGGGCCAGCAATGAGCTTGCGCACTTCATGCTGGCTCTTGCCGCAGAAGGAGCAGTAAAGAATCTTGGCGCTGTCTCCGGATCGTCCGGAACGCTCGTCGCTCATGCCTGAATTGCCTGCCACACGGGCCCGCACTGCGGGTACGGGCCGAGAATATCACACGCGGCCGGGGCACTAACCCCGGCCAACGCGAACTTGATGCCGCCGTTTGGCCGCTGCTGACGGCGGTGCGCCAAACTCAGCCTGGCTTGACCAGATCGTCGGGACGGCGCTCCAGCACCGCGTCGACCAGACCATAGTCACGCGCTTCCGAGGCGCTCATGAAATTGTCGCGGTCGGTGTCTTTGGCGATACGGTCGATGGGTTGGCCCGTATGTGTCGCCAAAATGTGGTTGAGGCGATCCCGCAGGGTGAGTATCTCGCGTGTGTGAATCTCGATATCGCTTGCTTGGCCCTGATAACCGCCCAGCGGCTGATGGATCATCACGCGCGAATGCGGCAAGGCGAAGCGCTTGCCCTTGGCCCCGGAGGCCAACAACAGTGCACCCATGCTTGCGGCCTGACCGATGCACATCGTCGCCACATCCGACTTGATGTATTGCATGGTGTCGTAAATGGCCATTCCCGCGGTTACGACACCACCCGGGCTGTTGATGTACAGGTTGATGTCCTTGTCGGGGTTCTCCGACTCAAGGAACAGCAACTGCGCGACGACGACGTTGGCTACATAGTCATCAATCGGACCCACCAGAAAAATGACGCGCTCTTTCAGCAAGCGCGAGTAGATGTCGTAGGCGCGCTCGCCACGGCTGGTCTGCTCGACCACCATCGGCACCAGATTGAGGCCTCGAATCGTCATCGCTTTACTCCTGCGGTACCCAGTCGGAGGGCCCGACCGGGCGGTTTTGATCAACAGTGGCGACTGCTTCGAGCACATCTGCTCTGATCGCAGCAGGTGACTCGATCAGGCGTTGGGGCGCATCACTTCAGCGAAGCTCAGCGTCTGAACGGTCAAATCTGCGTGGTCAGCGATCCAATCAATCAGCTGATCCTCGATGACGCGACTCTCCAGCGACTGCATCATCTGGGGGTCGTTGCGATAGAGTTCAATGACCTCCATCGGGTTTTCGTAAGTGGAGGCGATCGAGACCAGCATTTCATTGGCACGGTTGCGATCGATGCGAATTTCGTTCTGACGCGCGAGTTCACCCAGCAGGACCGCAGCAGCCACGCGATTCTTGGCGATCGGCAACAATCCTTGCGGATCAACCTTGACGTCTTTGCGGCCTTGCGACTTGGCCTGTTGTTCAGACTGTGCGGCCAGGCCTTTGGCTTCGGCTTCGATCATCTGCTGCGGAAACTCAAGGTGTGAATGCGCTTGCACAAGCATGCCAGCGACGTCTGCCTTCAAGCGCGCCATCAGAGCGCCACGCAGTTCACGCTCGAGATTGGCGCGCACTTCGGTTCGGAATACGTCCACGCCACCTTGGGCGATGCCGAAGCTCGCCATGAAGGCTTCATCGACATCGGGCAGCGAGCCTTCTGAGACCCGCACGATCTTGACGCTGACGTCGGCCGACCGCCCGGCGATCGAAGTCACGCGGTAATCCGCCGGGAAGTTCACCGTGAACGTATGCTCGGCGCCGGCAGCAAGTCCGATCAATCCATTCTCGATGTCGGCAAAAATGGCATTCGACCCCAGCACGGTCCCGGAGCGCTCTGCGCCTTCAGCAGGGATCCTGATGTCGCCGGCCACTGCCACCGACTCAAACAACACCATGTCGCCGATCTGCGAAGCACGCTCGACCGTCGCCCACGTGCGACGCTGCTCGCGCAGGGTCTGAATCATGGTGTCGATATCGGCCTCTTCAACGACGGCCGTTGGCTTCTTGACCTTGAGGCCCGACACGTCGATCTTGCCGATCTCCGGCATCACTTCGAAAGTCGCGACGTAGCGGAACTGACCCTCTTCGATGTTGCCCGCCGCCTCGATGGAGGGCGCGACCGCGGGGCGCAGATTCTCTTGCTTCACCGCTTCGCCAAAACTTTCGCGAATGACCGCAGTGGCAACTTCGTTGCGAACCTGAGCGCCGAAACGCTGATCAATCACTTTCGGCGGTACTTTGCCCGGTCGGAACCCTTTCAAACGCACACTGCGAGTGAGTTCGCGCAGCCGATCACGCACTTGCGACTCAAGGCGCTCGGCAGGAACGCTGACCGTTACTTTGCGCTGAAGGGTACCGATGGATTCGACCGAAACGTGCATGAAAACTCCTGACAACATCGATTGACGAGCTACCCCGCCGTCGCTGGCTTTGGGTGCCTGGCTACGTGGGGAATTGGGGGCAAGGGGAAAATAAAAACTGGGCTACCGAGATGAGCACCGCGAATCAGTCGTGGCGGCAAGGATGGTGCGAAAGAAGAGACTCGAACTCTCAAGGGTTACCCCACTGGAACCTAAATCCAGCGCGTCTACCAATTTCGCCACTTTCGCGTGGAATCGCACTCGCTTTCGACCACGTGTGTCCAACTCATGCACCCGTTGACAAGATGGTGGGCCGTGAAGGATTCGAACCTTCGACCTATTGATTAAGAGTCAACTGCTCTACCAACTGAGCTAACGGCCCATCTTGAATGTCTGTCGCTTGAAGCATCTGATACCGACAACGTTAGTCTGCCGTATCGCCTAACTGGGGTGGAAGACGGGATTTGAACCCGCGACCCCTGGAATCACAATCCAGTGCTCTAACCAACTGAGCTACATCCACCACTGAAACCTTGTTGATTGACCGAAAGCATCGCCTGCCGTTGCTTCGATCCAACCGCGCCGCGTTTTGCATCAAACACGATGTTCAACTCATCCTCTCGGCGTACCGCAAGTGGCGCGCCCGACAGGAATCGAACCTGCAACCGTCGGCTTAGAAGGCCGATGCTCTATCCGATTGAGCTACGGGCGCAGAATTGCACCGACCTTGCTTGTTCGACACGACACTCGAAAAAACGACCGTTTGCGCAGAATTCCGGCTTACGGTCGGATGGTCGGGGAAGAGGGATTCGAACCCACGACATCCAGCTCCCAAAGCTGGCGCTCTACCAGACTGAGCTATACCCCGGCGTACCGGCTTTATCTGCGGCGCTCACCGTCCCGCCCAACAGAAGCGGAATGGTAAGCGGCACACAGCGGTGACGTCAATTGTGACGCGCGGGCGAGCTCACGAGGGGCGAGTCCGATCACCGCCGCCGAAGCCACGCGATAGACGTTCGAAATTGAACCAGAGCAACGCGCGTCCTTGGCAGGCAAGCGAATTCCGCTCGCAGATTCTGCAACTTGCGTTATAGTATATCAATGCATTCGCGCGCCCCGATCCCCACCCCTGCCCTGACTGATCCACTCGCCACTCTGAGCCAGGGGGCTGACACGGCTGATCGTGTTGGTATTGCCGGATCTTTGCTTTGTGCGGTTCACTGCGCGCTGATGCCATTGGTCTTGAGCCTGCTTCCCGCATTGGGCGTTGGCCTACTGGACAGCGTCGATTTGGATCAGGCATTTGTGATTTTTGCCACCTTGCTAGGCATCGCAACCCTGAGCACGGGTTTTCGCCGGCACCGCACTCACCACGCGTGGGCACTCTTGGTTCCGGGCTTGGCAATGGTTTGGTTGGGCTCGTTCACTTCATTGCACGATCACTCGATCGGACATGCGCTGATGATGACGGTTGGCGGACTGTTTATCGCCGCCGCCCACTTCGCCAACCTCAGATTGACCCATCGTTCGGCCAATCGGGTGTTTGACACGCCATCTGACGCCGAGCTGGCCTAAGCCCGCTTGCGCACGGCGGAAGCCGGCTCGTGGCTCTACGGTGCCTGAGTGTGGTGCTTCGCAAACCTTCGAACTTTTCCACGGCGTCATTTCGCGTTTGACTGCGGAGCTTCTGCTTGCCATGGCGCTGCCATGTCTCGTCATCGCGCCTTGCCAGTCGCAAAAATCCACGCGCGGATGATGTCCCCTGATTACGAAGCACCACACTAGCTGCTATCCTTCGCGCCCTTTCATTCCACCGGCTGCTGCCGGTCGCAACTAGGAGTTATCAGATGGGCAAGGGCGACAAGCGCACCCGCAAGGGCAAGATCAGTGCGGGAAGCTACGGCAATAGCCGCCCGCATTCCGAAGCGACGACGGCCACCGTGACCGCAAAACCAGCACCCGTAGCAAAGAAGGCTCCTGCCCGAAAGCCGGCAGCCAAAAAGGGCTGACCGATCTTGGGCAGCCACCGCCGATAGGCACCGAGTCAAGCTCCGAAGCCCCCGCTTACGCGGGGGTTTTGCTGTGAGTGGTGCTGATTGAAAGCAGGTGTGCGTTGCGCAAACCACAACGCCAATCAGGCAGTCACCGGTACGCGCACACGCGTGACTCCCCCCGCGATCACTTGCAGGGGTGACGGCCCGCCTATCCAATTCACCAGCTCAGCAGGCGATGCGACGGGCCATAGCGCGAGATCGGCGAAAGCGCCGACACGAATCTGCCCGCGATCCGGCAGTGCCAAGGCTTTGGCCGCGTTGACCGTCACCCCGCGTAGCGCCTCCTCCACGGTCAGGCCGAACAGCACACAAGCCATGTTCATGGCGACTCGCAACGAAGCCAGAGGTGAGGTGCCGGGATTGAGGTCTGTCGCTACCGCCATCGGAACAGCAGCCGAACGGAACTGTGCCACGGGCGGCAATCGGGTTTCGCGCAGGCTGTAGAAAGCCCCCGGCAACATCACGGCTACTGCGCCGGACTGGGCCAAGGCATCGATGCCCGCTCTCGACGTGTATTCGACGTGGTCGGCGGACAGGCCAGCAAATTCCGCGACCAATTGCGCGCCACCAAGATCACTCAATTGATCCGCGTGCAACTTCACCCGCAGTCCAAGCGCCTGTGCAGCCGCAAATACACGTCGCGTTTGCGCCGGTGTAAATCCAATTCCTTCGCAAAAAGCATCAACCGCATCCACCAGGCCCTGCTCGGCTAGCGACGGCAACATTTGCGCGCAAATCAAGTCGATGTAACCGTCGGCGTTGCCAGCAAACTCTTCGGGAACGGCATGCGCACAAAGCGCGGTGGTGCGCACGTTGATGCCGAGGACGTCGCCGATCCGTCGCGCGACCCGCAGCATCCGACCCTCAGTTTCCAAGTCGAGCCCATAACCCGATTTGATTTCGATCGTGGTCACGCCGTCGGCCAACAGGGCCTGCGCTCGCGGCACTGACTGGGCGAATAGCTGGTCATCGTCGAGTGCCCGCGTAGCGCGCACGGTGGCCTTGATGCCGCCACCCGCACGCGCGATGTCGGCATAACTTGCACCAGCCAAGCGCGCTTCGAACTCGTTGGAACGCTGGCCACCGTAGACCAGATGGGTGTGGCAATCGATGAGGCCAGGGGTCAACAGGGCACCTTTGGCATCCATGTCCTGAGCGTAGGTCTCGCCGATTTCGCGCGAACGGAACTCGGCGTCGGTTCCAACGAATTCAATTCGGCTGTTGCGCCAAGCCACGGTCGCGTCTTCCATGACACCAGTGCCAGGATCGACCAGCGCACAAACCCTGGCGTTGCGAATGACACCATCTGCCGCATTCATCATCACAGGACCTCGCGGTGCAAGCCGCGAGTCTATCGGCCCCGACGACGATTCGCCTTTGTTGACATTGCAGGCCAAAATCGTCGGCATGAACGAGTCCAATCAAAGCCGCTTCTGGACACCCGCCGGCTGGAGCGCGCCGCCGCCGAGTCCACTCTCCGGTCGCGACTGGATGTTGCCGGGCATCGCCAATATTCATTCGCATGCATTTCAGCGCGCGATGAGCGGACTGACCGAGCGCCGCGGCCCGGGCGCGGACAGTTTTTGGTCGTGGCGTGAGCGCATGTACAGCATGGCCGCTCGTTTTGAGCCCGACACCTTGCGCGATGTCGCGGCCCAGCTCTACATGGAAATGCTCGAAGTCGGCTATACCAGCGTCTGCGAATTTCACTATTTGCATCACGCCGCCGATGGAAAGGCGTACGCCAACCCTGCGGAAATGGCGCTCGCGTTGATTGATGCCGCACGAGAAGTAGGGATCGGCCTGGTGTTGCTGCCCACTCTGTATCAGGTCGGCGGATTTGATCAGCGACCGTTGGCAGCGCGGCAAAAGCGTTTTTTTCATACGACCGATGCCTATCTCAACCTGCTGCAACGCCTCGACGCGACGCGTGGTCCCACCATTGAAATTGGCTTCGCCTTTCACAGCCTGCGGGCAGTGACCCAATCCGCGATCAGCGAAGTGCTCGCTGCACGCAGCGACCGCGAGCAACCCATCCATCTGCACATTGCCGAGCAGGTCGCCGAAGTCGACGACTGTCTGGCGCAGCGAGGCGCAAGGCCGGTCGCGTGGTTGCTTGACCACGTCGGGGTCGATCGGAACTGGTGTCTGGTTCATGCCACGCACCTGGATGCCCCTGAGGTCAGTGCTCTGGCGGCATCGGGCGCTTGCGTTGCCCTGTGCCCGACCACCGAGGCGAACCTGGGCGATGGCCTGTTCCCGCTCAGCGACTATCTCGCTGCAGGCGGATGCCTGGGCTTGGGTTCGGATAGCCATGCGACGGTCGCATTGAGCGAGGAATTGCGTTGGCTCGAGTATGGCCAGCGCCTGCTGCACCGGGGTCGCAACATCGCCGCACAGATCGCCCACGCCAGCACCGGCGAAACCCTGTTTGCGGCCGCGCTTGCTGGCGGCAGACAAGCCAGCGGAAACAGCATCGATGCAGGTTGCTTTTCGCTGCGCGCAGATGCCGTCGAACTGGCCGAGCGCCGTGCCGGCGACATCATCGACAGCTGGCTGTTTGGCAGCAGTCGAGCGTTGGTTCGCGATGTTTGGGTGAACGGCGTGCAGCAGGTCTTCGAGGGCCGCCATCACCTGCGCGATCATGTTGAGGTCCGCTACCGGCGAGCCTTGAGTCGATTGTTCTCGAACACGTGAAATGCACGCCGCTGGGCTTAGCCCGGCGCAAAGCGCATCGACAAGTCAACGGCACGGATATGCTTGGTTAGCGCGCCTATCGAGATGAAATCGACACCGGTCTCCGCTACCGCACGCAGCGACTCGATTTCCAATCCACCCGATGCCTCCAATGGCAGGCGTCCGGCACATAGCGCTACCGCCTCCCGCATCGCCGTGAGGCTGAAGTTGTCCAGCAGGATGCGCGTCGCGCCACCACAGGCCAGCGCTTCCTCCAGTTGCCTCAGCGTTTCCACTTCGACAATCAAGGGCAATTCGGGGTACTTGCTCCGCGCCGAGCGGATGGCGGCACTGAGCCCGCCCGCTGCGAGTATGTGATTTTCTTTCAGCATCACGGTGTCGAACAGGCCGATCCGATGGTTGTTGCCACCGCCGCAACGCACCGCGTACTTCTGCGCCAGCCGTAATCCGGGCAAGGTCTTGCGCGTATCCAGGATGCGTGTCGATGTTCCAGCAAGTGCGGCCACAAAGGTGGCGGTGGCCGTGGCGGTGGCGGACAGTGTTTGCAGAAAATTGAGAGCGCTACGTTCGGCGCTCAGCAATGCGCGACTGCTGCCCTCCATGCGACACAGCTCGGCACCCGGCTGCACATGATCGCCATCTTCGATCTGCCACTCAACATTTGCATGCGGATCAAGCTGGAGGACACATGTCTCGACCCAATGTTTGCCGCAGATGACCGCTGCATCGCGACAAATGATCTTGGCTACGCTCGGCGAGTCGGGTACCAGCGCCGCCGAGACATCGCCACTGCCTAAATCCTCAGCGAGCGCACGCGCCACATCGTGGGCAACGGCGGCGAGGTCGGGGGCTGGAATCACGCGCTCAGCCCTCGGCATGTACGCCGGCTCGTTCCTCACCTACGGGCTGAGCGACCGTGAGTTCGGACATCACGGCATCAACCGCTCGCGCCAACACGCTGGCGTCGCTGATGACTCGGGCCAGCCCCCGTCCGATGTCTTCTGCCATCCGCTCGGGTGGCAGATCGATCAACTTGCGACCAGCCCAATTGACCAACAGCCAGCGTCCGCTCAACGGACTGATCCAGCTCAGCCGTCCGCGCTCGGCTTCTTCTGCGCCTGGGGTTAGTTCAAACCAGGTACCGGGGCGCAATCCGCGCAAATGTCGCATGGCGTTTGGATCATGTGACTCTGGACGCGGCTGATCCTCCATCCGCGCAGGCACCGCATCGATGCCCGCAGAAGAAGCGCGAAATTGCGACACGCCCACAAGAATGAAAGTATGCAATTCACCGCACAGGCGGACGATATCCTGATCCGAATACGCCAGCGTGGCCAAGCCTTGTCGCAACTGAGTCTCAAGCTCCAGACGCCGTGCTCTGAAGCTGGCGGCGTGAATGGGATTGACTGCATCGCGCTCGCCCGTCAGCAAGGCATCTGCAAACGAAATGGCTTGCCGGTAGTGATCCGAAACCATGCCATAACGCAGAATGACCAACACCAGATACGCCGACCAGTGACGCGAAAGCAGTTGCCGCAACCACGGTGAAGGCGAAAAGTTATCCAGATGTGATTCGATGGTCAGCTGCGCGTCCAACTGCGCTTGATGCAGCGCCTCACGGCTACGCGTCGACTCGATGGCTCGCAGTTCGGCTTGCTCAGCCTGCACACGCTGAGCGGCGGCAAACTCGCGAAACTCATTCAGCGCGTCCTGAAAACCCGCCGCATCGGTTTCACCGGCCTGCTGCAATTTGCCTTGCAGCAGCTGCATTTGCCGCAGCAAGCGTTGCCCGGGATCTGCAGTGGCACACCAACCACGCGCCGAATCACCGAATTCGTCGATAAGTTGACGTGCGGGATGGCTCGGATCATTCATCAACGATTGATCACGCAACGCCGCATTCAAGAATGGGACGCGCAAGGCCGTCAGTGCTCGCCCCAGCGGGGTGGGCACATTGCTGTCTTGGCTCATTCGCTGGAACAAGGCGTCGACGAGATCGACCGTTCCTTCATCCGCCGCGCTCAATGAAACTCGCGCCGGTGATTGTTGCTGCGCCAAATCCAGCAAACGACGCTTCAGCTCCCCCGGTTTTGCGTTTGCATCCTGCAACAGCGCGGCGGTTGCATCCAGCAGTCGCTCGCGCGAGATCTCCCGACTTTCGGTGGCGCCACGAAGGCTGGCTGCCGGCGGCATACCCTGAGCAAGACGACGCGTGAGCATACGGCGAAACAATTCCGCCATATCTCCCACTGGCTCCTCCTCGGGAACCGGGTAGGGCCGTGATACCGGCGCGAACGGAGCCGGCTTCGGCGGCTCGCCTGGACTTGCCACAATACTCTCGGCAATGACCGCATCGTTGCTGGCTGCTGGCACCGCCGCAGACATCGGCGTTGCGGAATCAATGACGCTTGCTTCGCCATCCGCGTGATCGACGGGAAGTTCGACCAACACACCTGCCGCGATCAATCGCTGGTTGCAGCGCTGGTAACAATCCTCCAGTCCCTCCAATACGTGCGCATGCACTTTGCGGTACGCCTGCAAACGCAGGTCGGTGCCAATATCAAGTGCCAGGAACGCGTCGCGAAATCCTTCAACCAAGGCCAGCGGTCCAATCGGATTGGACTGATCGTCGAAAGCCGTTGCTCCCACCAAGGCGGCCAAGCGATAGTTGAGAGCGCGCAAATCACCGTGCACATGCGCTGCGACGCTGGTCGCGATGGCGGAAAGCGCGAGCCGCTCTTCCAACTCATCTCGGGCATACAAGGAAAGCGGCGTGGTCACGGATCGGCGAGCAGGCGCCGTGGGCGTATGCACCAACCCCTGCCCCAAGCGAGCCACAAAACCGTGCTCAACCGCCGCGCGCTGGCGCCGCAGTTCACGCAGGGCGTCCAGCAACCGTTGCTCTTCGCTGGCCACGCGCGAGGCGGATGCCAACGCGAACAATTTGCTGTCGAACTCGTCCAGCGCTCGACCCAGGCGCGGCATCAAATGTGTTTGCAGCAAACGCCGAAGGTCGACACACACGGCTTGCATGGCGCTCAGCTCAAGCATGTGACTCGGCCTCAGGCGTCAACCTGCTTGGACGCACACATCGCCGTGGCGGAGCGTAGGAACTCATCAGACTGGAAAATCCGCCAGTTGAGCGGTGGCAACCGCTTGGTCCGCGAGCATGATCGGGATGCCATCGGCGACCAGGTAGATGGTCTTGCCATCACGGGTCAGCAATCCCGCCTCGATCGAGTCTGAAAAATCACTGCCATCCAGCAAGGTCAATGAGCGCGATGCCTGTGCCAGCTTCAGGCAATCAAGCTGGCGCGCATTGAGCATCTGAACCGGTTGTTTGCTGACCGGACAACAGAGAATTTCCAGTAGTCGTTTATCGAGAGCCATCTCGCATTCTTGCTGACGCGTCCTGTGCGACGCGGAATACCCGATTCTGTCAGCGTGGGCTTACGTCTACAATACGCTTTTGCGAGGCATCCATGATCGAACCGCTCGCCGTGTCGCCCTTGGTGGGCGTGGTTATGGGATCGCGCAGCGATTGGGACACCTTGCAACACGCCGTCGACAAGCTGGTCGCGCTCGGTGTTCCGCATGAGGTTCGCGTCGTCAGTGCACATCGCACCCCGGACCTGTTGTTTGACTATGCCTCGCAAGCGGCTATCCGAGGCTTGCGTGCCATCATCGCCGGCGCAGGTGGTGCCGCACACTTGCCGGGCATGCTGGCAGCGAAAACGTCGGTCCCCATTCTCGGCGTACCCGTGCAGTCCAAGGCTTTGAATGGCCTCGACTCCCTGTTGTCGATCGTACAGATGCCGGCCGGAGTGCCCGTGGCAACCTTCGCCATCGGGGCGGCCGGCGCTGCCAATGCAGCTTTGTTCGCGGCGGGCATGTTGGCCCACGATCATGCCGATGTACGCCAGGCCCTGGCGGCGTTTCGACAACAGCAAACCGATGCGGTGTTGGCTGCACCGGATCCCCGTCAGCCATGACTTCCACCGTCGGGATTCTCGGCGGCGGCCAGTTGGCGCGGATGCTGGCCCTCGCCGGTGCGCCGCTGGGGTTGCGCTGCCTGGTGATGGACACCGTTGCCGACGCTTGCGCCGCGCAGTACGTCCCGCTGCTGCACGCCGATTATTGCGATGAATCAGCGCTGGCTGAGTTCGCCAGCCGCGTCGATGTCGCGACTTTCGATTTCGAGAACGTACCCGCAGAAAGTGCCGAATGGCTGGCGCAACGCATCCCAGTGTTCCCGGGCCCGCGCGCGTTGGCGGTGGCGCAGGATCGACTTGCCGAGAAGACACTGTTTCAGGATCTGGGCATCGGCACGCCTCGATTTTCGGCCGTCCTATCGCGTTCGGATCTTGATCGCGCGGTGAGTGAAGTCGGTGCGCCATCGATCCTGAAAACCAGACGCCTGGGTTACGACGGCAAGGGCCAGTTTCGCTTGCGTAGCGCGCGCGATGCCGATGCAGCATGGACAGCGCTGGGAGATCAATGCGAGCGTGTCGGCTTGATCCTGGAGTCTTTCGTGCCTTTCGAACGCGAGCTGTCAGTGGTCGCCGTGCGCGGCCGGGAAGGCGAAGTGCGCACCTGGCCGATCACGCGCAACTGGCATTCCGAAGGCATCTTGAGCGCCAGTCTGGCACCGGCATCGGTCGAGCCAGACCTCGCCAGCGAAGCGCTAGCCGCCGCCGGCCGCGTCGCCGAATCACTCGATTATGTCGGCGTATTTGCGCTCGAATTGTTTGAAACACCACACGGACTGTTGGCCAACGAAATGGCCCCGCGCGTGCACAATTCCGGACATTGGACGATTGAAGGCGCCCACTGCAGCCAGTTTGAAAACCATCTGCGTGCGGTGCTCGGCCTGCCCCTTGGTCCGACCACCGAGCGCGGCGTGTCGTGCATGCTCAACTGGGTTGGCGAGTTGCCCGATCCGCTGGCCGTGTTGCGCTTGGCCGGCGCGCACTGGCACGACTACGGCAAGTCGCCGCGCGCAGGCCGCAAGGTCGGGCACACGACCTGTGTCGCCGACTCGCCTGACGCGCTGGCGGTGATGTTGGAAACTCTCGGCAACGCGTTGGATCGGCGAGCACAGGTGGACGGTGTCATCCATGCGCTTCGAGGCGGGTTTTGATGATTCAAACCAGCCGCGCTGTGCGCGTTAGCTTCGCTCGGTCGGCTTCACCAAAGCACGAGCAGTCGAGCAAGCCCGACTCTACAAGGGCTCGCATGACATTGGATTTGCGGCTCTGCAACTGCTCGGTCAGGGCGTAAGCTGCAATGTGTAAACCGTTGCTCCTGGCAGAAACGCGCTTGCACGGCCTTCAGACCAGTCGTTGTGTCCGGCGCTCCAGAATGGTGAGAGTGGATGGCCACTCTGCCCAGCCGGCGCATTGATGATGCCGTCGGCCTCATGGCCCGGTGCGACCACCATTCTTTGGCTGGCGCCGAAGCTCACGCCTTGCACGCGCGGCATGTGTGAATCGCCGGGGAGTGGTTCACGGGTCATGCACAGGCTATCGGCGATGCCGGCTGGCAAGGCGCCTGCCAGGGGATGACAGATGCGCGCGGTGTTGCGTTCGCCCCAGGTGCGTTGCGGCAATGGACCGACAGCTTCCAGCTCGGTCACCACATCGGTTGCGGCAGCCGCGAGCAGCGCATCCCAACCGCCGACCTCAGGCGCGAGCCAACCGTCGGGCTTTTGCTGGATCAGCGGCCAGACCAGCCCTTCCAGTTGATTGGCGACCGGCTCCTGCCAGCGCTCACCTTCGGTCGCCTTGGCCCTGGCAAACAGCGCCGTCGCGATGCGTTCGATCACCTTGCCGCGAAAGGCGCGCGCCATTCGATAGCTCACCGCATCGACGCCGGCGTGGCCCTCCCATGTTGTGGTGGTCTGGTGCAGGCGCTGCAATTCTTCGGAGCTTGCCGCCGACGTGACTTCACGCAGCAACTTCCACCAACGCTTCAGGAACAGCGCACGGGTGTCGAGCTGGATAGCCAACAGGTCGGTTTCAGAGAACTGCTGCTTCGCACTTAGGCCATCACGAATCTGCCGCTGGCGTGCGCCCAGATCGTAGCTGCCTGCACCGATGAGCTTCAGCGCCTCACCATCGGCGACCCGCGAATTGGCGCTCCACAAACGCCCTTCAGAAGGGTCGAGCACCTGTGGCGTCTGCGCGGGCGGCAGCCATTCGGCAAGCCAGTCGCAGCCTGCCAACGGATTCAGAGGGCGCTGCGGATCGCAGTTGCCGGTGCGTTGCGGAATGCGTCCGGCAATGGTCCAACCAATGCGACCATCGTGATCTGCGATCAACAGATTTTGTGCGGGCATGCCGAGCCGGTTGGCAATGGTGACGGCTTCGTCGAGGCTGTTGGCGGCGGCCAAATCGAACAATCCAAGATCGATGCCTCCCGGGCGATGCATGGTCCACATCAGCGCGAGTGATGGCTGATCACCACCCTCGCCTTCTGAATCTTCTTGGCGATCAGGGCTGCTTTTGGATGCATCTCCAACATGCACAACATTGTCCGGTGGGTCATGGAAAATCGGACCCCAGCGCGTTTCACGAACGCTCAGTAGTTCGTTGCTCGCACCCGCAACCTCGATCGTCTCCTCGATGACACGTACCTGTTCCTCGCCATCAATGGTTCGATAGCGACCGCCCTCGCGATCAATCCAGATAATTTCCACCCAATCGAGCCAATCGCCGTAGCTATTGGTGAAGCCCCAGGCGATTTTGCCGTTGCTGCCGGCGACGATGCCGGGCACACCAGGCAAACTGAAGCCACTGACATCCACTTGTCCGTTGGGTCCATGCGGGTCGGCATAGTGCAGGTGCGCGCGAAACCAGATGTTGGGTGCGCGCAGGCCAAGATGCATGTCATCCGCAAGGATGGCGCGGCCGTCGCTGGTCAAGCTGCCAGCGACGGCAAAGTTGTTGCTGCCGGTAGCGACGCCGTCCACCGCACCTTCGACTTCGACCGGTTCGGCGTCGCCAGGCCTGGCGGCCGGGTCGACGACCGCATCGATCAGCGGTCCGCTTGGCAAGGTCACGGCGGGGCGGACTTCGCCCATCAGCGGCGCATCAAACTCGCTGCCATCAGCGCTGAGAATCGACATCAGCTCGGCAGGCAAGTAGTGATCCAGCCGGCTGAACATGTATTCGCGCCGATTGCTGGAATCATGCAAGTCGAACGCCATCGCTGCGACAGCCAAAAAAGAGTCTTCGGCTAGCCAAGGCTGCGGAGTCTGACGCAACACCAGATAGGGCCAAGGCCGATTGCGCAGGCCATCCAAACCCTGGTTGACGCCTGAGACGTAAGCGTTCAGTACGGCAAGGTGACCGGCGTCCAGACGTTCGATCGCCGCATGCATGCGGCTGCGCATCCGATGCACGCGCAGTTGCCGATCTCGTGCGATCGCTACTGGCCCAAACAATGCCGCCAACTCGCCGGCCGCGCTGCGGCGCAGCAGGTCCATTTCGAAATAGCGCTCCTGCGCATGCACGAATCCGAGCGCGCGCGCCGCATCGCTTGCATTGGTCGCCGAAATGGTTGCAACACCGCCGGCATCACGTTCGATGGTAGCGGCGGCGGTGAGGCCGGACAATGGCTGATTACCTTCAAGCTGCGCGAGGCTGCCGCGCACGCTGTAGGTTGCAAAGCCAGCCAGCAGGGCGAACAGCGCCAACAGCATCCATGCGGTTCGTCGGATCAACTTGAGCACGGCGCCCTCTTCGGCTGAGTTGCAATCAACGCATTGGCCCCAGCCAAGGAAGCCAGGAGAGTGATGCTGTAGCACGCTGGCGCTTGCATGAATGGGAACGGACCTTATCCCTCAGGAAAGATCACCACATGCGCCAGATCGGTCGTCACGCGAATCTGCTCGCCGACGTGATGGCGGATGTGACTGGGGAACAATGCACAGACTTCGCTGCCATCCGCCAGCGCCAACGTGAAAAGTGTCTCCGCGCCGCGAAACGCCGCGTTCACCACGCGTACCGGCACGCCTGAGTCACCGTCGGGCAACAGGTCGTCCGGCCGCACCAACACGCTGACCGCGCTACCTTCGACTGAATCTGTGGGCAAGGTTCCGCGCAAAACGCCCAGTGCGGTATCCACCCGACCGTCGCTGCGCACGCGACCGCCAATCAACTTGCCCTCACCGACAAATCGAGCGACGAACGCTGACGCTGGCCGGTGGTAAACATCGAAGGCCGAGTCCCATTGCTGCAATTCTCCTTCGCGCATGACCCCAAGCCGATCAGCAAAACAAAACGCTTCGGCCTGATCGTGGGTGACCAGCAGCGCGGCGATACCCAACTTGCGCAATACGCCGACCAGGTCGTCGCGCAAACTGCTGCGCAAATGCGCATCAAGACTGGAAAATGGCTCATCAAGCAGCAACAAGTCCGGCTGCGGTGCCATAGATCGCGCCAACGCGACACGTTGTTGTTGGCCACCAGACAATTCGTGTGGATAACGCTGGCCCAACTCCTGCAAGCCGAACATCGCCAGCATGGTGTTTACCCGCTCGGCACGCAGTGCCCGATCCAAGCTCTGCAAGCCAAAACCGATGTTCTGCTCGACCCGCAGATGCGGAAACAACGCCAGATCCTGAAACACGAAGCCCAAGCGCCTGCGCTCGGGCGGGATCTGGTTGGCGGTCGACGAAGCCAGCTCACCGCGCAGAAAGATGTTTCCCGCAGTGAGAGGCTGAAAGCCGGCGATGGTGCGCAACAAGGTAGTCTTGCCGCAGCCACTGGGCCCCAACAGGCAGCCCAGCTCTCCCGCCGCCAGTTGCAGCGATACGCCGCGCACGACCGCGTGGTCGGCGATTGAACAAAACACGCCTTCGAGATGCAACAAGGGCGGCGACTGACCCGAACTCACCTCGGTCACAGTCGCCGCAGCCGCCGTGGACTCACGCGCGCTGCTTGCATCAAACATCGGCATCCAACATGAATCTGCGCGTGATCTCGACCGGATCGGTCAAACCAACCGGGCGGCCACGAAGTCCCAGTTCACCAGATTCCAGAACGCCTCGACATATTTCGCCCGCGCATTGCGGTAATCCACGTAGTAAGCGTGCTCCCACACATCGCAGGTCAGCAGCGCAGTGTCCGGTCCAGTCAACGGCGTCGCCGCGTTGGACGTGGACACAATGGCGAGCGCGCCATCCGGACGCTGCACCAGCCACGCCCAGCCCGATCCGAAGGTGCCGATGGCGGTCTTGGTGAACTGCTCCTTGAACGCAGCGAATGATCCGAACGACTTGTCGATGGCCTCAGCCACTTTCCCCGTTGGCGCGCCACCGCCGGTCGGCGACAAGCCATTCCAGTAGAACGTGTGGTTCCAGATTTGTGCCGCGTTGTTGAACACGCCGCCTTGCGAGCCGCGCACGATGGTTTCCAGATCGGCATCCGCAAACTCGGTGCCGGGAATCATGTTGTTGAGGTTGGTGACGTACGTCTGGTGATGTTTGCCGTAATGAAAATCGATAGTCTCCGCGGAGATGTGTGGCGCCAGCGCGTCGCGCGCGTAGGGCAACGCAGGAAGTTCGATGGCCATGGTGTGTCCTTTGATTGGCGAGGGGTGTGATGTACGCGAGGTCGCCGGATTCAGCGCGCCTGTGGGAAAATGGTAACAAGTCACGTGCCGTTGCTGCGTCGTGACACCATCATCTTTGTAATTTCTATACCGTGGCGACCCCGCCGCGCGGAGAATTCCATGACCGTTTCCGACCGTATTCGCAGCCTCGTCGAGGGTGCTCCGATCGTGCTTTTCATGAAGGGCACGCCGCAATTTCCGATGTGCGGTTTTTCCAGCCGCGCCGCGCAGGCGTTGAAGGAATGTCGCGCCCAGTTCAATCACGTCAATGTGTTGGAAGATCCGGAAGTGCGCGCCAACCTGCCACGTTTTTCCAACTGGCCGACGTTTCCGCAGCTGTTCGTCAATGGCGAGCTGATCGGCGGCTGTGACATCGTGGTTGAGTTGCACGCTGCGGGTGAATTGCAGCGCATTGTCGCTGAGGCGCAGAAGGCAGCTTGAGTGACCGCGCTGAGTGACATGCTCGCACCGGCAGATGCACTGGCCGGTCGGGTGATCCTCATCACTGGTGCCTGCGGCGGATTGGGCGAAGCGGCGACGCACGCCTGCGCGAAAGCCGGAGCGACCGTCGTGTTGCTGGGTCGACGCGTGCCCAAGCTCAACAAGTTGTATGACGCAGTCGTCGCGAGCGGAGCCTCGACGCCAGCGATCTACCCGCTGGACATGGAAGGCGCCACCCCCAGCGATTACGCGCAGATGGCGGACACCATCGCCAGCGAATGTGGCCGCCTGGATGGAATCCTGCACACGGCGGCCACGTTCAAGGGTCTGACCTCAATGGCAAGCACTTCGCCCGAAGAGTGGGTGCGCGGGCTGCATGTCAACGTCACTGCACCGCAATTGTTGACTCAGGCCTGTCTGCCCCTGTTGAGCAGTGCCGCCGATAGTGCGGTCGTGTTCTCTCTGAATGACACTGCCGCGACTTCCCGTGCCTACTGGGGCGCTTACGGCGTGGCTCAGAACGCACTGCGCGGGCTGCTGGCGGTGCTCGCCGACGAACTCTCATCGGGTCCGGTTCGCATCCATGGGTTTCAACCCGGCCCCATGCGCACTGCCCTGCGCGCGCGCGCCTGGTCGTCGGAAGATGCGTCGCAATGGCCGCCCGCCGCGGTTTATGCGCAAGCCTGTGTCTGGTTGCTGAGCGCTGCGGCGCGTCCGCATCACGGCGAGGTCGTGGAGGTGCGCGCGTGACCACCCTATCCGCAGCGATTCTGTTGTTCATGATTCTGGACCCGCTCGGCAACGTGCCGGTGTTCCTGAGCCTGTTGAAGCCTTTGCCGCCGCATCGCCGCCGCATCGTGCTGGCACGTGAATTGTTGATTGCACTGGGCGTGCTGTTCGTCTTTCTGTGGGCGGGTCAGTACATTCTTTCTGCCATGCATCTGCGCCAGGAATCGGTCTCGATTGCCGGCGGCATCATCCTGTTTCTGATTGGCTTGCGAATGATTTTCCCGTCGGCCGAGAGCATGTTCGGCGATACCGACGACGGCGAACCGTTCATCGTGCCGCTGGCGATCCCGATGGTCGCCGGTCCATCGGGCATGGCGGCAGTGATGTTGTTGGGCACCCAGGAACCCGATCGCATGGCCGACTGGAGCCTGGCGTTGGCTGTCGCGTGGTTGGCAACGGCAATCATATTGTTCAGCGCGACCTGGCTCTATCGTCTGCTCGGCCGGCGCGCGCTGATGGCGGTTGAGCGGCTGATGGGCATGTTGCTGGTGGCGCTGTCGGTGCAGATGTTTCTGGATGGCATCGCGGTGTATCTCAAACTTGGCGCACCTACCTGATGGGATTGCGCTGACCGATGTCAGATCGCTTCCAGCTGGTCGCACCGTTTCGCCCATCGGGTGACCAACCCGAAGCGATCCGCCGTTTGATCGAAGGCTTCGACAACGGCGTGGCGCATCAGACGCTGCTCGGCGTCACCGGCTCCGGCAAGACCTACACCATCGCCAACGTCGTCGAGGCGGTGCAGAAGCCGACCATCGTATTGGCACCCAACAAGACCCTGGCGGCGCAGTTGTACGGCGAGTTCAAGGAGTTCTTCCCGCACAACGCGGTCGAGTATTTCGTCAGCTACTACGACTACTACCAGCCGGAAGCCTACATCCCGTCCTCCGACACCTTCATCGAGAAGGACAGCGCCATCAACGAACACATCGAACAGATGCGATTGTCGGCGACCAAGGCGCTGCTGGAGCGCCGCGATTCGCTGATCGTTGCCAGCGTCTCGGCGATCTATGGCCTGGGCGATCCCAACCAGTACTTCCAGATGGTTCTGCACATGGTGCGCGGCGAGCGCATCGATCAGCGCGAGCTGATTCGTCGCCTCACCGAATTGCAGTACACCCGCAATGAATTTGAAGTGCGTCGCGGCACCTATCGTGTGCGCGGCGAAGTCATCGACATTCATCCGGCCGAAAGTGAAATCGAAGCGCTGCGGATCGAACTGTTCGATGGGGAAATCGAAAACCTCGCGATCTTCGATCCACTGACCGGCGAAATCCTGCGCCGCATTCCGCGCTTCACGATCTACCCGAAGACCCACTACGTCACCACCCGCCGAACGGTGCTCGAAGCCATCGAGGCGATCAAGGTGGAGTTGGCCGATCGCCTCGAATTTCTTTACGCCAACAACAAACTGGTCGAAGCACAACGGCTGCAACAGCGCACGACCTTCGATCTCGAAATGCTGGCCGAGATTGGTTTCTGCCAAGGCATCGAAAACTATTCACGCTTGATGACGGGCCGAATGCCAGGTGAAGCACCGCCCTGCCTGTTCGATTACCTGCCGCCGGATGCGTTGCTGGTGGTCGACGAATCCCACGTCACCGTGCCGCAGATCGGTGGCATGTACAAAGGCGACCGCTCGCGCAAGGAAAACCTCGTCGAATACGGCTTTCGATTGCCGTCCGCGCTGGACAACCGACCGCTGAAGTTCGAAGAGTGGGAGCGCCGCGCGCCGCGAACCATTTTTGTTTCAGCCACTCCGGCAAAGTACGAGGTGGGCAAGTCTGAAGGCAGCATTGTCGAGCTGCTGGTGCGACCGACCGGCTTGCTCGATCCCGCCGTCGAGATTCGCCCCGTCGCGACCCAAGTCGACGACCTGCTGTCGGAAATCAACCTGCGCACCGCGATGGGTGACCGCGTGCTGGTGACCACGCTAACCAAGCGCATGGCGGAGAACCTCACCGAATATCTGACCGAACACGACGTACGCGTGCGCTATCTGCATTCGGACGTCGAGACCGTCGAACGGGTCGAAATCATTCGCGACCTGCGCCTGGGCAAGTTCGACGTGCTGGTCGGCATCAACCTGCTGCGCGAGGGTCTCGACATGCCCGAGGTATCGCTGGTGGCGATCCTCGATGCCGACAAGGAAGGCTTCCTGCGCTCGACCTCGTCGTTGATCCAGACCATCGGCCGCGCCGCCCGCAACGTACGCGGCAAAGCCATCCTGTACGCCGACAAGATCACCGGCTCGATGGAGGCCGCCATTGGCGAAACGGATCGGCGTCGGCAGAAACAGGTCGACTACAACTCCCTTCACGGCATCGTCCCGACCACCATCGTGCGGCCAGTCATGGACATCATGGAAGGCGCCCGCGCCGTCGCCAACGAAGAACGCTCACGCGGCAAAGGCAAGCGCGTCGCCGAGCCCATCGCCGACTACAGCGGGCTCAATCCGCAGGAAGCGACGGCGAAGATCAAGAAACTTGAAGCGCAGATGTACAAGCACGCCAAGGATCTGGAGTTCGAAGACGCCGCCCGTATCCGCGATCAGATTCACATGATTCGGCAGCAGGCGTTTGTGGGGTGAGCAGGTGTGCTTGCGGACCATCGGTCCGCGCACCTGCGAACGCCCCAGCGCCAGCGCTGGGGCTGAGGTGTGGGTTGCGTTGAGGGTTCGGCCGGAGCGCAAAGTCAGATTCAATCGCGCCGCGTCCAAATACCAAGCCTTGATTGCCCTGCCCATTCACCGCATATTGTGCGGCAAATAGGCCACTCAATCACCGCACACACCTGCACAATGTGGATCTGGGAACACCATCACTGGCCCGTATTCCGCTATGACGCGGCCGCGCTTGCCATGCCGCTGGCGCAGGCCGCGAGCCGCATTGGTTATCTGCATGGCCGCATCGCCAGCTTGCACGGCAAAGACCACGATCAAGCGGCAATGTCGGCACTGACCGCTGATATCCTGGAGTCAAGCGCCATCGAAGGCGAGCAGCTTGACCTTGAGACCGTGCGCTCGTCCTTGGCGCGGCGACTAGGACTGGATATCGGCGGCACTGCCAAAGTGGATCGCCACGTCGATGGCGTGGTGGAAATGACGCTCGACGCCACCCGAAATGCCACCGCACCGCTCACCGCCAAACGCCTGCAAGGCTGGCAGGCGGCACTGTTCCCTACCGGCTTCAGTGGCCTATCGAAGATTCGGGTGGCGAAGTGGCGCAACGATGCACAAGGCCCCATGCAAGTGATCTCGGGTCCCATCGGCCGCCAACGTGTTCACTACCAGGCACCACCGGCCAGCGACTTGCCCAAAGCAATGACCCGCTTCCTCGCTTGGTGCGAATCGGAAACGCTCGAGCCCTTGTTGCTGAAAGCGGCCTTGGCGCACCTGTGGTTCGTCACCCTGCATCCTTTCGACGATGGCAATGGCCGCATCGCACGCGCCATCGGCGACCTGATGCTGTCGCGCCACGATGCCTTGCCATTTCGCTATTACAGCCTGTCCGCCCAGATTCTGGCGGAAAAAAAGGAGTACTACGCGATGCTGGAGCGAACCCAGCGCGACGGCCTCGATGTCACGCCATGGCTAGCATGGTTCCTCCAATGCCTGGCCCGCGCCGCCCAGCGATCAGAGCAGACACTGGATCGCGTGATTGCGAAGTCGCTGTTCTGGCAACGCATCGCCCACGCCCCCTTGAATGCACGTCAAACCAAGGCGCTGAACAAAGTGCTGGACGAGTTCGAAAAGCCCTTGACCAATCGCAAGTGGGCGGCGCTTACCTGTGTATCGTCCGACACTGCGTTGCGCGACCTGCGCGCACTGGTTGAGCTAGGCGTGGTGGAGCCTGCGCAACGCGGCGGGCGGTCGGCAGGGTATTGGCTAGTTGGGGTGCCGCGGAGGGAAAGCTAGGCGCAGAGAGGATGTGTGGCGTGGGTTTGCAAGTTGCACCGAGGCTCGTCCCGTGCCGTTGCGCGCAAGTTGGACGACGGACAAGGCAACAAGATCGCCTGCCCTTGTCCAGCCACACGTTCACCCCTATACTTCGCGGCTCGACGACGCGCTTGACGTGTCGAATTGGGCGGTTAGCTCAGCGGTAGAGCACTACCTTGACATGGTAGGGGTCACAGGTTCGATCCCTGTACCGCCCACCAATCGAATGCCACGCTTCAACGCGCAACGATTGGATTTTTGATCCCTTGCAACGATTCCCCGCCGTGCGTGTCTCGGACATTGGCGCTCGCGTCCGCTTCCTCGCATAGTCGTGATCGTCTGCGATCTCCGCAGCCTTGTTCGCGCGTGCCAAAAAGGTGATTCATGCTGCCGACTGCTGGCGAATTCGACCCCGACGACAACTATGCCGGGCATGCGGCTGATGATGCTGGCAATGTCGATGAATTGAGCGCCGAGGCACTGATCTGGCAATTGCTGCTGTTGATCAATCCCGATGATGAAGACGCCGCGCGCCAGCAGTTCGAGGCGTGGCAGGAGCTGATCGAGTCAGCCGAGCCGAGTCGCGAGGAAGTGCTGACAGCGCTGCGCGCGGCGACCGATTGGCGCTCGTGTTTCTTTGTGGATCAGTTGGACGCTGACGGCTTGGTGGAGTGCATCGACGAGTTGGCCTCGCGATGGAACCTGCGCATTGATTGGGGATTCGACGACTCGGTGGAAGACAACGCCGTGGCGGAGATGGAGATTGCGACCTTGATCCGGCACGCTCACGACGAACTGCGCGAGCACGGCTACACAGTGTGGACCTGGCAACCTCAGGAACTGTCCAGTGAATCGGTTTACGCTGGCTGGATCACTCAGCGGCATGAAGACGAAGCGGTCGAGGCAGTCGCAGCGGCCTTGGGCTTCGACACCCGTCCGGCGGGAGCCCTGTAAGTCAGAAGTTCTGCGCCCAGTTTCAAGCCCTTGGCCAGACTTGATCAGGCTCGATTCTCAGCCGGAGACTCGGCGGAGAATGGCTGTGGCTCGTCATTCCCGCATGCTTTTGGCGGGAATCCAGTGACTGGATGCTGGTGCTATTTCGAAAAAGGGAGCAAGAGGTGCTGGGTTCCCGCCTTCGCGGGAACGACGCTTCGTTGCTCGGCCTCGCAAGCGTGACGCTCGATTTCCCCAGCCAGCCATGCGCCTTCGCGGGAATGACCGATTGCACAGGTGCATGGTCGACGTGAAGGGATAGACTTGCGTCCCCTTCACAGCTGGACCCCACAATGGTTCTGATTCGAATTGCGGTTTTGAGTGCGCTTGCCGGCATGCTCGGCGCCTGCGCGCCTTCCGAAGCACCCGCGCCGGCAGCGACGCCGGCTGCGCCTGCCGTTGCAACGCCGCCGCCTGAGCCCGCGCTGATCTCGCGCAAGGTCATCTTTGACAATCCTGAGCGCGCGGCCGGGCAGATCAGCCCGGATGGCAAGTGGCTGGGTTTCATCGCGCCGCGTGATGGTGTGTTGAATGTGTGGGTCGCCCCCACCGCCACCCCGGACGATGCCAAGCCGATCACCAATGATCGTGTGCGCGGCATTCGTGGCTTCAGCTTTGCCTTCACCGGCAATCATGTGCTGTATGCGCAGGACGACGGCGGCGACGAGAATTTCCAGGTCTTCGCGGTTGATCTGACCAGCGGTGAAAACAAGCCGCTCACCCCGAAGGGCCCGCGCGCGGAGATCGCCGGCGTCAGCCGTGATGTGCCCGGCAAGGTGCTGATCAGCATCAATGATCGCGAGCCGAAGTTCTTTGATCTGGTCGAAGTCGATATCGCCAGCGGCAAGCTCAATCGGTTGGTCGAGAACGAGGGCTACGAGGCTTTCGTCACCGACGACAGTTTCGCCCTGCGCTACGCCACCAAGCCACGCGCCGATGGCGGCTACGACTGGTTCGTGCGCGACGGCAAGAACTGGAAGGCATGGACCACGGTCGATCCGGCCGACGCCCTGACCACGCAAATGGCCGGTTTCACCCGTGACGGCAAGACGCTGTATCTGCTTGACAGTCGTGAGCGCAATACCGGCGCGCTGTTTGCGCTGGATACCGCCAGCGGCGAAAAAACCCTGGTGCACGCGGACGAACGCGCCGACACGGGTTCGGTGTTGCAGGATCCTGCCACCGGCAAGATCCAGGCCGTCAACGTGAACTACCTGAAGGCCGCGTGGACGGTGCTGGATCCCGCCATCGCCGGCGACATGGAGAAGCTGCAGACCACCTTGGGCGAAGGCGAGATCAACATCACCTCGCGCACCGACGATGATCGCCGTTGGACGGTGTTGCACACGCGTTCCGATGCATCGGCCAAGTACCACCTGTACGACCGCGACAGCGGGGCGATCACGCCGTGGTTCGACACCCGCCCGGCGCTGGCCAAGGAAACCCTGAGCAGCATGCAGGCGCTGGAATTGAAGAGCCGCGATGGTTTGACCTTGGTCAGTTACCTGACCTTGCCGCCCGCAAGCGACGCCGACAAGGATGGCCGCCCCGAGAAGCCGGTGCCGATGGTGCTGCTGGTGCACGGCGGACCGTGGGCGCGTGACCAGTACGGTCTCAACGGCACGCATCAGTGGTTGGCGAACCGCGGCTATGCGGCACTCAGCGTCAACTTCCGTGGTTCCACCGGCTTCGGCAAGAGCTTCACCAATGCCGGCGACAAACAATGGGGCCGGACCATGCACGACGACCTGATCGATGCCGTCGAATGGGCAGTGAGCAACAACATCGCACCGCGCGAGAAGGTCGCCATCATGGGTGGCAGCTACGGCGGCTACGCCACCCTGGCCGGCCTGACCATGACCCCGACCACCTTCGCCTGCGGCGTGGACATCGTCGGTCCGTCCAACCTCAACACCTTGTTGGGTTCGATTCCGCCGTACTGGGAATCCTTCAAGCGCGTATTCGCCAATCGTGTCGGCGATCCCGAGACCGAAGAAGGCCGCGCGCTGCTGACCGAGCGTTCACCGTTGACCTACGTCGACCAGATCGCCCGGCCGCTGCTCATTGGCCAAGGTGCCAACGACCCACGCGTCAAACAGGCCGAGTCGGACCAGATCGTCGCGGCGATGACCGCCAAGAAGATTCCGGTGACCTATGCCCTGTATCCGGATGAGGGCCACGGCTTTGCACGGCCACCGAACCGCCTGTCGTTCAACGCGGTGACCGAAGGCTTCCTCAGCACCTGCCTGGGTGGGCGCGTTGAAGCGATTGGCAGCGACCTGGAAGGTTCGACCTTGCAAGTCCCGGTTGGCGCTGAATTGGTGCCGGGTTTGAGCGATGCCTTGGCGGCTGCGGCCAAGCCGGCGGCGACTGAAGCACCGGCTGAAGACAAGGCTCCGACACCGGCGGCTGGCTCCTAAGCGCGCGGTTGATTCACTGTTCCGCCTCTGCAAACGTGCGGAGGCGGAACGCTTCATCAAGAATTTTGCGTGATCGTCTTGGCCAAGGTCGCACCAACGATTGGAATCGTCTTGGCCGGTGGCCAATCGAAGCGCATGGGCCAGAACAAGGCGAAGCTTCGTCTCGGCGGCATTTCTCTGCTGGATCACATGCTGCAGCGTCTGCACTCACTCGGCATCACTGATTGCCGAGTGAGCGGCAGTTTTCCCAGCTACCCCTGCATCGAAGATCAACACCCTTCGCAAGGGCCGGTCGCGGCGTTGTTCTCGCTCGCGCTCGCGCTACCCGATTCGAATTTGTTGATGGTTCCGGTCGACATGCCGGGGCTCGATGAGCCACTGCTCCGATACTTGCTCGATAGTCTGACCAACGAACGCTGCATCCATTTTCGCGACGCGCCGTTGCCAATGCGGCTGACTACCGATGGCTTCGCTCGGCAGGCGCTTGCCGAGTGTCTGGAGCAACCGGATCGTGGGCAGCGCTCTCTGCGCAACGCCCTGCCACGCTTGTTGGCACGCGATGTTGACTTGCCCGAATGGGCCGACTCACTCGCCTTGAACAGTCTGAATACGCCTGACGACTGGACGGAATGGCTCGCCCGCACCAACTCAGAGTGACCAGCACGCGAGTCGCCCTCTGATGAATCGAGACTTACACCGTCGCTGAAGTTTGGATAGACTGCGGCCGACGCTACGCCGCAGCGCAAGCGACCTCTTTCGAACATACAGGACGGCGCCGGGTAACCGACGCCCAAGCGTGCGACATGAGCACTTTCCGGACCATCAGCTAGACCAGCCACCTCAAGCGCTCATCCTTTGGCAACACTCACGAGGCGCTTGGCGCCTTTTTTGTTGCCTTACGCACACGTCTCAGGATTCAACTCATGATCACGATTACCCTGCCTGACGGCAGTCGACGTCCGTTTGAACATGCGCCTTCGGTGGCCGATGTCGCCGCCTCGATTGGCGCTGGCCTCGCCAAAGCGGCCCTCGCTGGCAAAGTGGATGGCCAACTGGTCGATACCAGCTATCGCATCGAGCGCGATGCGGCGCTTGAAATCGTCACCGACCGCCACCCCGACGCGCTGGAAATCCTCCGTCACTCCACCGCGCACCTATTGGCGCAAGCCGTGCAGCGGCTGCATCCCGGCGCGCAAGTGACGATTGGCCCGGTGATCGACAACGGCTTTTTCTACGATTTTTCGTATGAGCGCCAGTTCACCACCGACGACTTGCCCTTGATCGAAGCCGAGATGCAGAAGATCGTCAGCGAAAAGCTGCCGTTGTCGCGCTCGGTCAAGTCGCGCGATGAAGCCGTCGAACATTTCCGTGGCATTGGCGAGCTGTTCAAGGCCGAGATCATCGAGTCGATTCCAGCCGATCAGGAACTGTCGTTATACACGCAAGGCGAGTTCACCGACCTGTGCCGCGGCCCGCACGTGCCAAGCACGGACCGCCTGCGCGCGTTCAAATTGATGAAAGTGGCCGGCGCCTATTGGCGTGGCGATTCCAACAATCCGATGTTGAGCCGCATTTACGGCACGGCGTGGTTGAACGACAAGGATTTGAAAGCGCACCTGTTGCAGATTGAAGAGGCCGAGAAACGCGACCACCGCAAGATCGGCAAGGCGCTGCACCTGTTTCATCAGCAGGAAGAAGCGCCCGGCATGGTGTTCTGGCATCCGAAAGGCTGGGCGCTGTGGCAGGTGATCGAGCAGTACATGCGGACGGTGTATCTGCATTCGGGTTATCACGAAGTGCGCTGCCCGCAGATTCTGGATGTCTCCTTGTGGAAGCAGTCCGGTCACTGGGACAACTACAAGGAGAACATGTTCTTCACCGAGTCGGAGAAACGCGGCTATGCGGTGAAGCCGATGAATTGTCCCGGCCACGTGCAGATTTTCAACAATGGCCTGCACAGCTATCGCGACTTGCCGATCCGTTATGGCGAGTTTGGCGGCTGCCATCGCAACGAGCCCTCGGGCGCGCTGCACGGCATCATGCGGGTGCGCGCATTCACTCAGGACGACGGCCATATCTTCTGTACGCCAGACCAGATCGAAGCCGAGGTCACCGCGTTTCATCGCCAGGCCATGCGCGTCTATGGCGACTTTGGCTTTACTGACATTGCCCTGAAGATCGCGCTGCGACCGGAGAAGCGCCTCGGCAGTGACGAAGTCTGGGACAAGGCTGAATGCGCCCTGCGTGCGGCACTGAAAACTGCGGGCGTCGAGTGGGAAGAACTGCCCGGCGAAGGCGCGTTTTATGGCCCGAAAATCGAATATCACATGCGCGATTCAATCGGTCGCGGCTGGCAGGTCGGCACCATGCAGGTCGATTTCATGATGCCCGAGCGTTTGGGTGCCGAATACATCGACGCGCAGTCGCAGCGCCAGCATCCGGTGATGTTGCATCGAGCGATCGTGGGTTCGATGGAGCGCTTCATCGGCATCTTGATCGAACATCATGCGGGTCTATTGCCAGCCTGGTTGGCGCCCGTGCAAGCGGTGCTGATGAATATCACCGATGCCCAAGCCGAATACGTCGCCACCGCCCGCAAAGCCTTTGCAAATCAGGGTTTCCGCGTCGAGTGCGACTTGAGGAACGAGAAAATCGGGTATAAGATTCGCGAGCACACGCTACAGCGGATTCCGTACCTTCTCGTCGTCGGTGATCGCGAGAAGGAAAATGGGATGGTGGCAGTGCGCTCGCGGTCGGGGGACGACTTGGGGAGCATGACGCTGGAACAGTTCGCCAGTCGGCTGCGCGCAGAAAGTGGCCCGGGCTCAAGAGCGTGAGAACGCCTTGCCGGCTCAGGCAATCGAGGTATCAACAGACGAGGAATGACGAATCAACACCGAAAAACTGAACCGGAAAAACGAGGAAATCCGCGTACCGCAGGTGCGTGTGATTGGAGCCGATGGCGAAATGGTTGGCATCCTTTCCCGCGATGCTGCGCTACAGATGGCCAGCGATGCCGAACTTGACCTGGTCGAGATTCAGCCCAACGCCGAGCCGCCGGTTTGCCGGATCATGGATTTCGGCAAGTTTCGTTTTGAGCTGCAGAAGAAAGCTTCCGCAGCCAAGAAGAAACAGAAACAAGTCGAAATCAAAGAGGTCAAGTTTCGTCCGACCACCGACGATGGCGACTACCAGATCAAGCTGCGCAACATGCGGCGTTTTCTGGAAGAAGGCGACAAGATCAAGCTCACGATTCGCTTCAAGGGTCGTGAAATGGCGCATACCGAGTTGGGTGTGGCCATGATCAAGCGCATCGAGACCGACCTGATCGAAGACATCGTGATCGAGTCGCGGCCGCGTCTGGAAGGCCGGCAGATGGTGATGATGATGGCGCCGAAGAAGAAGTAGTCCCAACGGTCAGGCGCCGCGCTGGCCGTTTGGTCAGCGACAAAATCAATTGCTGTTGTATACTTTTCGACCCTTGGGCTGCCAGCTCAAGGGTTTTCGTTGACTGCTCGGCGTGATTGTCGAGTCTCAGCGCCTCCACGGACGGAGGACAACGCACTCGCTTCAGGCGGGGCGACAAGCGGGATCGAGCACTCAAGTGTGGTCACCACCACCGCTCGATTCGGTGACATAAACAGTATCAAGGACTATTCCATGCCCAAGATGAAAACCAATCGGGCGGCGGCCAAGCGCTTTCGGAAGACTGCTTCCGGCAAGTTCAAGTGCGGCCACGCCTTCAAGAGCCACATCCTGACCAAGAAATCGACCAAGCGTAAGCGCGGTCTGCGTGCCACCAATCACGTACGTGCGGAGGACGCCGGTCGCGTCCAGCGCATGCTGCCTTACTTGTAAGGGGGATTGAGAAATGGCACGAGTCAAACGTGGTGTTACCGCACGCGCGCGGCACAAGAAACTGCTGAAGTCCGCCAAGGGCTACTACAACGCGCGCAGCAATGTTTACCGGGTAGCCAAGCAGGCCGTCACCAAGGCCCTGCAATACGCCTACATCGGTCGCAAGCAACGCAAGCGCCAGTTCCGCGCGCTGTGGATCGTCCGTATCAACGCTGCCGCGCGTATGCATGGCCTGTCCTACAGCCGTTTCATGAATGGCCTGAAGAAAGCGGGCATCGAGCTTGATCGCAAGGCACTGGCGGACATCGCCGTGCACGACATCAATGCCTTCGCAGTGATCGCCGAGAAAGCCAAGGGCGCACTCGCGGCCTGAGTGTATGCCTGAGCGAAGCCACCCCTGGGTGACTTTCGACGAGTAACAAACGTGGGGAAGGGCCAAGCTCTTCCCCACGGTCGTTTTGGGGGCAGCGAATTTCTTGCGCGACCCGTGCGATGACCGCAAATCATGACTCCACCGGATTGCCGAATGACACACTTCGACACCCTCGCTGCAAGCGCCCTCGCCGATGTGCAAGCCGCGTCCTCACTGGACGCACTCGACACCTTGCGTGTCCGCTTGCTCGGCAAGCAAGGTGAAGTCACCGCTCTGCTCAAGCAGTTGGGCGCTTTGCCGGCCGAGCAACGCAAGGCCCAGGGCGAACAGATCAATCGGTTGCGCGATTCGCTGACCGAGGCGCTGACGTCGCGCAAACTGACACTGGAAAATCTTGCCTTTGATGCGCGCATCGCCAACGAGCACATCGACTTCACCCTGCCCGGCCGCGATCCCGATCGTGGCGCGATCCATCCGGTCAGCCGCACGTTGGCACGCATCACCGCGATATTCGCGAGCTTGGGATATGCGGTCGCCGACGGCCCCGAGATCGAGGACGACTGGCACAACTTCGAGGCCTTGAATTTTCCGCCGCATCATCCGGCGCGGGCCATGCACGACACCTTTTACTTCGGCGATGGTCGTCTGCTGCGCACGCATACTTCACCGGTGCAGATCCGCGCCATGCAAGGCCGCCAGCCGCCGATCCGGATCAGCGCGCCGGGCAAGGTCTACCGCAGCGATTCCGATCAAACCCACACGCCGATGTTCCATCAGGTGGAAGGCCTGCTGGTGGACGAGACATCCAGTTTTGCCGATCTGAAAGGCACCTTGAAGCAGTTCGTCGATGCGTTCTTTGAGCGCGACTTCACGATGCGTTTTCGGCCCAGCTACTTCCCGTTCACCGAACCCTCTGCCGAAGTCGATATCGAGTGGGATCGAGGTGATGGCAGCACGCCAGGTTGGCTGGAGGTGCTTGGCTGCGGCATGGTCCATCCGAACGTGCTGCGGCATTGCGGCATTGATCCGGAGCGCTATACCGGCTTCGCTTTCGGCCTCGGTGTCGAGCGCTTCGCCATGCTGCGTTACGGCGTCAACGATCTGCGCAGTTTTTTCGATAACGATTTGCGGTTTTTGCGGCAGTTTGCCTAACAGCCTGGACTGGGGACTGGGCGAGAGCAGCGGAGCGCGCTCCGCTCTACCAACGCCGGTAGAAGTTCTATCGCCACACGCTTTTGTAGCGCCGAGCTTGCTCGGCTGCTGTCCCGAGTCCCGAACCCGAAATTCCAATCTAGCCCTGAGCTTCGATAAATGAAATTCCCCGAATCCTGGCTGCGCGAACACGTTGAAGTGACAGCCAGTCGCGATGAACTCGCTGCTGCCTTGACTGCGATAGGCCTGGAGGTTGAAGCGCTCGAGGTGATTGGCGCGCAACTTGGCGGCGTGGTGGTCGGCGAAATCATCGCGGCCGTTCGCCATCCCGAAGCCGACCGTTTGCAGGTGTGCCAAGTCGACATCGGCAATGGCGAGTCGCTGCAAATCGTCTGTGGTGCACCGAATGCTCGGGTCGGGCTGAAAGCGCCCTTGGCGATGATCGGCGCCAGCCTACCCGGCGGCCTGCAGATTGGTGCGGCGAAGCTGCGCGGTGTGGCGTCCAGCGGCATGCTGTGTTCGGCCAAGGAACTGGGCATCGATGCCGATGCCAGCGGCTTGTTCGAGTTGCCGACTGACGCGCGTGTCGGTTCACCTGTGGGTGAAATGCTGGCGTTGCCGGATGCGCGATTCGAACTGAAGCTGACACCCAATCGCGCGGATTGTTTTTCGGTGCGCGGCATCGCATTTGACGTGGCGGCGGCGCTGGGTAGTACGGTGAAGCCATTGGCGATTGCCGCTGCGGCGACGCAGGTCAGCAGCGGCATTGCCATCAACTTGGCCGCAACCAGCGATTGCCCTCTGTATGTGGGCCGGGTGGTCGAAGGCGTCAACGCCACGGCTCCTACGCCGCTGTGGCTGAGCGAGCGCCTGCGTCGTAGTGGTGTGCGACCCATCAGCTTGTTGGTCGACATCACTCAATACGTGATGCTTGAGTTGGGCCAACCCATGCATGCCTTTGACGCCGATTTGCTGATCGGGCCCATCGGTGTGCGTCGAGCGCAACCCGGCGAAACCCTGACCTTGCTGGACAGTCGCGAAGTGACGTTGGACGGCGAGTTCCTGGTGATCACGGATGCTGATCGCGCGGTCGCATTGGCGGGTGTGATGGGCGGGCTGGATACACGCGTTACCAGCACCACTCAGCGTGTGTTTCTGGAAGCGGCGCATTTCGCGCCCGACGCGGTGATTGGTCGCGCGCGCAAGCTGGGTATGCATACCGATGCAGCGCACCGCTTCGAACGTGGCGTCGATCCGGCGTTGCCTGCCATCGCCATCGAGCGTGCGACGCAGCTGATTGTCGAATTGGCGGGTGGCCGGCCCGGCCCCACAACCACCGCCAATGCTGGACAAGGCATCATCGCGCCGAAGCCCGTTGCCCTGCGCCGTCAGCGCTTGGCCCGCGTGCTTGGAGTGCAGGTGGGTGATGGCGAGGTCAGCCGCATCCTGACCGCGCTGGGCATGGGCGTGTCGGACAATGCCGAGGGTTGGCTGGTGACGCCCCCGAGCAGCCGCTTTGACATCGCGATTGAAGAGGACCTCATCGAAGAGGTCGCGCGCATTCATGGCTACGACAAGATTCCGCTTACTGCGCCCACCGGTGAGATCCGGTTGCCGGCGATTCCCGAGCAGCACATCGACGCCGGCTTGCATCGCCAGCAGCTGACGGCGCGCGGTTTTTTTGAAGCGATCAACTTTGCCTTTCTCGATCAGCGCGTGTTGGCCGCTTGGAAGCTCGACGCACACGCGGTGGTGTTGGCCAATCCATTGTCAAATGAGCTGGGCGTGATGCGCACGGCGCTGGCTCCGGGCCTGGTCGAAGCGCTGCGGCGCAATCTTGCTCGCCAGCAGTCACGTGTGCGGCTATTCGAGTTGGGGCGAGTCTTCGGTGCTGCCTCCGGCGCGCCCATCGAGACCGCGCGGATTGCCGCAGTCGCCACCGGCAACGCCCAGTGCGAGCAATGGTCGGCCGGTCGTCGCGATGTGGATTTCTTTGATCTGAAGGGCGACTTGCAGTCGCTTCGCGGTTTGGCCGGCGTCGATGACCTCAGCTTTGTTTCTGCCGCTGAACTGGATTGGCTGCATCCGGGCCGCTCGGCAATCGTGCAGTTGGCGGGTGAGTCCATCGGCTGGGTGGGTCATCTTCACCCGCGTTTGTTGAAAGCGCTGGACATCGACCGCGACGTGGTTGCGTTCGAACTCGATCTGGAACCGCTCTCGGCACGTGCAATTGCCAAGGCCAGTGAACTCTCGCGGTTCCCGTCGGTGCGTCGTGATCTGGCGCTGGTGGTGGCCGAGAACACCCCGTGGTCGCAGCTTGAAGTGTGTTTGCGCAACGCCTTGGGCAGCCGATTGCAACAACTTGTGGTGTTTGATCGTTACGTCGGGCCTGGCTTGGAATCTGCTTGCAAGAGCCTCGCTATAGGCTTGATTTTACAGGACGTATCGCGCACCCTTACTGACGAAGACGCCGACGTGTCCGTGGCCGCAGCACTCGAAGCGCTGTCCCGCGAATGTGGTGCGAGATTGCGCAGTTAGTTAAGACACGTTGCGCAGTCAGGCAGGGATGTGGCGCGGTTGGACAACGTTGGTAAGTGCCGCAAAGCGGCCGATGCAGGGGGATTGGATGGCAATGACAAAGGCCGAAATGGCCGAACAGCTATTTGAGGACGTAGGCCTCAACAAGCGCGAGGCGAAGGAATTCGTCGATGCGTTTTTCGACACCTTGCGTGGCGCGCTTGAGCGCGGCCAGCAGGTCAAGCTCTCGGGCTTCGGGAATTTCGATCTGCGCCGCAAGAATCAGCGTCCGGGACGAAATCCCAAGACCGGTAAAGAGATTCCCATTTCCGCGCGCACGGTAGTGACCTTTCGCCCCGGGCAGAAGTTGAAAGAGCGGGTGGAGGCCTATGCTGGACCCGGGAAGTAATTCCGAACTCCCGGCAATCCCGGCCAAACGCTACTTCACCATCGGTGAGGTCAGCGAGCTGTGCGAGGTCAAACCGCACGTGCTGCGCTATTGGGAAACCGAGTTCCCCAGCCTCAAGCCGGTCAAACGGCGTGGCAATCGGCGCTATTACCAACGCCACGACGTGCTCACCATCCGGCAGATTCGCTCGTTGTTGTACGAGCAGGGCTTCACCATCACCGGCGCGCGGCAGCGACTGGAAGGTGAGCCGGGAAAAGTGGAGGCCACACTGAGCCTGCAGATCATTCGGCAGGTACGGCAGGAGTTGGAAGAGGTACTGCTGCTGTTGCGGCGCTGAAGCAAACCTCAGCCGGCCTTGCGCCAACCATTGCACCCGATTCCGTCGCGCGGCACAGTGCAAGTCCCAACCTTTGCATGTGACCTCCGTGACCACCGAGATTCCGGTCTGGCGCCGCGCGGTGCTGAAAATCGGCAGCAGTTTGATCGCACCTGGCGGCGAATCGCTGTCCACTCGTCATTTGCTCGATATCGCCCGCTTCATCGAACGCGCGCGTGGCAGCAAGCGCGAAGTGATCGTGGTTTCCAGTGGTGCGGTGGCCGCCGGACGCGCGGCCTTGCGCGCGCGCGGGCAAACCGCGCCTGAGGGCATCGGCGGTCGGCAAGCCTTGGCAGCGTTGGGTCAAGCCGAGCTGATGCGCTTCTGGGCGCGTTTTTTTGATTTTCCGGTGGCCCAGTTACTGCTGACCCAGGACGATGTTGCCGATCGCCGGCGCTTCTTGAATGCGCGCAATACACTGCGTGGGCTGCGCAGCGTCGATGTGCTGCCGATCATCAATGAAAACGACTCGGTCGCGGTGGATGAGTTGCGCTTCGGCGACAACGACACCTTGGCTGCACATGTGGCCGTGTTAGTCGAGGCTGATCTGCTGTTTTTGTGTACCGATGTCGACGGCCTGTATGACCGCGATCCGCGGCTGCATCCCGACGCGCATCGCCTGCGCCGCATCGAAGCGATTGATGAAACCGTGATGTCGCTGGCTGGCGATGCGGGCAGCTCGGTCGGCACCGGTGGCATGCGTACCAAACTAACCGCCGCGCGCCGTGCTGCCGAGGCGGGCATCGGCACCGTGATTCTGGACGGCCGCGGTGATGCGTCCTTGAGTGACCTGTTGCAGGCACGCAATCCCGGCACCTACGTGCTACCTGCGCAGCAGCGACGCGCCGCACGCAAACACTGGATGTTGCATGCCTTGCCGACCGCAGGCGTGTTGCACATTGACGCGGGTGCCAGCACCGCGTTGTCGGGCGCGGGCGCCTCGCTGTTGCCGCGCGGCATCGTCAATAGTGAAGGCCAATTCGAAGTGGGCGATGCGGTCGAAATCCACTGCGAAGGGCGTCCTGTCGCCAAGGGCATTGTTCAATACCGGGCGACCGAGTTGGCACGCATTCGTGGCCGCCACAGTCGCGAAATCGTTGAACTACTGGGTGAGTGCCCGTCCGAATCGGTGGTACATCGGGACGATCTCGTGCTGCTATGAGTGAATCCGCCTTGCTGACCGCCTTGCGCGCCGCGCGGGCCAGTCTGCCGCAACTGATCGCCCTAAGCGCCGCCGAACGCAATGATGCTGTGATGGCAATGGCCACGGGCTTGCGCAGCAATGCCGGCGCGGTAATGGAGGCCAACTCGCGTGACCTTGCGGCGGGCATCGAGGCGGGACTCTCGCCCGCCCTGTTGGACCGTCTGCGATTGGATGCCACGCGCCTCGACGCGCTCGCCGAGGCGCTGGCAACCGTCGCTGCCCTGCCCGACCCGCTTGCCGATTCCGCTGCTCCCTCCATCCATGCCAATGGCCTGCGCCGGCGCCAGAAGCCCGCACCGCTGGGCGTGGTGGCAATGATCTACGAGTCGCGTCCCAACGTGACTGCCGAGGCCGCTGCGCTGTGTTTCAAGGCTGGAAATGCCTGCGTTCTGCGTGGCGGCCGCGAAGCGCGGCATAGCAACCTGGCTATCGCTGGTGTGCTCAAGCAGGCGCTACACGAATGCGCCATCAGCGCGGACTGCGTGCAGGTGCTGGACGATCCCGACCGCAGCCAACTGGCCGAACTACTGACCCGCGATGACCTCATCGACCTCGTCATCCCACGCGGTGGTGAGGCCTTGATCCGCCACGTCGTCGCCAACAGCCGCATTCCGGTGATTCGTCACTACAAGGGCGTCTGCCACTTGTTTGTTGATCGCTCGGCGGACCCGGCCATGGCGCAGCGTTTGTTGATCGACGGCAAGGTCTCGCGGCCCGGCGTCTGCAACGCGCTGGAGTGTTTGCTGGTACATCGCGACATCGCGACAACGTGGCTGCCTGCGGCCGCCGCGGTGCTGATCGAGCGCGGAGTGGAATTGCGTGGCTGCAGCACTTCGCGCGCGATCATTCCCGCGATCGCAGAAGCTGCCGACGAAGATTGGGGCTATGAATTTCTGGCGCCCGTTCTTGCGATTCGCGTGGTGGATGACCTCGACCACGCGATGGCGCATATCCGTCGCTACGGCTCCAATCACACCGAAGTGATCTGTAGTGCCGATGTGGATGCTTGCGCCCGCTTCGTCAACGAAGTGGATGCTTCCGCCGTCGTCGTCAATGCATCCAGTCGCTTCAACGATGGTGGCGAACTGGGTATGGGTGCAGAGATCGGCATCTCGACCAGCAAGCTGCACGCCTATGGACCCATGGGCCTGACTTCGCTCACCACGCGCAAATGGGTGATCGAGGGCGAGGGACAAGTGCGGCATCTGCTTGCCTGAAGATGGCGCGACAGGTCGTCGCGTGCATCGGCTTCGCCCCGTACATCCGTCACTCCCGCGACGGTGGGCGCAGCGAGCGAACAGTCGCGGCGATTACGGCCCCCTCGCCGATGCCGTTCCGGTCAGGGCTCAAATCCACTCTTGAACACCTGCACGCTGTCGCTCAGCCGGCACAAGGTGAAATTGATGGCATTGGTGATCTGGCCACTGGCCACGCTGATCGGAGTGCTGTTGGCGGGGCTGCATAATCCCAATCCATCTGCGGTCGCGGCGAATTCACTGGGGCAAGGCCGATCACGAAATGCTTCGGGCAAATAGTCGAGGAAGGCCCCTTGGGTCGTGACCGCGTAGTGATTGCCGGGCAGCAAACCGCTGGCGCGGTAGTCGCCGTTGCCATCGCTGAACACGAATTTCTGCAAGGCCCCACTACTGTTGTAGATGCCGATCAAGCCCGACAAGCCTGTGCCATTGGCAGCATCAGTCACGCGGCCGCTGAAGCCGGTGCTGTTGCTCAAGCTGAAGTTGATATTGGCGGTGACGTTTCCCGCGCTGACCGTGATGGCGGAGAGAATGGCGGGACTGCACGATCCCAATCCCATGCTGGTCGCTGCGAAGCCGCTTGGGCATGGCACGTCAGAGTTGCCTTCGGCAAGAAAGTCGATGAAAGAGCCGGGCGTGGTCACCGCGTAGTACGAGCCTGGCAACAGGCCGGTGGCGCGGTAATCGCCCAATTCATCACTGAATACAAACTTCTGCAGCACGCCATTGGCGTTGTAGATACCCAACAAGCCGGACAGTCCGTTGCCACCGCCGCTGACCCGCCCGCTGAAACCGGTGCTGTTGCTCAACACGAAGTCGATGTTGCTGACGATGGTGCCCGCCGCCACCGTGATCGGGGTGACGTTGGCTGGGCTGCACGACCCTAGTCCTGCACTGGTGGCGGCAAAACCACTTGGGCATGGCAGGTCGGAATGCGCTTCGGCCAAAAACTCGATGAATGAGCCGGGTGACGTCACCGCGAAATAATTGCCAGCGATCAAACCGGTCGCCCGGTAGTTGCCGGAGGCGTCGGTGAACACGAATTTCTGCAATACGCCGTTGGCGTTGTACACACCGACCAGACCCGAGTCCAAGCCCAGTCCACCGCTGCTCACTCGACCCGTGAAGCCGGTGCTATCGCTCAACACAAAGTTGATATTGGGAATCACCGCTCCCGCCGACACCACGATGGGCGTCAAGTTGGCCGGACTGCAACTGCCCAGTCCGTTGGCGACCGGCGCAAATCCACTCGGACACGGCACATCCCCGTGACCTTCCGCCAAATAGGCGTTGAACGAACCCAGGCTGGTGGTGGCGTAGTACGTTCCCGGCAGCAATCCCGTGGCCCGGTAGTTCCCGCTACTGTCAGTAGTCAAAAATTTCTGTAGCACACCATTGCTGTTGTAGACGCCGACCAACCCGCCAGCCAATCCCAACCCGCCGCTGCTGACCCGACCGATGAAGCCCGTGTTGTTGGCCAGAACAAAGTTGATATTGGGGCGGATGTTGCCGGCGCTGACCACGATAGGCGTCAGATTGGCTGGACTGCAAGAACCCAGCCCCGTGCCGGCCGCACCGAATCCGCTCGGGCACGCCACATCGGCAAAACCTTCGGCAAGAAATTCCGGAGTCGATCCGGTTGAGGTAGCGGTGTAATACGAGCCGGGCAACAAGCCAGTCACCACGTAGTTGCCGCTGCCATCGGTAAATACGAACTTCTGCAACACGCCGCTGCTGTTGTAGACGCCGATCAGGCCATCCGCCAGACCAGTGCCCGAACCGACCGCGGTCACCCGACCGCTGAAGCCGCCAGCGCCTGACGTGCAGTACACCGCGCCAGTGATGTGTTTGCGGGTGCTCGGCAGCTTGCAGGCGTTGGCTGTTGGCGCTGCGGTTGCGACGGATTTGGCCGCAGGCGTGACCGCCGTGCCACAGGCCGCATCGGCCACGGTCAACAGGTGCTCGGCTGCTGTTTGCTGGAGCTTGCTGGAAGCGTGTTTGAGTTGGTGTTCGGCAGTGGCGATCAGGGTGTGGCAGGTGGTGTTGGCTGTCGGCACACGGCCGGCTGAGACATCGGAAAACCATCCAAGCGACAGACACGCGGGCAACAACCAACGGCAAATTCGATGCATCTGACCTTCCATGGAGACTGGCGACTTCGTAAAAAGTGGCGCAGTCTTTCACACTTTTGCGCGCACCAAGCACTTGTTTTTGTAGTGTTTTTGTGAGCGCAAAAAGAAATCAACGGCATTGATATCGCCAAAGCAGCCGCGCGGGAGCGCGACCCTCCGAAGAGCAGGCTCACCATGCGGCGCAATGCCCTTCGATTATTACGCCCTACGGGCTTGGTCCTCAGCCTGCCGCATCGCAGGAGAGCCAACCCAGCGCACAACAATTGCTACACACAATCGAGTTGCGAAAGCCGAAGCCAGAGCCAGTGCACTCGGGGCAGGACTGCGCGCTGGAAGGCCGCTGCGGCCAGGACTCGACAGTTTCGAACTGGTGTGGGCCCGGCGGATAGTTCGGCACAGAATCGATGGAAGGCATCAGCTCATCGGGCGACGCAGATGAAAACAACTCGCGAAAAAACTTCGATATGACACCCACCTACTCTTCACCACGCCGATAAACCACCTCCCCATCCACCCACGTCGACTCCACCGCCAACTCCGCCACGCGCGGATCGGCGACGTCGAAATAGTTGGCACCCAGCATCACAAAATCAGCGCGTTTGCCGGGCGCGAGTGAGCCGACTTCGCTTTCGGCAAAGCCCGCCTTTGCTGCGGCCAAAGTGAAGCCGCGCAGGGCTTCGTGGCGATTCAATAGTTGATCCGGCAACCATCCGCCAGGTGGTTGCGACTTGCTGTCCTGGCGGGTGATTGCGGCATGCAGGCCGAGCATGGGATTGACGGCTTCGACGGGGAAATCCGAACCCAGAGGGAGATCGGCGCCGCTGTCCAAAAACCGTCGCCACGCATACGCGCCGCGCAGGCGATCTGCGCCGACCCGCACGCCGGCCCACGGCATGTCGGACGTGGCATGGGTGGGCTGCATCGAGGCCCCGATTCCGAGCTTGGCAAAGCGCGAAATATCACTCAGTTCCACCACCTGCGCGTGCTCGATGCGCCAGCGGTGATCGGTATGGCCATTCAAGACGTCAGTAAATAGATCCAGCAGGATGCGGTTGCCGCGATCACCGATCGCATGCGCGGCGACTTGCAGCCCACAATCGCGCGCCTTCAGCATCGCGCTGCGTAATGCCTCCGGTGGTGTGACCAACAAGCCGCGTTGATCGGGTTCGTCGCTATATGGCTCGATCAAGGCGGCACCGCGTGAGCCCAAGGCGCCATCGGCATACAACTTGACGCCACGCATCTGCAGGCGACCGCTGGCGTGGTGATACGCACCGAAGGCGCACAAACCCGCCAGCGCGGCGCTGTCGCCATCCGCATACGCAGTGATGCGCAGAGGCAATTGTTGCCGATCCGCAAATCGGCGCATCACGGCCATGTCTGCTGCCGACACACCCATGTCGTGCACACCGGTCAGGCCCCAGCGCACAACCTCTCTCAAGGCGCGCCGCAGCGCACGCTCGCGCAGTGCGTCGCTGGCTGCCGGTACGGCACGCTCGACCAAGGCGCTGGCGGTATCAACAAATACGCCAGTCGGCACGCCTTTCTCGCGAATGATCAAGCCGCCGTCGGGTTGCCACTCGGCGTCCTTCAATTTGGCTTGCGTGTGTGCATCGAGGCTGCGCAGCGCGGCGCTGCTGGCCCAGCCGGCGTGACCGTCGATCCGCTCCAACCACACCGGACGATCCGGGAAGGCGGCGTCCAGATCGGCCGCGGTAGGGAAGGATTTTTCAGCCCAGCGGTTCTGATCCCAACCGCGCCCCAGCAACCACGCATCCGCCGGTAGCTCGGCGGCGAACGCTTGCAAGCGACTGACGATTTCCGCCTTGCTATCGACATTTCTCAAGTCGGCATTCAGCAGCGAATAACCGAGGTTGAACAGGTGCCCATGTGCATCGATCAGACCCGGCAAAACGTGCGCCCCGCCACCATCGATCTGCTTGGCATCGGGGTAATCCGCGCGCAGCGTGTCGAGATCACCCAAGGCCAACACACGACCGTCGCGCCACGCCATCGCGGTTGCGTATTTTGGGGTCGCGTCCTTGGCAGCAGCGGGCTCGGGAGCCACCTCACCCGAATAGATCTGCGCGTTGTGCAGAATGCTGACCGATTGCGCGTGGGCGCTGACGGTCAAGGTGAGCAGCACACTTGCAACAAGTCGACGCATCGGATTATTCACTCAGGTTCGTGCTGGTGGTGTTCTTGAACACGTGCCCACCCTTCATCACCACTCGCACGTCCTTCAGCACGGTCACATCCTCCAGCGGATTGCCGCTGACCGCGATCAGGTCGGCTTGTTTGCCGGTTGCCAAATCGCCAACGTGTTCGCTCACACCCAGCAAGTCGGCGGCATTGAGGGTGGCGGCAACGATGGCTTGTTGCGCGGTCATCCCAAACTTCACCATCAATTCAAATTCATCCGCATTGCGGCCATGCAAGCTGACCCCGGCATCGGTACCAAATGCGATCTTGACCCCACGCGGCATCGCCATCGCCAGCGCCTTGCCGGTGATGCCGATGCGCCACTTGATCTTCTCCAGCACCGCGCCGGTATAGGCCTCGGGATTTTTCGCCAGGCGCTCGTTGTAACCGTTGATGGTCGACAAGGTCGGCACGTAGTACGCGCCACTGCTCTTGAACAAGGCGATACCCTCGTCATCCAGCAAGGTGCCGTGTTCGATCGAATCCGCGCCTGCGCGCAGCGCCACCTTGATGCCATCGCCACCATGCGCGTGTACCGCCACCTTCTTGCCCGCCAGATGCGCGGTTTCGACGATGGCGCGGGCCTCATCCTCGAACATCTGTTGGCCCACGCCCGCACCAATCCGACTGTTGACGCCGCCGGTGGTCGCGATCTTGATGACATCGGCGCCACGACCGATCTGCTTGCGCACCGCGCGCCGACAGGATTCGACGCCGTCGCACAGGTTCTCGCTGGTAGAAAGCGCGGCGTGCAGGCCTTCGGCATACCCCAAGGTCGCATCCATATGGCCCGACGTCACCGAGATCGATACACCGGCATCCAGAATGCGCGGACCCGGCACCTGCCCTGCCGCGACTGCATCACGCAGCGCCAGCACTACGCCGTCACCATCACCCAGATTGCGCACCGTGGTGAAGCCGGCATCCAAGGTCTTCCTGGCGTTCACCGCTGCCTCGTAAGCCTTGCTCGCCACGCTCGCCGTCACGTCCCACAACTGCGCCTCCACGCCGGCTTTGTCGGTGGTCAGATGGACATGACTGTCGATCAGACCTGGCAGTACGAAGTACTTGCGCAGGTCGATCACTTCGACGTCGGCGGGTGCCAATTCAAATCCTGCCGCATCGACATGACCTTCGCGAATTGCCTCGACTTTGTCGTTGCGGATCAGCAGCGAACTGGGACCACGCGCGGGTTTGTCCGGTTGGTCCAGCAACTGGCCGGCGTGGATGATTTGCAGGCGGTCTGCGGCCGAGGCCGGCAGCACGAATGCGAGCAGAAGTATCAGCAGAAATGGAGGCGTCATCGACATAGCGGAGAACCTTCGAGCGTGGGCGGCAGGCATGACGTATGGCTTGAGGCACCCATCCGCGTGTGGCAGCGAAGCAAGCTCCGCTCTACCAAGTCTCCCTTGCGAAAGACCTTCGCACGCGGTGGTTGCGCTTGTAGAGCCGAGCTTGCTCGGCTGCTTCTTGCTAGGCCACAGTCCCGCGAAGGTTAGCCGGTTTATCGCCAGCTGACAGCGATCTCCGATGAGTGGCTCAAAGCAATCGCTCCGGCCACAAATTGCATTGACAACCGCACAACCTAGCCAGGCTCTTGCCGAAAGCCCCGCCTCACCCCAGAAACCGCAACCCCACCCCCGCATGCGTCCCGATGTAACGCGGCGTCACCGCGTTGTCGCCAAGTTTGGTTCGCAGCTTGCCCACCAGGACTCGCAAGTAGTGGGTGTCTTCGACATGCGAAGGCCCCCAGATCTCGCGCAACAATTGCGGTTGAGTGACAACGCGGCCAGCGTGTTTCAGCAGCAGCGCCAGCAGTGCCCATTCCTTGCGGCTCACGATCACGGGTTCGCCAGCCAGGCTCACTTGGCGCAGCCCCAGGTCGATGCGCAGATTGCCATCGTCGAATACCGGCGAGCGATCTGCGGCAGCGGGCTGGCGCAGCAAGCCGCGAATGCGGGCGGAGAGTTCCTGCACTCCAAATGGCTTGGTGACGTAGTCGTTGGCGCCGACGTCCAGGGCTGCGACTTTTTGCTCTTCGGCATGCCGCGCCGACAGCACGATCACCGGCACGGCCGACCATGCACGCAAGTCTTGCAGCACTTCGATGCCGTCCATGTCGGGCAGACCGAGATCAAGCAAGACCAGATCCGCACCCTTGGTAGCCAATGTTTCCAGACCAACTGCGCCGCTGATCGTCTCGATCACCTCGAAGCCCTGCGCGCGCAGGCTGATCGCCAGAAAACGACGAATCTGCACTTCGTCTTCGATCAGCAGAATTCGGGCACCGCCGCTCTCGCTCATCTCACTCGTCTTTCGCTGTGTCCGCCGGGGGCTCGATGAGTGGCAGGGTAATGCGGATGATGGTGCCGATGCCGTTTTCCCCCGGCAAGGCTTCAACGATGCCGCCGTGCGCGCCCATCATGCCTTGGCAAATCGCTAGCCCGAGGCCGGTGCCTTGGGCACCACGATCGCCCCGCACGACGCTGTAGAACATGTCGAAAATGCGTTTGCGTTCGTCCTCGGGAATGCCTGCGCCACGGTCGCTCACTTCAATCCGCAGTTGGCCATCACGTAGCTGAGTGCGCACGATGACGGCGGTGGCTGGCGGCGAGAACTTGGCGGCGTTTTCGAGGATGTTGAACAAGCCTTGCTCGATCAGCGCGGGATGCACATACAGCAACGGCACGTCAGCGGCCAGTTGCAGGTCAAAACTGGCACTGGGGGCCAACTTGCGCAATCGGTTGACCGCGGAGCCGACGATCTCCTCCACGCCCACCCATTCACGATTGAGTTTGAGGGTGCCGTGACCGAGACGGGTCATGTCGAGCAGATTCTGGATGTATCGATCCAATCGCTGACCTTCGCTCAAGATGGCTTCGGCCAAGGCGCGTTGATCGTCCGCCGAAAGCTGGTCGCGGTAGACGCTCAGACTTTCGGCGCTGCCGATGATCGACGACAGCGGCGAGCGCAGGTCGTGCGATACCGACGACAACAATGCGGCGCGCAGGCGTTCGGTTTCGCCTTGCAAGCGGGCAGACTCCAAGGCTTCGACCAGGCTGGTGCGAGCCAGCGCTTGGGCAAGGTCTTGCACCATCGCTTGCGCCAGGCTTTCCAGCTCGGGCGCGAGGTGATCGCTGCTCGCGCGCAGCCGCATCGCCACCACGCCAAAGGCTTTGTCGCCTTGGGTCAGCGGCAAACACCACCAGCCGGCGCCATTCAAGGTTTCGGTAAATCGACCGGCCGGTTGCAGGTTGCGCAAACACCAATCGGCGGCAGCAGAGGCGCTGACATCGAGCGCGGCATCGCTGGGCTCAGCGGCCACTGCGCTCAGCCCACGACCTTCGATCAAGGTCAGAACCACCACATCGGCGGCAAGCGCGCTGTGCAGCATGCGCGTGGCGGCACGATGCACCTCGCCTGCATCGGCTGCGGTGGAGAGCCGCTGACCCAGCGCTTGCAAAGCCTCGGTGCGTGCATTGGCGGCACGCAACATCATCACTTGACTGCGCAAACGGCCGGCGAGACGGCCGCAAATGAAAGCCACCAACAGGAAAACTGCAAGCGTCGCCACATCGCGACCCGCAGCAATGTGGAAGGTGAAACGTGGCTCGATGAAGAAGAAGTTGTAAGCAAGAAAGCACCCGATCACCGCAACGGCCGTCACTGTCGGACGGGCCCGCACTGCCACGAACAGCACCGCCGGAATGAATAACAGGGAGACGTCCTGCAAACTCCAGAAGCGCCCTGCGATGGCGGCAGCCAGCGTTGCCAACGCGGTAACAGTGGCAGCGAACATCAGCTCCGCGCCCATCTGCGAATGGGGTTGCTCATCCAGCCGCCGCCGGGATCGTGCGCGCGCCACCGGGGTATTGATGATGGTCAGTTCGAAATGCGCGCCGCGCTGCAACAGCTGCTGAGTCAGCGTGCGATTGAAGATGCGCGCGAAGGGTCGCTCGCGGGTGCGCGCGATGACGATGGTCGACACCGCATGTTGGCTCGCATGGGCGATCAACTCGCCGACCACCGAAGTGCCATGCAGCATCGCCACCTCGGCACCGAGCCGGCGCGCCAAGGCAAAACACTGCTCGACATTTTTCTGCCGATCCACATCGACGCGGCCAGTATTGACGTGCACTACCGTCCACGGCGCCTGCCTGCGCTCGGCGAGTTTGCGTGCAACCCGCACCAGATATTCGCTGTTGTCCAAGCCATCGATGGCGACCAACACTTGCCGGCGAATCGGCACCGGGCCGCTGCCGCGTGCGGCCAGATGTTCACGCAGGTCGGCGTCGACGCGATCTGCCACTTGCTGCACCGCCAGTTCGCGCAGCGCGGTCAGGTTGGAAGCGGTGAAATACGACTGCAAGGCGGAAGCGGCTTGTTCGGGCAAATACACCTTGCCTTGTTGCAGACGGGCGATCAGTTCGCGTGGCGGCAGATCGATCAAGACGATGTCGCGCGCACGATCAAGAAATGCATCCGGCACCGTTTCGCGCACCCGTACGCCGGTCAGTTGGCGGACCAGATCGTTGAGCGATTCCAGATGCTGGATGTTGACCGTGGTGTAGACGTCGATGCCGGCATCGAGCAATTCTTCAATGTCCTGATAACGGCGCTCGTGGCGGCCACCAGGTGCGTTCTGATGCGCCAGTTCGTCGACCACGGCCAGTCTGGGCTTGCGCACCAGCAAGGCGTCGAGATCAAGTTCCTCCAGCACACGGCCCTTGTAGTCGAGCCGTCGACGCGGCATCACGTCGAGGCCTTGCAACAGCGCTTCGGTTTCAACGCGACCATGCGTTTCGACCAGACCCACCACCAGGTCCACACCTTGTTTGCTCAGCTCACGCGCCGCGTTGAGCATGGCATAGGTTTTGCCAACGCCAGGCGCGGCACCCAGAAAAACCTTGAGCTGTCCGCCGCGTTCGCGCTGCAAGGAACCGAGCAGGGCGTCGGCGCGTTGGTGGCGTTCTGCGGTGGTGGTGACCGTGGGCATGTGTCAGCTGCATCGCTGTTGAGCCCCTCTCCCCTCGGGAGAGGGGTTGGGGCGAGGGTTCGGGGCCGGCTTGAAGGTCCAAGACCATCTCGAACCCTCATCCGGCGCTTCGCGCCACCTTCTCCCGAGGGGAGAAGGGCTTCTGTTCGAGGCTAGATGAAGTCCAACCCCAATCAAGTTCTGCATCGCTTCAGCGTACGCCAGCATCCAACGCCAGATTCAACTCCAACACATTCACCCGTGCTTGCCCCAACACGCCGAACGTCGGCGGCAAGGTGTTGGCAGCGACCAACGCCTGGACGTTGGCCTCGCTGATGCCACGCGCACGCGCCACTCGCGCGACCTGCGCGGCGGCGGAGGCAGGGCTGATGTGTGGGTCAAGGCCCGAGCCGGATACGGTTACCAGATCGACTGGAATGGCGTCGGCGGCAATGCTTTCACGCGCAACGATGGCGGCCGAGCTTGCCGCGATGCGCTCACGCAACGCGGGATTGCTGGGTGCCCAGTTGCTGCCGGACGCCACCTGTGGATCGTAGTTGGCCGCCGATGGACGCGGTTCAAAATAGCGGTCGGCGCTGAAAGCTTGTGCGATCAGGCGCGAGCCAATCACCACCCCATCGCGCTCGATCAAGCTGCCGCGCGCTTGTTGCGGGAACAGGGTCTGACCCACGAAGGTGGCAACTAGCGGATACAACAGGCCGCAGCCGAGCACACCGACAGCGGCAAAACGCAGCCAGACCAGCATGCTGCCGCCTTGGTGATCAAAGGACGTGGTCGTGTTGATTGCAGTCTCTCCCGACAAGCGCTTCATAAAGCCATTACCAGCAACAGATCGATCAACTTGATGCCCACAATTGGCAGCAAGACTCCACCGAGGCCATACACCAACAGATTGCGTCGCAGCAGCGAGGACGCACTGGCGGCACGGAACTTCACGCCGCGCAAGGCCAACGGGATCAAGGCAGGAATGACCAGCGCGTTGAAGATCAGCGCCGCCAGCACCGCGTTCTGAGGACTCGACAACCGCATCACGTCAAGCATCGCCAAGGCGGGCAGTTGTGCCGCAAACACCGCCGGAATGATGGCGAAATACTTCGCCACGTCGTTGGCCAGCGAGAAGGTCGTCAAGGCACCGCGCGTAATCAGCAACTGCTTGCCAATTTCCACCACACTCAGCAGCTTGGTCGGATCGGAATCGAGGTCGACCATGTTGCCGGCCTCTTTCGCGGCCTGGGTGCCGGCATTCATCGCCAGCCCAATGTCAGCTTGCGCCAGCGCGGGTGCGTCATTGGTACCATCGCCCACCATCGCCACCAACTTGCCCATTGCCTGCTCGTCGCGGATGCGCTGCAGTTTCTGTTCGGGCGTAGCTTCGGCGATGAAGTCGTCCACACCCGCAATCGCAGCAATGGCCGCGGCGGTGATCGGGTTGTCGCCGGTAATCATGACGGTCTTCACGCCCAGCGCACGCAGCCGCGCAAAGCGCTCACGCACACCCGGCTTGACCACGTCCGACAGTGCCACCACGCCGAGCTGACGCGCGCCTTCGGCGACCACCAGCGGCGTGCCGCCCTCGCGCGCGACTTGCTCGATCAAGCCGCGCAAGTCGCTGGGTGTGTTGCCGCCTTGTTCGGCGGTCCAGCGCGCGACGGAATCACCCGCGCCTTTACGAATACGCACGCCATCCACCAGGTCAACCCCCGACATACGCGTCTGCGCGCTGAAGGCCATGAACGTGGCACCTACGGGCTCGGCAATCGCCGAGCCGAACTTGCGCGCCAGCGCCACGATGGATTTGCCCTCAGGCGTGGGATCAGCCAATGAAGCAAATAACGCAGCGTCACGCAGTTGCAGCTTGCTGACGCCTGCAACTGGCAAGAAGTCGGTGGCTTGGCGGTCGCCGTGGGTGATGGTGCCGGTCTTGTCCAGCAACAGCGTGTCGATATCACCGGCGATTTCCACCGCCTTGCCGGACTTGGCGATCACATTGGCTTGCAAGGCGCGATTCATGCCGGCGATGCCGATGGCCGGCAACAGACCGCCGATGGTGGTGGGGATCAGACACACCAGCAGCGCCACCAGCACCACCACACTCACATGCACGCCAACGAAACTTCCTATCGCCGGCAAGGCTGCGACCACCGCCAGGAAGGCCAAGGACATCGCGGACAACAACACGGTCAAGGCCAGTTCGTTGGGCGTCTTTTGCCGGGATGCGCCTTCGACCAAGGCGATCATGCGATCCAGAAAACTATGCCCCGCATCGGCCGATACTTCGACCAGGATTTCATCGGTCAGCACCTTGGTGCCACCGATCACGCCTGAGCGATCCGTGCCCGCTTCACGCAGCACCGGTGCCGATTCACCGGTGACGGCGGCTTCGTTGATGCTGGCAATGCCTGCAATGATTTCGCCATCGGCTGGGATCATTTCGCCGGCAGCCACGCGCACCCGATCGCCGGCTTTGAGCACGGATGCGGGTACACGCTGTTCGCCGTCAGCGACCACTCGCCGTGCCACCAGTTCGGCACGCGCGGCACGCAAGCTGGCGGCCTGGCCACGACCACGGGCTTCCGCGATCGCCTCGGCAAAGTTGGCGAACAACACGGTGGCCAGCAGGATCAAGGTAACCGCGAGGTTGAATGCAAATGCCGGGTCAAACCTGCCAACCGCCACCGCCATCCACGCGCTGACCACGGTACCGATCAGGACCACAAACATCACCGGGCTGCGTGCCGCAACAGGCGGATTGAGCTTGGCCAATGCGGCCCATGCGGCTTGCCGAATCTGCGCGCCATCGATGCGCGAGACGTGCGAGTGACTCGCCGCTTTTGCGACGGTGTTCATGGTGTGCTCCCGGCGACCAACGACAAGGCTTCGCCGATGGGTCCCAGGACCAGCACCGGCAAGAAGCACAACAAGGTCAACAACACGATCACCGCAATCAGGGTGAGCCCGAACGTGGGGGTTTCGATGTCCAACGTGCCCGCAGTAGTCGGGGCCACGCGTTTGACCGCCAGCCGCCCCACCACCGCCAACGGAATCAGCAAAGCGGCATAACGACCCACCAGCAACAGCAGCGCGCAGCTCAGGTTCCACCACAGTGTGGCGTCACCCAATCCCTCAAACCCCGAGCCGTTGTTGGCAAACGCCGAGGCATATTCGTAGAAAACTTGGCTGACGCCATGCAGGCCGGGATTGGAGTTGCCGGAGAGCGCTGGATTGGCCAGCGCGATAGCCGTGAAGGTCAGCAACAACATCGGCTGCAGCAGCACCAACAGCGACAGCAAACGCATCTCGCCAATTTCCAACTTGCGGCCGTAAATCTCTGGCGTGCGGCCGATCATCAATCCCGACAAGAACACCGTCACCAGCAAATACACCAGGAACCCCACCAAGCCACAGCCGATGCCGCCCCACACCGTGTTGACCAACATGCCGGCGATGGCTACGCCACCGGCTAGCGGGTTCAAGGAGTCGTGCATGGCATTGACCGAGCCATTCGAAGTCTGCGTGGTCAAGGTCGACCACAGCGCCGATGCCGCAGGGCCGAAGCGTTGTTCCTTGCCCTCCATGTTCGGGCCTATCGTTGCCAGGCCAGCCATGGCGGCATTGGGTTGTGCTTCCGACCAAGCGGCCAAACCAATGAAGGTGACCGAAAACACCGACATCACGCCGAATACCAGCGCGGTCAATTTACGGCGGCCGGTGAAGCGACCCAACATGAAGACGATGGCCATCGGCAGCAGCGCAATGGCGATCACCTGCAACAAGTTGCTGAGCGGAGTCGGATTTTCCAGCGGCACCGCGCTATTGGGACCGTACCAACCACCGCCGTTGGTGCCGAGTTGTTTGATCGCCACCATCGACGCGACCGGCCCGACCGGAATCACTTGCTCGGTCACACCCACCTCGGCGTCGATGGGCGTCGCGATCTTGGCGCCGTCAAAGGTGCTGGGCACACCCTGCCAGGTCAGCAACAATGACCACACCAATGCCGAAGGCAACAACACGCGCAGGCAACAACGCACGACGTCGACGTAGTAGTTGCCGAGGTCGCGCGGTTCACCCTCTTTGGCCGAAGCCACGTTACGCCCACCCAACAAACCCCGCAGCATGGCCAAGGCAATCGCCAGTCCCATTGCCGGGGTCAGCACTTGCAGGGTCACCACACCCGCCAGCTGCGAGAAGTAACTCAACTGTGCTTGCCCGGCGTAATGCTGCTGATTGGTGTTGGTGAGGAAGGACACCATGGTGTGCAGGGCCAGATCCCAGCTCATGCCTGCGAAACCACCTGGGTTGAGCGGCAAAACGCCCTGGCCCATGAAGATCGCCAACACCATCACTGCCAGCACCAGGTTGGTGCCGACGAATGCCTTGGCGATGCCGACCCAGGTCATGCCACGTCGCGGATCGACGCCAAACAGCATGTAGACGATCCGCTCGATTGGCCCAAATATGCGATCAACACGCGACGGCGCATCCGCCAATGCGATAGCCAGATAGCGGCCCAAAGGCCATGCAAGCGCCACCAGCAGCGCCAAGGTCAGCGGAATTTCCCAGAAGGCGGTCATGGCTTGCTCAGAATTTGTCCGGGCGAAGCATCGCGACCAGCAGGTAGATTCCCACGGCAATTACCAGTAACCAAAGCAGGATGGCGGTCATTCTTGCGGACTTCGTTGAGGGCAGATGGATGGCGCTTCCCAAAGTGAGAAGCGTGGCCGCCACTGTCGGCGTTGACGCCGTAAAGTCGCTATGAGGCAACGGCGCGGCCGCGTAAATTCGGCGTAAAGGCGGTATCCCGCAGGGCGGGCCTTGGCGCCTTGGCCCGCCACAGCGATGCCGCAGGTTTTCGCCGGCGGGCCAAGGCGCCAAGGCCCGCCCTACGCCCATTTGCGCCTGCACCATTGGCGGGCAACTCACCATCGCCGGCAATCACTCACGGGCGCTACACTCAGAACCATGAGCGTAGGCATTCTCCTGATTACCCACCCCGGCATCGGCGGCAGCTTGCGTGGCTTGGCCACGCGTTTGCTCGGGCCGCTGTGCTTGAAGGTGGAATGTGTCGAGGTCGGCTTTGATGCAGACCTTGATGCCCTGTTGCCGGTCGCCAGCGCCGCGCTGCGGCGCGTCGATTCAGGCGCGGGTGTGTTGCTGCTTACCGATCTGTTCGGTGCCACGCCCAGCAATTTTGCGCAGCGCTTGAGTCAGTTGGGAACACCGACGCGGCGCATCGCCGGGCTCAATCTGCCGATGCTGATGCGGGCACTCAATTATCCGGACCGTGACTTGGCCGGCCTCGCCGAGGCGGCCGCACAAGGCGCGCGATTAGGCATCGTGGTGGACCATGGTTGAGCGCGAATTGAAGGTGATCAACCGGCTGGGCCTGCACGCGCGGGCTTCGGCCAAACTGGTGCAATTGCTGGGTTCGTTTCGCTCGCAGATCACCCTGGTGGCGCGCGGCCGCGAGGTCAACGGCAAGAGCATCATGGGCGTGATGATGTTGGCCGCTGGGCAAGGCATGGCGGTGCTGATTCGTGCCGAAGGCGAAGACGAAAATGCCGCGGTCGAAGCCGCCGACGCCTTGTTCGCGCGCTTTTTTGATGAGGGCGGCTGAGCATGCGCCGCGAGTTTGCCGGCATAGGTGCGGCCAAGGGTTTGGCACTTGGGCGCGCCCGCGTTCGCGAGCCGCATCGGCTGGAGATTGACGAGCGCCGCATCGAACCCGAAGAAGTCGAAGCCGAACGCGAGCGCATGCGCGACGCTCTGGCGGCGGCGCGCAAGGAACTCTCCGACCTGCGCGAGCGCGTGCGCGGCGCGATTGCTCACGAAGTCGGCGAATTCATCGATCTGCACAGCATGTTGCTCGACGATCCTGACCTGCTGCATGGTTTGGACGAACTGATCCGCACTGCGCGCCTGAGCGCGGGCCACGCCTTGCGCATGCAGCGGGATCGTTTGGCGGCGGTATTCGACGGCATCGACGACCCCTATTTGCGCTCGCGCCGCGAAGACATCGACCACGTGATCGGGCGCGTTTACGCAGCCTTGCAACGCAATCCAGCCTCGCAAGTCATCGGCATGGCCGGTGAGGTGTTGATCACCGACAGCGTGGCGCCGTCGGAACTGGCGCAATTGGCTGAAGGCGGCGTGGTCGCGGTGATCACCGCGCAAGGCAGCATGCTGTCGCACAGCGCCATTCTTGCGCGCAGCCTGCACCTGCCCCTGGTGGTCGGCGTGCACGAGGCGCTGGCGCACATCAATGATGGCGATGCCCTGATCGTCGACGGCAAGACCGGCCGCGTGATCGTCGAGCCATCCGCGACTGACTTGCAGGATTTCCGCAATCACCAAGCTGCAGGCAGCCGCGAGCGTCGTGCGCTGGCGCGCTTGCGCGGCGCCGCCACGCGGACCAAGGATGGCGTCGATATCGCCTTGTTCGCGAATGCCGAATCGCGCGAAGACGTGGCCCAGGCGCATGCCTTGGGTGCCGATGGTGTCGGCCTGTACCGCACCGAATTCCTGTTCCTGCAGCGCCGCGAACTGCCGACCGAAGACGAGCAGTTTTTTGCTTATCGCGATCTGGTACTGGGCATGGGCGGCCGCCCGGTCACCATTCGCACCCTCGATCTGGGCGCCGACAAAGCCGACAACAGCGGCCTGACCTTGGCGCGTGAGCCCAACCCGGCATTGGGTCTGCGTGGCGTGCGCTTGTGCCTGGCGCATCAGGACGTGTTCTGTGCGCAGCTGCGCGCCATCTTGCGTGCATCGGGTTATGGGCCAGTGCGGATTCTGGTGCCGATGATTACCGCAGTGTCGGAAATCATTGCCGTGCGCGGCTTGATTGATGTGTGTGCCTTGGCCGTGCGCGCAGCAGGGCATCCGATGGCCGAACACGTTGAGTTGGGCGCCATGATTGAAGTCCCAGCCGCCGCGTTGGCGATCGACACCATCTTGCCGGAGGTCGACTTCTGCTCGGTTGGCACCAACGACTTGATCCAGTACCTGCTGGCGATCGACCGCGGCAACGATGCCTTGGGTCCGTTGTGCACACCCAACCACCCCGCCGTGCAGCGCGTGCTGCGCAATGTCATCCAGGCCTGCAAGGACGCCGGCAAACGCATCGCCGTTTGCGGCGAATTGGCCGGTGCAGCCGAGCACACGCCCATGCTGCTGACCCTGGGCCTGACCGAATTCAGCATGCATCCTTCCAACATGCTGGAAGTGCGCCGAGCCATCCGCGAGAGCGATCTGGGGCAGTTGCGGGCAAGCGTGGTTTGATTCGCCGTTATCCGGCAAAAAGTGAAGCCGAGCAAGTTCGCGCGCAGCGCGCCTTCGCTTCGCTCGGTCGGCCGCTTCGCAGCGCGCCTTCGCTTCGCTCGGTCGGCCGCTTCGCAGCGCGCCTTCGCTTCGCTCGGTCGGTCGGCTCTACAAGAGCATGCACAACTTTGTCAGCTGCAGCTTTTTCGGGAGCAACTCCTCTGCTTTCGGCCGAAACCGCCTGTCAATGCTCCAGCGTGATCCCCAACAACCGCCACGCCAACGGTCGCTCATCGCCACCCGATCCTGATGCCGCCGGTTGCCAGCTGCTCTCTGCATCCATGCTCAGGGTGACCGTCGCGCCCGCCTCCAAACGAAGGCTCTGTTTCAAGGATTTGCGTGCGCCCGCGGCTACCATTGCATCGCAGACCACGCCGGCGCAGCTCACGGTGAGCGATTGGGCCGCCAACAGTTGCGGAGGCACCCACAGATCAATGCTCAGTCCGCGCACGCTTCGCGTGGGCGTGAAGCTGACCAGCAACTGATCCGAGACCCAGCCATCGGCCCAGACGCCGCTCACCGACTCGACTTTCGCGTAACCCTGCAGGTCGACGCGCTGCGCGCTGACGGCGGCATCCAGTGCGTGTTTGAGGCGCGCTACCTGCTGACTGAATTCAGTCTCGCGTGCATACAGAAACCGCAACTGGCCGCGCAGGCGCGCAAAACGCACGCGCAGATCCATGTGCGATTCTTCGTCCAGAGTGGAGCCCACCATCAGTTCGGCAGGCATGCCCGCGGGCACATAGATGGTCGCATGTGGCGGCGCGGTTTCCGCGACTGGTCGCTCGCGCGTGTAGAGATAGATCGCGAACGATTTGCGGGTGACTTCGGCGCGCTCGGGTGGCAATCGAATCTGCTGGAATCCGTGCCAGGACACCTCGTTGGTCTCGAACACCACACAACGATTGAACAGCGGCGCGACGGCATGCGTGCTGCCGATGCCGCTCCAGGGGTCTTCGACCAATCGCAGCTCACCGCCCCAACCGGCATCCCATTCGGGATTCAGGTACACGATCAGATTCAGCCGGCGATGAAAACCCGTGCGCGGGTGATAGTTGAAGTCGATATGTACTTCCAGCCCCTGGCCATCACGATTCTCGTGAGTGCCGCCGCCTTCGTAGTCAGGGTCGTAGAGCAGGTCCGGAATGCCGGTAAGACGCGACACATAATCGAGAAACGCCGGGCTCTGGATGTAGCGATCAACCTGCGCATAGGTAGGTCCCAATTCGGCAACCGAACTGCGCACTGCCTTGCCGCCGACCTCGCCCAATTCGTTCACGGCGTAACGGGTATCGAAGCCGGGGAACTCTTCCAACATGCCGGCACACACCGCCGGATCGAAGAAGCCGTCAATCACGGTATGCCGAAAAGGACGCGAGCCGGCAAATGCCGACGCATCGGCATCAAGAGTCTGCAACGTGGTGGCGGCAAGCATGCGCTGGGAGAGCTGGGAGTGGACGCGTATTGTATCGGCTGCGCGTCTCTCTCCTTTCTGCACCATGTCTGCCATCGACCTTACCGCCCTCCCCGCCGCGGCAGCCCTGCATCAGCAGTTTGCGCAGCGGCAACCCTTTCGGCACTTCGTCGCCGACGGATTTTTCCCAGCCGCGTTTGCCAATGACCTGCTCACTCAGTTCCCCGCTTTTGAACGCGGCAATGCACGCAATGAAGACGGTGAACTGGGAGGCAAATCGACGGTAGAACGCATTCGCGAGTTGGGACCGACGTATATGGCCGTGGACGATCTGGTCCGCAGCAAGGGTTTTCTTGACTGGCTGTCGACGGCGACCGGAATTCCCGATCTGCTGTACGACCCGTGGTATTTCGGTGGTGGCACGCACGAGAACCGCCACGGCCAGGACCTCGATCCGCATGTGGATTTCAACCGTCACCCGGAGAACGGCTGGCACCGCCGGCTGAACCTGATCGTGTACCTGAATCCGGAATGGGACGACGACTGGGGCGGCTCGCTGGAACTGCACACTGACCCTCGCCGCGCTGACAATGCGATTCGCCTGGTGACACCGATCTTCAACCGTTGTGTGGTGTTCGAAACCACCGAATCCAGTTGGCATGGCTTCAGCCGCATCGATCTGCCCGCCGAAAAGCGCGAGCTCAGTCGCAAATCCATCGCGCTGTATTTCTACACCCGCGAACGGCCGGCCGAGGAGCTTGGACCAACCCACTCAACCATCTATGTGGATCGTCCTTTGCCTGAGCATTTCAAGCCCGGCCATACCCTGACCGAAGCGGATATGCAGACGCTGCAAACCCTGCTCGTGCGCCGCGACACGCACACCCAACGCCTGTATCGCGAGCTGCAACAATTGGGCGGCGGGCTGCAAGCGGGCGGCAGCCATTTGGGGCGTTTGGCATCCGCCATGCACAAGCTATGGCGGCATCGGTTGATCGAACGCAAGCGGCTGGATCGATCCACCGTGAAAGCAGCGATTTTGCCTTTTGTCGCCCACTTGCCGAGGGGGCTGCGTGAGCCCTTGCGGCGGCTTTGGCGGAAACGCTTCGGAGTCAGCCCCCGCTAGTTTTCGCTGACCGCCAGCCCACTACAAACGGCTGCGCGGCGCCGAGATAGCCGAATGCCGGGCTACAGCAACTGATCACCTGCAGGTCGTCGAGGCCGGCGGCGCGGAAATCGTCCAGCAGATCCCAGCCAAAATCCTGAAAACACAGCACGCCGTCGCTGCTTAAAGGATCGCCGTGATACTGCGGCGGCAGGATGTGCTCGATCTGACCGGATGCATGCATGCGTGCGCGAATGTTGGTTTTCGCCAATTGCATGCTGAACGGGGCGGTCAGCAACAGCAGGCCACCGGGCATCAGCACACGGGTGAATTCACGCACCGCCGCGCGGTAATCGGGAACGTGCTCCAGCACATCAAAGCTCAATACGGCCGCCTGGGAAGCATCGGCGAAGCTGAGTCGAGTGACGTCTTCATGCCGCAATTGGCGGCCGCGCCAATCGCTCACGTGACCGGGCGGGGTCGTCGGCGAGACGAATTCGCTGCCGACCGCCTTCGGCACGCTGGACTCGATCCGCCGGAACAGATCCGTGGTTTGTTCGGTGAGATAAACACTGCCTTCTGGTCGCTGCAAACACTGGAACAAATGCAACGATGCGCGCCAACGATTGATCAGGCCGCAACGTTCGCAGGCGAGGGACTCGCGCCAATTGGGCGCGTCAGTCGCAACGTTCCGGTAGTCAAACCGACTCACCACTTGGCAGCCCACACAGTATCCCGTCAGCCATTTGGACTTGGCTTGCAAGAGCATGGCTTCAAATGCCGTCTGCCCTTGCCACTCCTGGCCGAGTTGATGTGCAACAGAATTGACATGCTCCAGCGATTGCCAATTCTTGAAACCATGCGGCAGGAATAACATGCGGTCGCGTCTGGCCTTCAATACAGCCGCCAAGCCTAGCGATTGCAACCGATGGCGTCCAACGCGCTAGCGCCCGCCTTGTGCGAACGCCGATAATGGGGATTCGCTTCCGGACCCCCGCGCATGGCCGACATCACCCGCCACGATAAAGCCGCGCGCCAACTGAAACTGCTCTCGCAGGCGCTCGACTCCGGCCGTCTGGGGCCGGTGCGGCGGCTGGTCAATACCCTGTCCCCGGCCGAGATCGGCAACCTGCTGGAATCGCTTCCATCGGGCAAACGCGCCATCGTCTGGGGCTTGGTCGATTCGGAAGACGATGGCGAAGTGTTGGTCCACGTCGGCGAAGAAGTCCGCGAGAGTCTGATCGCGGAAATGGACCCCGACGAACTGGTCGCCGCGGTCGAAGATCTCGATATCGATGACCTGGCCGATCTGGTCGAAGACCTGCCGGATCAAGTCATCGCGGAAGTGCTGAAGTCGATGGACCGCGAGAATCGCGAGCGCCTCGAACAGGTGCTTTCGTATCCGGAAGACTCGGCCGGTCGTCTGATGAATCCCGACGTGGTGACCGTGCGTGCGGATGTCAGCGTCGACGTGGTGTTGCGCTATCTGCGCCTGCGCGGCGAGCTGCCCGATCACACCGACTACCTGTTCGTGGTCAGCCGGCGTCATCAGTATCTGGGGCGGGTGTCGTTGTCTGCCCTGCTCACCCACGAAGCCGGCACGCCGATCAATCAATTGCTGGATGACGAACAACCGGCGATCAACGTGCACGAGCACGACAACGAGGTCGCGCGCCAGTTCACCGATCACGACTGGATCAGCGCGCCGGTCGTCGACGACAACAACATCCTGCTCGGTCGCATCACCGTCGATGACGTGGTCGACATCATTCGCGAGCAAGCCGAGCACCAGGCCTTGGGTGCGGCCGGCTTGAATGAAGACGAGGACATGTTCAGCCCGGTCTGGCGCGCCACCCGTCGGCGGGTGGTCTGGCTTGCGATCAATCTGGGCACGGCATTCCTCGCCGCCAGCGTGGTCGGCCGCTTTGCCGACACCATCGAACAATTGGTCGCCCTGGCGGTATTGATGCCGATTGTTGCGGGCATGGGCGGCAACGCCGGCAGCCAGGTCTTGGCCTTGATGGTGCGCGGCTTGGCCTTGGGTCAGGTCAGCGCATCCAACGCCGGCGTGCTGCTGTGGAAAGAACTGCGGGTGGCAGGTCTGAATGGCATCGCGCTGGGGTTGTTGCTGGGCGTGGTGGTGTGGTTGTGGTTTGGCGACCTCAAACTGTCTGCGGTCATCGCCGCCGCGCTCACCCTCAACCTGCTCTCCGCCGCCGCCGCTGGCGTGCTGGTGCCGCTCACGTTGAAGCGCGCGGGCTACGACCCGGCACTGGCAAGCAGCGTGTTCCTGACTACGGTGACTGACGTGATGGGGTTCTTTACCTTCCTCGGTTTGGCTACCTTGGTGTTGCTGCCGTAGTCAGAAAACAGGAGTGAACATGGGTAGTTTTGAGTTGGCGCAGTTGAATGTTGCGCAGATGCGCGAGCCGCTGGAGTCGCCGCTGATGGCGGATTTCGTGGCCAATCTGGAGCGCATCAATGCGCTGGCCGAGCGCTCCGCCGGATTCATCTGGCGATTGCAGACGGATGACGGCGATGCGACTGCGCTGCGACCGCTGGGTGACGACATGCTGGTCAACCTGTCGGTATGGCAGGACGTGGAGTCGTTGCGGCAGTTTGTTTACGTCTCCGCGCACGTTGAAATTCTGCGGCGCAAGCAGGAATGGTTCGAGCGTTTGCCGCAGAGTGCGTTCGTGCTTTGGTGGGTACCACGAGGGCACCGGCCTGACGTGTTCGAGGCCAAGGAAAGGCTCGATCACCTGCATGCGAATGGGCCAACCGCAACCGCGTTCACGTTCCGCAACCAGTTTGCTGCGCCTGCCGTGGCGGATTCTGAATCTGCCTGAGTTCGTTGCGGCGTCAGGGTTCGGCTGGGTAAGTCGCCGCCATCGCGAGAATCGCGTTGCGCATGTGGACGCGCAGTGGTTCTGGCGCCAGCACCTGCGCGTCGGCGCCGAGGCCGAGAAATTGACGCGCGGCGTGTTCGATGGATTCGATCGGCACCCGCACGTGCTGCCACACAGGATTGCTCGCATCCGGGGTGGCGCTGCGGGCTGCCGCTTCGCACACCGGGCTACTGATTTCCTGCAACCAGTGTAGGCCGCGTGCGGTTACGCGAAGCGTGGCCGTATCGGTGTGGATTTCCTGCTCGAAGCGTCGTGTCTGCGTCCGCCAGCAGTCGGCAAGACGGAAACCTTGCGGATAGCGAAAGCTGCGTCCGGTCTCCTGCAATTGCCGGATGTTGGACAGCCGATAGGTGCGCGGGTCGCAGCGCTGCTTGGCACCTGTTGCTTCAGGTGAAGCCACCACGTACCAGTTGCCAGCCTTCAGCACCATCCCCAGCGGCTTGATGATTCGCTGTTTGCGACCCGCCCAGCTTTCGTAGTGAATCGATAGTTCGCGCTGATGCCATACAGCGTGGGCGACGGATTGCAAATGCTCGGGCGTAGCGGCTGCCCGATACCAGTCGACCGGATCAATGTGCAACCGTGAGGCGACCCGCTGTGCGTCTTCGCGCAACGCCGTGGGAACCGCAGCGAGCACCTTCAATCGCGCCGAAGCCGCCGCATTACCTAGTCCCAGTTCGGTCGCTGCGGCGGGCAATCCAGCCAACAGCAAGGCCTGCGCTTCGCTTTCGGTAAGACCCGTGAGTTCGGTGCTCCAACCCGCGCTCAAACAAAAACCACCGTCGCGGCCGCGCTCAGCGTAGACAGGCACGCCCGCCGCGGAGAGGTGGTCGATGTCACGCAGGATGGTACGCACCGACACTTCCAGCTCGGCCGCAAGCGCCGTCGCGCTCAGCCGGCCGCGGGTTTGCAGGAGCATCAACATCGATAGCAGGCGACCGGCGCGCATGCCTGAAGATTAGCAGCAATACATGCCACAAGATGTCGTGATTGAACGCGCAGCATGGCCGCACGTCACCTCATTGGAGCCCGCCCATGCCACCTCGCCGCCGCACGTCCTTTGCCCGCAAGTTGTCGCTTGCTTTCGTCATCGTTTCGCTACTTCTCGCAGGAACACCCGCCATGTCCAACTCTGCCGCAACCAGCCCGTCCGTGGGCGCCCTTCCCAGCGATGCCGAGGGTTTCGCGTTTCTCGCCGGTCACTGGCGAGTCCATCACCGTCGTCTCAACGATGCGATGAGCGAGAAAGAGGTATGGAGCGAGTTCGACGGCGAAGCGAGGTTCTTCACCTTGCTCGACGGTTTGGTGAGCGTGGAAGAGCTGCGTGATGCCAACGGCGCGCCGTTCGGCAGTGCGATGCGCACCTTTGATCGGCAACAACGGCATTGGTCGGACAGCTGGGTATCGGCGCGCTCGGGGGTGCTGCAGATGCCGCAGTTCGGCCGCTTCGTCGATGGCGTAGGAACTTTTGAAGCCGCCGACAGTCTGGACGGCAAGCCGATGCTGGCGCGTGGCATCTGGCGCCGCATCAGCAATGACGTGGTGACTTGGGAGCAGGCGTTCTCGCTGGATGACGGCGCAACCTGGAAGTCAAACTGGTTCATGCGTTTCGAACGCGTCGCGGAATCTGCGCCAACGACTGGTGGTCTGTAACGGATGAAGCGGCAGTGGGATCGCGACGGGATGGGCGTGATGGACGCCGCTCCACGCTCCGCAAATAGCCAAAGCGATGGGCGGTGTGAGGAGCAAGTCCAGCGCGGCCAGACCGAGCGAGCTACTTTCGATTTGTCCGTTACGGTCCACCAGGTGACTTGAGTTGAGTGCAACTCTCTAACGCCGCGAGGTTTGGCGAACCCTGGCGGGTTCCGTGGATGAGCGAGGTTTCAGCAAGGAAAAATCTGACAGACAACAGTAGTACACTGGGTGAATGAAGACGATCAGCAAGCGCGAACTCAATCAGCAGACCGCGCACGTTCTCGACCTCGTGTCGATGGGGCAACCCGTCATCGTTACCGAGCGCGGTATTGCGCGTTGGCGAATCGAAGTGTTCGATAGTGGCAGCGATCCGGTCGTCCGTCTGCGAGCCGAGGGTCGCATCACGCCGGCCCAGCCGCAGCCTGCGCCTTGGTCCGTGGCCGAAGCCCGCTACACACCTTCAAGGGTAGATGCACTGTTCGCTGAGTCGCGTGGCGACCGCTGATGCGCTGGTACATGGACGCCTCGGTCGCTCTGCACGCGATACTACCGGGAGGTGACACGCGGGCGCGGCGCTGGCTGGATGCGACGAGTCAGGCGGGTGATGAAGTCTTTTCGTCGACGCTACTGCATCTTGAATTGACACGCGTGTTACGCCGAGAAGGGCTGGACGTATCAATGGCGCGCCCTTTGCTGGACAGAATCAACTTGGTCAGCATTGATGACGGCATCCTGCGCTTCGCGGCGGCGATTGAAGCGCACGTCAAATCACTCGATGCGATCCACCTTGCCACTTGCGCGTTGCTGGGCGCGGGCATCGGCGTGGTTACCCACGACGAGAATGTGGCGCTGGTAGCCGAGAGTCTCGGCCTCGATGCGATGGATCCGCTGACCAGCTGACCTGAGGAGCTAACGCTTGGCATCCATCTACGCATTCAAGAGCCGCTTTCAGGATCTGCTGCGGCCATGCGTGCACGCGCTGCATTCGGTGGGCGTCAGCGCCAACCAGGTGACGCTGGCGGCACTCGGAATCTCGTTGCTGATCGCGGCGCTGGTTGGGTGGATGGCGTCGTCGCAACCGTGGTTGTTCGCGCTGCTGCCGCTGTGGCTGTTCCTGCGCATGGCCTTGAATGCCATCGATGGCATGTTGGCGCGCGAGTACAACCAACAGACGCGCCTGGGTGGCTGCCTCAACGAGATCGGCGATGTGATTGCCGATGCGGCGCTGTATCTGAGTTTGCTGGCCGTTGCCGGAGTGACTGCGTGGCTCCTCTGGCTGCTGATCTGGCTGGCGGCGTTGTCCGAGTTCTGCGGCGTGCTGGGCGTAAACATCGGCGCAGAGCGGCGTTACGACGGGCCGATGGGCAAGAGCGACCGCGCTTTTGTGATCGGCTTGCTTGGTTTGCTGTTGGCGTGCGGCTGGATCGGCGCGACCAGCGTCGACCTGGTTTTGGTGCTCATCTGCCTGCTCTGCGCGTTGACCTGCTTTCGCCGCGTGCGGGCCGCTCTGCAGCAAGCCGAACCACCGCTGACGGCATCCGAATCGTTGCTACCGATGGCAATGTCCCCGCAGGAGTGTTCAGTGCGAACGCAACAGTCTCTGAATTTCGCCAGCTTCGATGACGCGTCATTGTTTTATCGCCACTGGCCAGCCGAAGTAACGTCATCGCGCGGCGCGGTAGTGCTGCTGCATCGTGGTCATGAACACTCCGGCCGCGTCGCGCATTTGGCGGACGAGTTGGCACTTCCAGATTTTGATCTGTTTGCCTGGGACGCACGCGGCAACGGGCGCTCCCCTGGCGAGCGTGGCGACGCCCCCGGCTTCGAGGCTTTGGTACGCGATCTCGATAGCTTCATCGCCCACATCGGTCGCCAGCATGGCTTCGCCATCAGCGATATCGCTGTGGTTGCGCAAAGCGTAGGCGCGGTGGTGGCGGCGACCTGGGTACACGACTACGCCGCGCCGATTCGCGCCCTGTCCTTGGCCTCGCCAGCCTTCAAGGTCAAGCTGTATGTGCCGTTCGCGCGACCTGGTCTGAGCTTGCTGCAAAAACTGCGCGGCAATTTCTTCGTCAACAGTTACGTCAAGCCGCAATGGCTGACGCACGACCCACAACGCGCGCAAAGTTATCGCGACGACCCTCTCATCACGCGGCCGATTTCGGTGCGCGTGTTGCTTGGACTTTATGAAGCCGCCGACCGCATCGTCGCCGATGCGCAGGCCATCCATGTGCCGACCCAACTACTGGTGTCGGGCGCGGATTTTGTCGTCCATCGCAAGCCGCAGGATCGTTTCTACGAAAACCTCGGCAGCACCATCAAGGAGCGCCATCTGCTGGCGGGCTTCTTCCACGACACGCTGGGCGAGCGTGATCGCGCCATCGCGGTGACGGAGCTGCGGCGTTTCCTGATCGAGCGTTTTGAGACACCTGTTCAAGCACCTGACCTGCTCGATTCACATCGGCATGGACCGAGTTTCGCCGAAGCCGAGCGGCTGGCGTGGCCGACCGAGCCACTCACATTAGAGGACTTGCGCTGGCGCGGCATCCGCGCTGGCCTGCGCTTTGGTGGCTTGTTGTCGAGCGGCATTCGCCTGGGCCTGGACACGGGCTTCGATTCCGGCAGCACGCTCGACTATGTCTACCGCGATCAGTCCGAAGGCAAGGGACCACTGGGGCGGATGATCGACCGCAACTATCTGGATGCCATCGGCTGGCGCGGCATCCGGGTGCGGCGTTTGCATCTGCAGCAATTGCTTCGCGAAGCCGCCACGCGTCATCGCAGTGCTGGGCAGCCAGTGCGCGTGGTCGACATCGCCGCCGGCCATGGTCGTTACGTGCTTGAAGCGCTGGGGCAAGGGGAGATGCGTGCCGATGCGATCCTGCTGCGTGATTACAGTGCGCTCAACGTCGAGCGCGGAAACGCGCTGATCCAAGACACGCAAGCGCAGGACATCGCCCGCTTCGAATTGGGTGATGCCTTCGACCGCGAATCGTTGGCGGTGTTGGACCCGAAGCCAACCATTGCGGTGGTCTCTGGCCTGTACGAATTGTTTGCCGACAACACCATGGTGCGCCGCTCATTGGAGGGACTGGCGGCGGCGATGCCAGTCGGCGGGCTGCTGCTGTACACCGGCCAACCCTGGCATCCGCAACTGGAGTTCATCGCCCGTGCGCTGACCAGTCATCGGCAAGGCCAGGCCTGGGTGATGCGTCGGCGCAGCCAGGCCGAGATGGATCAATTGGTCGCAGCAGCTGGCTTTCGCAAAGTGAGCCAACGCATCGACCGCTGGGGCATCTTCACGGTGTCGATGGCGGAGCGGATCGAGGCGTGAGTTCAACCATCAATCACGAGGCGCTCGCTCACCACAGGCGGCCGTGGCGACGCGCGACGGCGTGGTTACTTTTGCTGGGGCCGCTGTTTTTCCTCACTTACGGTTGGGCCAATGACCTGGCCGCGGCGCGCAGTGACGTCGGCAGCATTGTCTTTGCCTGGGAGCAGCAGATTCCGTTCTGGGCGTGGACCATCCTGCCGTATTGGTCGATTGACGCGTTTTATGCAATCTCGCTTTACATCTGCCGTGATCGCCACGAGCTGGATCGGCACGCGTTACGACTGCTGACCGCGCAAGCCATCGCGGTGACTTGCTTCGTGCTGTGGCCTTTGCGTTTCAGCTTCGTCAAGCCTGACGTCGACGGTGTGTTCGGGCTGATGTTCGATGCCTTGGGTGCCTTCGATCAGCCCTTCAATCAGGCACCGTCACTGCACATCGTCTTGCTGGTGTTGCTATGGCTGCGCTTCGGCGCGCATATCAGCGCGGGCTGGCGCTGGATGTTGCACCTTTGGGCCGTGCTGATTGGTGGCTCGGTGTTGACCACCTTTCAGCATCATTTCATCGATATTCCCACCGGCGTGCTGGCCGGGTTTTTGTGTGCATGGTTGTGGCCGATGCAGGTGGCGACGCCGTGGCGCGCGGCACGGTTGGCGCGCGACCCGGCGCGCTGGCGTTTGGCGGGTTTGTACTTCAGCGGTGCCATGGTGTTTGCCGCGGTTGCAGTGACGACGAGTGCTGCCGCACTCTGGTTGTTGTGGCCAGCGGTGGCCTTGTTGCTGGTGGCGCTCAACTACGCGTGGATCGGGGCGGCGGGCTTTCAGAAACAGGCGGATGGTCAGCTCAGTCACGCCGCGCGCTGGTTGTACGCGCCCTATCTATTGGCGGCGCGTTTCAACGCCTGGGTTTGGACGCGAACGCTGACCTGCGCAGTCGAAGTGGCCGATGGGGTGTGGATCGGCCGGCTGGCAGACGCGGCGCGATCACCGCAGAGTCAACCCGTGATCGACGTCTGCGCGGAGCTGCCGGCGGCGCGCGACGGGCATGTCGCAGCGTATCCCATGCTCGATCTGGTGGCTGCGGATGCAACGACCCTGACCGCGGCTGTGAATGCCATCGAGCATGCGCGTCGCGAAGGTGATTCGGTGCTGGTCTGCTGTGCCTTGGGCTATTCGCGCAGCGCGCTGACCGTCGCCGCGTGGCTGCTGCGCAGCGGGCGTGCGGCAGACGTGGAGGCAGCGGTCGAGCGAGTGCGTGCGGCGCGACCTGCGGTTGTCCTGCGTGAACCGCATCGCCGCCTGTTGGCAGGCGTGCGCCCCATCAGCGAGGCCACATGAGCACGCCCATGGCCTTGCATCTGACGGCATCCCTGCTGCGCCAAGGGCGTTCGCTGAATGCGCTGTCACTGTTGGCGACGGCGCTGGCAGCGAGCTGGTTGCTGCTGATGGCTACCGGCTTGTCGTCGGTCGCCACTGCCACCTTGGCCTTGGTGCTGCTCAGCCTGCTGTTCGGCGTGGTGCAGACTTACCATGCGCTCCGCGTCGATCTCGATGCGCGCTTGCTGCATGAGCTGGCGCGCGCCGCCCAAGCAAGCGGAGACGACCTCGCAGCCGCCACCGCCGAACTCGACCACGCCTTGCGGTCACAAGGTTTGGTCAAGCCAGAAAAGCCCGCCGCCGACTGGCCGCGACGACTCGCCGGCGCGCGGGAGTGGTGGCATCGGCAGATGCTCGCGCTGCTGCTGCAAGTCGCAGCACTGGCGGCCGCTTTGCTGCTGGCGTTGCGAAGCACGCTGCTGCTGGGACCTGGATGATGATCAGCGATCTGCTCGCGCGGGCATTCAGTGGAGGTATCCGCCTGCTCACCAGCGCACGCGCGCTGTGGTTGGGCTGCGAGCCCTCGGCCGAGCGTCGGGTCTACTTCGGTAACCACGCCAGCCACGGCGATTTTGTGTTGATCTGGTCGGCCCTGCCATCCGCACTGCGCCATCAGGTCAGGCCGGTGGCAGCGGCAGACTATTGGCGTGGTGATGCGCTGAGGCGTTATCTGATCCATTCGGTGTTCAACGGCGTATTGATCGAGCGCGAACGCGAGAAACGGACTCAAGATCCCATCCAGACTCTGTGTGCCGCGGTCGATGGCGGCAGTTCGCTGATAATTTTTCCGGAAGGCACACGCAATCCGGGCGAGGGTCTGCTGCCGTTCAAGAGCGGTATCTATCACCTGGCCTGCCAGCGGCCTGAACTCGAATTTGTACCGGTCTGGCTGGACAACCTTTCCCGCGTGATGCCCAAGGGCGCGTGGTTACCGTTGCCGTTGCTGTGCACCGCCAGTTTCGGTGCGCCTCTGCAGCGCTTGGCCGACGAAGACAAGAGCGCCTTTCTCGATCGCGCCCGCGATGCGCTGTTGGCTCTCGCGCCTGCCGACTCGGCGGCACGCGTGCAGGCCAAACCATGACCTCGATTGCTGACACCACCTTGACCCTGTTTGGCGGCATCGCAGCCGTCCTGCTGTTGGCCACACTCATCGCCGAAGTCATGCGTTGGCGCCTGCGTGGGCGCAGCAGTCCGGTGATCGACAATCTGGTGTCACGCATCCGCGCCTGGTGGGTGATGGCGGCGCTGGTCGGGCTCGCCTTTGCGTTTGGCCGCGTCGGCGTGATCGTGATGTTTGGCCTGGTCTCGCTACTCGCGTTGCGCGAGTTCATCACCCTCACACCCACGCGTCACGGCGACTACTACGCCCTGCTGTTGGCGTTCTACGTCGCGCTGCCATTTCAGTATTGGCTGGTCTACGTCGACTGGTACGGCATGGTCACCTTGCTGATTCCGGTTTATGCGTTCCTGTTCCTGCCGATCATGTCGGCGCTGGGCGGCGACACCACGCGTTTTCTGGAGCGCACCGCCAAGGTGCAGTGGGGGCTGATGATCTGTGTGTTCTGCATCTCGCACGTGCCGGCGCTGATCAACCTGGATATCCCTGGTTATGAGGGCCGCAATCTGCTGCTGATCGCCTTTCTGGTGATCGTGGTGCAGTCCTCGGACGTACTTCAATACGTCTGGGGCAAGCTCGCCGGCCGTCATCTGATCGCGCCGCAACTGTCGCCATCAAAGACAGTCGAGGGCTTCGTCGGTGGCGTCGCGTCCGCCACCGCGCTGGGTGCGGCGCTTTGGTGGATCACGCCCTTCACGCCCTGGCAGGCCGCGCTGTTGGCGCTGGTCATCAACCTGATGGGTTTTTTGGGTGGCCTGGTGATGTCGGCGATCAAACGCGACCGCGGGGTGAAAGACTGGGGCCACACGATTGAAGGCCACGGCGGCGTGCTCGACCGGCTGGACTCGGTCTGCTTCGCCGCGCCGGTGTTCTTTCACTTCATCCGCTATTGGTGGGTGTGAGGCTCATGCCTTGCTGGATGACGCTTGCTGGCAACGCTGCATGCTCAATGGTTGATGGCGTCAGTTGTTTGCCAATCAATCTCTGATTACCTCGCCCTCGGCATATCCATCCCTACCGGCCGCGGCAATTGATCCACCGCTTCAAACGAAGGAATGCTGTTGCCGTTTTCGTCGAGAAATTCGACCTTCTGACTCATGATCAACTGGATGCGTTCGGACAGACCGAGTTTCACGAACTCGGCCGGGGTCAAGTAGTTGTAGCCGAAGCTGCCTTGCACGGTAACGCTGGTCAGACGCGCCATGGCTATTCACCTCCCATCATTCGACGCAGCGCGGCCTCGTCGAGTACTTCCTTGCGTGGCGCTTCGGGCGGCAGGCGATTCAGGCTGGCACCCAACATCTCCTCGCGCGGTGACACCCGCAAACCAATCGTCCGCTTCAACAGCAGCAACAGGCCGGTGGTCACCACCACGGCAAACACACCGACGACGACCACCCCCAGGAACTGCACGCCGAGTTGCTCCCAGCGCGTGTGCGGCAGCAGCTCGGCTTTTCCGAACAGGGCCACACACAAGGTACCCAACACACCACCGCCCAAATGCACGGGCACTGCACCGACTGCGTCATCGAGACGGGCGCGCAGCATCCACTCGTAGATCAGGTTGTGGACCAAACCTGCGAGCACGCCGATCACGATGGCGCTGCCGGGGCTGACGATATTGGCGCAGGCGGTCACCGCGACCAGACCTGCCAAGGCCCCACCGATCAACTTCAGTTCGACGTCGCGATCTGGCGTCTGCCAGCGACCGTGCATCCAGGCCACCAGACAGCCGGCAGCACCGGCGAGATGCGTGTTGATCAGAATCAGCCCGACCGAATCGCTACCCACCGCGCTGCCGCCGTTGAATCCCCACCAGCCGAACCACAGCAGGATCACACCGAGTGCGGCCAGCGGCAGGCTGTAGGGCTTCATCGGCAAGGGCTTGCCGTCGGCATCGAAGCGACCGATTCGCGGCCCGATCGCCCACACGGCGACCAGGGCGATCCAGCCGCCCAACGAATGCACCACCGTCGCGCCCGCGAAATCGAGAAAGCCGTGCCCGCCAAGCAGCGTGTCCTGCACGTGCTGGCTCGAACCCCACACCCAATGCGCGACAAACGGAAACAACAGGGCCGCATTGATGACGGTGCACATCACGTAGGTGTGGAAGCCGACGCGCTCGGCCATCGCGCCAGAAACGATGGTGACCGCCGCACCCACAAATCCGAGTTGGAACAGGAAGTAGGCCCAGCCGCCGGGTGAATCCTCGATGCCTGCTCCCATCAGGAATCCGCTGCCGACCCAGCCACCCGACGTCAGGCCGAAGGCCAGGCCGTAGCCGAACACCAGCCAGATGAGAGTGGCGACGGCCCAGTCGACGACGTTTTTCATCGCCGTGACCGGCGCACCTTGCGAGCGCACAAGGCCCGCTTCCAGTGCCAGAAATCCGCCCTGCATCACGAACACCAAGGCGGCACTGACCAGCAACCAGGCCTGCGCGCCTGACACCACACCTGCGCCTTCACTTGCCATCGCCAGACCCGGCAGGGCGATCATCAACACAGCCGCAAAAAGCGCTCGCATGGGCATCGGCTCCGTTAAGTAGCTCGATCCTATCTGCATGCGACCAGCGAAGCAAAACCTCGGCGCGACCCTGGTTGATCGCGCCGCACTCTGCATGCTTTGACTCACCTCATCCGCAACGGGAAGGACTCAGCACTCGAAGGTTTCGCCCTGCGAATCCGTGCAGGTGCGTGTGTGAGTGACGCCCTGCCCTTGCTGGGCGCTGGTCTGACCCTGGTAAGTGTTGCCTGCGGCACCCGTGGCCGATGTGTTGTGTTGCGCGCCTTGGCCAGTGGCATAACTGGTGTCGGAATTGAAGCGACCACCTGCGGCACCCGTGGCACTGGTACTGCGCCCACCCGCCACCGAACCGTCGGCACCGCGGCTGAATCCGCCAGTGGTTGAACCGCTGCCAGCCGCTGTGCTGACGGCGGCGCCGGACTGATGATTGACGCTGCCGTCAGCATTGGCTGTGGTCTGGCCGGCACGACCACCAATTCCACCATTTGGTCCACGGACCGCGGCACCGCTGGTGGTGGTGGCATTGCCTTGGCCGTCGGTCTGGGTGACTCGCCCGCGCGTCGCTACGCCGCCATTGGCACCTGCAGCCGCGCTGCCCTGTACCGCGGTGACGCCACCGTCGGCGTTCTTTTTTCCACCTTTGAGTTTGGCCCGACCTTGGGCGTCGACACTACTGCTGGCGATCAGCAGAAATGCCGCGGTGGTGATGGCAAATACTGACTTGGAAATGTTCATGCGGTGGTTCCTGAGTGTGTGGATTGACGTTGGATGAAACGCGGTGGGTTGATGAATGCGATGGATTCGGCTCGCTCAAGACGCTTGCAACACGCGCGCCGCGGCGATGAGGCGCTCGATGCCACGCACCACGTCGACCAACCAGGCGCGTACCAAGGCTTGTTGGTCGGGCGCCAACGATTCGTAGAAGGCCAGCCGGCGCTGACGGATCGATTGCGATTGCCACAGCGCGAACAGCACCTGGCTTTGCACGTGTTGGCTGAGCAGGCCGAGATCGGCATCCGGCTCCGCCAAGGCGGCTTCAAGCTCGGGCAGGCTGGTTTCCAGATCGGCCAGCAACTGCCGACGCAAGCTGCGCGCATCGGTTTGCAGCGCTTCCCATTCGATCTGTTGCGCAGGGCTGAGATTGAGCTCTGCCGCGCTGGGCGGTTGCATGCTGCGCAGTGGTCCGGCTTCGACTGGCACCGGGTTGAAGCTGAGCACGACGCCGAGCATCACGGCGCGCAGGATGATCCGTTTCATTGTGTGGCCTCGCTGGAAGCGGCAGGTCTGCCGGTGCAAGCAGAGTAGGGACCGTCAGCGCTGACTTCCGTAGCAGTGCGTCAATGGATGTAAGCGCGGGCCACTTCAGCAACATCTGCTTACATATTCGGTGTTTCGCGGCTTGTTGCGAGGTCGGTGGACAGGTAGCGTGAAACGCTGCTTGCCGCTGCTGAGGAAACCACCATTAGCCGTCCACCCGCCGAGTCGTCAGCGATGGAGAGCACACCCCGTCGCGAGTCGCTGCTGTTGGTTGACGACGACCAGCGGCTGCGCCAGCTGTTGGCCGAATACCTGCGCGGCGAAGGCTTCGAGATAACCGAAGCGGCCGACGGCCGTCAGCTCGCTGCGGCATTGAATCGCGGCCATTTCGACCTGATCGTGCTCGACCTGATGTTGCCCGGCGAGGATGGCCTCAACCTGTGCCGGCGCCTGCGCGGAGAGGGCGTGCAGACTCCCATCGTGATGCTCACCGCCAAGGGTGATGAGATCGACCGCATCGTGGGTTTGGAACTGGGTGCGGACGACTATCTGCCCAAACCCTGCAATCCGCGCGAACTGCTGGCGCGGGTGCGGGCGGTGTTGCGTCGCCATCGCGCGTTGCCCAGTGCGGCACCTCAAGCAGACGCGGGGCTGGTGGTGTTCGGTGATTGCGCCCTCGACCTGCAAGCGAGAATCCTGACCCGCGACAGTCGCCGGCTGCGCCTGACCAGCGGCGAATTCGCTTTGCTGGCCGTGTTCGTCCGCCATCCACGCGTACCGCTGTCTCGCGACCGCCTCGCCAGCCTCGTACACGGCCGTGCGCACGAGCCGTTCGAGCGCAGCCTCGACGTCAGCGTGTCCAAGCTGCGGAGAATGATCGAACCCGACCCGCATACGCCGCGTTACCTGCAAACGGTGTGGGGTGTCGGTTACGTATTCGTGCCAGACCGCGCGTGAGCCTGCGCATGATCCGTCTGCTGCCGCGCAGCTTCACCGGACAATTGTTGGCTTTCAGCAGTGCCCTGCTGCTGGCGATGCTGGTGCTGGCGGCCTTTCTCAGCAGCACCCTCGCGCTGCAACCCAGCGCCGAGCAGATGGCGCGCTCGTTGATGGTGCTGGCCGATTCCGCCAGCCGCGAACTGACGCTGCAACCGCGCGATGTGCCCAGCCTGTCACCGATGCTGGTCGATGCCGGAGTATTTCCGGTGCTGCCCGTCGGCAGTCGACCGGTGGGTTCCTTGCGGCCATTTCCGGCCGCCTTGCGCGACCGTCTGCGCCAGCGCCTGCAACGCCCGGTCGAACTGGTCAGTCTTCCCGATGGCGAGATCGCGTTATGGCTGCCCAGTGCCGAGCCAACGCAGATGCCTTTCGGGCTGCGTTTTGAATCAGCGCGGCGGCCAATTGCCCAAGTCGGGCTGTGGGTTGCGGTGATCGGCGGCGTCACCCTGCTGCTTGCCGCCGTCTGGCTGGCGCGCTGGTTGAGTCGGCCGCTGCGACGGCTCAGCGATGCACTGCCGGCACTGGCCGCGGGTGCTGCGCTGCCTGACCTTGGCCGTCACGCGCCGCACGAGCTGCGCGCCCTCGCCGACACTCTCGCCGATGCAATCAACCGCCTGCGCGAACAGGCGCAAGTGCGCGAGCAAACCTTGGCCGGCATATCCCACGACCTGCGCACGCCACTGATGCGCATTGCCTTGGCTGCCCAACTGCTGCCCGAGCATCCACACGTCGCCACCATCCAGGCCGACGTCGCCGAAATGGATCGGATGATCGGCGCGGCACTGGAGTTGGCACGCGCCGGTCGTCAAGAGCCGTCGGAAGTAATCCCACTCGCCGAATTGATCGAGCGTGTGCTTGGCGCGCAAGCCGAGCAGTGGACGCGCGACATCGATCCTGACATTCACTTGCGCGCCCCACCCATCGCTCTGCGCCGGGCAATCGAGAATCTGGTCCAGAACGCCGAGCGACACGGCGCGCCACCGTTCGCGGTGCGCGCCGAACGCACTCAGGCTGGCCTTGAGTTGAGCATCATCGACAGTGGCAGCGGCTTCGGCGAACTCAGCGTGGAAGCCGCCCGTCAACCCTTCCGACAAGGCTCGCATGCCAGCGGCGGCAGTGGTCTCGGTCTCGCCATCGTCGACCGCTTGGCCACGTCCTTCGATGCGACGCTGCAGCTGGAACAGCTCGCCAGTGGCTTCCATGCGGTGCTGCGGATTGCTGCGAACAGGCTGGTCGATCCGATGCCGATGAAGACTGTAGCTGGCCAAGCAGACTGAAGCGGGACGAGCGCGTGCCCGGCTCGGGGCTTGGATTGGCCATCGTCCAGGATCTGCTGGAAGCCCACGGCGGTGATCTGGAACTTGAACCCTCGCCTCTCGGTGGGTTGCGCGCGCGCCAGTTTTCCCGCTCCGCGTTGAGCAGTGTCGCCGCAAGAATTCGCCAGCCCAGCGACGATTGATTTATCTTCGCCAGCTTGTCAATCGCCGAGCCAATTCCAGCGCGCATGAGCACTGTCGACGACCCGCAGCCGACCCCGGCCAGCACAAATGGCGACGCCGGTCGCATCAGCTTCGAGCGCCTGCGCGAGCGTACTGACGAGTTGGAGTTGCTCATCTCCGGCCTCACGCTGTTTGCGTTGTTGAGTTTGCCGCCGTGGTTGCTCGAGCGTCTGGAGGCGGTCTACAACCAGTTGCCGTTCGGCATTCTGATCGCCGTTTCGATGGCGGTGCCGATGCTGGTCGCGATTGCGTATGTGCTTGCCTGCGGTTTCGTTGCCCACCTCGCGATACGTGCCTATTGGGTAGGTTTGGTCGGACTGAAATCGGTGTTCCCGGACGGGGTGCGCTGGGACCGCACGCCCACCCTCGGGCCGCATCAGCGCGAACGGCTG
>JBQTGY010000040.1:0-16949 GCA_052390415.1 Pseudomarimonas sp. | reverse complement strand
GATGGGCGTGATGGACGCCGCTCCGGAGCGAGGCCAATAGCCAAAGCTATTGGCGGAGTGAGGAGCAAGTCCAGCGCGGCCAGACCGAGCGAGCTACTTTCGATTTGTCCGTTACAGTCCACTAGCTTCAATCACCAAGGAAGTGCATGGCCATCGAGGTCGCGCATAGCGCCAACGTTCATGCAACCCGCGTGCTGTCGCTGGATGCGACTGGCCGCATCCTGGACTGGATTTCCTGGCAAGACGCCACCTGCTTGTACGTGCGTGGCGCGGTCGCGTGGACGCTCGGACAACCCTGCCTGTTGATCCACGGCGGCTGGAACCGCTTCGCCGGTCAACAAAGCCTGATCGAATTGCATCCGATTGTTGCCGCACGCGGGCATGCACGCCTGCACGCGTTGGACCCAGCGCCGGCGTTGACCAACACGGCGCTGTTTGCCCGCGACAGTCACCTCTGCATGTATTGCGGCCAACAGTTTCCGCGCCATGCGCTGACGCGCGACCACGTCCTGCCGCTGTCTCGCGGTGGTCGCGACAATTGGCAAAACGTGGTCAGCGCTTGTTTGCACTGCAACGTCAAGAAGGGCAGCCGCACGCCGCAGCAAGCGTCGATGCCACTGCTGGCGGTGCCCTATCGGCCAAGTTGGGTTGAGCATCTGATTCTGTCCAACCGCAATATTTTGGCCGACCAGATGGAATTTCTGCGCAGCCACCTGCCGCGTCGACGGCGCGGCATGGCAGTTTGAGCAGCGCCTGAGGAACTCCCCTGCCTTTCGAAGAGCGTCGCTCCGGCGACGTTGTTCGTTCAGGAGAGCCAACCGCAGCCGCGCAGGAGCGCGGCCCTCCGCAGAGCACTTGGGAGGGCGTCGCTCCCTCGACGCTGCTCTTCAAAGGTGCCAACCGCAGCCGCGCAGGAGCGCGGCCCTCCATAAGGCGAGCGCGCGCGCTGAGAATCCGCAGGTGTATTCGCTCATTCATTGACGTAAACCTCCGCTTGCCCAACACTTCGCCGGTTTAGGCGACGCCGTGCTCGCCTACCGCGCATCGGGGTAACGCATTCGTGAACATCAGAACCTTGGGCTTGTCCGGGCTGGACCGGGACGAGGAGACGCTGTTTCGCCAGCTTTTCGATGCGGTGCGCGAACCGGGCTGGGCGCTGGCGCCGGAAAACGAGGCTGGGGTCTTGCTGATCGATTTCGATTCGATGTACGGACAGATGACGTGGTTGCGCGCTCAGGGTGGACCGCGACCCATCGTCGCCCTGACGGCCGGCACCCGCGCCGATGCAACCATGGTGCTGAAGCGGCCGGTCAGTGAAAAGGCGTTGCGTGACCTGTTGCGAAAGCTGGTGAACCAGGTGCCCGCGGAGTCCGTCGCCGAGCCGAACCAGGTAACAGCAGGCGCCGCGTTGATCGCCGAAACCAGCCCACCCCCGGCTTCGCTTGTGAGCGAACCTGCATTGGAACCTGCCGTCGAGTTCGCGTTGCCTGAGGCGGCGCCGATGCCGTTGCAACGCACCCTTCTGGATTTCCTGCGCCCCGGCGTTCTGTCCGGCCCGGCCAGTTTGCGTGATGCCCAACCCAGCCTGGTGGTGGATGTAGCGGCTGGACACTACCTGGGCGGAGCCGCACTGAAGCCGCTGGCCCCATTGTGTGCGCGCGCATTGGACGACGAAGATTGGCAGCTGCTGTCGCCCGGCGAGTACGCCGAACTGCGCGCGCAAAGCGGCGAAGCGCAACCACTCACTCGGTTGTTATGGCTTGCCGGCCTGCATGGCTTCGACGGTCAGTTGTGCCCGGACCTGTCCGACGCCTTGCGATTCAAATTGGCCAAGTGGCCTCAATCCGAGCGCGAATACCCGCGCCAAATCCGGATTGCGACCGCGTTGCTCAAACAGTTCGGCAATGTGGAAGAAATGGCCGCCGCCAGCGGCGCCACGGCAGCCGAAGTCGCTGACTACATCAATGCCTTCCATGCCGTGGGTGTACTTGAGGTCGAACGGCCGGCACCGCCCGGATCGGACACACCGGTGGCGGCACCGCGTGGCGGATTGTTGAGTCGCCTGCGTCGCGGGTAATGGTCATACCGGAAAGCTGATCTTGGCCTGCCGGACGTGTGTCCGCGGGTCCGCAAACAGGCGCCTGCGAGGTCAATTTTTCACCTCGCTCACCTATTGATGAGCCGGCGGCAATTGACAAACACGTTCAAGAGCAAAAGAAAAAGCCTCACAACGCGGAGGCGCAGAGGACGCAGAGGACGCAGAGGACGCAGAGATTGATTCGTGTGGCGGGCGTGATTTGAAGTTGTTCCTTTGAGGTTGTTCCTTTGAAGTTGTTCCATGGTTTAGCAGCGTTTCCATCCGTTCCTCTGCGACCACTACGTTTTCTGCGCCTCCGCGTTGAACGCTCTTTGCTTCATGCTTCATGCTTGATTATTCGCGCCGCCTCAATAATTCGGCAGGCTGCTGGCCCGCGTTGGCCCGATCACGCCTCGCTTTTGCCACCTGGTTCCTTGCTGCGTGGGCGGCAAGCGCCGAAAATGGCGGCCAGTTGTCACCCAAGACCCGCAACCATTGACCCGGCATGATTGATTCCGAGCGCTTTCCCCTGCTGGCGCAGATTGATTCTCCCGCCGATCTGCGTCGCATCGACGAATCCCGACTGGACGCAGTGGCGGGCGAACTGCGTGACTATTTGATCGACTCGGTGGGTCGCAGCGGCGGTCATTTCGGCGCCGGTCTGGGCGTCATCGAGCTGACGGTTGCGTTGCACTACCTGTTCGACACACCGACGGATCGCCTGGTCTGGGACGTCGGCCATCAGTGTTATCCGCACAAGATCCTCACCGGCCGTCGTGACCGCATCCATACGGTGAAACAAAAGGACGGCTTGGCGCCGTTTCCGCGGCGGGAAGAAAGTGAGTTCGACACCTTTGGCGTCGGCCATTCGTCGACCTCGATTTCCGCCGCGTTGGGCATGGCCATTGCGCTTGCCCGCGCGGGCGATCCGCGCAAAGTGGTGGCGGTGATCGGCGACGGTGCGATGACCGCCGGCATGGCCTACGAAGCGCTCAACCACGCCGGCGGCATGGATCCCGAGCCCAACCTGCTGGTGGTGCTCAACGACAACCGGATGTCGATCTCGGAAAACGTGGGCGGCATGACCAAGATGTTTGGTCGCATCACCGCCAGCCGCACCTTGAATGCGATGCGCGAGAGTGGCAAACGTTTGTTCGGTAACAAGCGCAAGGGTGCGGCGCGTTTTGTTCGACGCTGGGAAGAACACTGGAAGGGCATGTTCGTGCCCTCCACCTTGTTTGAAGAAATGGGCTTCCATTACACCGGGCCCATCGATGGCCACGACGTCAATGCCTTGGTCGCATCACTGAAAACCCTGAAGACCTTGAAAGGCCCACAACTGCTGCACGTGATCACCACCAAGGGCAAGGGCTTCGAACTCGCCGAGGGTGATCAGATCGAGTACCACGCGGTGGGCCCATTCGATCCCTCGGTTGGCATCGTCAAGAAGTCGGGGCCCGGCAAGCCGACCTATACGCAGGTATTTGGCGACTGGTTATGTGACATGGCCGCTGCCGATCCGCGCTTGCTCGCGATCACCCCGGCCATGCGCGAGGGCTCGGGCCTGGTGCGCTTTTCGAAGGAGTATCCAAGCCGTTACTTCGACGTGGCGATCGCCGAGCAGCACGCCGTCACCCTCGCTGCCGGCATGGCCTGCGAGGACAGCAAACCCGTGGTCGCCATCTACTCGACCTTTCTGCAACGTGGCTTTGACCAACTGGTCCACGATGTAGCGATCCAGAACCTCGACGTCCTGTTCGCGGTGGATCGCGCGGGGGTGGTGGGACCGGATGGGGCGACGCATGCCGGCAGTTTCGACCTCAGTTACTTGCGTTGTTTGCCCAACTTGGTGGTGATGGCTCCTGCGGACGAGCGCGAATGTCGGCAGATGCTCAGCACCGGCTTTGCCCATTGCGGTCCGGCAGCGGTGCGTTATCCGCGCGGCAGTGGCCCGGGCGTCTCAATTCCCAGCACCTTGGAGACCTTGCCCATAGGCAAGGCTGACCTGCGCCGTCGCGGTCGAAGCCTGGCCTTGCTGGCATTTGGCCCCATGCTTGATGTGGCACTCAGCGTCGGTGAAGAACTCGACGCCACCGTGGTCAACATGCGTTTCATCAAACCATTGGACGGCGACATATTGCGTGAGCTGGCGCGCACACATTCTGCATTCGTCAGCATCGAAGACAATGCAATTGCGGGTGGTGCCGGCAGCGGCGTGGCCGAGTTCTTCGCAAGCTGCGGGATCCATGTCCCGATGCTCCATCTTGGCCTTCCCGATCTGTGGCTGGAGCACGCCAGCCGCGAACAGGTGCTGACCGAGGCCGGGCTGGACAGCGTCAGTATCAAGGCCTCGATCCTCAAGCGTTTTCCGCGTGAACCGCAGCTCGCGCCGCGAACGGCCGCCGGTTGATGGTCAGCGTCCCGGTTTCATGGCTGAGTCGTGACGGCAGCGCCCGTCTGGATGGCGTGTTGGTACAGGACGGTGGTTGCCTGCTGTTGCAGTACCAGACGCGCGACTGGCACCAGGGCGCACAACGCTCGACGGCGCGCGAGCTCAAACTCAATGCGGACAGCATCGTGCTCGTCAGCTACTCCGCCGGGCCGTTGTGGAGCTCGCCACGCATCGAGATTCAATCCTCCGACTTCGCAGCACTCGCCGCGCTGGATGCGGATCAATCCGGACACCTGCGTTTTCGCGTGCGTGGCAGCCAGCGCGCTGCGGCCAAGAAATTGGTGCAGGAACTCAACTCGGCGCTTGCCGAAGTGCGCTTCTCGCGCTGGACCCGCGACATGGATCGCTTGGCGCCGACACCGCCCGGCAGCAGCGACGAGACCAGCACATAGGCGCGAACGGCTTGGAATTGAGCTGGACGTAGTCAACCGGGACTTGATTCCAGCGAATCGAAGTCCGCAAGCCGTCAAGCCGATGCGTCGGCAGCATTGCTGCGGAACTTTACCGACCTTGTCGCGCTCCAATGCCGCCATGTCCCCAGGTTTTCCGATTTCGCTGGCCGTCGCCGGATTGGCATGCATGTTGCCGACTGCTGTAGCCGCTGCGCCGTTGCCAAACAACGCGCTGCGCACCGATCACCTGCGCTCGCAATTGGTGGCACAAACCACCACTGCGGTGGCAGGCCAATCGCTTCGACTCGGCTTGCTCTTGGAGCACGATCCGCATTGGCACACCTATTGGCGTAATCCAGGCGACTCCGGCCTGGCTACCAAGATCGAGTTCGAACTGCCAGCGGGCGTCACCGTTGGCGAAATCGAGTGGCCAGCACCGCAGCGTTTCGACGTCGAGGGCATCGTCAACTTTGGCTATGCCGACACACTGCTGCTGCCGATCACGCTTACCATTCCGGCGGACTTTGCCGGCGCGTCGATTCCCATTGCGGCGACAGCCTCCTGGTTGATTTGTGAGATCGAGTGCATTCCGGGCCGTGGAACCTACCCGCTGGAACTGCCAATTGCAGGTGCGGCAACGGCGGACCCACGCTGGGTCGCACACTTTGAATGGGCGGCCAAACGCCAACCCAAGTCACTGGAAGCCGAATCGAGCATCCGTCTCGCTGACAACCACGTCCTGATCGACATCGTGAGCAACGCCTTGCCACCCGACATCGCGGCTTGGGAGGTTTTTCCGCTCGCGGCGCAGGTCATCGTCAATGGTGCCCATCCGATGTGGAGCAAGTTCGATGGCGGCAAACGTATGCGTTTGCCGCTGAGCGATGCGTTTGCCGGCCTGCCCGCCCAGTTCGATTTCCTGCTGGTAAAGGACGACATCGCACTGGCCGTCAACGCGCGTGTAACACCCTCTCCTTGATACTTGAGCAACGACTGTCGCAACGAGGAACCCAACCTATGAAGTACCTTTCCATTGCTACTGCCTTCGCCTCGATTCTTGCTGTCACCGCCGCCCAGGCCAACCCCGCCAAAGTCGGTGAGCCGGCACCCGCGTTTACGCTGACCGATTCCAACGGCGTCGAACACTCGTTGGCGGACTTCGCCGGCAAGACGGTGGTGCTGGAGTGGACCAACCACGAATGTCCGTTCGTGAAGAAGCACTACGGCAGTAGCAACATGCAGGCACAACAGACCGCTGCGACCGCCAACGGCACGGTCTGGCTGACCATCAATTCCTCGGCCGCGGGCAAACAAGGCAATGTCGATGGCAGCACCGCCAACCGCTTGCGCAGCGAAGCCAAGGCCGCCAACACGGCTTACTTGCTCGACGCCGCAGGCGTCACCGGGCGCCTGTATGCGGCAAAAACGACGCCGCACATGTACGTGATCGATCCCGCCGGGGTGTTGCGTTACGCCGGGGCCATCGACAGCATCCCGAGTGCCGATGCCGCCGATATTCCGAAGGCCACGCAATACGTGAGCACGGCGCTGGCCGAGCTGTCTGCAGGAAAGCCCGTCACAACGGCGGTGACGCAAGCGTATGGGTGCAGCGTCAAGTATTGAGATTCGGGGTGAGATCACCACGCTGCGTGAGATCATCAGCGGATTGAGCCGCTGACCCGGACGCAGCGCAGTGGAATCCGGGGCAGTCGCGCGACATGGGCCCGGATTCTGCTGCGCTGCATCCGGGCTACGTGGCTGGCGATCAATGGCCAATTGAGCTTGGTCATCGGCAACGGCAAGCCGGTGGCAGCGGGCTACACTCAGGCCTCAGCCCCGCGAACCCAACCTCGTGTCCCTACGTCGCCGTCTCGCCGATTTCGGCTTTGAATCCAATGCCGATTACGACTACGCCCTGCGTTGCGTATTCGATGCCGAGCAGTCTCACTTACGTCTGCTGCATGTCGATGGTCGCGGTGGCCGGCGCAAGACCGCCTTTGCCAACGCCCTGGCGCACGCGCTCGACTACCCGCACATCCTGTACCACGACTTCAGCGGCCCGCATCTGCCCCCAGCCACGCTTGCGGTGCAGCTGGATGACGGCAGCGTGGGTCCGCCCGAACCCGGCCTGACCGCGTTTGAGCGCTCGGTATCCGAAGCTTGCGCTTACTCCGAAGCGGCTCGCACCGTACTTATCCTCGATCAACTGCAGGCCGCCGAATTTGCCGACCAACTGCGCCTGGTGAGTTTTGCCAGCAGCGGCGAGTGGACCGCAGGCTCGGCAACGCTGGTTGCCAATCGCCGTCACCTGCTGGTGTTGGTAATCGCCGAAGACGTGCTTTATCACTCTCTCGCGCGTTTGGCCTATCGGGTGTGGACCGACTCCGAAGGTGCTTTCCTGGATTTTCGACTGGAAGACTTCGGCCTGCCAGCGGACGCAGCAGACCTGCTGGATTCGCTGGTGCGCTTGTTTGTTGCTTTGGGTAGTTCGCCCACCACGGGCGAATTCGCTCGGTTGTTGCGCGATGTGCTGGATCGCGTGCGCTCCGAGGAACAGTTGCGGCAGTCGATTTTCGGCTGGACCGAGCATGTCGACCGCAGCCGCTTGTACGCCCCCGACGTCACCCCGCAATTGGCGGCGGTGGTCGATGCGATCGGGCAGTTCCATGGGCTCGATCACATCGAGATGTAGCAGCTGAACCCTCAGAAGAAGACACGCAGTCCGGCGCTGTAATTTCTTCCAGGCAGCACGACCGCATCCTTCAGGAAAGACGTATGCACACGCCCAACCTGGCCGCGCAGATTGTTGGCATCGACAAATAGCTCCCAGCTCAGCCGTTCTCCGTCCACGTGGTAAGCGAAGTGAGCGTCGACCAGCGTGTAGCCGTCTGTTGGACTTTCGTTCGGCGCGACATCATCTTGCCGGTCGTAGCGAGTCGCCCCCACGGAAATGCGCCATGCGGATGCGTTCCAGCGCAGATCAGCGCCCACACGCTGCGGAACGATGCGCGGCACGTTGCCGCCGGCATCGAAAGTGGCTCGCACCCGATCAGTGAAGACACGAAAATCCAATCGACCGGCGGCTGAGTCGACCAGGTGGGCAATGGCCTCGATCTCGTAGCCGCGAAACTTCGCGTCCTCCGCCGACCACAGCCGAATGGGCAGAGGCTCTTCGCCCTGCTCGCCTTCGGCAAATTCACCGCTGTCCTGCAGGTAGATGAAATCGTCAAAACGGGTCTGGTACAGCGATGCCTTGGCATCGAAACGCGCGCCATGGAAATGCACACCGACTTCCAATTGATGGGCACGTTCCAGGTCGAGCCCGGCGTCGCCAATTTCAAACGCTGCGGTCGCCACGTGTGGACCGTTGGCGTACAGCTCCTCTTCCGCTGGTGCGCGTTCGGCGCGATCCACGTTGAGGCTGAAGCGCCATTGCTCGTTCAGCTTCCACAGCGCATCGGCCGAGAGGCTTGACGGGTTGAAGGAGCGATCAGGAAGGTCGGCATCCGGATCGGTGCGAATGCGGTCTACTCGCGCACCGATGTCGAATTGCACGCCGTTCCAGGTGGTCTGCTCGGTCACGAAGATTCCGCCCGAGCGTGTGGTGATCGGCGGTACAAATGCTTCTTCGCCAATCGCTTCGAACTCGCGCTGATAGACCTGCGCTCCGAATGCGCCCAACCAACCGTGACGGTGTCCGTGAGTCAGTTCCAGACGCCCTTCGGTCGCCTTGCTCTCGAATACCGTACCGACTTCATCACCCTCGAATTCGGTGTGGTCGTAGACGGTCCGCGCCAGACTGGCACGTGCGCCCGAGAACACTCCGAACTCACGTTGCAGCCCACCCTTGGCCTCATAACGATCCTGCGACAGGTCCAGACTCACACCGCGTTCGCCATTGGCGAGATCGCCCGGCTCGCCGGGATTGCCGTAGCGGTTCTCGAAGTTGGACACCGACACTCCCAAAAAACCCTCGTCGCTGACCCAGGACGCGCCCAATGCACCGGTCTGGGCATCGGTGAAACTGTTCGGCTGGCGACCGTCCGGCGTGTCGTAGTCGCGCTGATTGCGGTACAGCGCGTCAGCGTGTAACACCAGCGCACCAGAAAGCGCTGCGGCGTCCACCCGCCCCAACACCGTCGAGCCATCGTTCACCGAATGGCTGCGCCACTCGGCGCGGCCTTGCAGTGCGCTGTCCAAGGGCCGCTCGGCGATACGCCCGTCGACGACGTTGACGACGCCGCCAATCGCCCCGCTGCCGTACAACAAGGTCGCCGGACCCTTGAGCACTTCGATCTGATCGGCAAGGAAGGGTTCCAGGGTCACGTTGTGATCCTGGCTGATGGTGGAAACGTCCTGCGTCGCCAGACCGCCGGCCAACGTGCTGACCCGCGCGCCATCCAGTCCACGAATGATCGGCCGACCCACGCCGGCACCAAAGTTGGAACTCTGCACACCGGGCAGCCTGCCCACGGTTTCACCCAGCGTTGCCGAGCGCGCTTCATCGAGCTTTTCGCCGGCGAGAATTTCCACCGGTTGTGCCAAGGCCTCGGCGGCTTGCCGCAGTGGACTGGCGTTGACCACCACCGTGTCAAGTTCGGCCGGCGTGTCGTGGCGTGAATCACCTGCAGGCGAAGGTTCGGCTGCCAGCGCCAGACCAGAACAGGCGAGCGCAATGCACGCGGAAAGGAGTCGCGGAACAGGATGCAGCAGTTTGCAACGCATGGCGTGGTGCCTGAGAGGTCCAATCCAAATGTTATAATGTTTCAGTATTTGCGCAAGTCCCTCTGCGGCCCGCTTGCACGGCAGCGGTGATTTGCTGGTTGGAGTTCTCCGGTGGTTTGACCTTCCCGCCGAGTGGCAGTGGTTGGCTCAATCACCGGCAACTGCGATGCGTTGACTGGACTCCGAGACGCGGAATGCAGACGCCGCCGTGCTCTTTCGACGACAGACGCTAGGCAACCTGCCGCTTGCGCTGCACATGCAACACGCCGTACAACGCCACCAGCGCGGCCAAGGCAATCGCGATGGCGCCCCACTCGGCGGCCGTCAAGGTGGCCAATATCGCGATCATTGCCAGACTGGACATGAGCGGAATCAAGGCCCCCGCAGGCAACACAAAAGGCTCGCCGCGCTCTCGCAGGTTGTGCTTTTGCGCATGCCAGGCCGCGATGCTGACGGCCAGATAGATCAGGCAGTTCGCGCCGCCGGAAATCAGCGCCAAGGCTTCGAAATTGCCCGCCATTGCCAGCGCACAACCGACGACGCCATGACAGACGATGGCGAGCAACGGTACGCGGTGGGTGGCGGTGACGCGGGCAAGGGCACGCGGCAAAAAGCCATCGCGAGCGAGTGCATATAACAACCGCGAGCACGCCAACAGGTTGCCCATCAGAAAGCCGGCCATCGACACAGCAGCCGTAATCAACAACGCGATGAAGCCAGGCGACCACAACGTGCCAGCAGCCTCAGCAATCGGCGCGCTGCTGCCGGCAAGCCTGGACCCAAGCAAGCCTTGGCAGACGACTTGAATGCCGACATACAGCAGCACCACCAGCAAGATCCCGGCCATCGTCGCGCGCGGAACGCTGTGCGCGGAGTCGCGCAATTCACCTGAGGGAATCAAAGCAGTTTCCATGCCCGAATAGGCAAACATCACCAGCACCATCGAGGTACCAAGCATGCCTAACGATGGCACATCGAACCAGCTGACCTGATTCCAATCGACGAAAAACAAACCGACCACCACCAGCAAGAACAGCGGCGCCAATTTGAGCGTGGCCAACACTGATATCGCGCGCGCGCCCAGCTTGACCCCGAACGCATTCAGCGCGATCAGCACCGTGTAAATGGCGATCAGCAGCAGAGCCCGAGGGCCGCTCTCTGCAACGATTGGAAACGCTTTGGCGACTTGCGAGGTCAAGGCCGCCGCGACGCCGCCGCTCGAGGCAGCATTGCAGATCCACATCAGCGCGCCAGCAACAAATCCGGGGAACGGCCCAAATGCTGCCGCGACATAGGTATACGGTCCGCCGGTGGCGCCAGCGCGGCTACCGATGGCGGCACAACACAGGGCGATCGGGATGATCGCAAGCGCGCCAGCAAGAAAGGCGACAGGCGCGGACGGGCCCATGCGCGTCATCAGCAAGGCCGGCAGCATGAAGATGCCGGCACCGACGATGATGTTGATGATCGCCGCGGTCAGCGCCACACCACCGACGGCGCGTACCAAAGCAGCTTCGCCCTCCAGCGGGGTGGTCGCGCTTTGTGCGCCGGATTGCGATGAATTCATGTGGGCGACGATCCAGCAAGCGAAGGATGCGCGCGAGCATCCCATGGAGCGCGTGAAATCCAAAAGGGAATTCTGCAAGGCGGCGGTGACCGGGCGCGAATCAATGGCGGAGTTGAGGGGCGTTCCGGCCCATGCCAATCCTCATGGCACGGCTCGGGGCGAACTGGCGATGAAGGCATTCCGCTCCGCCACGCCACGTGCACTGTGGTCAGTGAAGAAGCCGGTGATGCCCGCGTCAAGCAAACGACGCAGCTCCTGCTCCATGGTCATCGTCGCGCCGTTTTCGTCGGCAACCAGAAATGCCGGTTCCGCTCGCAAGGTGTAGGGATGCACGTCCAATCCAGCGGCGAGAGCGTCGTTGAGCAAAGGGTGCATCGCGCCGGTCAGTCGCTGCTTGGGCAGTTGCGAAGCCAAAGGTGCGGGGCTGATCGGTGTGCGTTGCAGCAGGTTGTCTTTCCATGGACCGATACCGGCAATACCGTTGCTTCGAAGCCAACCCAGCACGGCAGGTTTGGTGAGAGCAGAGAAACTGGGGTTGGATTCGACGGGCCTGCCCAACGCCACAGGCAATCCGCCATAGATCGTCTCCAGATCAAGTTGGTTGGCGATGGCATGCTGCACATCGTAAGGATGTGCAAATGCGTGACTGATCGGCGACGAGTCAATATCTCCGATGAGCAGAATCAACGGCATGTGCAGACCCGCAGCCGGCAAGATTTCGTGACTCAGTTGCAGCAGATTGCCCACCTCGAAGCTCTGGATGAAGACCCGTCGCGAATCCGTAAATCCACTCGCGACAAGCTGATCGACCAACATCTGACCCGGACAACGGTGGATGGGTTCGCCATCCAGTCGCCTGCCCTCGCTGGCGAACCAGGTCGGATGTTTGGTCTCAGGGTAGATACCAACCGAGCGCCCACGCGACTCGTACCCGCGCACCAGATCGAGGATCTCGGCAAGGGTAGGAATCGACTCCTGGCCGTCGTACTGGGTGTTTCGCGGGCGCAGCTGCGGAATGCGTTCGCGCGCGCGCAGCGTCTTGATTTCGGCAAGCGTAAAGTCTTCGCTGAACCAGCCGTCGACCGGCTCGCCATCGATGCATTTATGCGTGTGGCGGTCAGCGAATTCAGGATGTGCGGCAACATCGGTGGTGCCGGACAGCTCGTTTTCGTGCCGCGCGATCAACACGCCGTCGCGGGTCGGCACCAGGTCTGGCTCGATGAAATCCGCGCCTTGTTCGATCGCGAGTCGGTACGCCGCCAGCGTGTGTTCGGGTCGTTCGCCGCTGGCGCCGCGGTGGGCGATGACAATTACGCGACGCCGCTGCAAAGCGTCACTCGCGGTCTCGGCCGCGCCCCGGCGTCGGCTCACCCTCGGGCGCTTGCTCGTCGCTGTATTCCTCTTCGATGGCGCCCTCGGAGTCGCTGCGCACCGCATCCTGGGCCGCCGCCGTGGCCGACTTCTCTTCGCCGACATGAAATGCGGCAAATCCCGGCAGCACCACCTGGTTGCGGGCCATGCCGATCACCCGGCCATTGATGGGGGAATAGATCACCCGCTCGATATTGTTGATCGGATCCACCACCACGCCCATCGATTGCGCCACTTCAACGCGCTCTCCCAGCACGACGTGACTGATCAACATGCCACCACTGTTGGCGCGCACCCAGCGCGAGTCGTAGAACACGGCCTGCGGCTCACTGCTGGCCGGTGCCTGCGAGGTCATGTCGAGCTCATACAGCAACACTTCGATCGAGCGCACGCTGGCTTCGATTTCGGGGATTTGCAACAAACCCGGCGCGCCGGATTCGAAAGTCACCGACGGGATTCCCACGCGACTGGCGGCCGAACGCAACATGCCGGTTGCGCCCGCGCTATGCAGCACCGGTGTGGCACCAAATTTGGCCGCAAACGCCAACACTTCCGGGTTACGCAAGTCAGCGCGCACCTGCGGCAAATTGCTGCGGTCAAACGAACCGGTGTGGAAGTCGACCAGACCCTCGCACTTGCTGACCACACTGTTGAAGAAACTGTGCGCGATGCGTGAGGCGATGCTGCCGACGCGAGTGCCCGGAAAAAACCGATTCAAGTCGCGACGATCCGGCAGGTACCGTGTGCCGCTGCTGAAGCCGAACAAGTTGACAATCGGAACGCCGATCAAGGTACCGCTGAGCTGGGCGGGGTCGACGCCGTGCACGATACGACGCACGGTCTCCACACCATTCAACTCATCGCCATGAATACCGGCGGTTAGACACAGCACCGGGCCCGGTCGCAGGCCATGCACCACCACCACTGGACTGACCATTTCGCCGCCCGCAAACGACTGGCTGGCGCTCCACTCCAACTGCGCGCGCGCGCCAGGCAACACGTCCTGACCGAGGATGCTGAAATTCGGCATCTGCGGCGGGCCAATGAATGCCGGCGACCCCGGATCGCCGCTGGGCTCAAGTTCCGGCGGCCCAACAAAATTCTTGGCCGAGCTCGCCGAATCCGACGCTTGGTCTTGGGCAACCACCGCGGTGGTTATGACCGCAGCTGCAATCAGCACGCCCGCCAGCAGCGATCGCTGCCATTGCGGCGGCAGCATCACGCCGCCTTGCTGCAGCGGGCGCACACGCCGTGCACCTCCAGCGTCTGCGCCAAGGGTTGAAAACCCAAGGCCGCAGCGCGTTGCTCAAGCAATCGGGTGACTTCCTCGTCTTCCAATTCAACCGCCACTTGGCAACGATTGCAGATCAGAAACGGTACCGAATGCGCCTGCCGGGGATGGTGACACCCCACAAATGCAGCGATCGACTCCAGCTTGTGGATGAAGCCATTCTCGAGCAGGAAATCGAGCGCCCGATAGACGGTGGGGGGTGCCGTTGGCCCATGCGTATCGCGCATCAACTCAAGCAGCTCATAAGCCTTCACCGGTGTTTTCGAGCCAGCAATCAGGCGCAACACCTGCAGACGCAACGGGGTCAATCGGACACCACGTTCATCACACACATTGGCAACCTCCGCGAGCAAGCTGCGGCTGTCGTGCACGTGCTGCTCGGGGTGCGAACAGACTTGTTTGTGTGCCGTTGGCGTCATGCGCCGCATCTTAACCCGGACATTTCAGAAAATGCCGGCCGTTGCGTGCCAAAGGCGCGCGACGGGTAGGCGCATTCACTCAGGCTTTGGAAATCGCGACGTCGATCCTTCGCAAAGCCTGCTCCCGCCCGGTCAGGAACACGGTGTGCTCGATCGATGGCGACACGGCTGTACCCGTAATCGCTACCCGCAGCGGTTGCGCGACTTTGCCCATGCCCAGACCCAAGGACTCGGCAACTCGGCGCAACGCCGCTTCAATGCTGACTGGGCTCCATTCCAACATGCTGCCCAATTCGACCCGCACTGCTTCCAATGTTGCCGCCGTCCCAGCCAGGTGTTTGCTGACTGCCACCTCGTCATACGTCGTCAACGGTGTGAACCACACCGCCGCCCGCTCGGCCATGTCCCTGAAATTCTTCACCCGATCACGCAGGGCAACGATCACGTCAGCTGCGCGCGGTCCGCTTTCGAGATCAAATCCGGCAGCGCGCAGATGCCATTCGAAATGAGGAGCCAACGACTCCGGATCGTCGGTCTTCAGATAGTGCTGATTGAGCCACGACAACTTGTCGATATCGAATCGTGAAGCCGATTGATTGACGTCATTGCAGCGGAACAGGGTTATCAGTTCCTCGCGCGAAAAGATCTCCTGGTCGCCGTGTGACCAGCCCAGACGCGCAAGGTAGTTCAGCACCGCGTGCGGCAGAAAGCCGTCGTCGCGATACTGCATCACGCTGACCGCGCCATGCCGTTTCGACAGCTTGGTACCGTCGGGTCCCAGGATCATCGGCAGGTGCGCAAACGTCGGCACTGGTGCCCCGAGGGCATGATAGATGTTGATCTGCCGCGGTGTGTTGTTGACGTGGTCGTCGCCGCGCACGACATCAGTGACCCGCATGTCGACATCGTCCACGACGACAGCAAAGTTGTAGGTCGGATAGCCGTCCGAGCGGACCAGCACCAGGTCATCCAGTTCGGCATTGCTCCACTCGATGCGCCCCTTCACCTTGTCCTCGAACACCACGCTGCCGGTGCTCGGATTCTTGAATCGCAGCACGCGATTAGGGTCGTCGCGCAGCGGCTCGTTCAATTCGCGGTAGTGGCCGTTGTAGCGTGGCTTGCGACCCTCTGCCATCGCCTGCTCACGCATCGCATCAATTTCTTCGCGCGATTCATAGGCGTAATACGCCTTGCCAGCGCGCAACAGTTGTTCGGCGACTTCGCGGTAACGCTCCAGTCGCAAGGTTTGATAGTACGGACCTTCATCCGCCATCAGGCCCAACCACTGCATGCCGTCGACAATCGCCTGCACGGCAGCCTCGGTGCTGCGTTCGCGGTCGGTGTCTTCCACCCGCAAGATGAACTCACCGCCCTGCCGGCGCGCTTCCAACCAGCTGTAAAGCGCGGTGCGAGCGCCACCAATGTGCAGAAAACCGGTAGGGCTGGGGGCGAAGCGGGTGCGACAGGTCATCAGGGCAGGCATCGGTTGGTTGGGGAGCGCGATTCTACCGGAGCACCTTGCGGCGGATATCTTGACCTCCTGCCCAGGACGCGTCGCCTGATGCCGATGGAACCCTTTGGCAATCACTGGGTCCAACGGCGCGTGGATGGCAGCCCATCGGCCGGTTGTCATGCTCCTCAAGGCAGCGTGTGGTCGGCCACGCTTCCGCGACCGTGCCTGCGCGCCTATCATCCGTCCCCATCACCCATCGTGGAGCGTTGCCATGTTTATCCGTCTGATGATCGCCGCTGGTTTGTTGCTGCCGGCCTGCGTACTGGCTCAGGAACCCGCTGCTACTGCGCCCGCCGCCGCCGACCCGGCCGCGGTCGCGGATGTGGTGGTTCCGAACCCCCGACTTGCCCTGCGTACCAATCAAGGCGACATCGTCATCGAACTTGAAGCCACCAAGGCGCCCAAAAGTACCGAGAACTTTCTGCAGTACGTCAAGGATGGTCACTACAACGGCACCATCTTTCACCGCGTGATCGACGGCTTCATGGCACAAGGCGGCGGCTTCACCTCGGACTTGCAGGTCAAACCGGTCAGGCCGGCAATCCAGAATGAAGCCAACAACGGCTTGAGCAATGTACGTGGCACCTTGACGATGGCGCGCACCGGCGAGCCACACTCCGCCCAGGCGCAGTTCTTCATCAATCTGGTCGACAACCCGCGCCTGGACTTCGTCAGTGAGCAGAACGGCTTCACCTGGGGCTACGCCGTGTTTGGCAAGGTGGTCGAAGGCATGGACGTGGTGGATCGCATTCGGGTCATCCCGACCGGACCGCAGGGTCCGTTCGCGAAAGACGTACCGACTCAGCCGGTGATCATCGAGCGCGTGGATATGCTGGAAGCGTCGACCACACCTGCGCCGGCTGCGGCCGAGCCGGCTGCCACGACACCAGCGCCCCCGCCGGCCACACCACCGGCGCAGTAGCAAGCGAGACCGGCGAGGCTATCGCCCTGCCTCGCAGGGCGCCGCGCATGCGTACCCTGTTCATTTCCGACCTGCACCTCGACCCATCGCGGCTCGAACTCACCGCGATCTTGTTGCGGTTTCTCGCCAACGCGTCAGCAGCGTCATCACCGATCCACGCCTCGAACAGGTCGCCGAGGCTACAGAGGTGATCGGCGCCGCGTGCCGGGCCGGCGAGAAA
>JBQTGY010000039.1:0-46246 GCA_052390415.1 Pseudomarimonas sp. | reverse complement strand
ATGGGCCCACCATTCCGACTCGGCGCGCCTTGCGCTGGCCGCAAATCCGCTCGGGGCAACAGCCCCGCGTAGCGGCGAAGCCGCCGAACGTGATCACTCGCGCCCCCTCATGAAATGTCCGGGCTAGAAGATCTCGGCCACGCAGCAGCGCAGTGAACCTCCCGCTTTCTCGACTTCATCCATGGGCACGCTGGCCACGTGCCAACCACGCTTGGCAAACAGGCGGCGCGTCGCCGCTTGCAAACTGTCAGCCGCCCGCTCGCTCATCCACACGCGATCATGATCGAGGGCGATGCAGTTGCCGGCAAAAGCGCGAAGCTCGCTAGAGTCCAGAACGATGGCGTCTGCCCCATACAAATCGATCAGCGCATCCGCAACGCTTGAGTCCCTGAACGCGGAAGGCCCGATCACCAGACTTCGACCGCCGAGCGTGCCCATCACCACATTGGTGTGGTACTCGCCCTCGGTGAGCTCGAACGCGAGAATGGCGCGCAAGCCAAACGCTGCGTGCATGGCACGCACCCCCTCCACGTCACACCGCGGACTCAAGCCGGCAAATCCAATCCGCCGCGCCCGATCAATCACCAAGGTCCCCGTCAGTTCGCTCAAACCCGGCATGCCGCGCAAGTCGATTTGCTGATACCCCAGCACCTCGGTGAAGAAGCGTTGGATATCGGCGCGCTCGGCCTCACGCTGGCGCAAGGGATGACGCATGCGGCCGATGATGAAGCGACCCCCGACTTCCTTCGGCAGACGCGCGGTAGCAAACACATTGTTCGGAAACACCGCGTCCGGCGTCGCCGGATCGCCCGGAAATCCGATGGTCGGCACCCGCTTTGCCAGCTCTTTCTGCAAGCGTGCGTGCTGCGCCAAAGCGCGTTCCACGTCGACCACCCGCGCCACGTCCATATAGAGGTTGTCGGTGGCGGATTCGGCGGCAATCCGCAACCCATCGGGCGCTACCAGAAACGCTGCCCGCGCACAGCCAGGCTGATCAGCGGCAAGCGTCCGCGCGAATGCAAGAAATGCCTGTGGGTCGCGATAAATCATCCGGTTTGCTCCACTGCATTCACCTCGGTTCGCGCCAATGCCAACTCGACCAAGCCCCAATCGGCACCCGTGCGATGCGCACCTTCGCTCAATACTTGCCGAAAGCCTCGTCCACCAGGCTGCCCATGAAACATGCCCAGCACATGGCGAATCATATGCTTGAGGGCGACACCGGCAGCAAGCTGCTGTTCGACATAGGGTCGCAATTGACGCAGCAAGACCGCACGATCCTGCAGCGAGCACTCGCCCGCGAACAGCGCGTGATGCATTTGATGCAGCAGGTAAGGCGTGTGATACGCCGCGCGCCCGATCATCACGCCATCAACGTGTTCCAAATGGGTGTGAATTGCGGCGGTCGATTCGATGCCGCCATTGATGACGATGCTCAGGCTTGGCCGTTCCTGCTTGAGTCGATACACCTGTTCGTAGCGCAGGGGCGGCACTTCGCGATTTTCCTTCGGGCTCAAACCCTGCAGCCACGCCTTGCGCGCGTGCACCGCGAACACCTCGACGCCGCTCGCTGCAACGGTGTCGATAAAGTTCAGCAGATCGACATAGTCTTCCTGTTCGTCGACACCCAAACGGCACTTCACCGTCACCGGAATCGCCACTGCCCTGCGCATGGTTTCCGTGCACGCAGCAACCAAAGCCGGCTCACGCATCAAACACGCCCCAAAGCGCCCCGCCTGCACCCGATCCGACGGGCAACCGACATTGAGATTGACCTCGTCATAACCCAATGCCTCCGCAATCCGCGCCGCTTCCGCCAACGCGGCCGGATCGCTGCCACCCAACTGCAAGGCCAGCGGTCGTTCCGCCGCATCAAAGCCAAGCAAGCGCTGGCGATCCCCATGCAACACCGCCTGCGCATGCACCATCTCGGTATACAAACGCGCATGCGGCGCCAACTGCCGGTGAAACACCCGACAGTGGCGATCAGTCCAATCCATCATGGGCGCAACGCTGAGGTGGTGGCTGGAGGGCATAACCTAATCTCGTTGCAACGAAAATTGCGGGCAACTGTTCCACGGCGAGCGCAGCAGCGCTATCTATTTGATCTTGAAATAGAGTCCGTCCAATCCATCATGGGGGCCGTGAGCTTGTGACTGGCGCGCATTACCTATCTCGTCAATTTTTTGATTTGAAGTGAAACTAGCGACCCACGCAACTCTCTACGAACCCTGGAACCCAATCTCCGCGATGCTGACGAAGTGCCTTGGGCCAACGCTTGTGCTCCATCGGCCAGAGCCTTTGGTACCTTGCCGCGCGCCAGCAGAGGCTTCGCACGATTGCTCACGTGAGCGCGTGGTCGGTTGCTTTTCCACCAAGCCAAAATCACACGGCACCAAGCGGCGATTGCGTGAGTGGCGCAGCGCGTCCGCCTGGGTGGCCACTGCAACCGCATATTGATTCCGCGCTCCGACTCGGTGATCTGCGACCATGCAGCCGGCAAGCACACCGCCGGCGTGTATCCGGTGCTGAAAGGCGATTCCTGCTACTTTCTGGCAGCCGACTTCGACGAAGCAGATTGGCGGGAGGATGCGCGGGCTCTTCTGCCTTTGTGCGAGGAGCTGGCTGCAGACCGACCTGCTTCACAAGGATCCCATCCATGGCCAAACCCCTGAACTTCACGCTGGCCGAAAATGCGCTCAGCTTCGAGCTGGGCAGCAAGGTCGACAAGCGCGCGCTGTACGGCTATGCCAGCCGGATTGCCGAGAAGGATGGCAAGGCACTGGAGCGCGGTCTTCTGTTGGCCGATGGCGCATTGCTGCCGCGTAATGCGCTTGCCAGCCCACGCGTCGATCCGGAAGGCAGCCCGGTCGAACCCATCGAAGTGTTGATCGATGGGCAGCCAGCCACCCCGCTGCGGAGTTCCTTCGACGAAACCCTGCCGCTCACACCGGCCAGCCTGCTGGACTTTGCGCGCTTTTCGGTGCGCGACGTGTATCCACTGACGTTTGCCGAAGGCAGCTCCCTGGCGTCCGGCGTTTACCGCACCGAGTTTGCCTACCGCGCCGGGCCGCAGCGCAACGAGGCCATGCTGATGGTCAAGGCCGATGGCGCCTTCCTCTTGGTGGGCGTGCAGAAGCAGAGCACCCAGCTCGGCCTCGCCGCCACCTACGAGTTTTTCGACGCCGACGAAAACGTCGAGGACAGCGACGAACTCGACTTCTCGATGGTCTGAACACGAGGACGCACCATGCAGACCCTGCATCTTGAAATCGCCGGCAAGAGCACGCGTGTGGCTCTGTACACCCTGCCACGCGCGCGGCCACGCTCGGAGCCGGTGCAACGCACGTTGACCGGCCCGATCGGCTCGCGTCGACTGATCTCCGGCATTCGCAAGTCGCCCGCCGACCTGAGCTTCGACGCCCTGCGCGACAGCGACCCGGAACTCGACCTCGCCGTGGCGGGCACGGCCATCGAGACCGATAGCGTCAGCACCGCCTATTTCGAGCGCGACGCCCCGGAGGCCGGTCCTGTGGGCGACTTCAAGGATGTCGACATCGTCTACGACGCCCTGGGCGTGGAGAAGGCACGACGCCCGCACCTGAAACGCAGCAGCAACCTCGACGACCTGCACCCGGTCAAACTCACCAAACGCATCCCGCTGGCCGAAGCGCTGTCCAACTTCGTCATCAAATCCACCCTGCAGGTGGCGCATGTTGACGGCCTGACCTTCGATTTTCTGCATACGCTGGCACGCGATCTGGCCAGCAAGCAGGAGGTCGCCGTGCTCGGCGCTGGCGCCAAGGGCAATCTGCCCCTGGTGTTGCGCGAAGGTGGCTCGCCTTACCGCGCCTTTTTGGCCGGCGAAGTCGAAAGTGCCGAGCGCTACACCCTGCTGCTGCTGATCAGCGACCAGGAACTCAAACTGCCGGAGGCACGCGCATGATCCTGGATTCCTCAGTTGACCGCTTTCGATTTCGAGTAACCACTTGATGGGTCTTGAAAGTCTCGCTTCATGTCGCGTCACCCACTACGCATCCGTCAGCAAGTTTTGCCTGCCGTCTGACTGCGTTGCTCGTCGTTGCAGGTGTTCAACCTGCGCCTCCTCGCGCCTTGCCAGCCAGCCGGCCAAGCGCACTCTCGGGCGCGTTCAACTGAGGAATCCAGGATGATCGACCGCGCGAAACTCAGCTTCAAGGGCCGCTACGGCATCGCCACCAGCGGCGCGGTCACCGACCCGGTGCTGCTCAGCGTCGCCCAGGACTTCGACAACCAGGTGATGCGCAAGATCGAAGCCCTGGCGCCCTCGGACCTGGCCAGTCGCTACGCCGGCCGCGATCCGGTGTTGGTCTCGACCAAGTACGACGGCGAAAGCGTGTTCATCTACTACGAACAAGGCACGGAACCGTTCTGTTTCAGCGCCAGTTCCGGCCGCGTGCGAATCGGCCTGCGTGCGCTCGACGCCCTGGCCGAACGCCTGCAGGCCGAAGCCGTCAACAAGACGCTGCTACGTGGCGAGCTGATACTGCCTGACACCGCCGAAGGTGAGCGTCGGCTGGGGGTGAGCGAAGTCATCCGCGCCAGCTTTTCCGGCAGCGACGAGGAGATCGCCCGCCTGCAACTGGTGCTTCTGGACGCGGTGATGCTGGATGGCCGCGACCTCCGCGCCAATCAGAGCAATTTCACCGAAACCCAAGCGCTGCTGGAACGCCTGGGTGGACGCGATGAAACCGCACCGGTTTTCGCGATGGCTGCCGAGGTTGTCAATGAAGCGGAGGTCCCAGCCTGCTTCGAACGCATCGTGCAAGGCGGCGGCGAAGGCATCGTGGTACGCCGTCTGGGCCGCGCCGAAGCGCGCAAGGTGAAGCCGCACCGAAGTGTTGACGCCGTGCTGATCGGTTTCGTCGAAGACGATTTCGAAGGCCAATATGGCGTGGCCTCGCTGCTGACCGCCCTGGTCTATCCGGCCGAAACTGGCCAGGCGCCGCAGCTGCAGATTTTTGCGCGCGTCGGTTCCGGTCTCAGCGATGCCGAGCGCGTCAAACTGCTTGACCAACTGCGCCCGCTGGCGGTGCCAGCACCTCTGGCAATGACCGACTCCAGCGGCCGCGCGATCCATTTCATCCGCCCCGAACGGGTCGCTGAGTTGCACGGCGAGGATTTGGTCAGCAGCGAGGGCGGTCGCGAACAACGCACCCAACTGCTGCGCTGGAACGCCGACAGCGCGACCTACGAGTTTCTTGGCCTGAGCACCTGTCCACGCCTCAGCTTCGCCCGCTTCTCCAAGCTGCGCGGCGACAAGAACTGGCAGGACGGCGGCGCCCGCATCGCGCAGGTCAGCAGCGCCCTTCGCCCCACGCCCCTGCAAAGTGACCGCAGCGCCAAGCTGCAGCGTCGTGAGGTGTACGCAAAGGGTGAAATGCTGCGCAAACTGGTGGTGGTGGAAAAGGCCGACCCCGAACTGCCTTTTCCCTACCTGATCTACTGGACTGACTATTCCGCCCGCCGCGCCGAACCGCTCAAGGTCAGCTTGCAGGTCGCCGCCACACCCGAGCGCGCGCACGCTCTGGCCGAGAAACTGCTGGCTGAAGAGTTGAGCAAGGGGTTTGTGAGGGTCGTGGGCTGACCCGACAAGGCGAAACCACGCGACCTCTTGATCGCTGACCCGGTCTGCTCGGCATTCAATCTCTTCATCCTTGCCCTCGATAAATCCGCGTTTGAAATCGTCCTTGCCTGGTTCTCGACCCTTGTCATTCGTTTTATTTACGAATAGGATTGATTCGCATTAGCGAAGGCATTGGCTTAAGCCTCTGCGTAAAAGTGCATTCCAATTCACCAGAGGATCACTCCGACTCATGTCTGCCCGACGCGCCTTGCCCCGTCGCACCCTGCTCACCACCGCCATCGCCGCGGCGCTCACTTCGCTGGCGTTTTCTGCCCACGCTGCGCCGCCGGAGTACGTGCCGGGTGCGGATTCACCGCGCAAACTCGACCAAATGGTGGTGGAGGGCCATCAAGTGCCGCGGGCGAAGTCGCCCAAGTACACCCAGCCACTACTGGATACGCCGCAGACGATTTCGCAGATCAGCACCGAGGTCATCGAAGGCCAGAACCTGCTCAATCTGCGTGACGTGCTCAGCACCTTGCCGGGCATCACCTTTGGTGCCGGTGAAGGCGGCGGCGGGTTTGGCGACAGCATCAACCTGCGGGGATTCAGCGCCAACAACGACATCACGGTGGATGGCATGCGCGACAGTGCGCAGTACTCCCGCACCGACACCTTCAATCTGGAAACGGTGGAGGTGATCAACGGTGCCAACTCGGTGAACTCCGGCGCGGGCGCAGTCGGTGGCACCATCAACCTGGTCAGCAAGGTGGCGCGTGCAGGCAACGCTTCGCGCGTGCAAGCCGGGGCTGGCAGTGACAGCTACGGCCGGCTGACCGTGGATTCCAATCATGAATTCGGTGAGAGCAGCGCGTTTCGCATCAACGCGATGGCGCATCGCAACGACGCCCCCGGCCGTGACGTCGAAGAATTTGACCGCTGGGGTTTCGCCCCGTCCGTCGCCTTTGGTCTGGGCAGCGACACCACCGTGAGCCTGAGCTACGTGCATCAGGAAGATGAGAACACGCCGCAGTATGGCGTGCCGCATTACCGCGGTGCTCCACTGCCCGGTGTCGATCCCGGCCGCTACTTCGGTTATCGCAACGTCGATACGCAGGAGATCGACGTCGACCAGTTCACGGCCAAGATCGAACACCGTTTCAACGACACGTTTTCGGTGAGCAACCAGTCCCGCCAGTCCGACATCGACCAGTACCTGGTCGTGGATCCGCCGCAAGGCAGCTTTTGCCTCGGCAACGGCACCAATCCTGTCACCGCTGGTGCCTGCAATTTCACCGTGACCGGATTCCCACCCTTCACCCTGCAGCCGGGCCAGTACCAACCCTCCGGTCCACGTGGCACCACCCGCATCACCCACAACACCATCGCGATCAACCAGACCGATTTCGTGGCGAGTTTTGCCACCGGTGCAATCCAGCATGATCTGGTGAGTGGCTTTTCGATATCACACGAGAGTCATGACCTGTCGACCGGAAACGTGCTGCGCAACCCCGGCGGTGCCACACCCAATCCTGTTCTGCCGGTGATGGACCTGTTCAACCCGGATACGCTGTGGCGCGGCCCGATCAACTACATCGCGACGTCACAGCAGCGCGGCGAACTCGACAACCGTGCGTTGTATGCGCTCGATACCTTGAAGTTCAGCGAACAGTGGCAGCTCAACCTTGGCGCGCGGTATGAGCGCAACGAGGGTTCGCATCGCACCGATGCCATCGCCACCAATGGCACGGTCACGCCGGGCGCAGAGGCGATCAACGACGACAACCTGTTTTCGTATCGCGGTGGACTGGTATTCAAGCCCAGCGCGGCGACCAGTTATTACCTGTCCTACGGCAATTCAAAGACGCCATCCAAAGCCTCGGTCAATGGCGCTTGCGTCATCAATGCCGTGCCGACGCTGGGCACCAACAATTGCAACGTCGATCCGGAAACCGCCGTGGTCACTGAACTCGGCGCGAAGTGGGATTTGTATGACGGCGCGCTGGCATTGACCGCTGCCATCTTCCGCAATGATCGCCTGAACTATCGCGTGGCGGATCCGGGCAACCCGAACAATCCGTCCGGCGAACAGCAACTCGATGGCGAAGCACGGGTGGAAGGTCTGATCCTCGGAGCATCCGGCCGCATCCAGGACACCTGGATGGTGTACGCCAACTACGCTTATCTCGACAGCAAAGTGGTGCAAGGCGTCTCGGATCGACAGGCAGGCCTGGGCACCGACTTCACCCGCGGCGATCGCTTGCTCAACACGCCGGAACACTCGCTGGGCCTGTGGACCACCTACGACCTGAACTCCAAGTGGCAGCTCGGTTACGGCGCCAACTATCTAGGCAAGGTCTGGTTGACCCAGCACAGCGCCACCAATGTCAGCGGTTCGTTGGTGACCACTCCGGGTTACCTGACCCATCGCGCGATGGTGAATTACAAAGTGACTTCCGACCTCGGCCTGCAACTCAATGTCACCAACCTGTTCGACAAGGAGTACTACACGCGTCCGCGCAACAACGGGTGGGCAACGCCGGGCGATACACGCAGCGTGGTGCTGACTGCCAGCTACGCGTTCTAAGCGAGCGCGACTTCCGACTCAAGCGATTTGGTGCGGCCCACTCCGCACTCGCAGCCCTGCTTGTGGCGAGTTCCCGCTCGACATGGGCAGGGCCGCAATTTGTTGTGACCCCGCCTCCACTTCCACTCCACCGATCTTCAACCCTCGCGCGCCGACGGCTCGCCAAGCAGGAATCACCGCATGCTGCTGCACATTCCCGAGGTGCTGACTGCCGAGCAGGTTGCGCATTTTCGCGCCCGTCTCGACGCCGCCAACTGGGCCGATGGCCGCGCCACTGCGGGCTATCAATCAGCCAAGGCCAAGGACAATCTGCAACTGCCCGAAACCGACCCGGTAGCGCGTGAGCTAGGCCCCCTGGTGCTGGATGCCCTGGCGAAGAACAGCACCTTCTTTTCAGCGACCTTGCCGCGACGCATCTATCCACCGCTGTTCAACTGCTACCGCGGCGGTCAATCGTTCGGTTATCACGTCGACAACGCGGTGCGCTACGACCGCAGCAGTGGCAGCCGCGCCGAACCGATTCGCACCGACGTATCCGCCACCCTCTTCCTCAGTTCAATCGATGAGTACGACGGCGGCGAGCTGGTGATTCAAGACACCTACGGCACCCACCAGGTCAAGCTGCCCGCTGGCGATCTGGTGGTGTATCCCAGCACCAGCCTGCATCAAGTGACAGAGGTTACTCGCGGCGCGCGGTTTGCCTCCTTTTTCTGGATCCAGAGCCTGCTGCGCGACGATGGCGAGCGCCGCATGTTGTTCGATCTCGACGTCGGCATCCGGCGTTTGACCCAAGCGCTGCCGGAGCACGCCGCACTGGTGCAACTCACCGGCGTGTATCACAACCTGCTGCGGCGCTGGTCGGATGTCTGAGAAACCAATGCCGCGTCGAACATCCACATGAGCAGTTCCGCACCCGCTGGCGGACACCGCCGCGCCTACTGGCTGAAGACTCTGCACCAGTGGCACTGGATCAGTGCGGCGCTGTGCCTGATCGGCATGCTGGTTTTCAGCGTCACCGGCATCACTCTCAACCATGCCGCACAGATTGGTGCGACGCCGGCGGTGTCGACCCGCAAAGCGCAAGTGCCGGAGGACGTGTTGCAGCGGTTGCAAACGCAGGCATCGAGCATCGAAGGCAATGCCCCGCTGCCGCACGACCTGCGCGATTGGTTGGCAACATCGGTTGATCTGCGGATCGGGTCGCGGGAAGCAGAGTGGTCGGCGGACGAAATCTACGCGGCGCTGCCGCGCCCGGGCGGCGACGCCTGGATCGCCATCGATCTGGCCTCCGGCATGGTCGAAGCGGAAGTGACGGATCGCGGTTGGGTCTCCTACTTCAACGACCTGCACAAGGGTCGCCACACCGGTGCGGCGTGGAGCTGGTTCATCGACGTGTTCGCGATTGCGTGTCTGATTTTTTGCCTGACTGGCCTGTTTCTGTTGCAGATGCACGCGCGTCAACGCGCGCTGACCTGGCCGATGGTGGGCGCCGGTTTGGTGATTCCGGCGCTGCTGGCTTTGTTGCTCATCCATTGATGATTTTGTTGTGCAAGGACTACCGATGAATAAATTGAATACGTTGCTGCTGTTGCCGTGGTTTGCCTGCGTGACACCAGCGGATGCCGCCGGCATCAGGGTGAGCGTGGCCATTCCACCGATCGATGTGGCCGAGTATCACCGTCCATATGTCGCGATCTGGATCGAACGCGAGGACAGCAGCGTCGCTGCGAATCTGGCGGTCTGGTATCAGCAGGAACGCGGCAAACCGCGACCGCCCAAGCCCAGCTCGGACAAATCCGGCGCCGAGAAACCGCACGTTGAAAAGCGGGATGCTGGCAAGCCAAACGATGCGGAGGGCAAAGCATCCGCCGGCGGAAATCCGGACGGTGGCGAAGGCGAGAGTGGCAGCAAGTGGCTGCCCGATCTGCGTCAGTGGTGGCGCCGCAGCGGCCGCAGCGCGAGCTTGCCCATGGATGGTGTGACCGGTGCGACGCGGCCGGTGGGATCGCACGAACTCAGCTTTGATGCGACCGAGGCCCCACTGGATTCGCTAGCCGCGGGCAGCTATCGACTGGTCGTCGAAGCCGCGCGCGAAGTGGGTGGTCGTGAGCTGCTGAAAATTCCGTTTCAGTGGCCGCCCGCGACTCCCACGAACTTGAGCGCCGAAGGGAAGAGCGAACTGGGCCGCATCGCACTCGATCTAAACCCCTGATCCCTTTCATTTCCAATCACGGAAGCTGCCATGACCATTCGCACCCGCATCACCGCCGTTGCCATCGCCTTTGCCGCCGCCCTGCCCTTGCCGGCATTGGCCCACAACACCTGGTTGATGCCCTCCGCCACCGTGCTGCCACAGAATCAGTCGATCACCGTCGATGCGGCGGTTTCCAATGACCTGTTCTATTTCAACCACCGGCCGCTGGGGCTGGAGTCTCTGGTGATCGCAACGCCTGACGGCAGCGTCGCCACCGCGCAGAACAGCCACAGCGGCAAGTTCCGCAGCGTCTTCGATCTGGAACTGGCCGCCAACGGCACCTACCGCATCGCCCTGGTGAACAACGGGCTGTTCGCGAATTGGGAAGAAAATGGCGAGCAAAAACGTTGGCGCGGCACCATCGCCACCTTTGCCACGGAAGTTCCGAAGGACGCCAGCAAGTTGCAGGTCACGCAATCGGCCGGCCGCATCGAAACGTTTGTCACCGCCGGCACACCCAATCTCACCGCACTGACACCGACTGGCGTGGGTCTGGAACTGGCACCCACCACGCATCCCAACGACCTGTTCGCCGGCGAGACGGCACAGTTCGCGCTGCTGCTGGACGGCAAGCCGGCGGCTGGCGTTGAAGTGAAGGTGATCGCTGGCGGCACCCGCTATCGCAACTCGCTGGATGAAATCAGCGCCACCACGGATGCCGTCGGCAAGTTCACCATCGCCTGGCCAGCTGCGGGCATGTATTGGATGCAGGCATCGGTGCAGGACAGCGATGGTGTGAGCCCACCGGCCACGCAGCGTCGGGCAAGTTACGTGGCGACCTTCGAGGTGCTGCCGCAGTAGGGTTTGGCCGAGCGCGAGTCGATGCAGGTAACGGGATCGACAGCTGTCAATATCGCGAACCACGATAGCAACACGTGGCACCCGTGATCCCCGCGAAAGCGCGCGAAAGCGGGCATCCAATGCATATGTTGCCTGTTTCAAATCGCCCAGCCACTGGATTCCCGCTCGCGCGGGAATGACGATGTGTGTGGATCGAGCCAAAGGAACCCCTGGCTTGCCGCCCCGGATCAGGATCGAATTCTGCGCCTGAATATCACCATGCTCTCAATGCAAGAAGTCTCCGCGCGGCGGCGGCTGGTGGCGCTCGGATTGTTGCTGACTTTGTTGGCCGGCTGTGCCGAGCGCGCTCCAATCCACACCTTGACTGGGTCGAGCATGGGCACCACCTGGAGCGTCCAGTTGGTCGCGCCGGCAGCGCAGTTGCCGGAACTGCAAACAGCGATCGAGTCGGAATTGGAAACCGTGGTCGCGCAGATGAGCGCCTGGGAAACCGACTCCGATCTCAGTCGTTTCAATCGCGCCCCACCGAACACCTGGCAAACTCTGCCGCCGCCGCTGTTTCACGTGTTCGCGCACGCGCTGGAATTGGCGCGTGACACCGGCGGCGCCTACGATCCGACCGTGGCACCCTTGGTTGAACTGTGGGGATTCGGTGCCAGCAGCGGGCCACGCAGCGAACCGCCGACGACCGCTGAAATCGACAGCGCACGTGCGCTGGTCGGCTGGCACAAGATTGAACTGGATGCACTCGAACACCGCGCAAGCCAGCCCGGTGGTTTGAGCATGGATGTTTCGTCGCTGGGACCGGGCCACGCCATTGACCGCGTTGCAACGCGTCTGCGTGAGCATGGCGTGTCGGTGTTTCTGATCGAGCTAGGCGGTGAAATGCTGGCTGCCGGGAAAAAGCCGAATGGTGACTCATGGCGCGTCGCGGTGGAGCCGGCGCTGACCGATCCACAAGGTCGCGTCTACTACGACACCGTGCTCGCACTCGACGACATCGCTGCCGGAAGTTCGGGCGACTATCGGGTCGGTTTCGAACACGGCGGACGCCGCTATTCGCATACGCTGGACGCGCGCAACGGCGAGCCAGTCATTCACGATCTCGCCGGCGTGACCGCGCTTGCAGACACGGCGATGGAGGCGGACGCGCTGGCCGCGGCACTGATGGTGCTGGGACCGGTGGAAGGCATGCTTTTTGCGCGCGAACGCGAGCTCGCCGCCGTGTTTACCCGCCGCACTGCTGCGGGTTACGTGCGCGAAGCGACACCGGCATTCGAGCGCTATCGCGAACCATGAGCACGGCTTCCCGCGCAATCCATTTGCCATCGCGCGCTCTGCTGCTGAACCTGCTGGCCCTGGCGTTGTTGTGCGGTGCCTTTGTGCTGTTGCTGGGCTGGCAGTCGGCTTCGTGGGAATGGTCTTCCGATGCGCGACGCTGGCAGGTCGCTGGGCTGGTGCTGGCCGCGTATCTGGCACCGGTTGCCGGTTTCACTTGGCGACGTCGAAGGCGGCGACACCTGGTTGATGAGCAGCCGTGGTCGACCCAGACCTGGCCAGTCGTGTTTGCCAGCCAGACCGGTCAAGCACACCAGCTCGCCAATCGAACAGCCAACACGATGCGTCAGGCCGGTGTCGAGGCGCAGGTGGTGGCGATCAATCAGGTCGATGCGGCGCGACTACAGTCCTGGTCGCAGGTGCTGTTCGTGGTCAGCACCACCGGTGAAGGTGATGCACCGGATGCCGCGGCGGAATTCGTTCGGCAGGTGTTGTCCGCCGCCACGGTCGTGCAGCCGCTCAATCTGTGGCGGCTGCGTTACGGCGTATTGGCCTTGGGCGACCGCGAGTACACCAACTTCTGCGGCTTCGGCTATCGCCTTGATCACTGGCTGCGTCAACAAGGTGCGCAACCGCTGTTTGATCTTATCGACGTCGACAACGGCGACGAGGGCGCGTTGCGCCACTGGCAACATCACCTGGGTCAGCTCACCGGACAGTCAGACCTGCCCGATTGGCAAGCGCCGCAGTATCGACGCTGGCAGTTGGTATCCCGCCGGCACCTGAATCCCGGTAGCGAAGGTGGGGCGATATTTGATCTCACCCTGCGCCCCGAGGACCCGAGCTGCCTGAGCTGGGAAGCTGGCGATATCGCCGAAGTCGGGCCACGAAATGCGCCGCAACAAGTGGCCGAGTTCATCACGGCCGCTGGCCTCGATGGCAGCGCCGACGTCGGTAATGACACAGCGGCACAAAGCCTGTTTGATCGACTTGCGCGCAGCCGCTTGCCCACGCTGGAATCCTTGCGCGGACTCACCCCACTTGAAGTTGCGCAGGTTCTCACTGATCTGCCACACCGCGAATATTCAGTCGCATCGATTCCTGCCGAAGGCGTGCTGCGACTGCTGGTACGGCAGCTGCATCATCCCGATGGCAGCCTGGGTCTTGGTGGCGCGTGGCTAACCGTGCACGCACCCATCGGCGCGAGCATCGACCTTCGCCTGCGCGCCAACACCGGCTTTCGTCTCGACGATGATGCGCGGCCACTGATCCTGATCGGCAATGGCAGCGGAATCTCCGGTTTGCGTGCCCTGCTGCAACAGCGCTTTGCTCGCGGCCAGCATCGCAACTGGCTGCTGTTCGGCGAACGCCATGCGGCTCGCGATGACTTTTATGGCGAGGAGATACATGCAGCGCTGGCGAATGGCCAGATTGCGCGCCTAGACCATGCGTGGTCGCGCGATCACGCACAACGTTTCTACGTGCAGGACCGTCTGCGCGAAGCCGCCGACGAATTGCGACGCTGGGTCAGTGTCGGTGCGGCGATCTACGTCTGCGGCAGTCTGCAAGGCATGGCACCTGGCGTCGATGCGGCACTGCGCGACATCCTCGGCGCAGACAGCGTGGAGCGTCTCGCCGATGCAGGACGCTATCGGCGCGACGTTTATTGAGAGGCTGATCGCAGACGCGCTTCCTTGCGATCCGGCATTCCCGCGCAGGCGGGAATGCAGCGCTTCTGGTCTTGGCATCCGACCCCAAGCCACTTCCCAACAGCGGAGACAAGCATGCCTCGCGACGGCGGCCTCACGATCGTCCAATGCTACGATCCTGCGTTCTGTACGTTGCCGCTAGCAACGCTGCCATGATCCGGGCGCTCGCGGCGAGTACGTTGCCCATGTCCGACCTTGCTCAGTTTTAAGGAGACCAAACCCCATGCCACGCATCGTCAAATGCGGATTGATTCAAACCTCGGCTGCCTGCGCCGCCGATGAGTCGATCGCGATCATTCGCGAGTCCAATCTCAACAAGACGCTGGAGTTGATCGAGCAGGCCGCGAAACAAGGTGTGCAGATTCTCTGCATGCAGGAAATCTTCACCGGCCCCTACTTCTGCGCCGAGCAGAATCCGCGTTGGTACGAGTCCACAGAGCGCATTCCGGATGGCCCGACCGTCACCCTGATGCAGGAAATCGCGCGTCGGCATTCGATGGTGATCGTGGTGCCGATCTACGAAGAAGACGCGCCGGGCATCTACTACAACACCGCTGCGGTGATCGATGCGGATGGCACGTATCTGGGCAAGTACCGCAAGCATCACATTCCGCATTGCCTGCCTGGCTTCTTCGAGAAGTTCTACTTCCGACCGGGCAACCTCGGTTACCCGGTGTTTGACACCGCCTACGCCAAGGTCGGCGTGTACATCTGCTATGACCGCCACTTCCCGGAAGGCGCGCGCGCCCTGGGCTTGAACGGCGCCGAGATCGTGTTCAACCCGTCCGCCACGGTGGCCGGATTGTCCGAGTACCTGTGGAAACTGGAGCAGCCCGCGCATGCGGTGGCCAATGCGTATTTCGTGGGCGCGATCAATCGCGTCGGCACGGAAGCGCCCTGGAACATCGGCGAGTTCTACGGTCAGAGTTATTTCTGCGATCCGCGCGGCAAGTTCCTTGCTACCGGTTCGCGTGATCGCGACGAATTGATCAGCGCCGAGCTTGACCTCGACCAGATCCGCGAAGTCCGCAACATCTGGCAGTTCTACCGTGATCGTCGACCGGACAGTTATGGCCCGCTGGTGGCGCTGTGAGCGAGCCCGTGGATGAGTTCATGCAAGCGGCGATTGCCGAAGCCGAAGCCGGCTTGAGCGAGGGCGGCATTCCGATTGGTTCGGTGCTGGTGCATCAGGGCCGCATCATCGGGCGCGGTCACAATCGACGCGTGCAGAAGGGCAGCGCCATCCTGCATGGCGAGATGGATGCCTTGGAGAACGCTGGCCGCCATCCCGCTCACGTCTATCGAGAGTCGACCATCTACACCACGCTGTCACCGTGTTCGATGTGCAGCGGCGCGATCATGCTGTACGGCATTCCGCGCGTGGTGATCGGCGAAAACGTCAGCTTCATGGGCGACGAAGACCTGCTGCGCTCGCGCGGCATCCAGCTGACCGTGGTCAACGATGCCCGTTGTATTCAACTGATGGCAGATTTCATGCGCGACAAGCCAGCGTTGTGGAATGAGGATATCGGGGAATAGCTGGCGCTCGTCTTAAGCCGCCCCCTCATTTCGGAGCCCATGCAGCATGGTTTCGCATAAGCTGTTCGTCGTTCGACGGGGACACTGGATCAGTCAAGTGCGAGCGCGAAGTGCCCCGACCAACGCTATCAAGGCAAGCAAGCCGCCCAGCATCCATCTTGAATCCAAAGCAGGAATGGGATGCGCGGGAGGGGACTGTACAGGCGCAGGGCCAACGACAAAGTTGCCTGCGACCATCAGATCCACGCGAACGTTAGGCGGTTCGGTGCGTCGATAGAACTCAATCCGGTACTCCCCTTCTGGCAGCGGCACCAGATCGAGTCGCCGAGTGGCCGTAGGAAAAGTGCAAAGGATAACCGTGCCTGGTGCCCCTAATGCTTCGACGCGGACAACATTCCCCTCAACGGAGATCAGTCGGTCTTGTGGGGAAAAGATGAAAATACGGTTCTGGCAGGTCGTTGTAATTACCAGCTGCCCAGTCTGCCCTGCCACCAGCGGCGAGGGCTCCACCTCCAGCGGTGAGTAGAACGCGCTGGCGGGGGTAAGAAACAGGGCGAGAAAGAGAGTCCAGAGCGTGCTCGAAGCACGTCGCCACCCGTCCGCCCACCGATTGTTTGCTCTCATGTTGGATGCTCCATCTAGTCTTGCCACAAAGCTCGCCTGCGCTGCGCCCGCAAGCGTATCAACCGCTGGATTCCGAAGGTCTCCACGAATCACTGGAATCCGTTTCTGAAAATCAGGGGCACCTGCACAAGGCAAGTGATCGTCGGTCCGTCGCAGGGATCATTTGTCGGTACTGCTGCTAATGGATACTCAACCGCATCGGCCCAAGCATCGCCGTCAGAATTCACGGCAAAAGGATTGAGGCCGACAACGTACTCCATGCCATCAACCAGCCCATCGCTATCACTATCGTCATTGCTGTAGGCGTAGCCGATCACGGAGTTGCTGCTGAACGACGGAAGTGCCAGATAGCCGGCGGCCTCAAAGGTGGTGCGCTCGCGCTCCAGAAATACCGCGCAATCGTCATCTGTTGTTTTGCACTGCTGATACAGCGCTTCCGCCGCTGGTGGGATGCAGGTTGGTTCGGGCGAACAGCGGGCATAGATATATCCCTGTCGTCCCTTGAGTGCATAGCCTTGACTGACCGCCACCTCAAGCTCAGCCACGGAGCTTGCGAGAGCAAAGTCGCGGTTTAGCGTATTGCAGGGTGGCGACTTAGCGGAACAACCAAGCGGCCACGGACGTTCGCGATCAAGCAAATACAGAGGGATGATCGGCGGCAGGCCACTTTCTCGTGAGTGCTCGGTCGTCATTACATGTGCTCGGGCACGCGCCGGGTGCTGGCCGCCGCCAGAGCCCAACAGCGGGAATTGCGAGTAGCCAGAAATCGACTGGCCACTGATGAAGGAACCGGTCGAAGCATAGCTCGCCGCTTGATAGCGAATCAGCGCGTTAGCTGCCTGTGGGTTAGCCACTGTCGCGTAGTCCGTTGCGCCGGGGCTATAGATCGCGAAGAGTGGCGTCGTCCGGTTATGGGCTGTTTCTCCGCGCACCGTGCCCAACATCTTTTGCGCCGCCACTGGTGCGTCCGGCATGCCGTAACCAAGCTTCTCATCCCAGCCGATCCCTGACTGAGCACGATTGGTGGTGTCGACAACCACGTCACGTATGCCATACACCGCACTGTTCTCTGGATCGCCGGCGGGCACCAACGGATTGATCGAGCGCAACACTCCGTATAAGCCAGCAAGCTGCGGCGCAGACATCGAGGTGCCGGTACACAGACCGATACCGTCGGTGGTGGTTGCACCCGGATACGTACCAAATTGGTCTCCACACCCGAACTGGACACTCCAGTTCTTACCTGGGTAAATCGACGACAGCACGTTGCGCGCCTGCACCACCAACTCTTGGCGCGGTCCGGTCGGCCCGGCTACTGAGTAGTTCGAACCACAATTCGAGGATGAATTTGGAAAGTCAGGACACCCTGCGATTGTCGGCGGGTCAATCCTGTCATCCCAAAAATCAAGTTGCTCGTTCAACCCACCTGCTGCTGCGACACGCGGGTCGCTTCCGGGAAAGAAAATCTCCCCCAAGAAGTTCCCGGAGGCTGCAGTGATGAGAATGTCATTCTCCGCAGCAAACTGAAGCATCAAACAGGCAGGCAGATTAGCGTTCGGTACACCGCCGGTGGTGAGAGTGCAATAGGAGGCGTGAGGAGCGACGCCCAATCCAAAACTCATGCTGATGACTTGGCTGCCGATCTGAGCCGCCGCTGCAAATCCCGCCTCTGCGGCGGGATCGGTGGACACGCTAAATACCGAGGATCCCCCGCCCTCCCCCAGTGTTTCGTCGATATCACATGAGTGACGAGTCATCTTCATCATCGCTACGCCACAGTGTCGACAAATCCCATCCAGGCCATCTGGGTTGCTTGTATTTCCCGCAGCCAAGCTGGCTACGTGAGTGCCGTGTCCCGCATATGTCGGCACCATTTGTCCATTGTTATCAGGGTCACACTGGAATATGAATGGGGCGGGAGGAATAGGGGCATTGGGTACCGGTTGGGCCTCGTCCACATTGAAATCTATGGAAGGGAGATTTCCAAAATCAACCGCAAATGCAGGCAGGTAGTTACCACCGGTGTAGCTGCCAGACAGCGAACTCGGGCCACTGAATGAGCGCAGGTCCGGGTGATCGACATGCAACCCGACATCAATAATGCCGAGCAGACTCCAGCCACCGGCATGGCCCCACAGTGTGCCGACCTTCATGGCCTCGAAGTGAGTCTGCAACGCAGAACTCTTGTTGCGGGCCATCGGCGATGTGGGAAGCGGCACAGTGGCAGGGCCGAGACGATCATTCCCCGCGCCAGGCAGAATCACCTTCGGTAATTCGGAAGCCGCCTGTACGAAGGGGCTGGCGCGCAATGCGGAAATCGCGCGATCAAGATCGGCGTCAACCGGATACTCGACCACCGCATAGCGCTCAAGCTTGGATCGGGCCGTGTCAGGGTAGCGCTCCAGTTGCCCCTCAAAGTCACCGGATGCGCGCACACCGAGCAAGGCATAGGCCCGAATCGGCGACTCGACTGCTAGCCCAGCCAGCGGCGGGGATTCTCCGCCGCTGAATTTGTAGGCTGACAGTTCTTCCACTCGCGGCGCGCGTGGGTCGGGCGAGAGCAGCAGGGCTAAGTAACGTCTGTCAGCAACGAACTCGTTGGAAGGTGGAAGCTCACCTAATACCTGCAGATGGCCTGCGTTGGCGGTACAGGGCTCGACTGTCGCATCTTCACTTACACACTCCGTACTGATTGGCACGAGCGGAGCGAAGCCGGGTAAGGCAGTCTGGGCAACACGAAAAGGAATTCGGCAAACGACGACAGCATCAGAAGGAAGCGGTTGCTCGCGATCAAGGCTGCTGCGGGCGAGCACTCGATTGCCGGCGGTGCGAATACAGTGGCCATCATCCGAGCCATTCCCAGGAATGAAGCCGTCAGCAACCGGTAACTCGAGGCGCAAACTGTCAAATCCGAACTCAAGCTCGGCAATGATGGATTCACCATCGCCACGAAGCGACACTTCGATCACCGCCGGCTCGCCAACCTTTGCGCGCGTCGAGCTTATGCTCCATTCCGCCGCTTGAGTTGTCTTGCAGGTCAGTCCAGAAAGGGCGAGGCATAACCACACAGTCAAAAGACGCATTGCTTGATCGCTCTCTCAGTACAGATTGCGGAAGGCGCGAGCTTCGCAAGCGCCTGCTACCGCCATCTGACAGTATCGAATATCAGGCTGTCACAAAAGTGAAGGCCATGTACGACCCGAGCGGCGATGGTCAATGCAAAACTTTTGAGTGAGCATTCTGTTTTCCAGAAGCCGAGCGTTACAAAGTGAAGGTATAGAAACCGACAAGCACTCCTCCCTCCTGCCGCCTTGTTGCCTCAAATCATGCAGGAAAATTCCTACACGTCGGGCACCTGACATTAGGTTCTCCGTGGGTGGGAAACCAAGATCACCAGCGTCTTGACGGCACAGGGTGGCATGTACGGTGGCAAAGCGGCGGGCATACAGCGGGGACGTGGTGCGCCGGGAAGGGGTCGAACGATCTCCCCGCACGCGGGGAGAAGGGTTCTCGGGCTCAGCCTTTTCGACCTTCCAAGCAACTGCGGGAATGACTGGGTTGCCCCACCCTGTTTCACAAGCGGCCAGCGGAGTAAGGTGGTTGCCCACTCGTTCCAGCCTGCTCAAGCAAACACCCATGACCGACACCGCCCACACCCAACTTGCGGCCGAGGCACAGAACCTCGATCCCTACTGGATGCCGTTTACCCACAACCGCTATTTCAAGCGTACGCGTCCGCTCAACCGGATGTTGGCCAGCGCACGGGGTGCGTATTACACGACGGTGGAAGGCCAGAAGCTGTTTGATGGCCTGTCAGGGCTGTGGTGCTGCGGACTGGGCCACGGCGATCCGCGCATCACCGAGGCGGTCAAGGCCCAGCTCGACCGTGCGGATTACATTCCGCACTTCCAACTCGCGAATACCGAGACCTTTCGCCTCGCCGAGCGCATTGCCGAGCTTGCCCCGGATGACTTGAATCGGGTGTTCTTCACCAGTTCGGGCTCGGAGTCGGTCGATACCGCCCTGAAGATCGCGCTGGGTTATCACCGCCTGCGCGGCGAGGCGTCGCGGACGCGTTTCATCGGCCGTGAGCGCGGCTACCACGGCGTCGGGTTCGGCGGCATTTCGGTGGGCGGCATGGTCGCCAATCGGAAGATGTTTGCTTCCGCCATGTTGCCGGGTGTCGATCATCTGCCGCACACGCACAACCTGTCGCAGATGGCGTTTTCACGAGGTCAACCGACCTGGGGCGCGCATCTGGCCGACGAACTGGAGCGGCTGGTCACCTTGCATGACGCGTCGACCATCGCGGCCGTGATTGTCGAACCCATGCAAGGCTCGGTCGGCGTCATCATCCCGCCGCTGGGCTATCTGCAAAAACTGCGACAGATCTGCGACAAACACGGCATCCTGCTGATTTTCGACGAAGTGATCTGCGGCTTCGGGCGCATGGGCGACTGGTTTGGCGCGCAGGCCTTTGGAGTCACACCCGATCTCATCACCTTCGCCAAAGGCGTCAACAACGGCACCGTGCCGATGGGCGGCGTGATCGCCAGGCAGGGCATCTACGACGCCTTCATGCAAGGCCCGGATTACGCGGTGGAGCTTTTCCACGGCTACACCTATTCCGGCCATCCACTGGCGGTCGCCGCCGCGCATGCAACCTTGGACGTACTGCATAGCGACGCCGTGCCGCAGCGTTTTGCCGAACTTGGCAAGCTGATGGAGGAAGGTGTGCAGTCGCTGAAGGGCGAGCCCAACATCATCGACACCCGCAATTTCGCTGCCGCAGCGGCCTTTGAGATGGCACCGATGGAAGGCAAGCCCGGGTTGCGCGCCATTCGCTTGTTCGAAGAGGCGCTGACGCGCGGGCAACTGGTGCGGTTCACCGGCGACACCATCGCCTTGGCTCCGCCAGTCATCAGCACCGAATCGGAAATCCACCAATTGTTCGAAGGGCTGCGCGCGTCGATTCGCGCGGTGGCTTGAGTATTGGCAGTTTCATAGAAGCAAACGCGATTCAACGCGGAGGCGCAGTGAAACACAGAGAAACACAGAGAAGCGAATGAAAGCCTTGAGAGCTTCTCCCGCCTAATCGCTTTGCTCTTCTGCGATCCTCTGCGTTTCTCTGCGCCTCCGCATTGAATGCTGTTGTCATCGGCAAAAAAGGCACAAACCCATGAACGCTACCGTTCGCAGTCTGCATCCGGCCACTCCACCGCAACTCATCCCGCATTTCATCAACGGTGCGCGTGTCAATGACGATGGCGGCCGCACCAGCCCGGTGTTCAATCCGGCAACCGGCATCCAGACCGGCATCCTGCCTTTGGCGGATCCGGCCTTGGTCGATCTCGCCGTCAGCGCGGCCTGGGCGGCATTCCCCGCATGGTCACAGACGCCGCCAGCACGCCGCGCGCGGGTGATGTTCAAGCTGCGCGAGTTGATCGAAGCCAATGCCGATCTGCTCGCCAGTCAGATCACCAACGAACACGGCAAGACCCATTCCGATGCGCTGGGCGAAGTCGCGCGCGGGCTGGAAGTGGTCGAGTTTGCTTGCGGCATTCCGCACCTCCTGAAGGGCGAGACGACCGAGAACGTGAGCGGGCAGATCGATGCCTATTCGATTCGGCAACCATTGGGTGTGGTCGCCGGCATCACCCCATTCAATTTCCCGGCCATGGTGCCGCTGTGGATGTTTCCGATCGCGATTGCCTGCGGCAATTGTTTCGTCCTGAAGCCCTCCGAGCGCGATCCGTCCGCATCGATGCTGCTGGCGCTGTGGCTGCAACAGGCCGGGTTGCCGCCTGGCGTGTTCAGCGTGGTGCACGGCGACAAGGTCGCGGTCGATGCCTTGCTCGCGCATCCGCACATCAGCGCGGTGAGCTTCGTGGGTTCCACGCCCATCGCCAAATACATCTACGAAACCGGCGCGCATTACGGCAAACGCGTGCAAGCCCTAGGGGGTGCCAAGAATCACATGGTGGTGATGCCGGATGCCGACCTGGATCAAGTCGCCGATGCGCTGATGGGCGCGGGTTATGGCTCCGCGGGCGAGCGTTGCATGGCGATTTCGGTGGCGGTCGCGGTCGGCGAGGCCACGGCCGACGCCTTGGTGCAGCGACTTGCTCCGCGTGTGCACGCGCTGAAGATCGGCGATGGTCATGTCGCGGATATGGACATGGGACCGCTGATCACCACCGCGCATCGCGACCGCGTGCGCGGTTACGTCGACCTCGGCGTGGAAGAAGGCGCCGAGTTGGTGGTCGACGGTCGCGAGCGCAGTGTGCCGGATGCGGGCCAGGGCTACTTCCTGGGCGGCTGCCTGTTCGACAAGGTGCTGCCGTCGATGCGGATCTACCGCGAAGAGATTTTCGGCCCGGTGCTGTGCATTGTTCGCGTCGACCACTACGAAGACGCGTTGCGGCTGGTCAACGAACACGAATACGGCAACGGCACCGCGATTTTCACCCGCGACGGCGACGCCGCGCGAGATTATGTGCACCGCGTGCAAGTCGGCATGGTCGGCGTCAATGTGCCGATTCCGGTACCCGCCGCATTCCATAGTTTCGGTGGTTGGAAGTCCTCTTTGTTCGGCGACCTGCACGTATACGGCCCTGATGGCGTGCGCTTCTACACCCGCCAGAAAGCGGTCACGGTGCGTTGGCCCAACAGCATTCGCGCCGGCGCCCAGTTCGTGATGCCGACCGGCGGCTGAGACCCGTGCGTGCGCCCCGGCCGTAGCCTGGATGCCGCGGCAGCGGAATCCGGGGCTTTCGCCAAGCACCTTCGCCTCCGACGCTGAGCGTGGCAGACCTTCCCGGATTCCGCTATCGCTGCATCCGGGCTACGCTTCGCTGGATTCTGGAGGTGCGTGGCGATGAACCAACCCGTGCTCGACCTGCTGCAACACTATGACCCAGACCTGCCACTGGACGAGGCCTCGACCATTCCGGCCTCGTGGTACATCGACGAACGCATCCTGGCACTGGAGCGCCGCACGGTTTTTTCGCGAACGTGGCAGATGGTTGGCCGCATCGATCAGGTGCGTGAGCCCGGTCAGTACCTGACCTGCGAGCTGGCCGGCGAGCCGATCCTGGTAGTGCGTGGCGACGACCATGTGCTGCGCGGATTCTTCAATGTCTGTCGCCACCACGCCGCCGCAGTGATGACGGAACTGCAGGGCTGCGCCAAAAACCTGCGTTGTCCGTACCACGGCTGGACCTACGCACTCGACGGTGCACTCAAGGGCACGCCCAGCTTCACCAGCGAGTGCAACTTCGACCGCAGCACGCTGGGCCTGAAACCGGTGACGACTGCGATCTGGGAGCAGTGGGTGTTCGTGCGACTGGATGCCGAAGGCCCGAGTCTTGAGGAGTTTCTCGGCCACCCATTGATCGCACAGATCGGCGCATTGCAACTGCAACACCTGCACTGGTTCGAGCGTCGCCACTACTTCTTCGACTGCAACTGGAAGGTTTTCGTCGACAATTACCTGGATGGTGGTTACCACGTGCCGCACCTGCACAAAGGCCTGTCCAGCGTGCTCGACTTCAAGAACTACACCATCGAGAACGGGCGTCATCACTGTCTGCAAGCGAGCCCCGTGGTGCAAAGTCAGGATCAACAGTTCGCCGCCGTGCGCAAGGGCGAGCGCGCGTTGTACTACTGGCTGCATCCCAACTTCATGCTCAATTGGTATGAGGGGATGATGGACACCAACCTCGTGCTGCCGCTGGGACTGGACCGCACCGAGGTCATCTTCGATTTCTATTTCGCTGACGTGTCGCCCGCCGCGAGTGCCCACAATCGCGCCAGCATCGACGTTGGCAATATCGTCCAGGACGAAGACATGGCGATCTGCAAGTCGGTGCAGCGCGGCCTCAATTCACGCGCCTATTCGACCGGACGGCTGTCGGCGCGCCGCGAAGCGGGGGAGCATTTGTTTCACCGCTTGTTGCACGCTGACCTGCTGGCGGGTGACTGAAGTAGACGGCTGATTCAATCGATGGGTTTGCGTTCACCTTCGCGCGCCGTGGCTGGTCAGAATGGTCGGCACCGGACTTCACGGAAGGTACCCATGCAATACGTGACGCGCGTGTCCCTGTTGCTGACGATGCTGGCTCTGTTGACGGCGCCCGCGGTGGCCCGCCAGCCCGCGCCGGCAGCGGACTGTTTCGACGCGCGACAAATGGAAGAAGCCATGCTGGCGACACCGCGAAGACTGGCGATCGCGCTGGCCGATGGTGGACGCTTCAGTGTCGACCTTGCCGCTGACTGCCCTGCCGCCATCGGTGCCGGTGGCGAGTTCGAAGTGAAGGCTCCACACGGCTGGGCCTGCAGCGATGCGCGAGCCCATGTCGCCGCCGCGGACGGCTTCAGCTGCCCTATCACCCGCGTTGCCGGCATTGACAGCAAAGGCTATGCCGAACTGGCGCTAGCCGCTCGCGCCCTGCGTGTCAGCGGCGTGTTGCCAAGCCCGCCCACCCTATCGACAGTTGAGGTTCAAGGCGTGCGAGCGCGCGGTTTTCGCGGCTCCACCAATTTCTGTGTGGCCTCTCGCCACGTGCGTAACTGGTCTACCGACAACGAGGGCTTGATCATCGAAGTCGCACCACGCCGTGCGGCTGGCAACCGCTACTACCGCGTCGAATTACACGGCCCTTGCCACATGCTGGATCGATCACCAGGCATCGTGTTGCGCTCGGGTGTCGGCAATGGCGTGGTCTGTGGGTATCCCGGCGACAAGATTGAACTGGCCAGCGCCGACGAAGCCACGGCGCAACTGATGGCCAACTTCTCGCATCGGCGCTGGCCGGAGATCGAGAAGTTCTGCAACGTGCTGGCGGTGTATCCGATTCGGCAGGACTGACGCTCGGCGCTGAGCGAAAAGAGAAATCGACCGCAGGTGCGGTACACACTGCCGGGTGTTACCTGGACAGCGGACAGGTGTAACCACCGCCGCGCTGGCGTTGCCGATACTCCTCCCGATACTCGCTGCGCGTGCCAGCCTTGAGCAGGTCGCAGGGATTGAACCAATGCACGGTCCGCACGCGTCCAGCAATGGCCGGCGCCGGCCCTTCGAACTCCGGATTGTCGGGGCAGCGGTGATGCCACAGGCCATAGCGGTCAGGCAGCTCGGTCAAACACAACACTTCCTTGACGCCGCCGTTGCAATTGGTGGACACCACGATCACATCGCCGGGCAACTCAGCCGGCGGTGACTTCACCCGCAGCACCACGTCGTGATGAAACTCGCCCTGCTGCCAATGATCCACATGCTCCCATCCAAACGGCTTCAGGCCATCGAGCACACCCTTGAGGCTCAAGCTGCTGACAAGTTGTTCAAGCATGGCGAAGTAGTGTACGAGCAGGCGGAACCGCATGGTAAATGCCGCGACCGCGAACTGCGTGAAGGTGCAAGTAACGGCTTCTGGCACCTGCTTGCACACGGTGCGACGAATCTGTCCCCTGCCCTTTGACGAGTCGCTGGCATACATCGATAGTGTCGACCACCGACTCTCATGCACCACCGCGAGTGTGCCAATGCATGACGTGATCTCAGCGATCTGTGAACCCGCCGTCTGGCTTGAGTCGCCGCCGGGTTTGCGATGAGTTCATCGAGCCGCACACAGAACTACCTCGCCAGCCATCCCACCGGCGTACCACCCGTGCGCCGGCGCGAGGTGGTGGCCTGGGCGTTCTTCGATTTTGCCAACTCCGGTTACACCACGGTGGTGATCACCGCCGTGTTCAGCGCATTTTTTGTGGGCGTGATCGCGAACGGCCAACCCTGGGCCACCTTTGCCTGGACGGCCGCGCTGTCGGTGTCCTATGCGATCAATGCGCTGGCCGGTCCGCTGATCGGCGCCTGGGCCGACCTGCGCGCACGCAAACGTGCGGCGCTGATTGCCAGCAGTCTGGTCTGTGTGACGGGCACCGCCGCGTTGTCGCTGTGCGGCCCCGACGATGTCGCGCTCGCACTGACCATCCTGATCTTCAGCAACATCGGCTTTGGTCTCGGCGAGAATCTGATCGCCGCCTTCCTGCCCGAATTGGCGAAGCCGCAGGCCATGGGGCGGGTCTCGGGATGGGGCTGGAGTCTGGGTTACCTCGGCGGCGTGTTGGTGTTGGGCATCTGCCTGTGGTGGATCAGCCGCAGCTCATTGCCTGCTGCCGGCAGCGTACCGCCCACCTTGCTGATCACTGCAGCTGCGTTCGCGCTCACCGCCTTGCCCACTTTTTTGCTGCTACGCGAACGCGCCAAGCCGCAACCAGTCTCACCACGCGGCGTGTGGCGCGATGTGCTTGCTCGCGTCAGCGCCGCGATCGCCGGCAGTGCGGCGCTACTCGACTTGCGACGTTTTCTGATCTGCATCGTATGTTTCCAGGCCGGCGTACAAACCGTGATTGCGATTGCCGCCATCTACACCACGCAAGCACTTGGCTTCAGTACGCAAGAAAGCATCTTGCTGATCCTGCTGGTCAATCTCACCGCCGCCGCCGGTGCATTCGGATTTGGCAGCCTGCAGGACCGACTCGGCCATCGTCGTACCTTGGCCCTGACCCTGATCGGCTGGCTGCTTGCCATCGCCGTGTTCTGGGCCGCCGACAGCCGGCCTTGGGTGTGGGCAGGTGCCAACCTCGCCGGGCTGTGCCTGGGCGCCTCACAGTCCGCCGGCCGCGCGCTGGTCGGCTACCTCTGCCCACGCGACCGCGAAGCAGAGATCTTCGGCCTCTGGGGCCTCGCCGTGAAGGTCGCGTCCATCCTCGGCCCCTTGAGCTATGGCGCCGTCAATTGGCTTTCCGGCGGCGACCACCGCCTCGCTTTGCTGACGACTGCGGCTGCCTTTGTCGCAGGCTTGGTGCTGTTGATGCGGGTGGATGTGGAGCGCGGGCGGGCAGCGGCGACAGGATAGGCCCGAGCTCACATGTTTCACATCGGAAGACCGCGCCTGGTCTTTCCGGTCGATTCACCGCCTTGACCCCAGATTCCAGCGCTTTGACCCCCGAGATCGTCCTTTACACCGGCGATATTCGTTTGCTGCATCGGCGCTGCTGTTGGAATGCGGACGATTCGTCCCCAACTGTCGACCACTGACGCGCTTTTCGGCCAAGACGGCCGCGCTTGCAGTCGTCAGCAAATGGCGCCCGAGAGGGCGACGTTGTCAGCGTCCGATGTCCATTTTCGACGGCGGCCCTTTTAAACCTTTTCGGCGACCTCGCGGTCGCGACACCGGTACTGTGCGCATGCTTGAGTTTGCCCGTTGGAAATATGTGTTGGCGGTGCTGCTGCTTCTGCTGGGCATCCTCTATTCGTTGCCGAACCTGTACCCGCAGGACACCGCGCTGCAGATCACTGGCACGCGCGGCCTGATCGTCGACGAGGCGCTGGCCACGCGGGTGAGCGGCATCCTCGATAGCAGCGGCATCGACTACAAGACGGCCAAGATCGAACAGGGCAACCTGCTGGTGCGGCTGGTCGACCCCAACGCGCAGATCCGTGCCGCCGATCAGGTGCGCGAGGCGCTGGGCAACGACTACATCGTGGCGCTGAACCTCGCCTCGACCGTGCCGGAGTGGCTGCAGTCGGTGGGTGCCACGCCGATGGTACTGGGGCTGGATCTGCAAGGTGGCGTGCACTTCATGATGGAAGTCGATCAAGCGGCGGCGCTGGAAAAGCGCGAGAACAGTTATGCCGACGACATCCGTGCGCTGCTGCGTGACAACAACCTGAGCTACATCGCCGTTGACCGCGGTGCCAACGGCATCGAAGTGCAGTTGCGGAATGCGGCGGATCGCGATCGAGCAGCGCAGCTGATCGGTCGCGACCTGCCGGATCTGAGCCTGGAGGACACGGCCACAGCCACCATTCTGCGCGCGCGCATTGCGGAATCGAAGATGAAACAAATCATCGACGAGGCGCTGGAACAGAACATCGCCACCCTGCGCACGCGCATCAACTCGTTGGGTGTCGCTGAGCCGGTGGTGCAGCGACAAGGCGCAACGCGCATCGTGGTGCAACTGCCCGGTGTGCAGGACACCGCGCTGGCCAGAAAGATCCTTGGTGCCACCGCCACCCTTGAGTGGCGGGCGGTGGTGGGTGATGGCTTCAGCGCCGCCGTCGACGCGGCGCGCACGGGCCGCGTGCCACCGGATGCCCGCCTGTATCGCGAGCGCCCACGCGATGGCGGCGAGGCAACCCCGGTGTTGTTGTCGAAGCGAGTGATTGCCTCCGGCGATCAGCTGGTCGAAGCCAGCGCCGGCTTCGAGCCGCAGGGCGGCGGGCCGATGGTCTCCATTCAGCTGGATAACGCGGGCGGCAGCCGCATGCTCGAGCACACCACCGACAACGTCGGCAAGCAGATGGGCGTGGTCTTCATCGAGCGCCGGCCGGAAGTGCGCGAGGTAGATGGCAAACAGGTGCGCACGGTGAAGATCACCGAAGAGGTGATCTCGGTGGCGACCACTCAGGGTGTATTTGGCAAACGCTTCCAGATCACCGGGCTCGAGAGCACGGCCTACGCCAGCGAATTGGCCCTGTTGATGCGCGCCGGCTCATTGGCCGCCCCGGTCGACATCGTCTCCGAACGCATCATCGGCCCCAGCCTGGGCAAGCAGAACATCGAGCGTGGCTGGGCGGCGGTGGCCTACTCATTCCTGTTCGTTCTGATCTTCTTTCTCATCTACTACCGCACCTTCGGTCTGATCACCAACATCGCCTTGCTGGTGAACATGCTGCTGTTGATCGCCCTGATGTCGTTGCTCGGCGCCACCCTGACCCTGCCCGGTCTGGCCGGCATCGCGTTGACCGTCGCCCTGTCGGTTGATGCCAACGTGCTGATCAACGAGCGCATTCGCGAAGAGTTGCTCGATGGCAACCCACCGATGGCGAGCATCGCGACGGGTTATGACAAGGCCAGCGGCACCATCTGGGATGCCAACGTCACTGCCTTGTTGGCGGGCATTGCCTTGTTCTCGTTCGGCAGCGGACCGGTCAAGGGCTTCGCGGTGTCCATGTGCCTCGGCATTCTCACGTCGATGTATGCGTCGGTCTCGGTGTCGCGCGGCCTCGCGACCCTGATCTATGGTCGCCGCCGGCAGCTCAAGACAGTTTCAATTTAAGGACGCACCGTGTTCCGCATCATTCCCCACACCACGCAGATCGACTTCCTCCGCCTGCGCTGGCTCGCGCTTGGGTTCGGCGGCTTCATGCTGCTCGCCGCTTGCGTCCTGCTCGCCACCCGCGGGCTCAACTATGCGCTCGATTTCACCGGCGGCACGTCGATCGAATTGAAGTTCGAACGCGCGGCCGACATCGAAGCTGTGCGCGGCAAGTTGGAGGCCGCCGGCTACGAAGGCGCGCTGGTGCAGAACTTCGGCTCTGAATCCGACATCGTGATCCGCCTGCAGCCACGTGCCGAGCAGATCAATGCCGCGCAGACCGGCGGCGCCATCCTCGACGCCGTGAGCACGCCAGACAACCCGGCCAGCGTGGTCAGCAGCGAGTTCGTCGGTCCGCAGATCGGCAAGGAGCTGGCCGAAAACGGCCTGCTCGCCGTGCTGTTCGTGCTGGTCGGCTTCGTGGTCTATATCTCGTTCCGCTTCGAGTGGAAGTTCGCGCTCGCCGCCATCATCACCACCACCTTTGACGTGGTCGTCACCACCGGCTTGTTCGCATTGACCCAACGCGATTTCGACCTGACCGTTTTGGCCGGCATCATGTCGGTGCTGGGCTTTTCCATCAACGACACCATCGTCGTGTTCGACCGCGTGCGCGACAACTTCCGGAACCAGCACAAGCTGTCGGCGATGGAAGTGCTCAACAAATCGGTCAACCAGACGCTGTCTCGTTCGCTGTTGACCTCGCTGGTGGCGCTGCTGACGGTAACGGCGCTGTACCTCTACGGCGGCAGTTCGCTGGAAGGCATGGCGCAGTCGCAGATGTTCGGCATCCTGCTCGGCACCGTGTCCACCATCTTCGTGGCCTGCCCCTTGTTGTACTGGCTGGGCGCCAACAAGCAGGATCTGATGCCGCGGGTGATTGACGAAGCGGAACTCGCGCGACGCCCGTGAGCAACCGCGCGCGCTGGATCGTCGATCATCCACACAGCGGATGGCAGCACCGCCGCCACGCGCCGCAAGCAATGTCCTAAAGCGCGCCTACAAAACCAATCTTTGCCACGCCGACATTCCTGGCGACAGCCAGCACGTCAGCGATGACCTGATATTCGGCCTCCGGACTGGCATCGATCCGCAGCAGCGGTTGATCCTTGATCTCTTTGCCAAGGGTCTCGATCTGCAAGGATGTTTCCAACGCGGAGCGTTGCAGCGGCAGGTTGTCCCAGAACAAGGCACCACTGGCATCGATTCGCAGGTCGATGGGCGTCGGTTGATCCTTCTTGACCGACTGGTCATCAATCTGCGGCAGATCCACCGGAATCTCGAAGCTGAGCAGCGGCGAGGTGACCATGAAGATGATGAGCAGCACCAGCAGCACATCGATCAGCGGCACGATGTTCATGTCACTCTTGCTGGACGCGTGGGCTATCGCACTGAACGCCATGGTGAAACCTCCGAATGATCCGCGTGATGGGTCGGGGCATGCCAGGATCTGCAGTGGAGCTGACGCTGCCGCGGTTGGCAGCAGTGTCGAGTTCCAGCCTACGCCTTTTGGTCGCGCAGACAAGCCGGTGGCTGGGGGCTTGCGTGTCGCGGCAGGAGGGGCGCTTCGGAGCCCGTGCGCGCAGGACACGCCCGTGTCACATTGCGCGAGCACACAATGCCGCCGGTCGGCACGCCCATACGAGGAGGTGAAACATGCGATGCACGCTGCTGCGGTTCATTCTGATTTCCGCGCTGATGGTTTCAGTCGATGCGCTGGTCGCTGCCGAGAAGATCGACATCCAGGCCAAGCCGCTGGACGGCACGCCGTTCCTGGTGCAGGACCTGGCCCAGTTCGCGCAGCCCTGGGCGATGCAGTTCCTGCCCGACGGGCGTCTGCTGGTCAGCGAAAAGGCCGGAACCCTGAAACTCTATGATCCCGTCAGCGGCGGCGTCGCTGACATAACGGGCGTGCCGAGCGTCGCCTACGGCGGCCAAGGTGGCCTCGGCGACATCGCCTTGCATCCCGGCTTCGCCAAGAACCATACGATCTTTCTGAGCTACGCCGAGAGCGACCCGAGCAAAGCGCGCGGCGCCGCAGTCGCCCGCGGCACGCTTGTGCTCGACGCCGAGGGCGGCGGCAAGCTCGAAGGTCTGCAAGTGATCTGGCGGCAGACACCGAAGTTGGCCGGACAAGGCCACTACGCCCATCGCTTGCTGTTCGGCCCGGACGGCAAACTGTGGGTCAGCTCGGGTGATCGACAGGCCTTCGATCCGGCGCAAGACATGCAGTCGAACCTCGGCAAGGTGCTGCGCCTGGAGGACGACGGCGCACCCGCCGCTGACAACCCGTTCGCAGATGGCGACGAAGTTGCACGACAAGTCTGGTCGTTGGGCCACCGCAACCCGCTGGGCATCGCCTTCGATGCACAGGGACGCTTGTGGGAAGTCGAGATGGGCCCCGCCGGCGGCGATGAAATGAACCTCATCCAGCGCGGCGCCAATTACGGCTATCCGATCGTATCCAACGGCAACCATTACGACGGCCGCGACATCCCCGATCACGGCACCGACGCCGACCGCGGCTTCGTCGCGCCGAAGATCACCTGGACACCGGTGATCTCCCCGTCCAGCCTGATCATCTATCAGGGGACGCTGTTTCCCGACTGGACCGGCGACGCCTTCATCGGCGGACTTTCGAGCATGGCGCTGGTGCGCGTCGAGTTCCAGAAGGACAGCGCGCGTGAGGCCGAACGCTGGAACATGGAACGGCGCATCCGCGGCGTCGAGCAGGCCAGCGACGGCGCGCTGTGGATCATCGAGGACGGCAATGGTCGGTTGCGCCGGCTGACGCCGAAACCTTGAGAGTTGCCCGCCTTCGCGCGCCTTGGCGGGGATGACGGAAGTGCCATTGCGGTCAGACTCGAATTGATTGATCGAGGCTGCACCGCCGGGGCATCAACTCGCCTCGGAAGTGAGACTGCCGATCAATTTTGTCATCAATGCCTCGCACACCGTGCGTGCAGCCGCAAAGTCGAGGCGTTCGATCGCGTTGCCGAGGTCGGTCAGCTCAAGGCTCCAGGGAAGACCACTGCTGCTCAGCAGGTCCTGCCAGTGCTTGACGGCTTTCATGTTGCGTTGCGCGAGCAAGGCGTGCAGGGATTCCAGCGCATGCAGGAAGGCTTGCTGCGCCTGCGCATCGGTGGCGCGGATGCGCTGACCGTCGGGGACCACCGCACGACGGTCGGGCGCGGGAGCGATCTGCTGCACCAATGCTGAGAGCTGGCTGTCGATCGCTGACAGCAAGGCCTGGATCGCTACGAGGTCCGGCGCGGCGTCGGCCTGCCCGGGTTTGAGCAGAGTTTCGGTCTGCTGCAGCAGCGCCTGCAGGCGTGACGCGCCGAGCGTGCCGGCCAAGCCTTTGAGGGTGTGCAGGCTGAGTCCGGCATCGGCCAGTCGGGACTCGCGCAGACACGTCGTCAACTCGTCGCGCAACTTCGGGGCGTCGCTGCGGAAGGCGAGCTGCACCTTGCGGTAAAGGTCGCGATTGCCATTGAGCCGCAGCACTGCCGCACGTTCGTCGATCAGGGCCTCACCGATGCCAACCGCAGCCGCCTCGCCACCGTTACCCGGCTCGGGTTCCGCTTCCGGCAGCGGGCCGATCGGTGTCTTCACGTGCTTGAGAATCGTGCGCACCAGTTCATTCAGATCGATCGGCTTGCTGACGTGGTCGGCCATGCCTGCGGCCAGACAGGCGAGCCGATCCGACGCCATCGCATTGGCCGTCATCGCGATGATCGGAAGCTCGCGCAGGTTGGCGTGTTGGTGGATCCGCCGGGTGGCCTCGAAGCCGTCGATGTCGGGCATCTGCAGATCCATCATCACCACGTCGAAGCTGGGGTCAGCCAGCACGCGGGCGACGCCGGATAGTCCGTCCACCGCCACCGTGACCGCCGCGCCTTCGCCGCTCAGCAAGTCCTCGGCGATCTGCTGATTGATGGCGTTGTCTTCGACCACCAGGATGCGCAAGCCCTTCAGGCGCCTGAGCACCGACTCGCGACGCCGGCTCGCCGCGTCGATCAGCGCGCCGCCGGTTGCGTTCAGCACCACATCGAGCAGCATCGACGCGGTCACTGGCTTGACCAGATAGCCATCGAGCAATTTGGCCTGCTCGCCCTCGAGTTCGGTCAGCATCTCCTGACCAAACGCCGTCATCATGATGATCACCGGGCTGTTGCCGTCGCTGACCAGCTGGCGAATCCGCCGGGTCGTCTCGAGGCCGTCCATGCCGGGCATCCGCCAGTCCATCAGGATCGCCTGGTAAGGAGTCTCGGAGCGTTGGCGGTCGCCGAGCAGCGCAAGCGCCTCGACGCCGCTCTCGACGCAATCGCATACCCAACCCAGCGACTGCGCCATCTCCTGAAACACTTCGCGCGCCAGCGCATTGTCGTCGACCGCCAGCACGCGCAGTTTCGGCACCTCGCGGCGGTTTCGCAGGCTCGCCTCATCGCCGATCTCGAACCCAGCGGTGAAGGAGAAGCAGCTACCTTGGCCGAGCGTGCTCTGCACACTGAGCGTGGCGCCCATCAGGCCGACGATGCGCTTGCTGATCGCAAGGCCAAGACCGGTGCCGCCGTAGCGCCGGGTGGTCGAGGATTCGGCCTGACTGAACCCTTCGAAGATTTGCGCGAGCTTGTCCTCGGCGATGCCGATGCCGCTGTCGCGTACCGAAAACTCGAGCATCACCGAGTTCGCGTTGCGCTCAACCACACGCACCGCCAGCACCACCTCACCGCGCGCGGTGAACTTGACCGCATTGCCGGTCAGATTCAGCAGCACCTGGCGCAGGCGCAGTTCGTCGCCGATCAACGCCGCCGGCACGCCGGGTTCGATGCGGAACAGCACTTCGACGTCCTTTCGTTCCGGGCCGCCGGCCAGGGTGACCGCCAGCTGGTGCAGCAGTTCGGAGGGTTCGAAAGGATGTTTGTCGAGGTCCATCTTGCCGGATTCGATCTTCGAGAAATCCAGCACGTCGTTGATGATGCCGAGCAGTGCCTGGGTCGATTTTTTGGCCTTGGCGGCGTAGTCGCGCTGGCGCATGTTGAGGTCGGTACGCAGCAGCAAGGTGAGCATGCCGAGAATGCCGTTCATCGGCGTGCGGATCTCGTGGCTCATGGTGGCGAGGAACGACGACTTGGCCGCATTCGCCCGTTCGGCCGCCAGCATGGCCTGCTCGGCTTCAGCGGTACGTTCGGCCACTCGGCGCTCAAGCCCTGCGTTCTGTTCGGCGATCCGCGTGTGACTGGCGACGACTTCGCGCATCAGCTCGTTGAAGCCCTGCTGCAGGGCGCTGATCTCGAGTGCGTGACCGTCGCCAAGAGCGATCGGATCGTTGCCGCCTTCGCGCAGGCGGCCGACCTGCGCCGAGAACTGCTGCAGCGGGCCGACCGCAAGCCGGTGCACCAGCCGCCACAACACGCCACCCATGACCAGGAACAGCAGCGAGCCGATCAGCACGACTACGAGCAGTTGCCGCAGCAGTTGGCCGAGGATGTAGTCGTCGCTGGCGCTGATCGCCAGCGTGCCGATTGCTTGGGTTTCGCCTGAACCTCGCGCCGGCTGTAGCGGGTGGCGAACGGTCACCCCTGGGCTGTCGTCGAACATGTCGCTCTGCCAACTTGCGACCAAGGCGTTGGTTTTGTCGACGACTGCAACCGTGGCCACCGCGGGATGCGAGCCGATGCCGGTGATGGTCGCTTCGAGCACCGAGACCTGGTATTCCCACAGCGCCGACTCGACGCTGGGCGCAAAGGTCTCGGCGAGCGAACGCAGGGTCACCTCCTGCTCGCGTAGTTGAGCCTGATAGGACAGCGGGATGCCGATCGCGAGTAGCACCGCGAACAGGCTGACATAGGCGATGCCAAGCTTGCGTGCGAGTGCGCGCGCCAGCGGCCGCCGCGTCCGCGTGGATGCGCTGTGTGTCATCAGTACAGACGCACCAGCACAGCTTCGGTTCGAACCGCGACCGTTGGCCCCGTATCAACTTGCACCCTCATCATCGGCCGCCTGCCTGCGCCGCCCGCATCGCCGCCTCCGACATCAGGCTCATGCGGTTGTCAGCCAGCGCGTTGTAAGGCGGCACGAAAGCACCGGTTGTGAAGAATCCCGGATTCTTCTGCAGGATCGGATTGCTGTCCGCCAGCTGCGACGCCGCCACCAGCGACAGATCGGCGGCGACCCGGCTCTGCACTTCTTTGCCGATGAAATAGTTGGCGACGATCTCTGCCGCCTCCAGGCGACGACCCTTGAGTTCGGCGACAAGATTGATGGTGTCCAGCCAGACCAGTTCGCCCTCCTTGAACTGGACCAGCTGCCAGTCGCCGCCGGCCTGGTTGGCATGGGTGATCTCCGGCCCCCAACTGCTGACGATCTGAAGACTGTCGGGAAACCCCGGCGCCGCTTCCCAGAACTCGCCGGCACCGCGATACAGCGCAGTGAGTTTCTGCGCGAGTGCACCGTCTGGTTGGGTTTCGCTCACCACCTGATCGCGCTGCCCGCTCACGGCGAGATCGTTGAGGTAGTACGGCGGCTTGCCCAGAGCCATCGACGCGATCGCGACGTTGTACCAGAACTGGCTCTTGTTCAACGAATACTTGCCCTGCCAGCGCGGTGCGAACAGATCGCTCCACGAGGTCGGCACTTCGTCGGCGCGTACCACCTTGCGGTTGGCGTAAAAACCGTAGCTGCCACCGCCGAACGGGATGTAGAGCACCTTGTCGCCCTGCATGCCCATCGGTATGCGGGTCAATGCCGGCAACAGATGGCGATAGTTGCCGAGGCGCGGCGAGTCGGTGTTGATCGGCTGGATGAACTTGGCCGAGCGGTCGCCCTGCAGCTTGATGAAGAACAGGGTCAGAAAGGAAATGTCGACATCACCCTTGCGGATCAGGGTGTACATCTGCTCCGCGCCGGCCGCATAGGGCTCGATGACCTGCGCCTCGATGTCGTAACCCTGCTCGCGCAGCTGAGTGTTCACCGCACTCAGATCCTCGGCGGTGACGTAACCCTCCCAGGTCAGGATGCGCAATGGCATCTCGGTCGCCGAAGCCGCGCGCGGCATCAGCAACAGAAGGCACAGCAGCGTCGCCAGCACCCGCTCGATCATCATGATTGTGTTCCCCTGCAGCGAACCGCTCGCGACTGTGGCCAGCGGCCGTCAACCAGCGCCCCCGCTAGCGCATGTCATGGTAGCGCCGGCTCAGGGGCCGCGCACCACATTGCGCCCGCCGGCCTTGGCTGCATACAACAGCGTATCGGCGCGCACCACCAGTTCGGTGCAGGGCAGCGCATCATCGGGGATGAGGCAGGCCACCCCGGCACTGACCGAGATGATCCGCTGCGGCAGTCCGGATTCCAGGTGCTCGAGCTGCAACGACTCCACCGCGCGCAGGATCTGCTCGGCGCGTTGCATTGCGTCTTCGAGGCTGCACTCCGGCAACACGCAGGCAAATTCCTCGCCTCCGTAGCGAGCGGCCAGTTCGCGGCTGTCGCCGACGGTGGAATGAATGGCTGCGGCGATCGCACGCAGACAGACGTCGCCTTGACCGTGACCATAGCGGTCGTTGTAGGACTTGAAGTGATCGACGTCGAGCATGATCAGTGACAGCGGTGTGCCCTTGCGGGCGCACTCGCGCCACAGGGCATCCAGCGTTGCATCGAACTTGCGCCGGTTGGGGATGCCGGTCAGACCATCCAGCAGCGCCTGCGAGCGCAGCCAGTCACCTTGCCGTTTGAGAGTCACGTGGGTGCGCACACGGGCGCGCACGACCGGGGCATTCAGCGGCTTGGAAATGAAATCGACGGCACCGACATCAAGCCCCGCGGTTTCTTCTTCCGGACTGTTCTGCGCGGTGACGAACATCACCGGAATGTCGCGAGTGTGCATGTCACGCTTCAGCGCCCGGCACAGGTCGAGCCCACTCATGCCGGGCATGATCACGTCGAGCAGGATCAGGTCGGGCGGATTCTCGATGCAGGCCTGCATCGCCTCTGCGGCACTGGTCGCCATGAACACTTCGTAGTCGTCGCCGAGGATGGCGTACAGCGCCTGGATGATCAGGGGCTGGTCGTCGACCACCAGGACCTTCGGCAGTGCTGCAACCCGCTTGCTGCTACTCATTTCTCGCCCCATCCGAGCGGGCCTGAGCCGGCCCGTCCTGGTTCGGCACATGCGCGACTTTAGTTACTCTAAACCGAGCACGTGTGCGCTGGATTCGTGGACCGGCCAGCCCCGGCATCCGTGTGGCTGGAGACGGGGCTCATGGGCGGAGGATCGAAAGCTCCCAACTGGCGCATCCGAGCCACTTGGCCATCAGAGCCACTTGGCCATCAGAGCCAGTCTCGCACTATCGTAGCCACCGCAGGTAGCACGCGCCCTGGCCCTGTGGCGAGCGCCAGGCATCGGCTTGACGCAGCCAATGTCGAGGAATGGCAATCCGCTGCCATTCGAAAGCACGGCTGCAGCGGCGCTCGACAAGTGCGCGACGTGCAGGGCAACGTCACCTGCGCCCAGTTTTCGTTTTCGACTGGGATTGATCCTGATGTGTTGTTCCGGGATGGGTTTGAGGCGGGGGTTACAGCGGGTTGAAGGAAACAATGACGCAGCACAACACGAACTCTCAATTCGGAACATCGATCTGTGACGTACCCGCCGAGCCCTCAACCCGAACCATCAACTCGCTGATACGCCGATCCCCATCGTGCTTCTTGGGAAAAAGAAACTTGCCTTCGCCGGCACGGATCATCGCATTGACCAAGCCATAGGCAATGCCGGTGCCGATGCCGGCAACCACGGGGGATGCGCCAGGAACCGCAGTCTCGGCGATCTGCGAGTTCGGGCTCACCGACGACGCGGTGGCTTGTGCGTTTCGAGTGCTATGGACAACACCGTTTCGCAGGTACTCGATGCGGGGAGCGCTATGCCGGACGAAATACATGCGCGGCGAAGCATTTGTATCATTGGGCAGAAATACACCGCCCTCAGTGTAGGTGATGCTCGCTGCGGATTCGGCCTCGCCGGGAGTCTCTAGACGGATCTGGACACTATCCACGCCGCCGACCAGATAGATTCCGTCGCGAGCGCGAAAACCTTCGACATAGTTGCCGGGAACAAGGGTGTAACTGGCAATCGAACGATAGAAGTTCGTCTGGTACACGAACGGTTCCGTCAGTTCGTAAATGGCACCGCCCTCGATGACATCAAGCCGCTTCGGGTTGATTTCCTTGGCCGGCACCAAGGTGGAGACAAGTAGCAGCGCGAAGAAGATGGACGGACGCATCGAGGGCTCAATCGAGGTGGCGGTCCACCGCAGTCTAGATGCGAACTCACACGCGCCGATAGCGGCAGTGATCAAGCTCGCGCCTCTCGCCGTCGGGGAACTCGGTAGCAGCCGTGCGCCCAAGTCAGGATCAATGGGGTCAATGCCATTGATTTTTCGCCTCACGAGACTCTGCCGACTTCCGATCTCCGCCGCGTCTCGAGCACTCCGGACGGCGCCCAGTCTTGGGGGGTCAGTTTCCAACTGGCGCTGACAGCTGCCTCCCTCCTGCCTGCAGATGAGCGCCCTTTCCCGTTGATGGGTACTTCTGCTTGCCCCTGCACCCCGACCGGCTTGGCAGGCAATCAGCGCCGCCTCCCCACCGGGGTGGTAGCTTCGGTACTCGACCACCTGTCAAAACCTTGCAGGCGCATCTCCAGCGCCGTAAGGTTGCGCTGATTGGTCAGCCCTCCACCGGCCGCGCTTGACGGCCCGGCGACGGATAGGGATCTTCTGACTACTGCACGCTCACCCTAGGGGATGTCAATGTTCCTGCGAAAAATCACGGCGCGGGCATGCGTCCTTGCCGGTCTTTCAGTGGCGGCGTCCGCACTTGCAGCGGACCCCACCATTACCAACGTTCCCGACGTCCGCGCCGAGTTTCGCTATGCGTCCACGGCGATCAAGGCCGATATCTCACCGCCGCTGCGCAGCATGCCGATTATTCCTTCCGCGGATGGCGACGGGCTGAGTTTCATCGGTGTACTGATGGTCGATCCCGAACCAGCCGGCCAGTGGAAGTACGGCAACAAGCAGGATCCGGACGGCGCGCTGCAGGACTGGCTGGGTCCGCCGATTCTGATTCCGGCAACTATCCAGAATCTCCCGGTCGGCACCGGCACGGCCAACCCGCCCGATCCGGTCGGCGACGTTGGCATCAATCACTACGTGCGGATGTCGAACGCGTCGTTTCAGGTGTTTTCAAAGACGACAGGCCTGTCCGTTTTCGGGCCAGCCAACATCAATACGCTCTGGCAGGGCTTCGGTGGCGACTGCGAAAACGAGAACGCGGGCGATCCGATCGTGCTGTACGACCAGCTGGCGGATCGCTGGTTGCTGAGTCAGTTCTCGAACAGCACAGGTCCGGGTTTCTTCAACTGCGTCGCCCTGTCGGTTGACGGCGACCCCACCGGTCAGTACCAGCGCTACGCGTTTCCGGCCAGCGTGTTCCCGGACTATCCGAAGTATGGCGTGTGGTCTGATTCCTACGTGTTCACCACGCGTGAGCTTGGCAACAATGCGATCGGCACGTACGCCCTTGATCGTGATGCGATGCTGGCCGGAAGCCTGATGCCAACCGTCATTTCGTTCTTCCAGCAACTTGATCCGGGCGTCGCCCAACTGGTCGGCGATGGACTGCTACCTGCTGATATCGACGGATTCGTTGAGCCGCCGGCCGGCAGCCCGGCGTATCTGGTCGGCTCGATGGACGATGGCGGCCCCTATGGCGCCACGCTCGACGCGCTGTCTTTCTGGAAGCTGACGCTCGACTTCGCCGTCCCCGCCAACTCCTCGATGGTCCTATCGGCGATCATCCCGATTGCGCCCTACGACACCGTATTTCCGTGCGCACCCACCGCTCGCGACTGCGTTGCGCAGCCTGCTCCGCTGGGTCCTGTGGATATTCTGTCCTACCGTCAGCGTCCAACTTTCCGAGCGACCTACCGCAACTACGGCAGCTACGAATCGATTCTTGCCAATCAATCGGTCGAGGGCGCCCCGGCTATTGCCGGCATCCGCTGGTGGGAAATTCGCAATCCCGCTACCACACCGACCCTCTATCAGGACAGCACGTATGCGCCGGGAGCAACGGACGGCCTGCATCGCTGGATGGGTTCGATCGCCGCCGACGTGTCGGGCAACATTGCGCTTGGTTACAGCGCATCCAGCGCCCAATCGTTCCCCAGCGTTCGCTACACCGGACGCCTGCAGGAAGACCCGATCAATGAAATGGGTCAGGGCGAGGGCTTGATCTTCCAGGGAAATGGCGGGCACACCTCGACCACACGCCGCTGGGGCGATTACACGTCCATGAACGTCGACGTCGATGACTGCACCTTCTGGTACATCAACCAATACTTTGCCACCAGTGGCACCACGTGGACGCTGCGCGCGGGCTCGTTCAAGTTCCCGACCTGCGGCATGCCCAGCTTCGGCATCGCGGCTGTTCCGCTAACCCAGCAGGTGTGCACACCCGAATCGGCGGACTTCACCATCGAGGGACATGCCTACAGCGGCTTCACCGGATCGGCCACTCTGAGCGCCAACGGTAACCCGTCAGGGTCGAGTTTCAGCTTCAGCCCCGCCACCATCGCGTCGGTGCCAGGCAACTCGACCCTGACCATCAACAGCGGTACGGCAGCTTTTGGCACCTATCCGATTACGGTCACCGCGACGGGCGGCATGCCGGCCTCGCTGCGCAGCCGTGTGGTTGATCTGCAGGTGTACTCCGCGACACCGGATGGATCGGCACTTCTGCTGCCCGCCGACAACGCCGCGCTGGTCCCGATCAATCCTGTGCTGAGCTGGAATGCACCGGAACAGGGGCAGACTTACGTGGCGGAAATCGCCACCGATGCCGCATTCACCAACATCGTCTTCACCAGCGCGGCGTCGACGCAAACGTCGATTCAAGTACCACCCGTGCTGGCCGTCAACACCACCTATTTCTGGCGGGTTCGCTCGACCAACATCTGCGGTGAAGGTGCTTATTCCGAGGTATTCCGCTTCGATACGCGCCCACTGCCAGGCCAGTGCCCGATGAACGTGCCGCCCAGCAACGTGTTCTTCGACAACATGGAGTCCGGCATCAACGGCTGGACCACCACGCCAGCGACCGGCACCAATCGTTGGACGCAATCCACGTCCCGACCGTTCAGCGGCACCACCGCATGGCTCGCGCCAGATGCCGTCGTCACCACTGACCAGCAGCTGATGTCTCCGCCAATCGTCATGCCAACCGGCCAGGCGCCGCTGGTGCTGCGCTTCCAGCACGACGTCAACATGGAAGAGAACGGTCCGTCCGCCTGTTGGGACGGTGGCTTCGTCGAAGTGTCCAGCAATGGCGGCACGAACTGGACACCAGTGCCGGCCAACAAAGTACTGGAGGATTTCTACTACGGCCCGTTGCCCAATGGAAACCAGGCGTACTGCGGAACCAACCCGTATGAAGTGTCGAGCATGGATCTCGACGACTACGCCGGGCAAACCATCAACCTGCGATTCCGCTTGCAGACCGACAGCAACACCGGCGATGCGCCGCTGGGCTGGTCAGTGGATGATGTCAGCGTCATCAGCTGCGACCTGACCGTGATCTTCAAGAACGGATTCGAAAGCCAGTAAGCCGACAAGCGCCGGCCGTCCTTTGCAGGACGGTCGGCAAGAGGCAACCCCCATTGATCCGTGCGGATGCGCGGCAACAGATCAAAGGGGTCAGTGTCATTGATTTACGCCCCATCTGAAATCAACGACGCTGAACTATCTGATTCTGGGACAACCGGCCAAGATTAGCCTCGGCAAGCGAGCGATAGTGACTCCCCTCAATTCGGATTGGACTGACGCTATGCCGCTTGCTCTGCAAAATCAATGGCTCTGACCCCATTGATCCTCGACTCTGTGCGACCTCAAGCTAACGCCTCGTGAGGCGGGAACAACCGCGGGCCGACAACATTTCAGGAATCATCGAAACCTCTTCCCGCGGTCCGCTTGAACTCAAAGATCAGATCGCGGCTGCGCGCGATCTATCCTTAGACGTTAGAACCCAGCGCCTTAGACGTTAGAACCCAGCGCCGCGAACAATTGGTGTTCACAACGAGGCATTCGGGTCCGGAATCGGCTCCCAGTCGCCGCCAAAGAACTCCTTGCCGCGCTGATAGCTCAACACTAGCTGATTCCGGGACTCAAACCCACCTAGAAACTCTGCGGTGTCGTGACGAAACCAAAGCACAAAACAAACATCGGGAGGCAAGGACACACCCACCTGCCAAAGCTTAACCTCAGGATTCTCGCGCCACCAAATGACAACAGATTGGATCGCAGAGTGCATCTGTTCAAGGCGCCATCTGCTCGCTTCAGCCTGCGCGCGCTCAACTTGCCCACGCTTGATTTCGCCGCGAACCTCGAGCGTTGAGAAGAGCTCCGAAAGCGTAGCCTCACCACAAAAATCAATAGTCGCGTGCTCTCGACGCCCGCGTAGAAGAAGCGCAATCGGCGAGTCCGAAAGCTCAACGCTTCTCCACACCGTCTCAGGGCTCAGAGCAGTCTGCATCTGCGATCAAAGGGGTCAGCGATCAAAGGGGTCAGCGATCAAAGGGGTCAGTGTCATTGATTTACGCCCTGATCAAAGGGGTCAGTGTCATGCCGGAATCCGGCACAACGTCAACACCCGCTCCAGCGCGTACTCGAACTTGTCCTTGCTGAAAGGCTCGGCCGAGAAACAGTGGTGAATTCGCAGCGCATCGCCGAAATCCTCCAGCACGCACGGCGTCACCAGATCGGACGCCGCCCAACGCTCAAACGTCGCCGGCCGCTGTAGCTGATCGACCACCGCCTCGATCCAGCCCAGCTGGCTCGGACGCAAGTGCGACAAGGCCTCGCCGAGGCGAGCGATGCGGTCACTCGGTAGGGCTTGGCTCACTATGGCTTCCTCTCGGGATGGAATAGCGCGGGGCGAGGAACATGGAAGCGACTGTCGTGGGTGTCCATGATCTGGCCATGATCTGGGTGTCCCTGACTACGGCTACTGCCCTTTTTTTTTTGGTAATCATTTCATCGAACAGAGCGAACTCGCGATCTGCACCAAGCCTGATCGCCTCCAAGCGGGCTGGTGAAAGCTGGTCTTGCACCAGTTCGAACCAGCGATCAAGAGCATTGCGGGCGCGCTCAAGGTCGCGTTTCGTGAAGTGAACACTCAAGTTCTTCGGAGAGCGCTCGCCAAGGAGGCGCAAGCAGCAAAGCGAGGCCACGATTCCCTGCTCTGGATAGCGCTTGGCGATGACCGTTTCACTGTCCTTGAACATGCGATCTTTGATCCAAAAAATGTTTGTGCCCACCGCACCAAACTAATAGTCGCAGTCTTCTACTCCGTCACCCCAGTAGCTCATCGTCACTCCTCGTTCACTCGCCTGGTTTCTTGCGGATCAAAGGGGTCAGATCAAAGGGGTCAGAGTCATTGATTTACGCCCCATCTGAAATCAACGACACTGAACTATCTGATTCTGGGACAACCGGCCAAGCTTAGCCTCGGCAAGCGAGCGATAGTGACTCCCCTCAATTCGGATTGGACTGACGCTATGCCGCTTGCTCTGAAAAATCAATGGCTCTGACCCCATTGATCCGGAAAAATCAATGGCTCTGACCCCATTGATCCGATTGATCCTCTGAAAAATCAATGGCTCTGACCCCATTGATCCTGACCCCATTGATCCCTGACCCCATTGATCCTCAATCCTGCAAGCCAAGCATGTCTGGCACTGACTTGACAAACTCTCCATACCGGGCATCAGTAGCGTGTTCTGCAATGCCATAAAGCAAATGCCTTAACTCGCGTTGATCCTCATGGTCCAGCTGCTGCAAGCTGGAACCCATGTTCTCCATCGCCCGAACGGCGATATCGGGGTCCACTTCCTCTGCTGAGGAAGTCTCGAAAACCAAGAGCGCATCGATGATTGCCATGCACAGCGGGACGGGATTCTTCATGGCTCCTTCAATCTCACGGTAATGCCGTCAATCTCATTTGTCGTCATGAACCTATTTGCAGCATCTACCGCTCGCTGTGAAGGCAGCTCCCACACCGCCTGCAGTCCATGATGCTGCGCAACCGCAACTTGGCGGCGCGCTTGATCTATGGCCTTAGCGGAAAAGACTGGATTCAACTTCCTGTCGATCAGCTCAGTCTCTGAAACACCATCGAACTTCGCGCCCACTGTCTGCCCAGAAGCATCTTTGAATTCTAGGTAGGGAGCCTGAGATCGTCCAGACTCCACGCTAGACCGCGCACCCGGTGCAGATGACTGATACCGATAGGCATCAGGTCGCATACCTGCTGTGGCGCCAGCCCTAAGGTTGCCGCCCTCATCCACCCAAGTAATGGGTGCTGCTCCCGAGATCGGACCAATAGGACCAGTCGGACCACTTGGGTCCTCCGCAACGGTGAGCGCCTTTCCTTGATCGTCTGCGATCCGTCCGAGCCGCGAGCCTCGCGCCAAGCTCGACAGCCCCGCACCCGAGTACGACATAGCCGCGCCAGCACCGACGCTGCCTTCTACACCTCCTATGACTTCGCCAGCACCGCGGAAGTCATGCGCTTCCCGCGCATCCGAGTGCGCCGTGGCCTGTGCCTCCACAGCTGTGGTCACAGTCTGCACCGGCGACTTCGCAAACTCCCACACGCCGCTGGCCCGCTCGCCCATGCGATTCAACGAGCCCACGTCCACGCCTGGAATCAGGTCAATCGCCGAGCCCGGCACATCGACGATGAACTGTGCGGTCTCCTTCACCGCTGTCCACGCGCCACGCACTTGGCCGATGGTCCGCCCGGTCTCGAACTCGGCGACCGCTTCAGCACCTTCGCGCGAGTACGGATCGACGCCCAATTGCTCTGCACTTAGCGTGTGGCACTCCGAGGGACTGAGCGCTACCGGACAGCGGCCGTCTGGGTCCGTAAATCGCAGTGGGTTGCCGGCGGCATATAGGTACTTGTTCAGTGTGATCGGGTTGAGCGGATCGCCTTCCCACGGATCAATTCTGTTGAACCGCCCAACTCTCGGCGAGTAATACCGCTGCTGCGCGTAGTAGCTCTCTGATTCGGCATCCGCGTAATAGCCACCATACCCAATCGGTGGCAGCGTGCCGGCACTGGTCGCGTTCTCGCCCCAGGCGGTGTAGGTGGCGCGGCCTTGTTCTGCGCCGCTGGCCAAGCTCCACCGCACCGGTGACTTCAGCGCATCGTGCTGCGCATAGCTCGTCTGAGTAGCGCGGCGGGTTCGCAGGATTCTTCCGCTCGCCCAGTCATACGTGACCAGCGGGTTGTTGGTGACGTTGGTTTCGCGGCGCAGGGTGGTGCCGTCGTAGCCGTAACGGGTCGCCTCTAAGGTGCTGCGTTTCTCGACTCTTAATCCATCGATGTCGTAGCTGTAGTGGACTGGCGGACCGGTCGGCGTGGTGAGGGTCGCGAGGCGATCTTGCAGGTTGGGTCGATAGGTCGTCGTCTGGCTGGGTTGACCAGCGCGGGTCTCGGTTTCCGAGGTCATGAAACCGTTGCCATCCCACGTGTAATCGGTCGTCAGGTTTGCGACCGAATCGGTCACGCGGGTGAGCTGGTGTCTGGCGTTGTAGGTGTAGCTCTTGTTGGTGATCGGAGTGCCGCCGCGG
>JBQTGY010000038.1:0-14167 GCA_052390415.1 Pseudomarimonas sp. | reverse complement strand
GTGGATCGCGGCTCACTGGTGGACGAAGAATGGCTGTTGCGTCTGGAGCGCGAGCACTTCGTGGCCTTGGCGCAGATGCCGAAGACCCAGGCGCGGATCATGCATACGTTGACGACGGGGAAGCCGTTGCGGAACTGACGTTTTGCCGGGATTCGGGAATCGGGTTTCGTGAGAGCGACTGTGCGGCGGGAATTGCCGTATGCCTCTGACTCAGCACCCTGATGCCACCAACGTCCGCTTCCCGCTTCCCGCTTCAAACGAATCCCGAATCCCGAATCCCAAATCCCGGAGTTTCCAATGACCCGCCAAATCCAAGACGCATACATCGTTGCCGCTACGCGCACGCCAGTCGGCAAGGCACCCAAAGGCCAGTTCCGCAATACGCGGCCGGACGAAATGCTGGCGCACGTTTTGCGCGCTGTGGTTGCGCAAACACCGGGTATCGACCTTGCTCGTATCGATGATGCCATCATCGGTTGCGCCATGCCCGAGGGCGAGCAGGGCATGAATGTGGCGCGCATCGGGGTGTTGATGGCCGGCCTCCCGAATACGGTGGCTGCGCAAACGATCAATCGGTTTTGTTCCTCCGGTTTGCAAGCGGTAGCGCTTGCCGCTGACCGCATCCGATTGGGCGAAGCCGACCTCGTGCTAGCCGGCGGCACCGAATAGATGTCGATGGTGCCGATGATGGGCAACAAGATCGCGATGAGTCCGAAGGTTTTTTCGGACGACAACGTCGCGATTGCTTACGGCATGGGCATCACCGCCGAAAAAGTCGCGGAAGAATGGAAGATCAGCCGCGAAGCGCAAGACGCGTTTGCGTATGCCTCCCATCAGAAGGCGCTCGCCGCGCAGGCGAACGGGCATTTTCGCGCCGAGATCACGCCGTACCACGTGACCTCGCGGCAACCCGATATCAGCGGCAACGTGGTGCGCTTACGTGAGCAGTTGATTGAAACCGACGAAGGCCCACGCGCCGATACGTCGGTCGAAGGCCTGGCCAAGCTCCGTCCCGTGTTTCGCATGGGCGGCAGCGTCACCGCCGGTAACAGTTCGCAAATGTCCGATGGTGCCGCCGCCGTGATGCTGGCGTCCGAGCAAGCCATCAAGGATTACGGGCTGACACCGCTGGCACGCTTTGTTGGTTTTTCCGTCGCCGGCGTGCGCCCGGAAGTAATGGGCATCGGTCCCATTGCTGCCATTCCAAAAGTGCTCAAACAGGCGGGCTTGTCCCATGAACAGCTCGATTGGATCGAGCTCAACGAAGCGTTCGCGGCACAAGGGCTAGCCGTCATCAACACCTGTGGACTGGACGCCAGCAAGGTCAATCCGCTGGGCGGTGCCATTGCTTTGGGCCATCCGCTGGGCGCAACAGGCGCCATTCGCATCGCGACCCTGGTTCACGGCCTGCGCCGGCAGAAACTGAAATACGGCATGGTGACCATGTGCATCGGCACCGGAATGGGCGCAGCCGGGATTATCGAGGCGTTGTAGTCCACGATGGACGGCTTGTGTGCAAGACCTCACACAAGCCGTCGGCAACGAATTCGCAGGCGTTCGCTGGCGACTATCCTTCGGCGAACGCAGCCCGCAGGTAAGCACGCGCATCGTCGGCGAGATCGTCGTGATCCAGCGCAAAGCGTATCGTTGCTTCAACCAGTCCAATTCGGCTGCCACAGTCAAAGCGGCGGCCGGCGAAACGATAGGCCAGCAGCGTGCTGTTGTGGCTGAGTCCGGCAATGGCATCGGTCAGCTGGATTTCGCCACCTTTGCCGGGTTTGGTCTGCTCCAACAGCGCAAACACTTCCGGCCGCAATACGTAGCGACCCACTACCGCCAAGGTGCTCGGTGCGACCTCTGGAAGTGGCTTTTCCACCATGGCCAAAATCGGGGCGGGATTGTGATCGACTCCGCCGGTATCGACGATGCCATAACTTGCGGTCTGTTCGCGCGGTACATCCTGCACGGCAATGACGCTGGCATTCTGCGCCTCAGCCACGTCCGCCATTTGCTTGAGCGCGCCGGGGCCCTTGTTCCAGATTAGGTCATCGGGCAGCAGTACGGCAAAGGGTTCGTTGCCAATCACCGGCTTGGCACATAACACCGCGTGACCGAGGCCAAGCGCCTCGGCCTGAGTGACGAATACCGCGCGCACATTAGCCGGCAACACATCGCGAATCAGCGCCAACAGCTCGGTCTTGCCTGCCTTTTCCAACTTCTGTTCAAGCTCGTAAGCCTTGTCGAAGTAGTCCGCCACCGCGTGTTTGTAGCGATTGGTGACGAACACCAAGGTGTCACAGCCGGCCTCAATGGCTTCGTCGACCGCATATTGGATCAGCGGTCGATCAATGATCGGCAGCATCTCCTTGGGCACGGTTTTGGTGGCCGGAAGAAATCGCGTGCCGAGGCCTGCGACCGGAAATACGGCTTTGCGAATGCGCGTCATGATTGCAGCGTCCTTGCAGTGATCCATCGTTAGCTGGCGCGAGAAATTGAAACCACATCGGCATCGGCCGCCGCCGAGGCTCGGTATTCAGGTACCCAATCGCGCACCAGTCGCGACAGCGCGGGCTCGTCGAAGCGCATGCTGGCTTGCCGCATCTGATTGAGCGCATTGTCAAAACTGCTGCGCTCAAGCGGCCTGGAACGAGCCAACCAAATCTTCGGGTGCGAGGTCAGCGCGTAGTCTTCTTGGGCGTGAAAGAGCTCCTCGAACAATTTTTCGCCCGGTCGCAATCCGGTGTAGACGATGCGCACATCGCGGTTGGGGTGCTTGCCCGCCAGGTAAATCATCTGCTCGGCCAAGTACCGAATACGCACCGGCTCGCCCATATCCAGTGCAAATACTTCGCCGCCCTTGCCCAAGGTCATGGCTTGCAAGATCAATTGGCAAGCCTCGGGTATGGTCATGAAGTAGCGGGTGATTTCAGGATGGGTGACCGTCAGCGGACCGCCTCGTCGAATCTGCTCGCGAAACAGTGGTACGACGCTACCGGCCGAATCCAGCACATTGCCGAAGCGGACCGTGACGAATCGCGTCGAGCTACCCTCGCCCGCCGCTTGGCACGCGATCTCGGCCAGGCGCTTGCTGGCTCCCATGACGTTGGCGGGGTTGACGGCCTTGTCGGTGGACACCAGCAAAAAACTGTCCACGCCGTGACGTGCGCTGGCCGCAGCGACCGTTTGCGTGGCCAACACGTTGTTGCGAATCGCCTCCCGCAATTGACCTTCCAGCAAAGGCACGTGTTTGAACGCAGCAGCATGAAATACCAATTGCGGCCTGACCCGTTCGAATACGCGCTCACAGACCACAGCGTCGCCGCAGTCACCCAGCACACAGCTCAACACAAGGTCCGGGAATTCACCGCGCAACTGCTGCTCGACCCGGTAAAGATTGAATTCGGAAAGGTCCAGCACGGTCAGCGACTCGACGCCCAAACGCGCCACCTGCCGACATAACTCGGCACCGATCGAGCCGCCGCCGCCGGTCACCAGCGCGCGCCGACCTGCCAGCGCAATGCGGATCGCCGACCAATCCAATGACACCGGATCGCGTCCGAGCAAGTCCTCGATGGCGACTTCCTTGAGTTCATTGAAGCTGGACCGACCCTCAACGATGTCGCGCAGGTGCGGCACCGTTCGAAATGGTAGTGCGGTCGCTTCGCACAACTCGACCACGCGCTGCATTTGCAGATTGCTGGCGGTGGGCATCGCTATCAACAACATCTGCGCCGCCGATTCGCGCGCTACTTCCTGCATTTTGTCCAACCCGCCCAAGACCGGAACGCCATGCAACTTGGCACCTCGCAGGGCTCGATTGTCGTCGAGAAATCCGACCGGACGGAAGCGCTCTTCCCGCTTGAGATCGCGCACCAAGGCTTCACCCGCTCGCCCTGCCCCGAGAATCAAGACGCGGCGCGGTGGGGCGAGTGGTCCGCCGCCGTAGCGGCTGTCCTTCCAGAAGCGATACAACAACCGCGGCGCACCCAGGAAAAGCAGCAGGGCGAGTGGGTAAAACACCAGCACCGATCGCGGCACGCCTTCGAGGCGACTGAACAGGAATAGCGCGAGGCTGATCGCAAGCGCTCCAAAAACGCCGGCGCGCGCAATGTTCCACAAGTCAGGAAGACTCGCGAATCGCCACAAGCCTCGGTACAAGCCCGTCCACCAGAGCACCAGCCCTTGGGCACCCAATACCAGCGGCAATTCGGCAGCCAGCAGCGAAATGGGCGGCGCGTCCGGTTGAAAACTGTAGCGCACCAGATTCATCACGTACCAAGCCAGCCACACCATCGCAAGATCGTGCAGGACGACCGCGATACGCGGATGCACGCGAGCGACGAGCCGGCCAAAGGGCATTATTCCGAGGTCCTGTCCGAGGTGGATGGGGATGCGGCGCGAGGAAGACGCCGACGACGCAGTTGCCGTCGAAGCGCAAGCCGCCCGCCAACCCACAGCATCGCGCCGCAGCCTAGGACCACCGCAAAAGCGGCAAGTTCGGACAACCATCCCGCCATGGATATCAGCACCATGGGCATAGCGAACAGGAGTGTCCAGCCGAGGTAGAGAAAGGCAAGTTGCGAATGCGTCAAACCTCCCCGTAACAGCCACTGGTAAAGGTGAGAACGATGCGCCGTGGTCCAACTGCGCCGGGTCAGTATGCGCATCGAAAGAGTCAGGCCCGCATCCAGCCACAGGGCAGAACTCAACACCAACAGCAGCCAACCACCCACACTTCCGTCGACCAGAGCCTGCATGCCCAGTGCGGCGATCAACAATCCGATGGCTCCACTGCCCACATCGCCCAGAAAAATCTGCGCCTGCGGAAAATTGAACGGCAGAAATCCCGACGTCGTTGCCACCAGCAAGGCGGCAATTACAGCCAGCGCGGCATTGCCGGCGAAAATCGCAAGCAGCATCAAGGCCGCCCCCAGCGCCATCGCCTGCAGGGTCAGCATGCCATTGCTGCCATCCATGAAGTTGCTGAAGTTGATCGCCGTCATCAGCACCACGATGCCAACGACCGCCCACAGCCATTGCCATCCGTCATGCGGGAACCCCAACAGGCTGGCCATCACCAGGATCGAAGCAAAAGCGTGGACCCCGAGCCGGCGCTCCACCGACTGCGACCGATGGTCATCCAGATAACCGATGCCGGCGACCAGAATCAGCGCGGCCGCCAGCCCCCAGGCCCGGGTCACCGGCACCATTGCGAACAGCGCCAGCACTTTGAGACAAGCCAAGAAAGCAATCACGACGCCGATTCCGCCGCCACGCGGGGTCGGCACTGAGTGACTGCGGCGAACCCCAGGATGGTCAAGCAAGGCTCGGGTCGTGCTGTAACGAAGCGCAGCCATCACCAGCAGGGCAGAGAAGATGAACCCGCCGAACAACACGCTCAACCACGTGGCCAGAGAAATCGTCCCCATTGTCATTCGCCGATCGGACCATGAATGGGCTTGACCGAGTTCCAGCTCTTGCAACTCGGACACTGCCAATGATGGGCGCGTGCACCAAACCCGCAGCGACCACACCGGTACGCCGAAGAACCGGCAACCAGCTGATCGGTCAGTTGCTTGAGCACCTGCAATACGTCGCGTTCCTGCGGGCTGCTGTCGGCCATGCTGAGGTCGATCAAGAGGCCTTGCCCACGCACTGAAGGTCGTTGGCGAAGATGCCTCACCAGGAATTCGACGGCTTCTCCGCGACCACTTTCGCGCTCTATCAGGCGGGTGAGCGCGAGCAGAGGCGACACGCCTGGATGGCGCTCCATCATTTCGGTCAGGAAAGCGCGGGCACGGTGGGATTCGTCTCGACGCTCGCACGCAGCCATCAGCGGCCCGATCACTTCCGGCAACATCTCTGGCTCGTGCCGTGCCACGCGCTCGAAAGCGCGGATGGCCGCCTGATCGTTACCTGAGGTCGCTTCGATCTGGCCATCCAGAATGCCCGCGCGGACGCAGTTTGGTTCGGCCTCAAACGCCTGCGCGAGACTCGCGCGCGCGCCAACAATATCTCCGCGCTGGCGTGATTGTTCCACGCATTCACAGTGGAACTGGGCAACCATCGGTCCAGTACGTTCGCCGGTGGCCGCTTCAAAGCGCTCGGCGTGCTCGATCGCTTTCGGCCAATCACGCTCCTGCTGATAAATCGAAATCAGGTGACGCAACGCCTGTGGTGCCGAAGCTTCGAGTTTCACCAGGTCGGTGAACAGGGTTTCGGCGCGGTCAAGCAGACCGGCGCGCATATAGTCTTCGCCGAGTTCCAGCACTGCTTGGGTCTTTTGCTCTTCGGTAAGCCCGGTTCTGGCAATCAGGTTCTGGTGAACACGAATGGCGCGATCCACTTCGCCGCGGCGCCGAAACAGGTTGCCCAATGCAAAGTGGGTTTCGACCGTTTGTTTGTCGACCTCGGCGATCTTGAGGAACACCTCGATGGCTTTATCGGGTTGCTCGTTGAGCAAGTAGTTCAGGCCACGAAAATACGTCGTCGACAGGCGACTGACTTTGCGCCCGGTATGTTGTGCGCTGCCGCGACGACCCGCAAACCATCCCGAAAGCGCGGCAACCGGCAGCAACAGGAACAACAGCGACAGCTCACTCACAAAGTCAGCTCATCGCTCGTGGACGTGAGATTAGTCGTAGCCAATTTCGTTGAAGCGAGAATTCGCTGCTCGCTTGCGTTCGTGTCGCGTCTTTGCCTTGCAAGCTGACGGCGCAGCGGTAGCACGACGCCTATCCACATGCAGCTCCCTCCCAACGCAGCGCCCGCCAGGCCGGACAGCAACAGCCCGATACCGAGCCGCATTTCCAAGCCAGCCACATAGAAATCGACGAAAACGGGCTGCGGATTGAGCGCACCAAAAATGGCCCCGCTAGCCATTACCATCAAACAGACAATCAGATAGGCTATTCGCACCGGTCAATCCCGCGGGAATTCATTGGCCACCAGCTTAACGGAGGCAACGACCTTTAGCCTGCCTTACGACGCCTGATTCGTCGGTTGCAACCACACGGTTAGGCCAGGCCGGCGAGTCATGCAAGCCCATGGCACAACGGGTTGAAGTCGCTAACTACTGGCGCCGTTGACGCGCTCGCGAAGTTCCTTACCCGGCTTGAAGTGCGGGACATGTTTGCCCGGCAAAGCCACCGAGTCGCCAGTTTTCGGATTGCGACCAATACGCGGCGGTCGAAAGTGCAGCGAAAAGCTGCCGAACCCCCGAATCTCGATGCGATCCCCATTGGCCAAGGCGTCGCCCATCTGGTCGAGCATGGTCTTGACCGCGAGGTCAACGTCATCCGCTTTCAGATGTGCCTGACGCAAGGTCAGGGCCTCGATCAATTCCGACTTGGTCATGCGTGCTCAGATTGTCGTTGGCAGATCATGTTCTGCGGTGAAATGTTCGGGCGCTACGGGTTCTAGCTTGACATCGGCGACCCGCAAAAGCGGGCCGCCGATATACATACCTTACGCGCACATCGCAAAGTATGGGTATTGCTTACTCTGACTTGCCCAGCTGTTCGCGCAACAGCGCGCCAAGCTTGGTGGTACCACTGGCAGCGCTGGCGGCGTTGGACGAGTACTCGTCCATCGTCTCTTTCAGGTCGGCCTCGTCCTTGGCGCGGATCGACAGCTGCAAGGTGCGTCCCTTGCGATCCATGCCGATGAACTTCGCTTCGACCGCGTCACCCAACTTCAGGTGCTGGCTGGCGTCGTCGATGCGCTCCTTGGCGATATCGGCAGCGCGGACATAACCTTCGATGCCATCGCCGAGGTCAATCGTTGCGCCCTTGGCGTCGACTTCCTTCACCGTGCCATTGACGATGCTGCCCTTGGTGTTGGCCGCCATGTACTGGCCAAACGGATCCTGCTCCAACTGCTTGACGCCCAACGAGATGCGTTCGCGCTCGGGGTCAACCGCCAGCACGACTGCCTCAACCGTGTCGCCCTTCTTGAAGTTGCGCACGATGTCGTCGCCGGTCGCATTCCACGACACGTCGGACAGATGCACCAATCCGTCGATGCCGCCGTCCAGACCAACGAACACGCCGAAATCGGTGATCGACTTGATCTGACCGGAAACGCGGTCGCCCTTCTTGAAGTTGGAAGCAAACGCTTCCCACGGGTTCTGCGCGCACTGCTTGATGCCCAGCGAAATGCGGCGACGCTCTTCATCCACGTCCAGCACCATGACTTCGACATCATCACCGACCTGCACCACCTTGGACGGGTTGACGTTCTTGTTGGTCCAATCCATTTCCGACACGTGCACCAGACCTTCGACGCCCGGCTCGATCTCGACGAAGCAGCCGTAATCGGTGACGTTGCTGACCTTGCCGAAGATGCGGGTGTTGTTCGGATAACGACGCGAGATGTTGTCCCACGGATCCTCGCCCATCTGCTTCAGACCCAAGCTGACACGATTGCGCTCGCGATCAAACTTGAGCACGCGGACCTGCATTTCCTGACCGACTTCAACCACTTCGGACGGATGACGCACGCGCTTCCACGCCATATCGGTGATGTGCAGCAGGCCGTCGATGCCACCCAAGTCGACAAACGCGCCGTAATCGGTGAGGTTCTTGACCACACCCGGCAGGATCGCGCCTTCGACCAAACGCTCCATCAACTGCTCGCGCTCTTCCGAATGCTCGCTCTCGACCACCGCGCGACGCGAAACCACCACGTTGTTGCGCTTGCGATCCAGCTTGATGATCTTGAACTCGAGTTCCTTGCCTTCCAGATACACCGGGTCGCGCACCGGACGCACATCGACCAACGAGCCTGGCAGAAACGCACGGACTTCCTTGATATCGACGGTAAAACCGCCCTTGACCTTGCCGCTGATCCGACCGATGACGGTGGCAGCTGCTTCCATTGCCTCTTCCAGCTCGTCCCACACCATCGAGCGCTTCGCCTTCTCGCGCGACAGTACGGTCTCGCCAAAGCCATTTTCGAGCGAATCAAGCGCGACTTTCACTTCATCGCCAACGCCGACATCGATCTCGCCGTCATCGTTGCGGAATTGCTCGATGGGGACGATGCCTTCGGACTTGAGGCCGGCGTTGATGACGACGACGTCCGAACGGACCTCGACGACGATGCCGGTAACGATGGAGCCGGGTTTGAGCTTGGCCAGTTTGGCTTCAGTCTGCTCGAACAGTTCGGCGAAACTCTCGGTCATGGGTTGGATTCCGGTTAAACGAACGGGGCACGGCTACCGTCTGGCAGCAAGCGACCCACCACGTTGGCGGTGCGATGAGCACCTGATTAAGGAAAAACCGGCGAAGTGCCGGGGCTATCCGCCACGCTTGAAAAGCGAGCGCAGTGCGCGGGTGGCTGCGTGAATCGCCTCAGCCGGCGCGGAGTGATTCCGGCAGCAGGGCAAGCACCCGATCAACGACGAGGTTGATCGGAACGCCGGTGGTGTCGACCATGACTGCGTCCTGCGCAGGCTTGAGCGGAGCCACTGAACGTTGGGCATCTCGGGCATCGCGCGCGAGAATCTCGCGCAGCAGACCATCAAGTGTAACGTCCAGCCCCTTTGCCTTCAACTGCTTATAGCGCCTGTCGGCGCGTTCCTCGGCGCTGGCGGTGAGAAACACCTTGTAAGCGGCATCCGCAAAAATCACCGTACCCATGTCTCGACCATCTGCCACCAACCCCGGCAATTGGCGAAAATCACGTTGGCGCTGCACCAGCACAGCGCGCACACCGGGAATCGCAGCGATGGCTGAAGCGGCAGCACCCGCGGTCTCGGTGCGCAATTCATCCGTGGCGTCGATGCCATCCACCATCACCAAGGGTTCGCCCGCGCCCTTGTCCTTGAAGGCGACATGCGTGCGGCCAGCGAGTCGGATCAGGGCATCCGGGTCGCTCAAGTCCACATCCTCCCAGCCCGCAGCGACGCCTACCGCGCGGTACAAGGCGCCTGAATCCAGAAAGTGCCAGCCGAGCCTGGCGGCCACATTGCGACTGATGGTGCCCTTGCCCGAGCCCGACGGGCCGTCAATGGTCAAGACGGGAACCGTGGCGTCAACCAGGTTCGCTTGCGAAAAATGATCTGTGTTCATGCCGCGATTGTAACGTTCCGAATCTGTCGCCATTCGCGATACGACAAGAATTCGGCGAGTTCTCGTGTCGACTCAACCAGGCAGGCGCGAAACCGCGAATCCGACTTCTCGTGCAAGTTGGTCAAAGCCGGGAAACGAAGTGGCCACGTTGTCGCATTCCAGAATTTCGACTTCACCTGTGGCGAGCTGGCCCGCAATCGCGAAGCTCATGGCAATTCTGTGGTCGCCGTGACTGTCAACAACGCCACCATGCAAGGCTCCGCCTCGGATGACCGCGCCGTCGGGTCGCTCCGCAATGGAAGCACCCAAACAACGCAAGCCGCTGGCCATGCTGGCGATTCGATCCGATTCCTTGACTCGCAATTCGGCAGCGCCACTGATGGTGGTTTCGCCGGTCGCCAATGCAGCAGCCACAAACAGCGCCGGCATTTCATCGATCATGTCGGGGACCAGCCGTTCCGGGATCGCAACGCCCCGCAAACGCGCAGAGCGCACCCGCAAATCAGCAATCGGTTCGCCCTGCCTTTCGCGAGCATTTTCGACCTGGATATCCGCACCCATCAGTTTCAAGGCGGCCAACAAGCCGGTGCGCCGCGGATGCACACCCAAGTCGCGCAACAGCAGCTCCGAGTCAGGGATCACGCTTGCTGCGACGATGAAAAACGCGGCCGAGGAAAAATCTGCCGGCACTTCGATGTCTCGTGCCATCAGCTTGCCGCCGCCTGACAAGCGGGCAAAGCCATCGCGATGCTCCACCTCCCAACCAAACGCTTGCAACATGCGCTCGGTGTAATCGCGGGTGGGATGCGGTTCGATCACCGTGGTATCGCCGGCGGCGTACAAGCCCGCCAACAACACAGCCGATTTTACTTGCGCGCTGGCGACGGGCGTCGAATAGTGGATGCCTTGCAGGTGTTGACCTCCCGCGACCTCAAGCGGCGGCGTTCCTGCGTCCGTCGTCGTGATGCGAGCACCCATTTGACTCAGCGGCTCGGTGATCCGGCGCATGGGTCGACGCGATAGCGACGCATCGCCGATCAACCGGCTATCAAACGCTTGGCCCGCAAGAACGCCTGCGAGCAAACGCATGCCGGTGCCGGCGTTGCCACAATCCAGGTCAGCATCCGCTGCGCGCAAGCCATGCAGCCCGACGCCATGCACCACCTTGGTTCCGCGATCAGCGGGCTCGATCAACACGCCCATCGCCCGGAACGCAGCAGCGGTTGCGAGCGTGTCTTCGCCCTCCAGAAAGCCGGAAATGGTGCTTCGGCCCTCCGCCAACGATGCCAACATGATGGCGCGATGGGAAACCGACTTGTCGCCGGGAACCCGCAGCTCACCGCTTAGCGCTTGGCCTCGCGAGGCGACAAAGCGCAGTCCACTCATCGCACCTTGTCCAACGCATGCAAGAAACGGTCGTTTTCTTCTGGCCGCCCGACCGTGATGCGCAGACAGCTGCCCAGATCATAACCACCCATCGGCCGCAAGACGACGCCTTCGGCCAACAGCGAAGCCTCGATACGCGCGCAACGGGGGCCGAAATCCACCAGCAGAAAGTTGGTCTGTGATGGCGCAACCTGGAGCCGCCGCTTACGCAACGCATCGGTCAAACGACGACGCTCAGCCGCATTGCGCACACGCACCGAAGACAAGTGATAGCTGTCACTCAGGGAGGCCTCGGCGGCAGCCAGTCCCAACAGATTGACGTTGAACGACTCGCGGATACGCTCCATCACCGCGACCAGATTGGGATGGGCCAATGCGTAACCCACGCGCAGCCCGGCAAGCCCGTGAGCCTTGGAAAAAGTCCGGGTCACGATCAGGTTTGGATAGTCGCCGAGCAAGTCGATCGCGCTGCCGATACTGGGATCATCAACGTATTCGGCGTAAGCCTCATCCACGACAACTAGCACGTTGGCAGGCAACTTGTGCAGAAATTGCTCCAGCGCCTCAGCCGCGAACCAGGTTCCCGTCGGGTTGTTGGGATTGGCGAGGTAGACGAGGCGAACACCATGGGCAGCCGCGACGCCGATTGCATCCAAGTCGTGCCCGCGCGGCATCAAATCGTCCACCGGGCGTGCAGGCGCAACCACCAGTCTGGCACCCGCCGCCTGTGCCGCCAGGCCGTAAACGGCAAACCCAAAGCGCGACGCAGCGACATCCGCGCCTGCACCGGCAAAAACCTGCGCAAATTGCATCAGCAACTCATGCGATCCATTGCCGAGCAGCACTGAATCCGTCTCGACCCCATGCTTGCGCGCCAACGCTCGCTTCAGGCCGCCACCCAGCGGATCGGGATAACGATACAAATTCGGCATTGCCGCGAAAATGGCATCAGCCACGCGCTCGCTGCAGCCCCAGCTGTTTTCATTCGAGCCGAGCTCGATCAGGCCTTCACGGCCCTTGCGCAGGGCGACCAGATCGTGGCCGGGATCATACGCCCGCAGGCCGCGAACACCCGGACGAACGAGGCCTGCAAAATCAGGGACAGTTGCGATCACAGCACCGCACAGGGATAAGATCCCAACACTTTAACCTCAGATGCAAATTCTTCCAGATCGACAAGCGCTGCTCGCACCGACTCATCTTCGATATGACCTTCAAAATCGATGAAGAACGCGTAGCGCCACAGGCCCTGATGCGCCGGGCGTGATTCGATGCGATTCATGCTCAGGCCGTGCTCGGCCAATGGTCGCAGGATGTTGAACAGGGCGCCGGGTTGATCTTTGACGTAGACGAGGATCGAGGTGCGGTCGTGGCCGCAGGCGGGGAACAGCTCGCGACCGACCACCAAAAAGCGGGTGGTGTTGTCCGGTCGATCCTCGATCGGACCGGCGATAGCCTTGAGGCCATACACATGCGCCGCAGAAGACCCAGCAATCGCAGCGGCGTCATCTGAGCTGCGAGCCCGCCGCGCCGCCTCGGCATTGCTGCTGACCGCGATGCGCTCGGTCTTAGGTGCGTTCTGCCGCAACCAGGATTGACACTGCGCCAACGACTGCGGGTGCGAATACACGCGTTCGACGTCTTCGAGACGACCGCTGCGCGAAAGCAGGTACTGGTGCACCCGCAGCTCGACCTCGCCACAAATCTTCAGTGGCGACACCAGGAACATGTCCAGCGTCGATTGAATCGTGCCTTGGCCCGAGTTCTCGACCGGCACGACACCAAAATCGGCATTGCCAGCGGCGACTTCCTGAAACACTTCTTCGATGCTCGCCAACGGCAAGCCATGCGCCGAGTGGCCGAAGTGTTTGATCACCGCCTGTTGCGAAAACGTACCTTCTGGGCCAAGAAAGCCGATTTTCAGCGGCTCTTGCTGGGCCAAACAGGCCGACATGATTTCGCGAAACAGGCGCACCAAGACTTCATCGCTCAATGGACCGTCGTTACGGTCAACTACTTTCCGCAGTACCTGTGCTTCGCGCTCGGGACGGTAATAGTCGATCGCCGCTTTCAGTGGACCCTTCGCGCGACCCACTTGATGCGCCATCCTGGCGCGCTCGCCAATCAGCGCCTGGATCTCGCGGTCGATTCCATCGATGCGCTGGCGCACCTCGCCCAAAGCCAACGGACCGGCCACCGCATCGTCGACGACGGCGACTGCCCCTTTGCTAGATTTCTTGACTTTGGACTTGCCGACCATCACACCACCCGTAACGACAAAATGCCTTCCAGCGCGGAGATCCGTGCAAGCGCCGCAGCATCCGCAGGGGCGTCGATATCCACCAGGGTGTAAGCAATCGCGCCCCTGGACGCATTGTGCATCTGCGCGATGTTCAAGCCCGCCTCGCCCAGAACCTGCGACAGCTGGCCGATCATGCCTGGTCGATTCTGGTTGGCGATGCACAGTCGTGCCGCGCCTTCGCGTGCCATCCGCGTGGCCGGGAAATTGACCGAATTGGCGACATTGCCGTTTTCCAGAAAATCTCGCACTTGGTCAACCACCATCACGGCACAGTTTTCCTCAGCCTCAAGCGTCGATGCGCCCAGATGCGGCAGGTTGATGACACGCGGATGGCCGATCAGATCAACGTTCGGAAAGTCGGTGATGTAGCGACCGATGGTGCCGTCCGCCAATCCCTTGCGCAGGG
>JBQTGY010000037.1:0-3740 GCA_052390415.1 Pseudomarimonas sp. | reverse complement strand
CTTCACGATAGCCCGCACTACCGGACTTACTCGCGCAGCCACTGCAAGCGGCAAATACGACGAGGGCGAAACAAACGAGAAAGGTGCGCATTAGTGGCTCCCGACTCAAGTGGCAGAGGCGGTGCCCGGACAACGGTCTCGAACGGATCGAGTACCTGACAACCCAAGCACCCGACCTGAGCTTACGCCTGCAATGAAGCAACGGGTTAACCGTTGGTCGTACGCCCCTCACGGCTGGGCGCATCTGGGTCCGCGATCAACCTGCAGCAAGGCACCACTGCTCGCCGCCGTTCCCAGCCACTAAGTTTCCGCACGACGCTCGGGTGCGAGCTCCTGTACATCTCCCAGCGCAAACAGCAAGGCGGTGGCATAGGCACCGGCGCGCAGAAAAAACCGCAGCTGCAACACGTCCTCCGCCAACCAGTCGAAACCAAACTCACTGGCTTGCACACGCAGCGCGCGGCGCTCCTGGCGTAAGCCGGCGTCTGCCAAACCCTTGCAAATCGACGCGTGCGGCAGCACCGCTGACGCTTCCAGCATTCTTGCAGCATCCGCGCTGCGCAGCTCACCTGCGCCCCACATTGGCCCCGTCGGATGGATGTCGCCGCTTTGCACACGGGCCTGCAATGCCTCATCGAGCATCTGCGGCCCAAATACACTGTGGCTGCCATCGAGCATCCAGACCTCGCCATCCATGCCAGCTGCCCACGACCCGTTGGCAACTCGCGCGGCGAGCACCACGTTGAACAACGACGAGCGCGCAGCCGACAGCAGGATTCCGCGCTGCTCGCGCTTGACCCGTTGGCCGTCAAACATGCGTTGCGCGGCCGCCAGATTGCCGCCGTCGTGACCGAATCGCTGTTCTCCGAAGTAATTCGCAAAACCCTGCTCGGCGATCAACTGCAGACGGGCTTCGATGGCCGCTCGCTGGCCATCGACTTCACGCAAGGTCAGCTCAAAATAGTTGCCGGCCAGCGCGCCTCGCGGCAGCTTGCGACCGTGGCGCGCAGCCTCGATAACGCTGAACTCGGGATGCTCGGGCCATTCCGATGGCGCATGCCGACCAGGCAGATGCAAGGAAAACGATTGCGTGGTCACCGCGTGGCGATCCTTCATGCCGGCATAACCGATGCCGCGCTCATCGACATTTGCCCAGCGAGCCAGCTCACGCGCGACAAAAGCCGTATTGGCACCGCGCTTGCGCACACGCAGGAACAGATGTTCGCCCGTCCCATCGGGTGCAAAGCCCAAGCGTTCGTCGACAACGAAGTCGTCCGGCGTCGTGCGCATGCGCGCGCGCAGCACCGATGCGCCGAATGGGCGCGGCAATTTGTCGGGACTCGGGACTCGGGACTCGGGACTCGGGCCGCTCATCAGCGCACTTCGCGCTTGCAAAGCAGGACCACCGCCTGTGCCGCAATGCCTTCCTGACGACCGGTAAAACCGAGCTTCTCGGTCGTGGTTGCCTTCACGCTGACGGCGTCGACGTCGACCCGCAGGTCATCCGCCAACACCTGCCGCATCGCATCAATGTGCAACAGCAAACGCGGCCGCTCACAAATCACCACGGAATCGACGTTGGCAACTGCCCAGCCGCGCTCATGCAACATGGCTTGAACCGTGCGCAAGAGCATGCGGCTATCCGCGTTGCGCCACTGCGGATCCGTCGGCGAGAAGTGCTTGCCGATATCGCCCAGAGCCAAAGCGCCCAACAACGCATCACACAATGCGTGAATCAACACGTCCCCATCGGAATGCGCGATCAACCCAGCCGAGTGCGGAATGCGCACACCGCCCAACATGACGTGATCGCCGGGGCCAAACGCGTGCACGTCGTAGCCGGTACCAACGCGGAACGGAGTCATTGGTCAATGTCCAGGTTGGGTGGTAACAGTCCCGGTTCCAGCGAGGCGGCGCGTTGCAGGCGCTCGGCACTGCGCCCTTCCCCGAGGCATGAATAACTGCGGTTGCTTCGTTCGTCTGAAACTGGAACTGGAACTGCTTCAGAGCCTGACACCGGTACTCAAGCCTCCGTCCCTATCCGCCCCAACACAAACTCGATCAGGGCAGCGTCAGCTGGCGTGGTCAACTTGATGTTGTCGTCGGCACCTTCGACCACCATGGGTGAGAGTCCCAAGCGTTCAATGGCCATCGATTCGTCGGTGATGCTGTCGCCCGCCGCAATCGCGGCTTGCATGGCGCGGGTCAGAGTCGCACGGCGAAACAGCTGCGGTGTCAGCGCGCGCCACATGTGCGCGCGTGGCTCGGTTTGCACGATTTCGCCGAGATCATTGCTGCGTTTCAGGGTGTCATGCACAGGTGCAGCAAGCACGGCACCCACCGCATGCGCGCAACCGTGCGCCAGCAAGCGAGTCAGATCATCCTGACGCAGGCACGGTCGCGCGGCGTCGTGCACCAGCACCCAATCCTTGCCGCTGACCTTTGCAGGCAACGCTTCCAATCCGGCCAACACCGAATCGGCTCGAGTTGCGCCGCCCACACAACTTTGCACAGGCTTGCCGTGCAACTCGCGCCAGGCGGGATAGTGCGGATCGTTCAGCGCATGCACCACCATCAGACCGCTGACACCCGGATGTCGGGCCAGTCGCTCGAGGGTGTGGGTCAGCAATGGCCGGCCCAATATCGGCAAGTACTGTTTTGGCAACACAGCGCCAAAGCGCTCGCCGCGACCGGCGGCCGGCACGACAACCCACGTCATGGCGGCGGCTCGGCCGTTGGCGTCGCCGCTTCAATGATTCGGTAATACGTCTCGCCCGGGCGGATCATTCCCAATTCGTCACGCGCACGCTCTTCCACCGCTGCAGTGCCTGATTTCAAGTCTTCAACCTCCGCCGCCAGCGCCGCATTGCGCTGGCGCAGGATTGCATTCTCCGCTTCCTGCTGCGCGACCGATGCTTTCAATGTCTCGACTTCGGCGCGCCCCCCGTCGCCCACCCACAGTTTTACCTGCAAGGCGATCAGCGCAGCGATCAACAACAGGGTGAGCAAACGCAACACGGCGCCTCGTCAATTCGGCTTGATTGAATCGAGAAAATGCCGGGATGCATGCATCACTCAGCGGCCTCGCAACGACACGAACGCTGCACGCCCGGCATAATTCGCGCGACTGCCCAGCGCCTCTTCGATGCGCAACAACTGGTTGTATTTGGCGACACGATCCGAGCGGCACAGTGAACCCGTCTTGATTTGAGTTGCCGTCGTCGCCACCGCGATATCGGCGATGGTGGTGTCTTCGGTTTCGCCCGAACGATGCGAAACCACGGCGGCGTAACCGGCGGAATCCGCCATGGCGATGGCTTCCAGCGTTTCGCTCAAGGTGCCGATTTGGTTCACCTTGATCAGGATGGCATTGCCGATGCCGCGCTCGATGCCTTGCTTGAAAATCTTCGGATTGGTGACGAACAGGTCATCGCCGACCAGCTGCACCTTGGTATTCAGCGCGTCGCTGAGCAGCTTCCAACCATCCCAATCGTTTTCGGCCATGCCGTCTTCGATGCTGATGATCGGATAACGTCGCGACCAGTCGGCCAAAAACTCGACGAACTGCTCGGACGACAGGCGCTTGCCCTCGCCCACCAGCGCATATTTGCCGTTCTCGTAAAACTCCGAACTCGCCACATCGAGACCCAACATGATGTCTTCACCCGCGCGATAACCCGCGCGGTGAATCGCTTCGAGGATGACTTCAATGGCTTCTTCGTTGGACTTCAGATCGGGCG
>JBQTGY010000036.1:0-27822 GCA_052390415.1 Pseudomarimonas sp. | reverse complement strand
TTTTCGCCGTGTCACGTGGGGTTTTGCGGGTGGGCGCCCGCCTTGGGGGGCGCCCCGCCCCCACCAAACCCGGCCACACCTTGGGGGGCGCCCCCCCCCCACCCTTCGACAGCGCGAAATCGCATCCCCAATGCCGTCGTGCAGCCATTGTTTAGCGATGGTGAGATCGCCTCGGCGTGGCCAGTCGTCAGCGAGTTGCGGCCGCATCTGGATCGCGAGGCGCTGATTGCTGCGTGCAAGTTGCAGCGCGCCGAAGGCTTTCTCGCTGCCGGATTGTTCATCGATGAACGTTGCGTGGCGTTTGCCGGCTATCGCATCCAGACCATGCTCGCGCATGGTCGTTTTCTCTACGTCGACGATCTGGTGGTGACGGAATCCCTGCGCGGTGGTGGGGCTGGCGAGCAGTTGCTGGAGTGGTTGCTCGTCGCCGCGCGCGCGGCGGGTTGCGTGTCACTGCAATTGGATTCGGGCACCCAGCGCACCGGCGCGCACGCGTTCTATTTTCGTCGTGGGTTGAAGATTTCTTCGTTCCACTTCATTCGTCCGCTTGCACCGTGAGCGCGCCGGCTGCGACAGAGTCGGTTGAATCGGCGACGACCCCACGTGGTTGGTTGGCCTTGCCATTCGCGTGGCTGAAAGCGGCCCTCAACGTGACGATGGTGAGTCTGGTGCTGCTCAGTTTTGCCTTGGTGGTCGCCCGTTATGCCTTCGGCAACAGCTCGGTGGCAGGGCAGGAGGCACTGCAGTGGTTGAACGCGCTCTGCTTCATGTTCGGTGCGGTGCTGGCGGTGCGTTTCGGCGGCCACGTGCGCGTGGATCTGCTCTACGCGCGTTGGTCGAAACGCGCACAAGCGCGGGTAGATCTGCTCGGCACGCTGTTCTTCCTGCTTCCCTTTGCGGCTTTCATGCTGTGGATCAGCCTCGACTACGTCGCCGCCAGTGTGCAGATGCGCGAGGCTTCGCAGGAGTCCGGTGGTTTGCCCGCGGTGTATGCGCTGAAGGCACTGATTCCGATTACCGGTGCGCTGCTGATCGTGCAGGGTCTGGCTGAGCTGGTGTCTGCCTGGCTGCGCATGCGGAAGCACTAATCAGCATGCACACCTTTCTGGTTCTGATGTTGATCGTGACCCTGGTCGCCGCCTTGATGGCTGGCTATCCAGTCGCGTTCACCCTTGCCGGCGTTGCCTTGTTGTTTGCAGCGCTGGGCGCGTTGCTCGGTGCCTTCGATGTGAGCCTGTTGCAGGCCTATCCGAATCGTGTGTTCGGCATCATCAACAACGCAACGCTGCTGGCGGTGCCGTTATTCGTGTTCATGGGTGCGATGCTGGAACGCTCCAAACTGGCGGCGGAAATGCTCGAAGCCGTTGCCGGTCTGTTTGGGCAACGTCGCGGCGGCATTGCCGTCGCCGTGTTGCTGGTGGGTGCGCTGTTGGCTGCATCCACCGGCATCGTCGGTGCCACGGTGGTGGCGATGGGATTGATCGCCTTGCCGGTGATGTTGCGCAATGGTTATTGCCCGCGCCTGGCCAGCGGCACCATCTGTGCTTCCGGCACCTTGGGTCAGATCATTCCGCCCTCGGTCGCGCTGGTACTGCTTGGTGATCAGCTCGGCAGCGCCTATCAGCAGGCGCAATTGACACTCGGCAACTACAGCCCACGCACGGTATCCGTAGGTGACCTGTTCGCGGGTGCGGTGTTGCCGGGTTTGGGTCTGGTGTTGCTGTATTTGCTGTACGTCCTGTGGGTCGCCTGGCGGCAACCACAGCGCGCACCGGCCCTGCCTGCCGAGGCCCTGGCCCAGCGTTCGCTGAAGCGTCTGGTCAGCGCCTTGGTGCCCGCCCTGCTGCTGATGATCGCGGTGCTGGGCAGCATTCTCGCGGGTATCGCGACACCGACCGAGGCCGCCGCCGTTGGCGCGGTGGGTGCCGTGTTGCACGCCATCATCGCGCGGCGGTTGAGCCTGCGCATGCTGCGCGAGGTCGCCGAACAGACCGTATCCATCACCGCGATGGTGTTCACGATCCTGCTCGGTGCCTCACTGTTCGCGCTGGTGTTTCGCGGCCTCGGCGGTGATGAGTTGGTGCACGAGACACTTACCGGTATGCCCGGTGGCCGCGTCGGTGCATTGATCGTGGTGATGCTGATCATGTTCGTGCTCGGTTTCATCATCGATTTCATCGAAATCGTGTTCGTGGTCGTGCCCATCGTCGCGCCGGTGTTGTTCGTGCTTGGCGTCGATCCGGTGTGGCTGGGGGTGATGATGGCGATCAATCTGCAAACCAGTTTTCTGACGCCGCCATTCGGGTTTGCGCTGTTCTACCTGAGCGGGGTTGCTCCGCCGGAGTTGCAGACCAGCGATGTGTATCGCGGCGTGTTGCCCTTCATCGCCCTGCAACTGGTGATGCTGGTGATTCTGGCGATGTGGCCGGAGCTGGCGACATGGTTGCCGGAGTTGCTGTACGGCACGGGGTGATGGCCGTGCTCGAAAGCCCTTGCGGGAGGCAGGTGCGGGAGGCAGTTGTGGGAGCGGCGGAAGCCGCGATGCTGTTCTTGTTGACGTTGCATATCGCAGCTTCCGCCGTTGGACTGCTGCGCAGCCACGCCTTCACTGCGCTCGGTCCCGCAAACATGCCATAGGGTGCGTCTTGACGCACCGGCACTTGGCTTGAACCGAAGCCGGCGCGTCAAGACGCACCCTACCTCGCGACTGCGCTGCCTGGTCAGGCCGCCAGGGTGCTGCGATTGCGGCCGTTCGACTTCGACAGATACAGGGCCTCGTCGGCGCGGCGCAGGCCGTCGTCAAGCAAGTGGTCGTTGCGTCCGAATACCGCAACGCCCAGCGACGCGGTGATGGTCAGTGGATTGCCCGACACAAAAAAAGGAGCCCCAGCGATCGAGCCACGGATACGCTCGGCGGCGGCCAAGGCTTGTTCGCCATCGGCCCGCTCCAGCAGCACCGCAAACTCCTCCCCGCCTTGGCGGGCAGGCATGTCGCCGTCGCTGCAGGCGGCGCTGATGCGCGAGGCGACAAAGCGCAGCGCCTGATCGCCGACGTCATGGCCAAAGCGGTCATTGATCGACTTGAAGTGATCGATATCGATGACGCACACGGCCAGCCTCGCGCCTTCGGAGCGTGACATTTGCAGCAGCCTTTCGCCGCTTGCGGCCAAGGTGCGTCGATTGGGCAGGCCGGTGAGATAGTCGGTGGAGGCAGCCATTTCCCACTGCCGGCGAATGCGCTCGGAACACATCAACAGAAATGCCGTGGTACCGATCACCGGCAGCACCGCGGCCACCATTGGCGTGATCAGGTTGATCCAGTGATGGCTGTCGATCACCGTGCCGTCGGCGCTCATGTTGAAGAGGAAATACACCGCCCGCAGCAGCATGAAAACCACGACCAGCAACAGGATCGCGATCAGCACACGCCGGCTGACGCTGTCCTCGCGAGGCGTGTGCATGCGCATCGAGTGAATGCAGGCGAACATCAAGCCGGCCCAGATGACTGACATCGCGACGACGCGCGCAACCAGGCTCGGCACCACTGCGGTAAACCACGCGATGCTGATCACACCGAGCACGGTCGGCAACAGCAACAGCCAGCGGTCGGGGATGCCATAGAACTGGCGCATTGCCCGCCAATAGCCCGAGATCCCGAGCAATAACAGACCGTTGGCCAAGGGCAGCACGAACAGCGCTGGCAACTGCGCCTGCACCACCAGCAAAACGCAACCGGCGGCCATCAACAAGGTGCCGACGCGCCAACTGAAGGCGCTGGGGCGCAAGTCCGCGGGCAGGCCCGAGTGCACCAGTCCGAGTACGCCGCCATTCAGCAGCATCATCATGGTGGCAATCAGAAACGCGGTCAGCGGATCCACGACGCAGGGTCTCCCGGTTGGTGCGCGGTGCGCCGGGACGCGCGTTCAGCACCGTGCGGGCATGCCCGTCGAGCTTAGCAGCCCGCCTCGGCGCAAGCGCCGTCAATCGGGATTGATCGCCGCCGCGTCGCGCTGAATGTAATAAGCCATCTCAGAAACACGATGCCAGGCCATGGCCTGGGCCTGGAAAGCCCGGTAAGACTCGTACACACGTTTGGCGAACGGATCGCGCGCGGCAATTTCTTCCATCACCGCGGTGCTTGCTTCGCGCAACGCATTCAGCACTGGTTTGGGCAGCGGCCGGAAATCGACCTTGTGTTCGTTGACCAGTTGTTCGAGCGCCTGCTGATTGCGCGCGGTGTACTCGGCCAGCATGGCGTCATTGGTAGTGCGGCAACAGGTTTCGATGATGGCCTTCAGATCATCCGGCAAGCCATCGAACGCGGTCTTGTTGACCATGCATTCCAGCGTCGGGCCGGGCTCATGCCAGCCGGGGTAATAACAAAATTTGCCGACGCGATGCAGGCCGAAAGCCAGGTCGTTGTAGGGGCCGACCCACTCGGTGGCATCCAGCGTGCCGTTTTGCAGCGCGCTGAACAATTCTGCGCCGGGCAGGTTCACGGGTGTGCCGCCGAGTTTGGCAATGACGTCACCGCCAAGACCGGGAATGCGCATTTTCAGGCCGGCAAAATCTTCGACCTGATTGATCTCGCGGTTGAACCAACCGGCCGTTTGCACGCCGGTGTTGCCCGCCGGAAACGGCACCAGGTTGAAGGGCTCGTACAACTCACGCCACAGATCCAGGCCACCTCCGCTATACAGCCAGCCGTTCATTTCCTGCGCATTCATGCCGAACGGAATCGCACAGAAAAACGGTGCCGCTTCGGCCTTGCCTTTCCAATAATACGAGCCCGAATGGCCCAGTTCGGCGGTGCCGCGACTGACCGCATCGAACACTTCAAACGGTGGCACCAGTTCCCCACCGGCATACACCTTGACCACGATGCGGCCGCCGCTGGCGCGGGTGATCAGCGCGGCCAGTTGCGCCGCACCACTGCCGAGGCCGGGAAAGTTGGTCGGCCAAGTGGTGACCATTTTCCAATTCCGGACTTCGGTGTCGGTCGTGCCCTCGCTGCAGACCTCGGCCGGCCCTCGGCCGCAGGCGGCCAAACTTCCCGCCAAGGCGGCCAGACCGGCGCCTCCAAGCAGTTCACGTCGCTTCATGATGCAGTCGCTCCTCCCAGAGTGAGGCCGAAGTGTAGGTCACCCGCAGGCGGAATCGATGGAAGCGGCTACCCGTCCGACCACGCCAGGAGGGGGCGGAGTGATCGAACAGGGCCGCGTGAACGGGCAGGTGATCGTCTCGAAACGCCTGCGCTACGGCAGCCGGCCCGCGCCAACATTGCCAGGCAGCGTCGTCCCCAATTCCGGCGCAAAACCCACCGGAGCATAGGCGTAAGGCGGTAACCAGTTGCTGACCGGCAAACCGCCGCAACCAGCAAGCAAGGCGTCGACCTGCACCGGCGTCAGCGCCGAGACGTGATCGCTCTGGAAGAACAGTCCCGCGCCGTGGAAGCCGCTGCCGCTGCCGTGGTGGGTGACCAGCTTGCCGCAGATCTCGTTGCTGGAATTGATCTTCACGCCCAGCACGTGGAAGAAATTGCTCTCGGCCAGCAGGTCGCCCTCGTACCCCACCGCCATGCCGCTGCCCCACTTGCGATTGGGCACCGAAGCAATGCTGCCCTCGAAGAAATTGTTGTACAGGTGCACCTTGCCGTAGCGCACCCGCGGCATGCGGGCCTGGTTGTAGAACCAGTGGTTGCCGGTCATGGTGACCTTGATCCGCCCTTCGTCGCTCCAGCGCCGGCCGCTGTCGCCGTTGCCAAGCAGATTCGTCTTGTCGCTGGTCTCGAAGCGGCTATTGGAAATGGTGACGTAATTGGAAGCGCGCACCACATCGAGCGCGCCATCGCGGCGGGTGGCGGTGTAGACGCCGTCATATTGGCCCGGTCCGATGCTGACGTGATCGATCCAGACCTGCTGCGCCCAGGCCAGCACCATGCCGTCGAACTCCGAGTCAGCCGAGCCAGGATTGACGTCCCACGGTGTTTCGATGGCGAGGTTGCGGATGATGACGTTGCGCGTCCAGCCGGGGTATTCCTCCGGGTTGCCGCCGTTGTTCACCCAGGCCTCGTAGTTTGACTTCGGTTCCGGCACCGCTGGCGAGTGTGGATGTGGCGGCGAAAACTCGCGGCCGATCGCGATCTCGGTGCCGGCAAAACGGGCCGGGTTGCCTTGTGCATCGTTGATGCCCACCAAGGTGGTGTTGGATGGAATGAACAGGATGCCGCCGCTCTTCTGATCGTTGAGGCTGGTGTATTCCTGATACACGCCATCAGTGAAGCGGAAATCGATCACACCCACCACGCGCACGATCTTGGGCTGATTGCCGGCCTCGGTCAGCGCTGCGATCAGCTGCTCCTTGGTGTAGACGGTGTACACACGATTCGCGGCCGCCGACGAGCCGCCGGTGATGTGGGCCGGCCCATACTCCGACCACGAGCCCCAACCCAGGGCGGGCGCGGTCTGACGTTCAAACGTCAACACGCCCGAAGTGGGATCGGTGGGCAGGTTCTGATAGTGGTTCACATGCACGGGAGTCGGCGGCGCGGCGACAAAACCCAGGTTGTCGATGGGTGCGGCATACGTGCGCACACCCATGCTGGCCGGCAGCACATTGCCCACCGGCAACAAGGCCGCATCGATGGGCGTGCCACCCACGCTGGAACTGCTGGACGAGGAACTGCTGGAGCTGGAGCTGCTGGAACTGGAGCTGCTTGAACTGGAACTGCTGGAGCTTGAGCTGCTGGAACTCGACCCAACGGTTTCGCAGGTTGCCAACTGCGCGGTAGCCAGATCGCCGCGTGCGATGGTCAGGTTGTCCAACATGACGCTACCGGTGCTCTCCGTGCGCAACTGCAGGAACGAGGTGGGCGACCCCACGCTGGAACTGAAGGCATGCACCGTGCCGGGAACCAGCGCGCTGGTTGGCGCGTCGTGAATCTTGGCCGCCGCGCCGTGGGGTGATGAAGTGGCTTGCGAGTTGGATTGATTGCTGTCGACGTAGGCGATGAACAGGCGTTCGTTGTTGCTGCTGCCACGCACGCAGAACGACACCGTATAGGTCTGACTCAAGTCGAAGATGCCGGTGAACGGGCTGTCGGCGGTGGTGGTATTGGTCGCCGGCACCGTGTTGCCGATGGTGAAGCGCGCCGCCGGCAAGGACAGCTGGCCATCGACGATGGTGATGCTCGAACCGCCGCCAGTCGCGAAGAACATCGGCACGGTTTCATTCGGTGGTGGCAGCGCGCGATAGGCGGCAGTGCGGAATGTGGCGGTGGTGGCCGCGTCGAAGTTCTCGACAAAGGGCAGGTTGCTCGGCAACTCCTCGAAGCCATCGAAAAATATCTCGTCTGCGCGGGGTGGCACGCTGCTCGAGCTGGATGAACTTGATGACGAACTTGATGACGAACTCGACGAAGAGCTGGACGAGGAGCCACCACCGCCGTCGATCGGGTCATCCAGACAGTCGTTGATGCGATCCACGCCGGCATTGGCGATCACGAATGCCTTGGTATCGGCACCGGGCAGCGCAACGTAGTCGTAAGGCGGCGTGTAGCTGACGGTGGAGGCGATCTGGCCACCGTTCTGAGTGGTGCCGGGGGTATTGCCCCAGGCGCAGGGGTTGTTGGTGCAGTTGGGCGTGGGCAGCGGCGTCCAGGTGATGTTCTGGAACACGTTGTCCTGATTGGTATCCCAAAACCCGATCTGGGTGCTGTCCTGCGAGATCACCGGGTTGACCGCGTTTTCGAAGTGGCTGCCGTCGATGCGAATCTTCGCGCCCATGCGCGAGTTGACCGCGGTGAGTTCGACATTGTTGTAGTAGTTGTTCAGCACGTGGCCTTCGCCGAAGCGAAACAGCGGCAGCCGTGATTTCACGCTTTCCCAGCGGATGCCGACGAAGCTGATCCGTCGGTGGCTGCTGTCGCCGTCGCTGGAACCCCACAACGAGGTCTTCCAGCTGTCGTGCATGTAGTTGTAGGACAGGGTGACGTTGTCGACCGCGCCTTTGCCGCTGACCAGTTCGTCGTAGAAATCCTGATCCACCAGCAGCGAGTTGTAGAACTCGTTGTGGTCGATCCAGATGTTGCTGGCCGGGCCTTCCAGACTGATCTGATCCTTGTCGCCGATGTTGACGAAACGCATCGTGATGTTGCGCACGATGATGTTGTTGGCACGCCAGATCTTGATGCCGATGCCGTCAAACAGCGCGTTGCCACCCGCCTTGCCGATGATGGACACGTTGTTCATGTCCTTGACATCGAATTTGTTGACGCCGCCGCTGTTGGCGGGAGTGATGACGCCATCCACCCAGATGGTCAGCGGTGTGGGATTGCCGACCTGACCGGCAAGCGCCGCCACCAATTCAACGCCAGTGGTGACCACCACTTCATCGCCACCTTGACCACCCGTGGTGCCGTTACCGAGACGTGCAAACCCGGGAACGGTATTGGCCGCCGGGCAGCTCAAGGTGCCCGGACCTGTGGAACTCGACGACGAACTGCTGGAAGAACTGCTTGAACTGGAACTGGAACTGGAACTGGAACTTGAGCTGGAACTGCTCGCCGCACAGGTCGCACTGGCCATCGATCCGGCATCGATGCGCAGATTATCGATGGTGACGTTACCCGTGCTTTCGGTACGCAATTGCAGAAAGGACGTGGCGGTGCCGACGTTCGAGGTGACCGAGACCACTTCGCCAGGCACCAGACTGGTCACCGCGCTTTGCAGGATTCGCGAGGCGCTGCCCAGTGGTGAGTTGGCCGATCCGGTGGTGTTGTTGTTGACGTAGATCTGCAGGTTTCCCGTGCCCGATGCAGCGCGCACGCAGAACGAAACGGTATAGGTCTGGGCAAGATCGAAGATGCCAGGCGGTGCCGTCGTTGTCGTGCTGACGACGCTGGGTTGAGTGTTGCCGATGGTGAAGCGTGCACCGGGAAAATTCAGCGCGCCGTCGATGATCTGCATCGCACTGCCGCTGCCGGTGGCGAAGTACATCGGTGTGGTCGGATCGTTTGGCAAGGCGCGGTAGTCGATGGTTCGAAACGTTGCCGTGGTCGCAGTATCGAAGTCTTCGGCAAACGGCAGCGGACCCACCGGCGGTTCGGAACTGCTCGACGAACTGCTGGAGCTGGACGAGCTTGAGGATGAGCTTGAAGACGAGCTGGACGAACTGCCGCCACCCTGCGGATTCCAACCAGCGCCGCCGCCATACGCCGCAAAGATCTGCGCACGCGTTGAAAACTCGGTAGCCACATCGTTGGCACTGAGCGCGAAGCCGCCGACACGGCCGGCCACATCCAGTGGATTGCCCGCGAGGTCGCTGCTGCCAAATTCCCGCCAGCCGCTGGTGGCAGTCGGCGTAGCGGGGTTCGATGCGGGTTGACCATTCACGCCGGCGCTGGCCCAACCCACGTTGGCGACATGCACATCCATGCGCGTGTTGACGAACACGACATTGTCGAAATACGTGCTGCTGCCGCCGCTCCGCGCGAGATAAGTGCTGCCATCCGGCACTACGCCTGCGAGTGGGCCGGGTCCGGGGCCGCGCGTCAGCCGACTATTCAGAAAGACGAAACCCTTGTCGGTAGCCTCCACCGAGCGCGCCTGCAACACATAACCGCCATTGCTGGCACTGGTGGTGTCGCCGACCGAGCGGATCTCGCTGTCTTCAAACAAGCTGACCCGGTTGCCGCCCCAGATGAAGTCGACATTGCCCTCGACCAGGCATTGATAAAACCAGGCGTAACCCTTCAGCTGCACGGTGTCCTGTTCACTGCGGAAGGTGGCGTTGTCAGCGATCATTCGGTGGCTGCCGTCGCTGCTGTTGAAGTACAGAGTTTCGGCTTGGCTCGCTGCTGCCGAGCGCAGGGTGGTATTGCGCAAGGTCAACGACTCGATGCTCAGCAGATCGGCGTTCTCGATCAGGAATACGCTACGACCGCCGTTCACGGCACCCGGACCCGGCACACGGCTGGTGCCCGATCCCGCGTTGAGTGCTTCGCTGTTGTGATAGCTGATGACCACGCCGTCGCGGCTTTCGCCGATCAGGCTGAGGTTGGACTTGCCGCGCAAGTACAGCAGTTCGTCGTAATGGCCGTTGCCGATGGTGATCTCGACCGCATCGGTCAAGGGGAAATTGGCCACCGCGTAGTCGATGGCGCGCTGCACGGTGCGGAAGTCGGCCACACCGGTGTCATCCACCAGCAGCGGCGAGACTGGCGTCGGCGCGCTGCCAGTGGTGAAGCGCCAGCCGGCTACCTTGCCGAGGCCATCAAACGCCGTGCCGTTGAGCGTGGTGCCCGTCACCACGCCCTGATCGATCACCAGGTAATACTCGGTGTTGTGGGCCAGCGCGTGGCTGTGCGGGGCCAGCGTCAGCACGTTGCCGTTGACGCTGAAGGCCGAGCGATTGACCACGCGAACGCGGTCCTGGCCCGGAAAGCCGAGCGCATCGGTGTCGCCGCTCACGGGCAGGGTGTCGACCAGGAGGTCGTCGCTGAAGCGGTAGATGCGCGCGGTGCCGGCGCTGCCCAGCGTGGGCGCTGATCCAAAGGTCAGCCGCAGTCGCGTATCTGCATGCACGTTGCTCGCAAGGGCAGCCGGTTCGACGACGCCGGTGAGGTCGTACACGGTCGTCGACTCGCCCAATACAGTCGCCACCAGCGTTTGGGTGACGTTCGAATCGGAGCCGCTGGTGAAGGTGATGTTGGCGCTGCCGGCGCTTAGCGGCATCAGGGTAACGACGTTGCCAGCCGCGCTGGCGCTGGCGATGGCGGGCGCACTGGAGGCGACGCTGAAGGTGTCGGGATTGCCATTGGCCTGCACCGCGGTGACATTGACCGTGTAGTTGGGTCCGCCGGCTTGTGCGGTCCAGGTCAGGGCCGGCGGGTCCAGCGTCAGCTCGGCCTTGCCGCTGCTCGGGCAAGTGGCCGAGCCGCTGCCGCCGTAGTCGATGCGCAGATTGTCGATGGTGACATTCGCGCTGCTTTCCGTTCGCAAATAGGCGAACGAATTGGCCGTGCCCACGCTGGAGGTGATGGATATCACGCTGCCCGCCACCAGGGTGCCGACCGCCGCGTTGTAGATGCGCGACGCGCCGCCCAACGGCGAGTTCGCCTGGCCCGTCGTGTTGTTGTCGACGTAGACCTGCAGATTGCCGCTGCCCGATGCGGCCAACAGGCAGAACGACACCGTGTACTGCTGCGCCAGATTGAAGATTCCGGGCGGTGCCGTGGTGGTGGTACTGACCACGGTCGGTTGGGTGTTGCCGATGGTGAAGCGAGCGCCGACAAAACTCAGCGCGCCGTTGGCTATCGTGATGGCAGAAGCACCACCCAATGCGTGATACATCGGTGTGGCGGGATCGGCGGGCAGCGCGCGATAGGCGGTGGTGCGGAAGGTGGCCGTGGTGGCAGCGTCGAAGTCTTCGCTGAACGGAACATTGGCCTGAGCAGCGGCCGTCATCAGCAGCAACGCCGTTGCAGCAATCTGCCGGGGAGAAGTGCGGCGCTTGGCAAAACCGTTCATGCGAGATCCTTCGAAACAGCGATGGGATTCCACGCAATCAGCCCGCGCAGCTTCCTGAAAAATGACACCGGTATCATTTGTGGACAAGACAAAGGCGGGTCGAGCCGTGCTCGTGTCCTCCGTGGCAAAGAGGTGTTGTCGTGGTGTGGGCAGGCTCCCGTATCCGCCTTTCGGGATCGATCGAGCACCGGTTTGATGGTCTTGCAAGCCCAATCCAATGCGCCAGACAGCAGCAAAGCGCCCCACTCGCAGATACGCCATCACACCTCTCCCCAAGGCTGGCGGGCATGTCGACGCATGCCTTGCCACCAGCCAAAATCGAGGTTGACCGCCACAGAAACCGGTGTCAATGTGCACTGCAACATGCAAGCCATTGACCCATAGGGACATTTGGCGAGACATTTTTTTCTGGTTGGCGTGATGCCTGCGGTTCGGTCGTCTGTAGCTGTCGTCACGATAGGTTGCGATCAGCGCCATCGACTGTGCTCGTTCAGTCCTCGCTGGCCTGACAAGTCCAACCATGGAGCCACGTCCGAATGACACTTACTTCATGCAGCTGTTTGCCGATTCCCAGTCAATACGGTCCGGCTCGTCATTCCCGCGAAGGCGCACTGCTGTCCAGGGAGACACGGATCAGCTGCTGTGCTGGCGAAGGGTCATGCCAAGGGATTGACGCGAAACAGCCGTCGCCCCCGCGAATGCGGGGGCCCAGCGCCTTGCGGCATTCAAGTCACTGGGTTCCCGCCTTCGCGGGAACGAGGCTTTGTTGTTCATCCTCGCTAGCGTGGCGCTTGGTTTTTCCCGCACCGCAGTGCGCCATCGCGCGGATAACGAGCACCAAGCAAGTGCAATGAGCGCCGCCACGCGATCGCCCCTTCGCTACCTGTTGCCAAGCGTGCTCCTGCTGGCGGCGATAGCGGTCTATGGGACCCGTTACTGGCAACCGGAGTCGCTGTTCTGGGACGAGAACTACCACATCACCTCGGCGCAGAAACACGTCGATGGAGTGATGTACATGGAGGCGCATCCGCCGCTGGGAAAAATGTTGATGGCGCTGGCCGAGCAGTCGGTCGGCGTCAACGCTGCAATCGATCCAAGCCCGTTGTTGCAACGCGATCACATCAGCGGCGAACAACTGCCCAAAGGCTATCGCTTCCACGGCATGCGCTTGCCATCGGTGCTGCTGATGATTCTGTCAGTGCCGTTGTTGTACCTGCTGATCCTGCGGATCACCCGCCAGCGTGCAGTGGCGGCTGCATTCACGTGTCTGCTGATCTTCGACAACGCGCTGGTCGTGCATTCGCGTGCGGCCATGCTCGAAGGCATCCAGATCTTCTTCACCCTGTTGGCGCTGCTGGCGTTTGCGGTGATGGTGGAATCCGCACGCGCCATTCGCTGGCGTGATTACGTTGTGCTGGGCGGGTTGATGGGCCTTGCCATCGCGGTGAAGGTCAACGCGGCGGTTTTGCTGCTGGTGTTGGTCGCGTTGTTTGCAGTCGATCAATGGCCACGTTTGCGCGCGGGTCAGCCGTTGCCAGTGCTCGCTCGCCTGGCCTGGGTTGCGCCGCTCGCCAGCGCGGCCTTGCTGGTGGTGTTGCTCGGCGTGTTCTACCTGCACATCGCCGGCGGCAAGACCATGCTGGACAGCCGTGCCTACAAAGCCTCGGAAGAATTCCGTGGTCATGTGCGCAACGGCACCACCGGGTCACTCGCTGGCTTCACCAGCGGCCTGCGCGACAACCTGCGCTACATGGCCGAGTACTCCGACGGTGTGCCGCGGCTGGATCTGTGCAAGCCCGGCGAAAACGGCAGTCACGCCAGCACCTGGCCGCTGGGCGGCCGCAGCATCAATTATCGCTGGAGCCGCAGCACGGTGAATGGCGCTTCCAAAGTCAGCTATCTGTATTTGATCGGCAACCCGCTAGTGTGGTTGCCAGTGTTGCTCGGGGTGGTGCTTTCGGTGGGCCTTGCGATGAGCCGCTTTGTGTACGGGCAAGCTCCGCGTGATCCACGCCTGTTCGCCTGGATTCAGCTGTTCACCGCGCTGTATCTGGCCTATTTGCTTGCGGTGTTGCAGATCGGGCGGGTGATGTACCTCTACCACTACTTGCTGCCGCTGGTATTTGGAATCGTCAACCTCGCCTTGGTCTACAGCTACCTGTTTCAGGATGGCTTGCAGCAGCGGCGTCGCCACACCCTGTTCAATCTCGGCGCGTACGTGGTGCTGGTGATCGGTGTGTTCGGATTCTTCGCGCCGCTGACTTACGGCCTGCCGCTGAGCACCGAGGAATTCGAGTTGCGGCAGTGGTTTGCTGTGTGGGACTTGGTGCCGGTGAAATGAACATGCGCCGACTGGATCGTGAGTGGTTGCTTTCGGGATTGCTGCTGCTCGTCGGCATCGTGGTGCTGCTGGCCGTGCTGCCGGTGCGTGTCGAACCCGTGTTGAAGTTGCAGTTCGTCAAGAGCCGTGTGCCCATCACCCAGTTGCACCAGCGTCGAAGTGTTGAGGGCCGGCAGACGGTGTGGGTCGATCATCTTGACTTGAGTCGCAACGGCCAACTGGCGCATGCCACCTTGGGCGTTGTGGGTTACAGCGAGCATTTTTTCCTCGATCTCGATCGTCGCGTCGACGTCGTCGAAACCGGCAGCTATCGCTTCGTGGTCGCCAGCGATGACGGTTTCGCCTTGTATGTCGATGATGCCGAGCTATGCAGTTTCACCGGCGAGCGAGCATTGGCGACCCAGACCTGCACGGCCGCCTTGGCGGCAGGCGAGCGACGTTTCCGCCTCCGCTATTTCCAGGGCTCGGGGCCGGCCGGGCTGACATTTCAGTACGGCCGCCAAGGCGAAGCAGCGTTGTATTGGTTTGGCGAGAGTTCTCGTCACTTCCGCTTCACGACACGCTCGGATGGCTGAACGTCCGTGCGGAAAACCGCTGAAAGTTCACGCCAAGCTGAACGCCCGACGTTTCGGCCGACCAGCGGCAAGCCGTGCGTGAAGGCCGGTGCTAGCATCGAAAACTGTCATTCACCTGCCACGGCGGCAAAGGTTCACACGTCATGAAAACCCATCTTGGCCATTACGAAATCGTCGAGGAATTGGGCCGCGGTGGCATGGGCGTCGTTTACAAGGGCTACGAGCCTGCGCTCGGTCGCTTTGTTGCGATCAAGGAACTGTCGCCGGCGTTGGCCCACGACGCCAACCTGGTCGAGCGCTTCCTGCGTGAAGCGCGCTCGATGGCAGTGCTGAACGATCCGCACATCATCCAGGTTTATTTCATCGGTACCGATGAGGCGACTGGCCAGCCGTTCTTCGCGATGGAGTTTGTCGAAGGCGATTCGCTGTCCGGCCTGCTCAAACGCGAAGGTAAACTGAGTGTCGAGAACGCGCTCAAGATCATGCATCAGACCGCGCTGGGTCTTGCGACTGCGCATGACAAGGGCGTGATCCATCGCGACATCAAGCCCGGCAACCTGATGCTGACGCCGCGCGGCAACGTCAAGATCGCCGACTTTGGCATCGCATTGGCCACGCAAGATTTTTCCAAGAAGCTGACCTCGACCGGCGAGTTTGTCGGCACGCCCGGTTATCTGTCGCCGGAGATCTGCATCGGCAAGACGGTCGACCAGCGCTCGGACATTTTCTCGCTCGGCGTGGTGCTTTTCGAAATGCTGACCGGCCGCGTGCCCTTCATGGAAGAGAGCCCGCTGGGCCTGATGCTGGAAGTGGTCAAGGCCGAATTCCCGGACATCCGCCAGCTCAACGGCGAAGTCGATATGCAGGCCGCCGAAATCCTCGCCAACATGGTGGCCAAGGATCCGGCTGATCGCTATCAGGATTGCCACGCCTTGGCCGAAGCGCTGCAAACGCATCCGTTGGTGGCGCGCGGCGGCACCATCAAGTTCAATCTGCCCAAGGCGCCCGTCAGTAACGCGACCGTCATCGGTGTGCCGACACCGGCCTCGCAAAAGCAGCGCGTGGCGACCGCACCGCCGGTGGTTGCCCGTTCAAGCACGGGAGCGGCGCAGCCGGTGCAACCCACGCCGACCGCCGCGAGTGCGGCCGCAATGCCGCCTCCGCAAGCGGTGCCACCGCAAGCCCCCCAGCCACCGCGTTCGTCGGCGCTGGAGCGCAGTCGTCAGCCGGGCAATGGCTCAAAGGTTGCGCTGGCAATCGCCGCCGCGCTCGTCTTGTTGGTGGGCGGCGTCGCCTTTGCGATGAAGTCCACGCTGATGGACTACGCGCGCGGCGTCAAAGACGGTTTGACCGGCAACACCAGCGCGTACGCCGAGGGTGTTGCCACCGGCAAAGCGACCAATCCGATCGGCACCAGCCAAGCCGCCACCAACCCGTCTGCCGCTCAGGCGACTGGCCTGGATTCGACAGCCGCCACCCTGAGCGCCACCACGGCGGTGACACCTGAGCCGGCGGCGCTCGAGGTGGATCCGATGAGCAATTCAACCGCAGCCGTCGAAGGCACCACCAGCGGAACGGCCGAATCCGTGGCCTTGTCTGTCGAACAAGCCGAGGTTGCCACCCAGGCCGCGGTGGATGTCACGCAAGCCTCGGCGGCTCAGGTTGTCGCCAACGAACGCCCGATTGCTTCAGCTGTGATGCAAAAGGTGGCCGAGCGTCGGCAGAACCTTGCCACCGCCGAGCCGGTTCGCCCGGCGGTGATCGCACCGCCACGCATCGCCGTGATTGCCCTGGGCGACCTGGCCTTGGTCGGTCCGGCCCGGCAACGGGTGGAAGAGCGTTTGTTGGACGCGGGTTTTGATGTGGTCGACACCGAACTCATCGCTGGCGTCAGTGGCCGCAGCGATCTGCCGGGCATCTTCCAGGCCCTGCGCCGCGAGGCTTCCGTGGTGGTGGTGATTCGCGCCGATGGCGTCGGCTCCGAACAACTGCAGTACTACGGTCAAAGTTCGACCCTGTACACCGCCAACCTTAGCGTACGCAGCTATGTGATCGCCGACAAACGCCCGCTGGGCGCCGGCTTCCGCGAGAGTGTCAAGTTCACCTCATTGAATGCCGACAGCAAGGCTGAAGAAGCCGTGCGTCCGCACTTGAGCGGCATGGTCAATGAGTTGTCGCCGTATCGGCGTCGCGGCGCGGGCTGAGTCGTGACAATTGCCGACCGGGCCCACGGTTCGTCGGCGAAAGTCGGTCTTGTTGGCGGAGCCAATCCTCGGCTCCGCTGTAGCTTGTCGCTCCGACGACAATCCGGCATCGGCATCGAATCGCCGAGCTGCTGCCGACACGCGCCGTAGCGAGTCTTCAATCCTGATGCGTCAGCGCATTCTGGCGATGACGTGATCGGAGAAGCCCATGCGATTGAGAACATCCCTCAAACCGTTGCTCGCGGTTTTGCTTGCTGCCATTGCATCAGCCAGTCTTGCCCAAACGACTACTTCCCCGCCGCCCCCTGCCTGTGAATCCAGCGCTCATCGCGCCTTCGATTTTTGGGTCGGCGAATGGGAAGTGACCGGCGGTCCCAAGCTCGATCAGGTCGTCGGCCACAACACCATCGAACGCGCCGCCAGTGGTTGCGCGCTGTATGAACACTGGCGCAATTCGACCGGTCAGGACGGCCGTAGCCTGAATGTCTACGAGCCAGCCAGCAAACAATGGACGCAGTTCTGGATCGGCGCGGACGGCGTGACGCTGCGTTTGAACGGCGGCATTGACGGGGCCGACATGCTGATGCACGGCAGCCTCGCGACCGCCAAGGGAACTCAACAACAACGCATCCGCTGGTCACCACAGGCCGACGGCAGCGTGGTGCAACGTTGGGAGACTTCAGATGACGACGGCACGAGTTGGCAGATCAGCTTTGTTGGCATCTACCGCCGAAGCACGCACTAGCCCGAACTCCGTACTACTTCCAACCGCGCATACGCCAACACCAACCACTTTGCACCGGCTTCGGGAAACTTGACCTGCACGCGCGCGTGCGCGCCGCTGCCTTCCAGATCGACGATCACGCCTTCGCCGAAGTTCATGTGGCGGACGCGGGTGCCGGTGCGCAGCCCGTGCGGGGCTTCTTCGAGTTCGATGCGTGAGCTGCGTTGGGTTGAGTAGGACGACGGACGAGATGTGTGCACGCGGGGTCGTACTTCGCGGATCAGTTCGGACGGAATCTCGGCCAGAAAGCGCGATGGTCGGCCGCTCAGATCCATGCCGTGCAGGCGCCTGGTTTCCGCATAACTGACGATCAACAACTCGCGGGCGCGGGTGATGCCGACATAAGCCAGTCGGCGCTCTTCTTCCAGACGGCCGGACTCATCCAGCGAACGCTGACTGGGGAATAACCCTTCTTCGACGCCGACCAAACACACCAGCGGAAACTCCAGCCCCTTGGCCGAATGCAGGCTCATCAACTGCACGCAGTCTTCCCAGGCCTCGCTCTGACCTTCGCCTGCTTCCAGCGACGCATAGGCCAGAAACGCCACCAGCTCCGGCAACTCCTCTGCGGATTCAGCGCGCACGAAACGGCTGGCCACGGTCACCAACTCATCCAGATTGTCGGTGCGCGCCTCCAGCGTGCCGCGCGATTCCGCCGCGTAGTGGGTATACAACCCAGAGCCTTGCAGCACCTGATCGATCTGCTCGGAGAGCTCCGACTCGCGGGTCGCCGCTGCCAGTTTCTCGATCAGCTCGAGAAATCCGCGCAGCGCGTTGCGCGCGCGTGCCGGCAACTCGGCCGCGGTCAGTTCCAGCAAGGCGGCATGCCACAACGTGGTCCCTTCCTGCTTGGCGCGCAGACGCAGCGATTCCAGGGTGCGCTCGCCGATGCCGCGGGTCGGCGTGTTGACCACGCGCTCGAAGGCGGCGTCGTCATCACGATTGCCGAGCAGGCGCAGGTAGGCGAGGGTGTCCTTGATCTCGGCGCGCTCGAAGAAACGCAGGCCTCCATACACACGATAGGGCAGGCTGACCTGGATCAGCGCGTCCTCAAGATTGCGCGACTGCGCATTGGATCGATACAACAACGCGCAGTCCTGAGCGCGACCACCGGCGGCGATCCACTGCTGCACGCGCTCGATGATGTAGCGCGCCTCGTCGATCTCGTTATAGGCCGCGTAAAGCTCGATCTGTGCACCCGCCTCGCCGTCGGTCCACAACTGCTTGCCCATGCGGCCCGGATTGTTGGCGATCAACGCATTCGCCGCGCGCAGGATATTGGCCGTCGAGCGATAGTTCTGCTCCAGCTTCAGCGTCTGCGCAGTCGGAAAATCGTGCAGAAAATGCTGTACGTGTTCGACCTTGGCACCGCGCCAGCCGTAGATCGCCTGATCGTCATCGCCGACCGCAAACAGCTCACCGGTCTTGCCCGCCAACAGGCGCAGAAAACCATATTGGATGGCATTGGTGTCCTGGAACTCATCCACCAGCAGTTGGCCAAAACGCTGCTGGTAATGCAGCAGCAGCGCCGGTTGCGCGAGCAGCAGTTCGTGGCAACGCAACAGCAGTTCCGCGAAGTCGACCAACCCGGCGCGCTGACAAGCCGCCTCATAGGCGACATAGATATCGCGCATCGTGTTGGAGGTCGGATCCTGCGGCTGCAAATGCGCCGGCCGCTTGCCTTCGTCCTTGTGGTGGTTGATGTACCAAGCCGCTTGCCGCGGTGGAAACTGCTTGTCGTCGAGACCCAGTTCCTTGATCTGCCGCCGCAACAGGCGAATCTGATCGTCAGAATCGATCACCTGAAAATTCTGCGGCAAGCGCGCGTCCTGCCAATGCAGGCGCAGCAAACGATGCGCGATGCCGTGGAAGGTGCCGATCCACATGCCGCGACTGCCATGCTGGACCAGTTGCGAAGCACGCTGCCGCATCTCGCCGGCGGCCTTGTTGGTGAATGTCACCGCCAGAATGCCGTGCGCCGGAACCTGCTCGACTTCGATCAACCAGGCGATGCGATGCACCAGCACGCGGGTCTTGCCCGAACCCGCCCCCGCCAACACCAGATAATGCCCGCGTGCCGCCGACACCGCCTCCCGCTGCGCTGGATTCAGTTCATCCAGCAGGTGGGAGACGTCCATGCGCGGATTGTAATTGATGCTCCGGGTCGCACCGGAGCATCGCGCCGTTGCCGGATCAAGGCCTCGCGGTGGCGCACACGTTGGGCGCAGTCCCAAACACGAAGCGGCTGATCCGCTTGGTTTGCGTCACCGAACCGATGGTGTAAACAAAGTCGGCGGTTTCCCCATCGATGATGGTCAGGCGCGCGCTGCCCACCACGTCTGCGCCACTCGACGGCGGCGCGTTGTTGATGTTGCTGAAGGCCGTGCCGTTGCGCTGGCGGACTATCGAGCCGGCATAGCTGCCATCGGCTTGGCGGGTGGTGACTGCGATCAGGAAAATCGCTTCGCGATCTTGATCAAAGGTGTACCAGGTGACCGCCAGGATCGAGGAAGTTTCACTCAGCAGGATGCCCCAACCCGAGGTGGCCGCGCCGCCCCACCAGACGTCGGACAGATTGCCGATGCCGGCTCGCGTCGGGAATGGGCTGATCCGACAAACGATGTCGTCGCCACCAAAAATGAAGCGACTCATCTGCTTGCGTTGGGTGACTCCGCCGATCACGGCGTAATCGAAGGTGAGCGCGCCGCTGCCGGTGAAACTCAAGGTGACATCGGCGAAGCGCGTGCTGGATTCCGTCGCAAGCCCGGTGATGTCGGCCAGCGGTACACCGGTTTGCCGGAACACATTGCCTACATAGCGGCCATCCGGCTGCAGCAGCGCGCTGCCGCTGAACCATGTTGGCTCGCCGTCACTGTCGTAGGTGAACCAGCTCACCCCCAGTGCATTGCCCTGATCGATGGTGGACACGCCCCAGCCACTCTCGGCCGGAATCCACCACGTCCCGGTCTTTCTGATCGGCACCAGCGGGTTGGCGGTCTGGAACACGTCGCTGGCGTTGTTGCTGTCGCTGGAGCTGCCGGTCAGCGGGTTCAAAATCAGATTGTTTGCGCTTGAAGCAAACACCACCGCGGCACCATCCCAACTCAAGGCCGCGCCGTCACTCGTATCATTGCCTTGGTCACCACGACGATTGCGGCTGACCCGGCGCATCGTGGCGGTTTCGACGTTGCGCACCAAGATGTCATTGGTCTCGTTGTTGTCCGGTTCGCTGGACTCGATGTTCTTGGCCAGCGACTGGAAGGTCACCACCTTGCCATCGCCGGAAATGCGCGGCTTGGAACTCGCGTCCAGCCCATCGTGGCCGGTGCTCGGATCGGTGCTGACGCGCTCGTGTTCGCCCGTTGTCGCATCAAAGCGGTAGATGTCGGAGAAGCCATTGCGGTCGTCCGTATCCAGCGGCAGGGTGGATTCAAACACCACCGCGCCACCCGCCCAGTCGATGCTCGGATTCTGTGCGCCGCCGCTGCTGCATTGGTTGGGATTGGAGGGCGAACTGGCGGAGACGGTGCTGCCGGTGACCAAGTTGCGCAACACGATCTGCGAACTCGCCTGCGGACAACCCTTGACCAGCCCGGCCACATTCGTCGCCTCCGACACAAACGCCAACCAGCGGCCATCGGCAGAAAGTACCGGGCTGCGGCTGGGCGACTGGCTGAGCGCTTTTGACGGCGGCGCGCACAACACGCACAAGGGAATCCCCGGCAGCAGCTCGTTACCCATCCGCTGCAAGGGCACAACGAAGATGGTGCTGATTCCGGGCGTGCCCTGACCGGGCACTGTCGGCAGACCAGTGAAAGCAATCGAACCGCCTTGCGGCGCGATCACTGGCTGCGTGCCGGTGCCACCAGCCAGTGCCGTGCCTACCCGTCGCGTTGAACCGGTCAGCAAATTGCGCAGAAAGATGCCGTGGGTGCCGCCCTTGCTGCGTTGCTTGCGCGCCGATGCAGATTCACCGCTGAGCTTGCCGACCGCGCTATCCGCCGCAACAAACACCACCCACTGACCCTCGGCCGATACTGAGGGCTCGATCGAAGGACCACTGATTTCCGAATCGTCATCGGCGACGCTCACGCGCAGGACTGCGCCGGTTGAGGCATCGCGACGGAAGATGTCGATGGCGTTGTTCCCATCGCCCAGAACGAGGTTGCTCGCCGATGACTCGAATACCGTGAAGCGACCCATCGCATCGCTGACCGCCGCGCCGCTGCCGGCGTTCCCGCCGGTGCTGGCGGACGCGATCTGGGACTGCGACTTATCGATGAGGACCGCGGCCGAGATGCCGTAGTTACGGCCGCCGTCGCCAATCTGACCGGACTCGTCCGAACCCCAGCACGTCGCAGAATCGCCCGTGGTCAGCGCGCAGGTGTGTTCAAAACCCACGCTGATCGCGGCGATGCCGCTGCCTAGGCCCGACACGTCTACCGGGGTGAGACGATTCATCCTGCTGCCGTCGCCCAGTTGGCCCTTGAAATTTTCGCCCCAGCATTTCACCCCACCGCCCAAGGTGAGCGCGCAAGTGTGAGCTCCACCCGCGCGGATCGCGGCGACGCCGCTGCCCAGACCCGACACGTCTACCGGGGTGAGGCGATGCGTGTTGCTGCCATCGCCGACTCGGCCAGAGGCGTTTTCGCCCCAGCATTTCACCCCACCGCCGGTGATCAGCGCGCAGGTGTGAAACGAGCCTGCGCTGATCGCGGCGACGCCGCTGCCCAAGCCCGCCACGTCCACCGCAGTGAGGCGAGTGGTGGTGGTTCCATCGCCGAGTTGGCCATAGAAATTGTTGCCCCAACATTTCACCCCACCGCCGGCGGTCAGCGCGCAGGTGTGACTGCCGCCCACACTGATCGCGGCGACGCCGCTGCTCAGGCCCGCCACGTCTACCGGGGTGACGCGAGTCGTGCTGCTGCCATCGCCGAGTACGCCACTGGAATTGCCGCCCCAGCATTTCATCCCGCCGGCGGTGGTCAGCGCGCAGGTGTGTGCAGTGCCTGTGCTGATCGCGGCGACGCCGCTGCCCAGGCCCGCCACGTCTACCGGGGTGAGGCGATCCGTGCGGCTGCCATCGCCGAGTTCGCCATTGAAGTTGCCGCCCCAACATTTCAGCCCACCGGCCCTGGTCAGAGCGCAGGTGTGCCTAAAGCCCGCGCTGATCGCGGCGACGTCGCTGCCCAGGCCCGCCACGTCTACCGGGGTGACGCGAGTCGTGCTGCTGCCATCGCCGAGTTGGCCATAGACATTTTCGCCCCAGCATTTCACCCCACCGCCTGTGGTCAGCGCGCAGGTGTGACTACCGCCTGCGCTGATCGCGTCGACGCCGCTGGCCAGGCCCGACACGGCTACCGCGGTGAGGCGCTGCGTTCGGCTGCCATCGCCGAGTTGGCCATCGCATTTGCCGCCCCAGCATTTCACCCCGCCGCTGGTGGTCTGCGCGCAGGTGTGACTATCGCCCGCGCTGATTGCGGCGACGCCGCTGCTCAGGTCCGAAACGTCTACCGGTGTGCTGCGCCGCGAGCTGCTGTTGCCGTCGCCGAGTTGGCCATCGAGGTTGTCGCCCCAGCATTTCACCCCACCACCTGTGGTCAGCGCACAGGTGTGCCCTTCGCCCGTGCTTATCTCGGCGACGCCGCTGCCGAGGCCTGACACGTCTGCCGGAGCGAGACGATTCGTGTTGCTGCCATCGCCGAGTTGGCCAACGTTATTGTAGCCCCAGCATTTCACCCCACCGCCGGTGGACAGCGCACACGTATGCAAAGCGCCTGCGCTGATCGCGGCGACGCCGTTGCCCAGACCCGACACGTCTACCGCAGTGAGGCGCTCCGTGCTGCTGCCATCGCCGAGTTGGCCATGTATGTTGTTGCCCCAGCATTTCACTCCGCCGCCAGTGGTCAACGCGCAGGTGTGCCAAAAGCCTGCGCTGATCGCGGCGACGCCGCTGCTCAGGCCCGACACGTCTACCGGAGTGGGGCGCCGCGTGCGGCTGCCATCGCCCAGTTGACCCGCGAAATTGGCACCCCAGCATTTCACCCCACCACCGGTGGTAAGCGCGCAGGTGTGCTCGGCGCCCACGCTGATTGCCGCGACGCCGCTGCCCAAGCCCGCCACGTCTGCCGGGGTGAGGCGCTGCGTGTTGCTGCCATCGCCGAGTTGGCCAAAGGAGTTGTCGCCCCAGCATTTCAACCCGCCGCCGGTGCTCAGCGCGCAGGTGTGACCAGCGTCCGCGCTGATCGCAGCGACGCCGCTACCGAGCCCTGACACGTCTACCGGGGATACGCGAGTCGTGCGGCTGCCATCGCCGAGTTGGCCAAGCAAGTTGTCGCCCCAGCATTTCACCCCGCCGCCCGTGGTCAGCGCGCAGGTGTGATCTCCACCCGCCGCCACCTGCACCGCATCCGTCAACGGCTCCAGCCCCTGCGCCGCCACGGGCTGACCCGCAGAGCCGAAAAGCAAGGCCAGGATGCAGGCCGCCGACCACAAGGTGAACTCTGAAGCGCCCAAGTTCCGCGCCACCGGCGTCGCCGCTGCCCGAGGCGAAACAGTGCTGCCCTTGATTGCGACCATATGACCCCCAAAGGTCTCTGTCGCCTCGCGCTCAGGCATGCCAAATCGGCACTTCGACGCAGGCGGCATACTCCCCAATTACACCACACACGCGAGTGCCAGCGTCCGTGCTGCTGCCGCAGGCTTAAGGCTGCCTGGCCCTTCTTGGAGCGATGCCAGCGACGGCTGCAAGTCTTACTTGCGCTTGACCGCCCCGACCACCACCCCAATCCCACCAATCACCATCAGCACTATCCCCAGATTGCGATTGCTCTCGCCGCGATCACTGACCCTGATGCCTTCGCGGCTGACGTCGATGGCGGTGTCGCCGAGTCTTATGACTTCATTGCTGCCGCCCAAATTGATGACGCCGCCGACCAGCAGGCCGCCGCCGATCAGCAGCAGCAGTCCCACCGCAAGAAACGCGCTACGCATGGTGAAGCTCCTGGTTGAATGGGATGAAGGCAGAACAGAAAACATTTGCGCAACGCTACTCGCGACTTGGTGCAGTCAAAAGCGCGATCGTCGATACCCGGACGGTCTTGGCCTTGGCTGCCTCGAACCAGGGTATGTCTGCCGCATGTCGAAGGCCACCCCCAAACTGCGAGTACAGGGAGGGCCTTCGATGCTCACCCATGAGCACAAGTTGGCGTAGTCACGTGTGGGAGCAACTGTCTTTTCAGCGGGCAAGAATTATCCATTCAGTGTTGGTCGCGGACCGTAGCGTTGAGTCGAAGCAGTGCCGAGGTAGGGTGCGTCTTGACGCACCGGCTTCGGTTCAAGCCAAGTGCTGGTGCGTCAAGACGCACCCTATGGCATCTTTGTGGGGAGCGGTGGGAGCCGCGATGCTCTGCATCACAGAATGCAATCGCGGCTTCCGCCGTTGGGCCGCTTCGCAGCCACGCCTTCGCTGCGCTACCTCCCACTTATGCCCAGAAGTTGGTCTTCCCACAGGCTATCGCTGACGGGAAAACTCGGCGCGCCGGCACGCAACTTTTTCAGCCGAGACGTACACCCGGCAAACTGAGCACATAGTCCGCTCCCATCAGCATCGAAGGTGTGTAGTAGCCGCCCTGCGCAGGCGGATCACGCAGCAGACGCTCGACGATGCCGAGCGAGGCAGTCACCGTCAGTGCGTAGCCGTTTGGCGTGCGCATGCGCCGGCGCAGGGTGTGGCCTTCGGCATCGGTAGCTTCGCCCCAGACCACGCAGCCCGTTTTGGCGCGGGTGGCCTCGGAGGGGCCGGGGATTTTCTTTTCCACGCCGCGCTTGAGCAGGGCCTGCACCGGTGCGATTCCCAACACCGGCGAAAACCAGCGTAGCCGCCGCAGGTTCTTGACCGTGGCCGGTGACACGCACATGAACACTTCGATGTTGGGGATGCCGGTGCTGACAAAGGCGGTGTACACATCGCCCCACGGAATCGTCATCGCCATTCGCTGTTCGCCGTCGCGCTCGAAGAAGCGCACCTTCCACGCCAGCGGCACTTTCTTCAGCACGCCGCCGATGCGCGCGCGGCCGCCTGCGCCGAGGCCTTCCAGCGAGGTCTTGGCGGTGCCGGGGCTGGGTCCTCCGCCGGCCTCGAAGGCCAGCACCAGCGAAGTGGCCTCGGGCATCTCACGCTTGAGTTGTGCGGCCATGCAGTCAGTGGGCACCACATCGAATCCCGCGCCAGGCAAGACCACGATGCCCGCATCCAATGCCCGCTGATGGCGGCGATGGGCGAGCGCGAATACGTCGATCTCGCCGGTGATATCGAGGTAATGCGTGCGGTTGGCCAGACAGGCTTCGAGCATCGGCTTGGCGGTGGCCGAAAATGGACCGGCGCAGTGCAGCACGGTTCCCATGCCGAGCAGGCCAGCGGCACTCGCGGCGGCGTCGGTCAAATCGAAAATGCGATGTTGCAGGCCAAGTTCAGACGCCAGTGCGGCAATTGGCAACTCATTGCGGCCGGCAAGTATCGGCTGCATACCACGTGCAACGGCTTCACGTGCGGCCATGGCGCCGGTGTAGCCGTTGGCGCCGTATATCATCCACGGCCTGCGCACATCGCCGCTGGTCTCGCTGCCGGGGATAGCTGCGGGTGACGCTTTGCGACGGGGACTCATGCGTTTGCCCGCGCGGTTTCACGCGGCACCAGTTTAAGAATCTGCTTGAAATAGAAATTCGGGAACCAGCGCTTGAGCCGCCAGCGCATCGGTTCGCGCTTGGTCGGCAAGATCAGGAATTCACCGCGCGCGGCGGCCGCAAACACGCTGTCGGCGACGCTATCCAAGGTATCGGGCGAGGTATCCATCAGCCGCAGGGCCAGCTTCTTGACCTGCTCGCTGCCAATCGCGGTATCGATCAGATTGGTGCGGAAAAAGCTCGGACAGATCACGCCAACCTTGATGCCCTGCGCATGCACCTCCGCGCGAAGTTGTTCCGACAGCGCGACCACGGCGGCTTTGGCCACGCCGTAAGTCATCATGCCAGGTGCGCCCGCGAGGCCGGCGAAACTGGCGGTGCTGAGTATCTGACCGCTGCCTTGCCGCACCATTCCGGGCAGAAACAAGCGACAGCCGCGCACCACACTCAGCAAGTCGATCTCCAGCAACTGCCGCCACTCGGCCATGGTGGTTTCCACCATCGACCCGCCGGAGGCAATGCCGGCGTTGTTGATCAGCACATCGACGCCACCCCATAACGCTTGCACATCAGCAAACAGTGATTCCATCGCCTGATCACTGCCCACGTCGGCGGCCAGTGCCAGATGGCCGCTGCCAGGCAGCTTGCCGCTGGTCACTTCGGCGCGGTCGACGCTCAAGTCCACGCAGGCGACGCGGTCGCCGGCATTGGCGTAGCGCATCGCCAAGGCTTGTCCCAAACCGCTGCCGGCACCGGTAATCAACACTCTGCGAGGGGTCATGAACGCGTCCGTCTGCGTGATAGTCTCGCCTGAGAATACCAGCCCGTATGGAGCGCTCAATGCTTGAACCTGCTCAATCCCTGCTCGACCTCACCGGCAAAACCGCGTTGGTCAGCGGTGCCTCGCGTGGCATTGGTGAGGCGATTGCCAAACTTCTTGCGGCGCAAGGCGCGCACGTGGTGTGCAGCAGCCGCAAGATCGAGAGTTGCGAGGCCGTCGCCCAAGCGATTCGCGATGCGGGAGGGACCGCTGAGGCCCGCGCCATGCACGTGGGAGATGCGGCCAGCATCGAGGCATTGTTCGACGCGCTGGATGGCGATGGCCGCGCGCCCGACTTGCTTGTCAACAACGCTGCCGCCAATCCTTACTTCGGCCCCGCCTTGGCGATGGATCTGGCCGCCTTCGACAAGACCGTCGAGGTCAATTTGCGCGGCTATTTCTGGAGCACGGTGCAAGCGGCCAAACGCATGCAGGCCAAAGGCGGTGGCGCCATTGTCAATATCGCCTCGGTCAATGCTCAGCGCGCCGCGCCGGGCCAATTGGTGTACTCGATGACCAAGGCCGGAATTGTCAACATGACCGAAGGTTTTGCCAAGGAATTGGCCGCCGCCAACATTCGCGTGAATGCGGTGCTGCCCGGCCTGACCGAAACCAAGTTCGCCTCGGCGCTGACCGGCAACCCGAAAATCCTCGACATGATGTTGCGACTGATCCCCCTGGCCCGCGTCGCCCAGCCGAATGAGATTGCGCCCTTGGTGGGTTTTTTGTTGTCGCCGGGTGCCAGCTATATCACTGGCGGCGCGTTTGCGGTGGATGGTGGGTATCTGTCGTAGGCGATGCAAGCTGAAAAAAGTGCAAACGCTTTCAACGCAGAGGGGCGGAGAACGTAGGGTGCGTCTTGACGCACCGGCACTTGGTTTGAAC
>JBQTGY010000035.1:0-11338 GCA_052390415.1 Pseudomarimonas sp. | reverse complement strand
TGGGCCCACCATTCCGACTCGGCGCGCCTTGCGCTGGCCGCAAATCCGCTCGGGGCAACAGCCCCGCGTAGCGGCGAAGCCGCCGAACGTGATCACTCGCGCCCCCTCATGAAATGTCCGGGCTAGCTGTTGGAGGGCGCCGCTCCCGCGGCGCCGCTTTCCAACTCCGGCGCTAGAGCAGCCGCGCAGGAGAGCGGCCCTCCCTTCCGGCGCTTCAGCTATTCGTCATCTGGCCAGCGCGGACTGGCTTTGGCGATGACGGCAGGCGCGCGACGATAGCCTCGCACGCCTTCCCACACAGCCAGCGCATCGCGCGTCGCCACCACATCGTGCACGCGCAGCAACATCGCGCCGTTCTGCGCCGCCATCATCGCCGCCGCTGCTGAACCGACCGCGCGCTGATCCAACGAGCGCCCAGTAAGGGTCCCGATCATCGCTTTGCGCGACAGTCCGGCAAGTATCGGCACACCTAGATCAACGAAACGGCCAAGCTCGGCGAGCAGGCGCAGATTGTGTTCCAGCGTCTTGCCGAAGCCGAATCCAGGGTCGATGAGCAGGCGCTGCTTGCGGATGCCACTCATTTCACAGGCGAACATGCGCTCGGCAAGAAAGCGATGCACGTCAGCCACGACATCGTCGTACACCGGATTCGCCTGCATGCTGTGCGGCTCGCCCTGCATGTGCATCAGGCACACCGGCACGCCAAGTTCCGCCGCCGCATCCAGCGCGCCTTCGCGGCGCAGCGCAAACACGTCGTTTATCAGGCCGGCACCTGCTGTGACCGCCGCGCGCATCACTTCGGGTTTGGAGGTATCGACCCAGATCGGCACCTCGGTGAGCGCTGCCAAGCGCTCGATCACCGGAATGACGCGGCGCAATTCTTCATCGACAGCCACCCCAATGGCGTTGGGTCGAGTCGACTCGCCGCCAATATCCAGCGCGTCCGCGCCATCGGCAACCAACTGCAAGCCGTGCGCGACGGCCGCGTCGACCTGCGCAAACTGGCCTCCGTCGGAGAACGAATCCGGGGTGACATTGACTATTCCCACAACGCGCGGACGGTCGAGGATGATTCTACGACCGCCACAATCGATTTCAGGTGTGGTGGAAAACACGATTAGTAGCGCTCGTCATCCCCGCGAAAGCGGGGCTGCAGTGACTTTGGCTGGTTGGCAAGTGCGAGAGACACTGGATTCCCGCCTTCGCGGGAATGACGCAGTGGGCTGAATCGGCTGGGAAATAGTGCCTCTCTGCCTGTGGTTAGTGCCATGCGAGTCAGGCCCAATTTCAGATTCAGCGTGGCAGCGAGATGCCCGCTCGCCAAGCTGCTCTCGAGACTACGCTCAGGTCTGCGCAGCCGGTCCACCAATCGGGCTCGGGCCAGAACCCTTCTTGCCATCACCCGCTGCGTCCAATCGCGGCTTTTCGGTCCAGTTGGATGGTGGCTCAGGTGGCAGGCCGGCCATGATGGCGTCGATCTGCACCGCGTCGATGGTTTCATATAGCAACAAGGTATCTGCCATCACGTGCAGTTTGTCGAGGTTCTCGCTGAGGATCTGGCGCGTGCGCTGATACGCACGATCCAGAATCTCGCGAATCACTTCGTCAATCTTGCGAGCGGTCTCGTCGGCAACATTCTTGTGCTGGGTGACCGAGCGTCCGAGGAAAACCTCATCTTCCTCACTGCCGTAAGCAATCGGACCCATTTCATCCGACAAGCCCCATTTGGTGACCATGTTGCGGGCCATCTTGGTGGCGCGCTCAATGTCGTTGGAGGCACCCGTGGTCACCTTGTCGGCACCAAAAATCAATTCCTCAGCCACGCGCCCGCCATACAGCGAGCACAGATGGCTCTCGATATACGTGCGGTTGTAGCTGTAGCGGTCGCCCTCGGGCAGATACATGGTGACGCCCAGAGCACGCCCACGCGGAATGATGGTGACCTTGTAGACCGGGTCATGCTCGGGAACCATGCGACCGACGATGGCGTGTCCGGCCTCGTGATACGCGGTGAGCTTCTTCTCGTCCTCGCTCATTGCCATCGAGCGCCGCTCGGCACCCATCATGATCTTGTCGCGCGCCTTGTCGAAGTGCTCCATCTGCACTTCCTTGGCGTTCTCACGGGCCGCAAACAACGCCGCCTCATTCACCAGATTGGCCAAGTCAGCGCCCGAGAAGCCCGGCGTGCCGCGCGCGATCGTCATCGGAATCACGTCATCGGCCAACGGTACTTTGCGCATGTGCACTTTCAGAATCTGCTCGCGACCCTTCACGTCCGGCAGGCCGACCACGACCTGACGATCGAAACGGCCCGGCCGCAGCAAGGCCGGGTCCAGCACGTCGGGACGATTGGTCGCTGCGACAACGATGATGCCTTCCGAGCCTTCAAAGCCGTCCATCTCGACCAACAACTGGTTCAAGGTCTGCTCGCGTTCGTCGTGCCCGCCACCCAAGCCGGCGCCACGATGCCGACCGACCGCATCGATTTCGTCGATGAAGATGATGCAGGGCGCTTGCTTCTTGGCCTGTTCGAACATGTCGCGCACGCGCGATGCGCCGACGCCGACAAACATTTCGACAAAGTCGGACCCTGAAATCGAGAAGAACGGCACTTTGGCTTCGCCTGCAATCGCCTTGGCGAGCAAGGTCTTGCCGGTACCCGGCGATCCGACCATCAGCACGCCACGCGGAATCTTGCCGCCCAGCTTCTGGAAACGGCCTGGATCGCGCAGGAATTCGACCAGTTCGCTGACTTCTTCCTTGGCTTCGTCACAACCCGCCACGTCAGCAAACGTCACCTTGATCTGGTCTTCTGACAACAGCTTGGCGCGCGAACGTCCAAAACTCATCGCGCCGCGGCCACCGCCCCCGGACTGCAGCTGGCGCATGAAAAAGATGAAGATGCCGATGAAAATCAGGTACGGCAGCATGCTGACGATGATGTACGTGATCGAGTACGGCGGTGCCGGCTCCTTCTGATCAATCGCCACCTTGTGATTCAACAGGTCGTTGACCAGATCGCGATCACCCGGATTGATGGTGTCGAACTTGCTGCCGTCCTTGCGCTCACCGCGGATCGTCACCCGATCCTCTTCGATGACCACGCGCGCGACCGCGTCGGCCTTCACCTGTTCGATGAAGTCATCGTAGTCCAGCCGTTGGCTGCCGGCGCTACGCGGCTGGAAGCTGTTGAACACGCCCAGCAGCACCACCGCGATCACCACCCACAGCAGCAAGTTCTTGGCCAAATCGTTCATCGAATACCCTTGTTATGCGCATTCAGCAATGCAGCAAATTCAGAAACCTCAGACAGCTCTAAACATCACTTTGGAGCCAGACGCTTGTTGGTCGCCAGCACGTACACCTCGGACGAGCGCAGTCGCGATGCCTTGGGTTTGCGCACTTGCACTTTCTCATAGCGCTTACGCAGATCGAGCAGAAACGCATCAGAACCCACGCCCTGAAACAATTTGAGCAGAAAATTGCCTCCGGGCCGCAAATGCTGTTGCGCAAAATCACGCGCCAGTTCAATCAGATTCATCGCGCGAGCCTGATCCACCGAGGCCACTCCGGTCATATTGGGTGCCATATCGGAAAGCACAAGATCGGCTTGCGCCGCGCCCAGCAGTACTTCCAGCCGCGACAATGCCTCAGCCTCACCGAAATCGCCGTGAACGAAATCAACACCGGCAATCGGTGGCATCTCAAGAATATCCAGCGCCAGCACCCTGCCCGAGTCGCCCAACATGCGCCGGGCCACCTGCGACCAGCCGCCGGGTGCTGCGCCGAGATCGACCACGGTCATGCCTGGCTTCAGCAAACGATCCTTTTCAATCAACTCTTCCAACTTGTAGGCAGCCCGCGAGCGCATGCCTTCGGCTTGGGCACGTTTCACGAAGGGGTCGGCGAAATGCTCTTTCAACCATGCCCGACTGGATTTGCTGCGTGTCATTGACGTTGCCTGCGCCGCACCGGGCGGTCGTATTGGACGCGCATGATACCCTTGCGCCCCGCAATCGCCCTGTTCCAGCCGTCATGCCTGCATCGCTTACCTCCAATCAGAAGCGCTACTTGCGCAGTCTCGCCCACGGTTTGAAGCCGGTGGTCATGGTCGGCGCCAAGGGCGTGACCGACTCGCTGGTGGCTGAATTGGACCTCGCGCTGGCGCATCACGAACTGATCAAGGTCAAGGTTGCCGCCGAAGATCGAGACTCGCGCGATCAGTCCATCGTTGACCTGTTCGCCCGCGTCGACGCCATTGTGGTGCAGCGCATCGGCAACATCGCCGTGGCGTATCGGCACAATCCGCTGAAGCCGCAGATCGAGCTGCCGCGCTGACGTTGAGCGTGTTGCACCGATGAGCCTCATCGAGCATCGCCCTGAAGGCTTGTTGAGAGTGCGCTGGGTGCGCGCCGATGCAATCGGCGTGGAAGACAAGTCTCTTTCCAGCAGCTTTCTGTTGACGCCAACGCAACTGATCTCCGACTGGTCGCCTCGCAGCGTCGAACAGATCGATGACAGCGCCATCGACGTCGTTCTTGCCCTCACGCCTGAGCTGGTTCTGCTGGGCACCGGCTCACGGCAGCAATTTCCGCCGCAAGCCGTGATGGCGGCCTTCCTGCGAAGGCAGATCGGCATTGAGGTAATGGACAACGCCGCCGCGGCACGCACGTATCACTTGCTGGTGCAGGAAGGCCGAAACTTGGTGGTCGGGTTTTTGCTAGGCGGATAGTCGGCGCTTGCCATCTTCCCGCTCGCGGATACGCACACGAACGCCCACGCTAAACCCAAGGCTGTTCACTGACGCCGTTCGTGGTGATGTCCCCTTCGTTACCTCAGGATAGGCGTCGCTACCTACCCATGAACACTCGCATGAATGCGGGACCTGTGGGAGCGGCGGAAGCCGCGATGCTCTTCGTCACCGGACCAAATCGCGGCTTCCGCCACTCACAAACATGCCATAGGGTGCGTCTTGACGCACCAGCACTTGGCTTGAACCGAAGCCGGTGCGTCAAGACGCACCCTACCTCGCTGGACGAGTAGACGGCGCTTGGATTTCACTCCCAGATGCCAACACAGCCACCCAAACTAAACCGCAATCCCCAACGCCCCCGAGCGCACCACTTCCAGCAACTCGGCACCACTGGCCAGATCGGCAATAAAGCTGTTGATCTCCGATTCGCTGGCGGTCAATTCGACAATGAACTGACCACGCTCGGCGAACAGCACTCGCCCGCCGCCGCGCAGCACATAGCCGCGAACGGCATCGGCTTGCTGTTCAGGCACCTTTAGCTTGAGCACCGCCAGCTCGCGCTCGATATGCTCGCCCAAGGTCATGTCGACCACTTCGACGACGTCAATCAGCTTGCTCAGCTGATTGAGAATTTGTGCGATGACCGCGTCCGAGCCCTTGGTCACCAAGGTGATGCGCGAAATATCGGCAGCCTCGGTGGCCGCCACCGATAGCGACTCGATGTTGTAGCCACGGGTGGAGAACAGGCCAGCGACGCGCGTCAACGCGCCAGCTTCGTTTTGCAGTGAAACAGCAATGATGTGGCGCATGAGTCCCCAAAGGTTGTGCCGCAATCTCCCTCGCCGCAAGCGTAGACGATTCATGGGTCGGCGCGAAACGTGTCCCAAGCGACTTTTCTGTCGCAACTGGTGCAATGCAACAAACTGCTCGCTTTTCTAGGTTCAAGTCTCTAAAAAGAAGCTTCCTACTTCCTCTTCACTTTGCTTGAGCCCAAGACCATGACTCGCGACACCGCCAGCACGTCACGCGCACACCCTTTGGCCGGCACCCGCATGAGCGGCGCGCAAATGATTGTGCAAGTGCTCGCGGACGAGGGTACGACGACGATTTTTGGCTATTCGGGTGGCGCGATTTTGCCAACCTACGATGCGGTGTTTCTGCACAACCAGGCCCAAGCCGAACTCGGTTGCGCGCAAATGCCGCTGATCGTGCCGGCCAACGAACAAGGTGCGGGCTTCATGGCCGCCGGTTATTCGCGCGCCAGCGGCCGCGTCGGTGTGGCCATCGTCACGTCTGGTCCCGGTGCCACCAACACGGTCACCCCGATTCGCGATTGCATGGCTGACTCCATCCCGCTGGTGGTGATCTGCGGACAGGTGCCTACTGCTGCCATCGGCACCGACGCGTTTCAAGAGGCACCGGTGCCCGCCTTGATGGGCTCGGTCGCCAAACACATCTTCCTCGTGACCGATGCGAGCAAGCTGGAGGCCACCGTGCGCACCGCCTTCGAGATCGCGCGCACCGGCCGACCCGGCCCGGTCGTGATCGATGTGCCCAAGGACGTGCAGAACTGGATCGGCGAATTTCGCGGCGAAGGCAAGCTGCCTGTCCCGGGTTATCGGCGGCGACTGTTCGCTGTCAACAATGCGCAGATCGAAGCGGAGGAAGCCCGCGATTTCATCGACCTGTTGCGCGCCTCCAAGCGGCCTTTGATCTATGCGGGCGGCGGCGTCGTCAACGGCGAGGCCTCCGCTGCACTGCGTGAGTTCGCCGAAGCCTTCGGGATTCCGGCGGTCACCACCTTGATGGGCATTGGCGCAGTCGATACGACACAGCCGTTGTCGATGCACATGCTTGGAATGCACGGCGCGGCGTATGCCAACTATGCGGTGGATGACGCCGACTTCATCATCGCGGTGGGCGCACGGTTCGATGATCGCGTGGCCGGCGACCCGGCAAACTTTGCACGCAATGCGCGTCGCATCGCCCACTTCGATATTGATCGCGCCGAGATTCACAAAGTGCGCTTTGCCGACTGGAGCCACGTCGGCCAGCTCGACGAAGCGCTGCGGGTCATCACCCAATACGGTCGCGCCGAGGGATTACAACCCGACTACACCGAATGGCACGCGCACTTGGCCGTGTTGAAGCAAACCTACGCGATGAACTTTGATCGCGACAGCGATCTCATCCAGCCTTACTACGTGATCGAAGAGATCAACCGACTCACGCGTGGCGAGGCCATCATCAGCACTGGCGTCGGCCAGCATCAGATGTGGGCGGCACAATACTTTGATTTTCGCGAACCAAGGCTGTGGCTGACCTCGGGCAGCATGGGCACCATGGGCTTCGGACTGCCAGCCGCGATCGGTGCGCAATTTGCCCATCCGGAACGCTTGGTCATCGACATCGATGGCGATGCCTCGATCCGCATGAACATCGGTGAACTGGAAACGGTGACCACCTACAACCTGCCAGTGAAGGTCGTGGTGCTGAACAATTTCGGCGACGGCATGGTCAGGCAGTGGCAGAAATTGTTCTTCAAGGGCCGCCTCTCCGGCAGTGACAAGTCATTGCACAAGAAAGACTTCATCAAGGCCGCCCAAGCTGATGGTTTCGAGTACGCGGTGCGGTTGGATCGCAAGGCCGACGTCGAGCGCGTCATTGCCGAGTTCATCGCCTTCAAAGGCCCGGCATTCCTCGAAGTCATCATCGATACCGAAGCCTGCGTTTACCCCATGGTCGGCCCTGGCCAGCCTTACACAGCGATGATCACGGGGGACCACATACGCTCACGCGATGCCAGCGAACCCGATCAACCGGATAGTTCGGAAATGTTCTAAAGGCATCGCCGAAACAACACTTGCGAGGGCGAAAGAGCACCATCGAGGCTGGCCCGCCAACCTCTGCTGCGCGTGGATGGTGGCTGTGCACTCGGGGTGCTCGTTGACGCGGCTCAGGGGTGCGAACTGTCGCCCTCTGGTGACACTTGATCCTGTAATGGGGACCAAAGGCATCCGTTTTGGCGGTGCAGCCCACGCTTGAGCCAAGGCTCGCACGTGGGCAGCGTCTGCTGCCCTCCCTTCGCCGCCTGGAGGAAAACTTCGCGATGGAAACCGATTCGAACGTGAGCCTGCGCATCGCCCAGGACTCCCACTACGACGGCGACGACTGGTGGACATGGAGCATCTGGATTGCCGGCAGCGCAGAGGCGCTGGATGGTATCGAGCGCGTTGAATACCAACTGCACCCCACGTTTCCGAATCCACAGCGCACCGTTTGTCATCGCCCCAGTCAGTTCAAGCTGAATGCTTCCGGATGGGGCGTATTTACTATCCACGCCCAGGTCATCGCGCGCGACGGCCGAGTTTCAAAGCTCAGCCATCGGCTGCAACTTGAGTACGATGATCGCCCGGCACGATTTGCATGAGGCGGCGACGCCGCAACCTATCGCCCGCCGGCAAACTTTTGCTCACGCCGTTGCCCTCATGGCGGCCAGACACGCAGAGCGCGCCGGCGACCAGGCCGATCATTTGGGCGCAAAGTGGCGGAGAGAGTGGGATTCGAACCCACGGTGGGCGTTAACCCACGGCAGTTTTCAAGACTGCTGCCTTAAACCGCTCGGCCATCTCTCCGCTGGGCATCAGAAACCGAATCGCGGTGCGAACGGGTGACGTCGGGCGGCATTGTAACCCGCTGCTTGCTTCAGATTCGCAACTGCGGGGTAGAGCGTCTGCCCGCCAGCCGCCGAGCAGGTTTGCGAGCCAAGCGCTCGCTTTCACTTCGCCCGGTCAGCTCAACACAAATCTGTTTGCCAGATCGCGGGGCGAGTCAAGCAGCGCTGGCCGCATGGGCGGCCGCGCCACCCACCTACTTGCCCTGCATCAATGCAAACAGCGCCTTGCCAAGATCAGCGGGGGACCGCACCGTGGTCACCCCTGCGGCTTCGAGCGCCGCAAACTTGCCCGCGGCCGTACCCTTGCCGCCAGACGCGATCGCGCCCGCGTGGCCCATGCGCTTGCCGGCTGGCGCAGACGCACCGGCGATGAATCCGACGACAGGTTTGGTGACATATTCGGTAATGAACTCGGCAGCTTCTTCTTCGGCGCTGCCACCGATCTCACCGACCATGATGATGCCTTCGGTTTGCGGATCGTCCTGAAACATCTGCAGGCAATCGATGAAATTCAAGCCATTGATGGGATCACCACCGATTCCGATGCACGTGGATTGCCCAAGGCCGGCTTGCGTGGTCTGGTGCACGGCCTCGTAGGTCAAGGTGCCGGAGCGGCTGACGATGCCGACGCGACCGGGCTTGTGGATGTGCCCAGGCATGATGCCGATCTTGCATTCGCCCGGCGTGATGATGCCGGGGCAGTTGGGGCCGATGAGCCAACAATCGTCGTAGTGAGCCAGCGTGTGTTTGACCCGCAGCATGTCCAGCACCGGAATGCCTTCGGTGATGGCGACGATGACGCGGATGCCCGCATCGGCGGCTTCCAGAATTGCATCAGCGGCGAACGCCGGCGGCACATAAATGACGGTCGCGTCGGCACCGGTCTCATCGACCGCGTCTTGCACCGTGTTGAAAACCGGCAAGCCGATGTGCTCGCTGCCGCCCTTTCCCGGTGTCACGCCCCCCACGACCTTGGTGCCGTAGTCGAGCATCTGCTCGGCGTGAAACGTGCCCTGCTGGCCGGTGAAGCCCTGCACGATGACCTTGGTGGATTTGTTGACCAGAACGCTCATGGATGTGTCTTCCTAGTTGGATCAGGCAACGGGATCAGGCAATCGCCGCAACGGCTTTGCGTGCGCCGTCGTTCAGATCGTCAGCCGGGATCAGCGCCAGCCCGCTGTTCTTCAGCAGTTCTTTGCCCTTGTCGACGTTGGTGCCTTCCAGCCGCACAATCACAGGAATCTTGACGCCGACATCCTTGACCGCCGCGATGATGCCCTCGGCGATCATGTCGCAACGCACGATGCCGCCGAAAATGTTGACCAAGATGGCCTTCACCTTGTCGGATGACAGGATCAGCTTGAACGCCTCCGTCACTCGCTCGCGCGTCGCACCACCGCCCACGTCGAGGAAATTGGCCGGCTCGCCGCCGTTCAACTTGATGACATCCATGGTCGCCATCGCCAGACCTGCACCATTGACCATGCAGCCGATGTTGCCGTCCATGGTGACGTAGTTGAGATCGTGTTCAGCTGCTTCCGCCTCCAACTCGTCTTCCTGCGCACGATCACGCATCGCCACCAGCTTGGGCTGACGGAAGCCAGCGTTGTCGTCTGAATTGATCTTGCCGTCGAGAGCGATCAAGTCGCCCGAGCCCAGGATTGCGAGCGGGTTCAGTTCAACCAGCGACAGGTCTTTCTCATTGAACAAGCGGAAGAGGCCCAGCATGATCTTGGTCAGCTGGTTGGCCTGCTTGGCGTTCAGGCCCATCGCAAAGCCCATCTTGCGGCATTGGTAGGGCTGCAGGCCCTGCACGAAATTGACCTCAATGGTCTGGATCGCGTCCGGAGTTTCTGCGGCGACCTTCTCGATCTCGACACCGCCTTCCGATGAAGCGATGAACGTGATCGCCTTGGTCGAGCGTTCCACCAGCATCGACAAATAAAGCTCCTTGGCGATGTCGTTGCACTCGGTAACCAGCACGCAATCGATAGGCAAAGCCACCCCCGCCGATTGATAGGTCGCCATGCGCGTGCCGAGCAGCGCTGCCGCTGCGTCGCGGACGCCGTCGAGCGATTTCACCAGCTTGACGCCACCGGCCTTGCCACGACCACCAGCATGAATCTGCGCTTTAACCACCCACATCTCACCGCCCATGGCTTTGGCGGCTTCCACCGCTTGCTCCACCGTGCGCGCAACGCGACCTGCAGGCACCGGGATGCCGACTTCAGCGAACAATTCTTTCGCTTGGTATTCGTGGAAGTTCATGGGTCACCTTGAGTGAATGAGACAAAGCCGAAACCAGCAGCGCGCGACACCCAGAAGGCCGACCCTCAAATACCCAGTTGGGCACCGGGTGGATCGGCCGTTTGAGCACCACGCAAGAGCCCGTATTGTGGCCAAGCGAGTGGGCAAAGGCAAAAGCAATTCGGCAGTGCGTGGCGACTATACTCGCGCGAATCACCACCAATACTCACGGCGAGCGGTCTCATCTGAACATTGAATATCTTGGCCGCCATGAGTGTCAGCGAAGCGAGCCTGCTTCCTAACCCCTCTCCAGCCCTCCTCGAACATCGGGGGAGGGAGAAAAGCAACGGACCTGAATGCCCTTGACGCCAAGCACTGCACTCCCGACCGGCCTTGAGGCGGCGCATCGACGCGAACTGTACTTTTTTACCCTGTATCGCGTGCTGCAGGCCGCGATGTTGGTGTTGGCTACGCACGGTCCGTTCGATGGCTTGGTCAACCTGACGCATCCCCTCGTAGCCCGCTGGCTGTCCCTGGTCTACCTGCTGCTCGCAGTAGTGTTCCTGTTGATGGGTCGGCGATCGAAGTGGCCACTGCCTGCGCAAGTGGCGATGGCACTTGGGGTGGACATCGCGGTGGCGCTGCTGGCGAAGTACTCCATC